>DATBER010000023.1:0-31140 GCA_036558905.1 Jatrophihabitantaceae bacterium | reverse complement strand
TTTCGCCGGCGCGAGAGCTCGGCCTTCGCGGGTGCGGGCGTTCGGCTCCCGGTAGGTCGGAACGCGGCCTTCGCGGGTGCGGGCGTTCGGCTCGTCGTAGACCGGCCACGGGTCGGGCGCGGGCGGGTCAGGTGCGCGGCGACGGCAACCCCCAGCACCGCGGCGGTGGCCATCGCGGAGAGCATCGCGGCCAGCCACGACGGCGATCGGCCGCGGTGACCCCCTTCCAGGCTGCGCACTGTCCCCGCTGATAGCGCCCTCAGGGCACAGACCAACACGAACCAGTGTTTCGGAGGCCCGTAGGCCCCCAGCTAGTCTCAATTCCCGTCTCATTCGCCGCCGTTCGCGGCCGTCGGCCAACGGCCACCGGCACCGGAAACCAGCCACCGCAGCACAGGCGGACCTGAGCGAGCAGGGCACAGCCGAGTTGGAAATCGTGTTGGGTTCACACCTCGGGGGTTGCAAGGCCGCTATCCTCCGCCGCGAGATTCCCCTTACGCAGTAGGGAAGATCGCCGCGAGAGTGCTGCCCTCCCGCTCCGGGGGCGGCAGTCGACGGAGGACATGACGACGTCTACGGCCCGGCCCGGCTGGGACGGCCGTCCCCGGCACCGAGGCGCAGCAGTCGGGCATGACCGAACGCTCGGAGCGAGGTTCGCCCAACGCCCGCGTCCCGATCGCCGGACCGGGTCAGAATTCGACGTCCCCGGCAAGATCGTGATCTAGAGTCCGGTCCCGTGACAACGGATGCCGCACCGCAACGTTCCCGCGTATCGGCGTACGGCGTTGCCACGGACCAGGGTCGGCTGCTCGTCGTCCGACTGGCCGAGTCGTCGCCGATCTTCGAACCCGGCCTGTGGCATCTTCCCGGCGGCGGCATCGATCCGGGCGAGCAGCCGGCCGAGGCACTGGCCCGCGAGTTCGCCGAGGAGACCGGGCTGACCGTGCAGACGGCCGAACTGATGGACGCCCGCAGCTACGCGGCCCAGCGGCTGGACATCAACTGGCAGCTGATTGCGCTGTTCTACCGGGTCGGCCTCGAGTCGGCCGACGGCATCGTGTCCGAGGTGGAAGGGACGACGGACGCCGCGACCTGGCTCCCACTCGCCGACCTCCACGACGAAGCGCTCTCGCCGGCCGCCCGCGACGCGGTGCGTCTCATGCAGCACGCCTAGCCTCGGCGCCGTGTTCTCGTATCTCACCGATCTGCTCTGCCCGCGCTGCGGCACCGGCTACCCGGCCGATGTCGTGCAGGGCACGTGCAGTTGCGGCTCGCCCCTGCTGGCCCAGTACGACCTCGCCCGGCTGGCGACCGAGTCGAGCCGGGACGTGCTCGCCGGGCGGGAACCGTCGCTGTGGCGCTACCACGAGCTGTTGCCGGTCGCCCGACGCGAGAACGTCGTGACCCTCGGCGAGGGCATGACGCCGCTGCTGCCGATGCCCCGACTGGGCGCCCGCATCGGCGTTCCGGAGCTCTTGATGAAGGACGAGGGCACCATCCCGACCGGGTCGTTCAAAGCCCGCGGCGCAGCCGTCGGCGTCGCCCGGGCGGCCGAGCTCGGCGTCAAGGGCATCGCCATGCCCACCAACGGCAACGCCGGCGCGGCCTGGGCGCTGTACGCCGCCCGGGCCGGGCTGTCCGCGCTGATCGCCATGCCCGAACAAGCCCCCGCGATCTGCCGCAGCGAGGTCGCCGCCGCCGGCGCCGAGCTGTACCTGGTCCGCGGCCACATCGGCGACTGCGGCCGCCTGATCCACGACGCGATGACCCGCCGCGGGGGCCTGCAAGAGGTATCCACCCTCAAGGAGCCCTACCGCATCGAGGGCAAGAAGACGATGGGTCTGGAGATCGTCGAACAACTCGGCTGGACCATGCCCGACGTCATCGTCTACCCCACCGGCGGCGGCGTCGGGATCATCGGCATCCACAAGGCCCTGACCGAACTGGTCGAGCTCGGCTGGATCACCGGCCCACTACCTCGCCTGGTCGCCGTCCAGGCCGCTGGCTGCGCCCCCATCGTCGCCGCCTACGACGCCGGCGCCCGCGACAGCACGCCCTGGCCCGACCCCCACACCATCGCGTTCGGCATCAGCGTCCCGAAGGCACTCGGCGACTTCCTCGTCCTCGACGCCGTCTACTCCACCGGCGGCACCGCCCTGGCCGTCACCGACGACGACCTGCTGGCCACCCAACGCGAAGTCGCCAACCTCGAAGGCACCCTGGTCTGCCCAGAAGGCGCGGCCACCATCGCCGCCATCCGAACCCTGCGCGAACGCGGCGACATCAGCCCCGCCGACACCGTCGTCGCCCTCAACACCGGCGCCGGCATCAAGTACCCCGACACCCTCCCCACCACCGCACCCCTGCTCGATCCCACCGACCGGATCTGAGCGTCACGCCGGTGGCGCCACCGCCACGGCCAACTGGTCGGCCCGGCGCAGCGACTCGGCGACGAACCCGCTCGCCTTCAGCTCCTCGACCAAGTCGTGCAGGAACTGCACGGTGTCCGGGCGCTTCGCCTTGGGAACGCCCACCGCCTGCCGGATCTGCATGAACCGCTCGTCGACGAGGCGAACGTCCGGATGGGCGGCGACATAGGCAGTGACCGGCTCGCGGATGCCGGCACCCGCGTCCAGGCCCTCGGCCCGGAACACGTCGACGCCCTCGTCGCCACGCACCACGGTCGCGTGCTGGAGGGTACGGCTGAGGTAGAGGTCGTAGGCGGAGCCGCGCTTGACGCCGACGCGCATGCCGGCGCGGTCGACGTCGGCCACGGTGGTGATCGGCGAATCCTGGGCGACGACGAACACGCCCTCGATCACGGCGTACGGCGCGGTGAACGCGATCTCGGCCTCGCGGGCGGGCTCGATCGCCAGGAAGCACACGTCGGCGTCGCCGGCCATCACCGCCTCGTAAGACTTGCGAGCCGCGTCGAAGCACACGAACTCCACCGGCACGTCGAGGCGGGCGCCGACCTCGCGGGCGATGTCGACGGTGATGCCGCTCGGCGCCGCCCGCGTGCCCTGCGCAAGTACCGGATTACCCAGATTGATGGAGGCGCGCAGCACGCCCGTGGGCGCCAGATCGGCGGTGATCGTCATGACCGCGACTCTAGGGCGACGCTCACTCGGTCAGAAAAGCCTTATGCGGCCAACCGGGCGGATCGAGCGGGAGCAGACAGGGCGCGCGATGTTCCTTCAGGCAGGTCGCCGTCGGTCCGACCGGTCGCTCCGGCCAGGTCTTGAGGCGAAAATCAGCAACCACCCCGATCAGCGCGACGATCAGCATCGTCGACGCGACGATCCGCGCCGACAGTGACGGCCTCCGGAGCGCGGCGATGAACACGATCGTCAGGATGGCCAGCGGCAACGCCAGGTGCCGCTGTGCGATGTAGGGCATCCACATCCGCTGATAGCTCAGCGACGGCAGAATCATCGCGGCCACGAACGCCAGAGCGATCGCGGCGGCGGTCACCCGATCCGGCAGGACGACCAGCGCCAGGACGAACGCCGCGACCACCGCGACGAAGGCCACGTCGAGCAGGGCGGCGTGGTGCTGCCAGGCGGCAGCGAGCTTCGATTCGCCGATCAGCCACGCGACGAACAGGCGATGCGACGCGAACTTCCCGGTAATCGTCGGCGAGCCGGTCAGCGTCTGGGTGCGTTCACTGCCGAACAGCAGGATCGACCACTGGACGATGCTCGCTCCGGTCACGAGCACCACGAGCAGCAACGAATGGCGGCTGCGCTCACGTCGCAGTCGGGCGAGGAACAGCGGAACCGTGACGATGCCTTGCAGGCCGCTGAGCGCCAGCAGCACGGCGCCGACGGACTCGGCCCAGCGACCGAGCGCGGTTCGCGGATCGCCGGCCAGGCTGATGAGCACCAGTGTGATGGACCCGAGAAAGATCAGGTTGGCGAGGTTGCCCGTCGCCTCGAGGCGGGCCGGGGCGACAACCAGCGCGAGAAACAGCAACCCGCGCTGCCACGGCGACGGAAGCAGCCAGGCCAGGCGACCCGACAGGGCGACCGAGAACATCACGACACTGACGACGGTTGCCGACACCGCGTACATGCCGGGCTGCCAGGTCAGCGGAAACGGCGACATGGCAATGGCCAACAACCGGGGCACTACGTGCAGACAGCCCGCATAGGGCGAGAAGAACGAGGCCAACCCGTGCTCGCGCGCGCCGACCAGGAAGACATAACCGTCCTCGGCCCACAGCGACGGCACGCTGACGCGAGGAAACGCGCGCACCAGCGCGAGAGCAACACCAACGAGGCCGACCGCCACGACGAACGTCGTCGACGTCGAGTACCACGGTCTAGCGCCCTCGACGCCGGCGTGGCGACCCGCCCGAACAGCGGGGACGGTCACGCCGTCAGTAGACCACGCCTTCCCGGCCCACTGTCATCCCGGAAGTCAGCCGGATTCGCCGAGGCGGCGCTGAACGGCCTCCCGGCGCTGTTGCAGAATCTCGATGACCGCGTCGTTCTCCTCGACGCCGGTGAGGTCGGCGGCGATGTCCTCGGAGTTCTGCACGCCGTCGCCTTCCTGGCCGACGCTGGACAGCACACCGCCCGACTCGTGGCGCAATTCGGCGATCTGGGCGTCGATGTCCTTGAGTTCCTGACGCAGTTGCTCCGGCGTCGTGTCGTCCGACATCGCCCGTCCTCTCGGTCGTGGTCGCGAGCACTCAGCCTAGGCCGTGTCTGGCAATTCCCGCTCGTCGCGAGCGGCGGCCCGGTGCGCGAGATGCGAGGACGAGGAGGAGGCCATAGCAGCGCTATGGACACGACGAGGACGCCGCAGATCGGATGCCTGGCCGCCGCGCAGCAGAGCATGGAATTGCCAGACACGGCCTAGGCGATGCGGGCCCTGCGCTCGGCGAACAGCCCCGCGGTCACCGCCGCGACGGTGTCCCGCCAGCTGGCCTCGGCGGTGGCCGGATCGCCGAGCGCGCCGCGCAGTTCGAGCGAGGCCAGCCCGTGGACGACGGCCCACAGCTGCAGCGTCACCTGGTGCGGATCACGTCGGCGACGGCGCTGGCGCAGGGCTCGGGTGACGGCGTCCTCGACCCGGGCCATGCTGCGCATCGCGTAGGCGACGTCCGGGTCGCTCGGGGAGGACACCGGCACGACCCGATCGAACATCAGCCGGTACAGGTCCGGGTATTCCAGCGCCGCCTGCCGATAGGCCAGGGCCAGCGCCTGGATCTCGGCGACCGCGTTCGCCTGCCGGGGCACCGCTTCGTGCCGCCGCACCATCGTCTCGGACTCGCGCCGGCACAGTTCGGCGAGCAGTCCGGGCATATCGCCGAACAGGCTATACACAGCCCGGCTGCTTACCTCGGCTTCGGCGCTGAGCCGTCGGACGCTCAACGCGGCCGGGCCTTCGTCGTTCAGCAGTCGCGCGGCCGCCCGCAACAGCTGCGCGCGCACCTCGGGTCCGTGTTCGCGTGGCCGTCCCATGGTTGACACCATAACGCAACAGCGTTACGTTACGGCGCAACGAAACGGGGTAGGCTATGCACTACGACGTGATCGTGGTGGGCGCCCGAGTGGCCGGGGCGTCGACGGCGATGCTGCTCGCCCGAGCCGGGCTGCGTGTCCTGGTGCTCGATCAGGCGCGATTCCCGAGCGACACGCTCTCCACCCATCAGCTGCACGTGCCCGGAGTCGCCCGGCTGGCCCGGTGGGGATTGCTCGACCGGCTGCTGGCGTCCGGGCTGCCGCCCACCCGCCGGCTGCGGTTCGACAACCAGGGCATCGTCCTCGACGGGACGTTCCCCGCAGTGGACGGCGTCGACGTGATGCTCAGCCCGCGGCGCACCGTGCTGGACGCCCTGCTCGTCGACGCGGCGAGGGCGGCCGGCGCCGACGTCCGCGAGGCGACCGTCGTCGACGGAGTGTGCCGCGACGGCGACCGGGTCGTGGGCGTGACCGCCCGGGCCAAGGGCAAGGACGAGAGCATGACCGAGTCGGCCGACCTGGTCATCGGCGCGGACGGCAGCCATTCGCGGATCGCGAAGCTGGTCGGCGCCACCGAGTACCGCGCCCGGCCGCCCCGCACCGTCGCGTTCTACAGCTACTGGAACGGGTTGCCGGTCACCGGCGGCGAGATCTACGCACTGGGCGATCGGGTCGCATCCGCCTGGCCGACCCACGACGGCCTGGTGATCACCTACGTTGCGTGGCCCGGCCGCGAGTTCGACGCCTACCGCCACGACCCCGACGCCGCCGTGCGGGCCACCCTCGACACCGCCGGCACGCTCGGTCAGCGGGCGCGCGCCGCCCAACGGGTCGGCCCGGTGCGGGGCACCAACGCGCTGCCCAACGTGTTCCGGCAAGCCAGCGGACCGGGGTGGGCGCTCGTCGGCGACGCCGGCCTGGCCATGGACCCGATCACCGGCCTCGGCATGAGCCACGCGCTGCGCGACGCCGAGCTGGCCGCGGCGGCGATCATCGATGGACGCGGCCCACGCGACGCGGCGTTGACCCGCTACGGACGGCAACGCGACAAGCAGACCAAGCCGATCTACGACTTCACGGTCGGGCTGGCCGGCCTCGATCCGCCGACGCCCGTCGAGCTGCGCCTGTTCCGCGCTATCGCGGCGGACCCGCAGCAAACCAGGCGACTGTTCGGCACGATCAACGGCTCGTTGCCGATGCGTCGATTCTTCGCGCCACCGAATCTCGTGCGGCTGGTCGGGTGGCGCGGCTTCGCGCAACTGGCCCGCCAGCGGCCGCACTGACCCGATCTGCAGCGGGCAAGAGAATGGAGGCGGCGCGCCCCCGTTGCGCCGCCTCCAGCACACGCGAAGTTAGCACAAGTATCTGGATTATCAAGCGAGTCGGCAGACATGTCATTTTCGACGCAGCCGATTCGAGCGATGCGACCCATATGCACCAGCCTAATATCGCCGTTTTGCAAAGGGGATCAGTGGTTATCGCTGGTAACTAGCTGCCGTGCACGTTGACTGGCTCTGCTACTGGTAAGTAGCATGATGATCAAGATAAATAACTACGTCACGAGGACACACGATCACCGTGAGCCATGATGGACCGACGATCCGCGATGTGTCCATGGCCTTACGCGACCTCGCCCAGGGCTGGGAGCGCTATCGCGAAGCCGTCGCCGACGAGCTCGGCGTGGGCACCAGCGAGGTCATCGCGCTCGGCTTCCTCTATCACGACGGACCGCGCACGCCGAGCGAGATCGGCCAGCGGCTCAACCTGACCTCGGGCAGTGTCACGGCGCTGCTCGACCGGCTGGAGGCCGCCGCGTACGTCACGCGATCGCAAAATCCCGACGACCGCCGTAGCCTGCTGGCCACCGCCACCCCGGCCGGTCGGCACGCCATCCAGTGGTTCTACGAACAACTCGACGGCGTCATCGCCGACGCCCTGCAGAGCACCCCTCAGCTGGCCCGCGCCGACGTCATCACGTTCGCCGAAGCTACCGGCGAGGCTCTGGTGCAGCAGGCGCGCGCGTCGAAGGAAGAGCAGCAGTAGCCGCCCGCCGCTCGGATCGCGCCGGCGTCACCGGCACCGCGAGCAGCGGGAAGATCGCGACGATCGCGAAGCCGACGGCGTAGCGGTTGTCGCCGATGACGGCGGCCAGCAGTGGCGGGGTCAGCAACGCGGCGACGTTCTGCCCGGTGTTCTGCACGCCTAGCGCCCGCCCGGCCCAGGACGATCCTGCGATCTCGGCGACGGCTGTGAACGCCAGCCCGTTGTCGGCCACGGTCACGACGGCGCTCAGCACGAACCCGGCGATCACCCACCAGGCGTGCGCCCACGCCCCGAGCGCCAGAGCGGTCATCAGCGACGCACTCATGACCGCCAGCTGCCGCATGGGCGTGAGCCGGCTGCGCACCGCGTCCGACCACACACCCGCACCGATCCGCCCGGCGGCGCCGGCGACCTGGAACGCGAATACCAGCCGTCCGGCCGCGGTGGGATCCCAGTGCCGCTCACTGACCAGGTAGACGAGCATGAATGCCGAGACGGTGAACTGCGGCACGACGAGCAGCGCGCTGGCGGCGTGGATTCGCCACAGCACCGGGCTGCGGTAGGGCGACGGCGTCGGCTGCGCCGTTGTTCGGGGCGGACGCGGCGGATCGGTCACCAGGACGGCCACGGCCAGCGCCATCACGCCGCAACAGGCGGCCGCGAACAGCAGCGCGGAGTGCACGCCGTGCGCGTGGGCCAGCGGCGGCATCGTCAAGCCGGCGATTGCGACGCCCAGCGGCTGAGCGGTCTGCCGGGCGCCCATCGCCAGGCCCCGCTCGTCGACGGCGAACCAGCCCATGACGACCCGGCCGCTGGCCGCGTTCACCGAGGCGCCGCCCGCTCCGGCCAGCCCGAGCAGGACGCACAGCAGCACCGGGCCGTGCACCACTACGGTCAGCGCCAGGAACGCCGTCGCCAGGGTCAGCCCGCTGGCGATCACCACGCGTTCGCCGAAGCGATCGGCTGCGGCGCCCCAGGCGATCAGCGTCAGCAGCAGCCCGGCGGTGGGCGCCGACACGACGACGCTCGCCCCCAGCAGGCTCAGGTGCTCGTCGGCCCGCAACGCCGGCACGACGGTGGGCAGCCCGTACAGGAACACGCAGGTCGCAGCCTGGGCCAGGATGCCCAGCGCCAGGACGACCCACCGCCACATCGGCCGTCGTCCAGGATCGAGCACCCATAGACCCTACGACGCCGTCTTGTTATTCAGGATCGTTTTCTCAAATATCGAGACGCGCTGACGTTGCCTCCGGGTCGAGATCGGGATCCCACGCCGTGATCACCCCGATGGGTGTGCGCTCGGGCAGCTCGGCGACGCACGCCCGCGTGATCGGCAGAAGTGCCTTTGCGACAAGGGCGATCTCGTCGGGGGCCATCGTCGCCCACGCGCCGGCGGCCGCCTGGTCGGTGGCTCGTTCGACGTCGACGATGCACCGCTGGGCCTCGTCGGTGATCGCCCCACCGGTGTCGAGCAGGCCCTGCTCGGCGAGCCGAGCCGCCGCCTCGTCCCATTCCTCGTCGGTCCACCCGCGCGCCGGTTGGATCTGGTCCCGGCCGATGTCCCGCGCGCCGCGCAACACGAGCATCGGCAACCCGTCCAGGCCAGCCGCGACCAGGGCCGCCACGTGGCCGTCGCCGCGATGCTCGCGCAGCGTCGCGGCGGCCTGCCACAACCGCTCGTACGGATCGGCCCGGCGCGGCAGGTCGGCGTTGGCCGCGCCGAGCGGACGGCCCGGCCACTCGAGTCGCTCGACGACGTCCTCCAGCGCCCCGGCGACCGGCTCGACGACCGCGACGTCGGGCACCAGTCGGCGCAGAGCGGCCGCTGCTCCGGCGGCCCGGGCGTCGAGCACCGTGGCCGGATCGGCCAGCGACCAGACGGCCGGCAGTGCCCGCTGCACCATGCCCGGCGCGAAGCCGTTGAACAACGCGATCATCGGCGCTGCGCCGACCGGCCCGAGCGGCGCCGTCCGGCCGGCGAAGTAGCCCCGCCAGTACCCACGCAATCCGGCC
This sequence comes from Jatrophihabitantaceae bacterium, assembly GCA_036558905.1. Classification (GTDB taxonomy): domain Bacteria; phylum Actinomycetota; class Actinomycetes; order Mycobacteriales; family Jatrophihabitantaceae; genus DASXRA01. The sequence goes on along the minus strand of DATBER010000023.1, from coordinate 21,613 downwards.
GCCTCGAACGCGGCCCGGGGTTCCGCCGAGAAGTAGGTGACGGCGTGCACGGGCTCGTACAACGTCCACATCGCCCGGGCGAAACGCGGTGCGTCTGTCACATCGTGATGGTCTCATGCACGGATGGCCCGAATTGAACGCTGCCGTCCGGTCCGCCGTAGTAGTAACGTCCGGTCGCGGTGCCGTCGCCAGACCGGGGCGATGGACCGTCAGGGGTCCCATCCGTAGGACCCTGCATCGGGGAAAGGGGTAAGGGCATTGATCACGCATGCCCTCAGCTGGTCCAGACGCAGGCCAGCCGTAGCAATTCTCACCACCGGGCTCGTCGCCACATCCCTCGTGGCGATCGCGCCTACCGCCGTCGCCGCCGCATCAGGGTCGATGACGCCGGCGATCGGAGCCCATCCGCACTACACCGTCGCCGGGCACGTCACGTCCAATCCCGGCGACACGACGTTCTCCTGCCAGCTGACCGATCCGGCCGAGTGCTACGGACCGACCCAGATCCGGGCGGCGTACGGCATCGACAAGCTGGGCCGGCGCGGCCTGGACGGGCGGGGTCGCACGATCGTGATCGTCGACTCCTTCCAGAGCCCGACCATCCAAGAGGACCTGGCCACGTTCGACGCCGCGTTCGGACTGCCCGACCCGGCGTTCAACATCATCGCGCCGGACGGGCTGACCCCGTTCGACCAGAGCGACGCCAACCAGGTCGGCTGGGCCGGCGAGATCACGCTCGACGTCGAGTGGGCGCACGCGGTGGCTCCGGCGGCCAAGATCGACCTGGTGCTGGCCAAGAGCAACGACGACGCCGACATCCTCTCGGCCACCACGTACGCCGTCGACCACAACCTCGGCGACGTCATCTCGCAGAGCTTCGGCGAGGCCGAGCAGTGCATGCTGCCGAACCTGCTCGACGAGCAGCACAGGCTGTTCGCGCGCGCGGTGGCGAAGGGCATCACGCTGCTGGCGTCGTCGGGTGATCAGGGTGCCGCGCAGCCGACCTGCGACAACACGTCGTTCTTCAAGGCGGCCAGCACTCCGGCGTCCGACCCGAACGTGACCGGCGTCGGCGGTACCCGCCTATTCGCCAACGGCACCACCGGCGCGTACCAGAGCGAGCAGGTCTGGAACGAGCCCGACTTCCAGGCGGCCGGTGGCGGCGGCTTCAGCGTCGAGTACCGCACCCCGGCGTACCAGTCCGCGCAGCGCTTGCCCGCGCGTGGGGTGCCGGACATCGCCTACAACGCAGCAATCATCGGCGGCGTGCTGGCGGTGTGGAGCAGCTCCGGCCAGGGCGCCAACCTGGTGTTCCGGTTCGGTGGCACCAGCGCCGGTTCCCCGCAGTGGGCCGGCTTGATCGCCCTGACCGACCAGTTGCGTCACGGCCGGGTCGGCACGATCAACTCCACCCTGTACGGCCTGGCCCTGGTGCCGGGCGTGTACAACAACCTCTTCCACGACGTGACCGTCGGCGACAACACGTATCACGGTGACGTCACCGTCGACGGCTTCCCGGCCAAGAAGGGATGGGACGCGGCGTCCGGGCTGGGCAGCCCCCGAGCTGACCGGCTCGTGCCGACCCTCGCCCTGCTCGGCTGAGCGATTCGGCAATAGAGGCCCGCGAGGAAGCGATTCCTCGCGGGCCTCGCTGCGAGCCAGGGCCGACCGGCCGGTCGCCGCGGTTCGGTCGGCGACTGCCACACGACGTGCGGCGACGCGGGCAACGCTCTGCCTGAACAGCAACATCTGGACGCTGGCGCAGCAGCTCTACGTCGACCACTTCGATCCACCACAACCGCCGGCACCAAAGCGCCGGGCCGCCGCAGAGGGCTGACCCGGCGCCCGGCGTCGACCTGCGGGGCGGAGGGGGAGTCAACCTACGGGGGCTTGCGCCTCACAGGTCGAAGCGGCTTCGGCGCCTTGCGCTGGCATGAGCTCGAAGCGCCGCTCGAGAAGCACGTCGATTGCCTCCCTGGCCTCCTCGAGCCGCTCGACGTCCTCGTCCCACACGGCGTGCAACCGCCGCCAGTAGGCAGTGACCAGCTCGCTGTCGACTTCCGCGACATTGCGCGCGGCTGCTGCTCGGATGGACTCCTGGTCGTCGGCCTCCCCGGGATCGGTCCGCGGCATCGACGTTCTCCTTGCTGGTGCGACTTGACGGTCGCGTGATCGCTTAGTAACGAGAATGCGCTGTTTGCGGCGACCAGTCATCGAAGGCAGCAGGAACAATCGAGTTCCCGCTAGCTGCAATACGCCGCATCCCCTCGTGCCATTCTTTCCCGGGCAACCAGGACGAATGCGACGCCGCTCCGGCCGAGCCGGGCAGCATCGGCTTCGTCACCCGGCTGATGCGCCTGAGTGACGACTACGGGACGGCTACGTGGGTCGCCGATTCCCAAGAGGCCGGCGTCGAGGACACCCCGACGACGATTGCCCGGGACGATGCCGGCTGCTCTGGGCCGACAGCCAGCTGCTCCCCGCGCCAGGACTCCGTCCTACACCGTCACCGAGGTTCGCGGCCTGCCCCGGAGCACCCGGTGCCCTCTCAGCGGGCTCAAGGCAGACAGCTAGCTAGCCGAAGGGCATTGCCTTGCTGACTCTCAGGTGGACATAATCATCTGCGGAAATTGCGTGTTCTGGCCGGGAAACGCTGCCCAAGGTGGTACAGATGCCGAAGATTACGGTTCGTGCTGTCACCGTAGGTTCACTCATCATCGCGCTCACCGTGCCGGCGAGTGGCCTCGCCGGCGCCGCCCCGCGAAACAGTCCTCCGGCACCGCCCGCAGCGGCCGCTCTGCCCGCGGCGCCAGCGGCACCGGCCAGCGCCGACAAGGACGGTCCGCCGCTCGACGACGTGCACAACATCCCGACCAATGCCGTGGCCGGCGACGTCACGTTCCTCGACAACGTGCGCGGGGTCAGCGGCTACTCGTCGCTGAACTTCATCCACTACGACAAGTACAAGTACGACTTCATGTTCGCCAACGGCACCGGCGGCCTGGCCGTCTGGTCGTTGAAGAACCCCGCGCACCCGGCGCTCGTCTCGACCGTCCCGGCGTCGCAGCTGCGCGTCGAAGGCGACACCCAGGATCGTTTCTGGGAAGGCGAGAACATGACGGTCGACCCGAAGCGCAAGCTCGTCTTCATGAGCCGCGACCCGCGCGGCTTCGGCGGCACCCTGAGCACCGGACAGTCCGGCTTCTACATCATCGACGTCAAAGATCCGTGGCACCCGCAGCCGGTGCTGTTCCACCCGGTCCCGGCCGGCCACACCAGCACCTGCATCAACGACTGCCAGTACCTCTGGACGGTCGGGCCCTACAGCACCGGCACTCCGGGCAACGACCCCGGGTGCTGCCCGCAGCCGCCGTACGCGCAGCCCTATGGCGGCGTGCCGGTGTGGGTCACCGACATCCGCGACATCAACCATCCGCAGACGTTCCCGCAGCCGGTCGACGTCGATCGCTTCGACGGCAAGACCAGCTACACGCACAGCGTGGACGTCGACCGCAACGGCGTCGCATGGGTGGCCGGTGAGGGCGGCGACCGCGGGTACTGGACGAAGGGTCGGCACTGGGATCCGGTCGCGAACCGCATGCGCGTCGCGACGGCGCCCGACCCGGTGCCCTACGCCGGCGGTGTTTCCTCCCCGACGCCCGGCGCCGGCGACGACTTCTTCGCCTACTTCGACCACAACGCCCAGCACGTGACCTGGCCGCTCGGCAAGCACCGTCCGGGCGAGCTGCTGCTGATCACCAACGAGAACATCACCACCTGCTCGGAGGCCGGCGAGCTGAAGATCGAGTCGCTGGACGGCAGCTACAACGGTGAGGGCTGGCGCTCCACGCCGCAGAACCCGTTCCGGCTCAAGCTGGTCGGCCACTACACGGCGTGGGGCCAGCAAGGCTCGGCCACCACGGGCAGCTGCTCGGCGCACTGGTTCACGGTGAACGGCAACATCCTCGTCGAGGGTTGGTACGCGCAGGGCACCCGGTTCATCGACATCTCCGACCCTGAGCACCCGAAGCAGGTCGGCTACTTCCGGATCCCGTCCGGCGACCCGAACGTTACGGCCGGATCGGCGTCGGCCCCGTACTGGCACAACGGGCTGGTCTACGTGGCCGACTACAACCGCGGCGTCGACGTCCTGCGCTACGACGGCAAGATCACCGGCCATCCGGACGGCAAGATCTGCTGGAACTCTTGCGACAAGTAGCCCTCCGGGTAGGGCTGCTCGTCGCAGGGATCCTGGCCGTCGGAGCCGTCTTCGGGGCCCCACCGGCGGGCGCGCATGCAGTACTGCTGCAGACCTCGCCGGTTGACGGCGCCGTGACGGCGCAGGCGCCGCGGCAGGTCACGCTGCGGTTCGACGAAGCGGTGACGCTGACCTCGGACTCGGTGCAGCTGTTCGACGCGGACGGCCACCCGGTTGCCGCCGGGCGGGCCAACCATCTCGCCGGTAGCGGCGGCGCCGTAGCCGCGGACTTGCCAGCCAGGCTGGACAACGGCACGTACGTCGTGTCGTGGCGGGTCGTCTCGGCGGATTCGCATGTCGTGTCAGGGGCGTTCCAGTTCAGCATCGGCTCGCCGAGCCCGGCGGTCGTGAGCCACGGCCAGCAGTCCAGCGCGCTGCCCGACGACGTCCGGAAGACGGCCGACGTCCTGGCGTACCTGGGATTCGTCCTGGTGGTCGGCGGGGTGGTCTTTCTCGCGTTCGTCTGGTCCGGGGCCGACGGGCCGCGCCGGGTCGGGCTGGTCGTCGCCACGGGATTCGCCGTGCTGGCCGTCGGCACCAGCCTGGCGTTCCTCGTGCAGTACCCGTACGCGACGGCCGGCTCGCTCGGCTCGGCGTTCTCTGCCACGGCGCTGCACTCGACGGTGTTGACGGGCCTGGGCTGGGCGTTGCTAGTCCGCTTGGCAATTGTCGCCTTACTCGCCGGCGCCGTGGTGGTGGCAGCCCGCGGCCGGGCTCACGTCCCGGCGCAGGTGGTAGCGGGACTCGCCCTGGTCGCGCTGCCATTCACCTGGACGCTCACCGACCACTCCCACGTCGGCGCGCAACGATGGCTGGCCATTCCGGTGGGCAGCCTGCACCTGCTGGCCGTCGGGGTGTGGCTCGGCGGGCTGATCCCGCTCGCGGTGAGCGTGCTCGGCCGGCTGCCCGGCACCGAGCTCGCGCTGCCGCGGTTCTCGCGGATCGCCCTGCCCAGCTTCGCGGTGATCCTGCTGACCGGTCTGTACCAGACCTGGCGTCAGGTGGGCACCCTGCCGGCGTTGCCCGCGACCGAGTTCGGCCGGCTGCTGTTGATCAAGCTCGGCGGCATCGTGCTGATTCTCGTACTCGCGTCGCAGGCCCGGCGCTTCGTGCAGCGGTCACAACCGTTGACCGAACGCCCAGGTTGGCCGTGGCTGCGGCGATCGCTCGCCGTCGAGGGCATGCTCGGGGTGGCGGTCCTGGCGGTGGCCACCGTCATGGTCAACACGTCGCCGGCCCGGGCCAGCTACACGCCGCCCGTGCACACCAAGCTGGCCCTGCCCCGCCCGAGTGGGCCACTCGACGGCGGGCACGTCGAGATACGGCTCACCCCGGCCAAGCAGGGCCTGAACGTAGCCGACATCTACATCGTCGCCGCCGATGGCGCGCTGCGCGCCGTCCCCGAGGTCACGGCTCAGCTGGCGCCGGGCCGCCGCAGCGCAGCTCCGGCCGAGACGATCAAGCTCGACCCTGCCGAGCCGGGCCACTACGTGGCGGACACCATGTCGATACCGTACGCCGGCGTATGGCAGTTGTTGTTGTATGTCCACACCAGCGAGTTCGACGAGGCGTCGCTACTGGTGCGGTTCCGGGCTCACTGAGGATGGTGCGCGTGATGACGACTCGACTCGTGACGGCGGCGCTGGCCGGTGTCGTCCTCGCCGGATGCCTGGCCGCGTGCGACGGTTCGCCGAAGCCCAAGGCCAGCAGCTACACGGTGCAGTCCGTCAAGGCCGGCTTCATCACCACGGGCGACCTCGGCGCCGGCACGATCCAGGTCGACGACTCGGACCACACCGGCGCGCACATCATCTACACGCCGCCCGACAGCGTCCCGACCTGCCCCTATGTGCAGCGGGCCGACGACGTCACGGGCAACGTCCCGCCGGCCGTCGAGCTGCCGGGCAGCAACTCGACCGGACGGTTCGTCGTCGGGCCCCGGGATCCGGCCAAGACCCCGCTGGCCACGGTCACCCAAGGGGCACTCGTATTCAAGACGAGCGCCCTCGCCGACAACGGCATGAACCAGGTGGACACCGAGACGGCGAAGTGCCCCAGCGCATTCACAATCCTGGGCGGTCCTCCGGTAATCATCGGCAACTACACGATCAACAGTCGGCCGTTCGAGCTGAACGGCTGGCGCGGGTTCGCCCAGCAGTTGGTGCACACGTTCCCGGCCGACGTCGACCCGGAGACGTACGACGACCTCGTCACCGTCGTGGTGCACCGCGCTAACGCGATCCTCTACATCGGCTACGCGCAGACCAAGAAGGTCGGCGATCGCGCCGACTCGGCCCCGAAGGTGCGGGCCGCTCTGGACCACACTCTCAAGCGCCTGGGCTGAGCATCGCGCGCGTCCAACTGTCAGCTCAGGGCGATCTTGATTGTCCGGGTTCGTCGTTGGTCGACTTGGCTGACGGGAGTTGACTCGCTGGCGTGTACGTTGCCGCGGGCGTGGATTCGGTGCTGACGGTCGTGGTTGCTCGCTTGCGATGTTCTCGCCACACCAGCCCAGCGAACCGCTGCCGACCCCCGCACCGTCCACCCGGCAACCCGCGTGCTGATTGGTCGCGTTCGGCGCGCAGTGCTCGCGCGATCCGTGCGCCGCGCGGATCCCCTCCTCCGCGGACCGTCAGAGCCGCTCACGGTCCCGAGCCTGACGCTTTGGCCGCACTGTCATCCGACAAGACTCCTGATGGCCGGCCCGCTTCAAATCATCCGCTGTGGGTGAGCGAAGAGGACCGCCGCTGGTTCACCTCCACGGCATAGCACGCAATTCGCGGCCCGCAGGCCGGCGAGAACTTCCGCCGATCGGCGATTCAGTGACTCGCGCCACGGTCGATCGCGGGAGCTCGACCGGCCCGGACGGCGACCAATCCATCGTGGTCCGTTCCTCATTGGCGACGCTTCGCTGCCTCACATCCACCCGCGTAACGCTCGAAGTCATGCACCATCGAGTACGACGCGGCGGCGGTCGATGAGTCCGAAAGGTCGAGGTCCGGCCAAGCCTCCGGAATCGAGCCGGATCAACGGGTCGACGGCCGCGCAGAAGCGACTGGCCGCCCAGCGTGCGCTGGCGGCTGCTGCGAGCGCGCGAGCGGCTCGCCGGCGCCGGCTGACGACGGTATTGGCCCCCGTTGTCGTCGTGATCGCCGTGCTGGCGGTCTTCGTCGCGGTCAAGGTCGCGGGCGGATCGAGCGGGCCGAAGTCGGGGATCAAGGCGGCGGCCGCGGCGCAGTCGGTGGCCGGTGCTGTCACCGCAGTGCCGGCGGCCGTCCTGGACCAGATCGGCACCGGTGACCTGACGACGCCGCCCACGGCGCTGACCGGTGCACCGTTGACGGTGAACGGGAAGCCGCGCGTGTTGTTCGTGGGTGCGGAGTGGTGTCCGTACTGCGCGGCCGAGCGGTGGTCGCTGGTGATCGCACTGTCGCGGTTCGGCACGGTCAGCGGGCTTGGTGAGGTGTCCTCCTCGCCCAGCGACGTCTTCCCCAACACTGCGACCCTGACCCTGCACGGCGCGAGCTACTCCAGCCAGTACCTCAGCCTGACCGCCAAGGAGATCTTCAGCAATCAGGTGTCCGGCGGCTCCTACCAACCGCTCGACACCCTGGATGCGGCTGACCAGGCGTTGTTCGCATCCGTGGGCAAGAACTCGTTCCCGTTCATCGACATCGGCGGCAAGTACCTGATCTCCGGCGCCAGCTACGACCCCGGCGTCTTGAAGGGCAAGACCCAGGCGCAGATTGCCGCGGCCTTGTCCGATCCGAGTTCGCCGATCGCCAAGGCGGTCGATGGATCGGCCAACATGATTACAGCGGCGCTGTGCAAGTTGACCGGCAACCAGCCGGCCTCCGTATGCACCGCACCGGGCGTCACTGCCGCCGCGGCCGGCCTGCCGTCTTAGTCCGGTGTCCTCGACTCCTCGCGTAGGGCTCGCCTCTCTGCTCGTCGCCTTGATCGGCCTGGCCGTATCGGCCTATCTCACCGCCGAGCACTTCTCGCTGGGTTCAGCGCTGGCCTGTCCCGAATCCGCGACGATCAACTGCCAGAAGGTGACCACCAGCCACTGGTCGCATCTGGGCCCGATCCCGGTCTCGGTGCTCGGCCTGGTGTTCTTCACCGCCATGGCCGTGCTGTGCATCCCGCTGCTATGGCGGCTGCGCGCCCTCGACCCGGTGCGGGTCGCCGGCGCACTGGTCGGAGTGGCCACGGCCCTGGTCCTGATCTGGATCGAGCTGTTCCGCATCGATGCCGTCTGCCTGTGGTGCACGGCCGTCCACGTCTGCGCGCTCGTCCTGCTCGGCACGGTGCTCTGGACGACCAGCGCCATCCGCACCGACCCCGCCACCAACCGGACGACGTGATCCTGCCCGGTTGCTCCCTGGCCCACCTCGACGGCTGACCCGGCGTCTGACGTTTGCTTGGCGGTGGCGGTGGGATTTGAACCCACGGAGGCTTGCACCTCACACGCTTTCGAGGCGTGCTCCTTAGGCCGCTCGGACACGCCACCGCCGACGAGGATACATGGCCCGCCGGCGGCGCTCATCGGGAAGTGGATGCCGATCGGGTGGCCCGAACAACACATCGGCATCCATCCTCGCGCCGGCAGGATCCGACGCTCAGCGGCGCGCGGCGAAGAACGCCTCGAGCAGCGCGGCGCACTCATCCTCGCGCACGCCGGCGATCACCTCGGGACGGTGGTTGAGCCGCCGGTCACGGACGACGTCCCACAAGGATCCGACGGCGCCGGCCTTGGGGTCCCAGGCGCCGAACACGAGCCGCGAGACGCGGGCCAGGACGAGAGCGCCGGCGCACATGGTGCAGGGCTCGAGCGTGACGGCCAGGGTGCAGCCGACCAACTGCCAGGTTCCCAGCACCGAACCGGCTCGGCGCAGCGCCACCACCTCGGCGTGCGCGGTCGGGTCGTGAGAAGCCTCGCGCGCGTTGTGCGCTGACGCCAGCACCGAGCCGGAAGGGGACAGTACGACCGCCCCCACCGGCACCTCGCCCGACGATGACGCCGCGCGCGCCACGTCCAGGGCAGCGCCCATCGCAGACGAAGGCGACGTCACACGCGCAGCGCCTCGAACGCATCGGCGCAGCCGGCCTTCTCGCAGACGGCGACGATCAGGTCGATCGGCAGGGTGCCCTCGTGTGCGCACAGTTCGAGCAGCTCGCCCGCCGAGGTACCGAGATCGTCCACCACGGACGCGTCGCCGAACGGGGCGCTGTCGTGGGCGGGCGGCGCGTCCTCGTCGCCGTCGAGGACGTCCTCGCCGATCTCGTCCAGCTCGTCGGCCACCAGGGCGGCGATCGGGTACTCGTCGGCGGCGTGGCCGTCGGAGAGGAACACCCGCGCCTCGTCGTCGGAGTCGACCCGCGCCAGCACGGCGTACTCGTCGTCCTGCTCGACGACGAGCAGCCGCACGTCGCCCGTCACGTCACGCGCCACGTCGAGCAGGTCGTCGAGGCTCTCGCAGTCGTCGAGGTCGACCTCGACGGCCCGCCAGGAGTCGTCGGAGCGGGCCAGGACAGCACCGAAGTAACTCATCTCTATACCCGTGCAGATTCGATGGCCGATGCGTAGGGCTCGGCCAGGCCGATGCGGTCGATGATCGTCTCGAGCATCTCGTCGGGGTAGGCGTCGAGATCGTCGAGCACCTGTTCCATGTCGTCCTCGGGCAGACCCAGATCGGTGAACAGGTCGAGGTCACCGATCGGCCACACCTCGTCGAGCTCGTCGTCGTCGGGCGGCTCCTCGCCGAGCCGCTCGAGCACCTGCTCGGCGAGCGGGTACTCGACGGCGGCGGTCAGGTCGGACAGCAGCAGCGAGATGCGCGCACCGTCCTGCCGCGCGATCAGGAAGAACTCGTCGTCGACGCTGGCCACGACGAACGGGCCACCCTCGGGCGGTTGCCCGCGTAACGCCGCCACCAGAGCCCGCAGGTCATCGAGGACAGCCGGCGGCAGCGGCTCACACCGCCATCGCCCGGCGTCGCGAAAGGCCGCGATCGCGAACCCACGCTGCGTCATGACCCCACCTCTGGCGAACGTCGAGGTCTCGATCCTGACACGTCATCCGACACGGTGGTAGTCGGGACGATAGCGTGCGGCTCTATGACCACCGAGCAGAGGCCATGACGGCCACCTTCGGGCGGGTCGCCGTGCTCGGGCTGGGCCTGATCGGTGGCTCGCTGGTGCACGCGATTCGGCAGAGCGGCCTGGACGTCATCGGCTACGACACCGACCCGCAGACCGGCGCGGCTGCAAGCGCTGCCGGTTTTCCCGTGACGGCGAGTGACGCCGGCGCGGTGCACGGTGCGGACCTGGTCGTGCTGGCCATGCCGCTGCCCGAGGTGCAGGGGGCCCTCAAGTCGCTGGCCCCGCATCTGGCGCCCGGCGCGATCCTCACCGACGTCGGCACCCTCAAGGCGCCAGTGCTCGAAATGGTGCGCTCGATCATCCCGCACGCCCGGTTCGTCGGCGGCCATCCGCTGGCCGGTACGGAGAACAGTGGCTGGGAGGCTGCCGATGCGTTGCTGTTCCGCGACGCTCCGTGGGCGCTGACCCTCGAACCCGATACCGACCTCGCGTCGTGGATCGCGTTGGCCGATCTGGTGTGCGACCTCGGGGCCAAGCCGGTGCCCGCCAGCGCCGCCGAGCAGGACGCGGCGGTCGCCCACGTCATCGGCCTACCGCACGTGCTGGCCGAGACGCTGGCCCTGACCGGCCTGACCGGCGGCGAACTGGGTCTGTCGCTGGCCGCCGGCTCGTACACGACGGGCTCGCGCGTCGCCCGGACCCGGCCCGATCTGGTCGCGACATGGTGTGACGGCAATCCCGAGCTGGTCCGCGCGCTGGACGACGTGATCGCCCGACTGCAGGGCGCCCGCGAGCACCTGTCCGAGGGCGGCTCGGTGATCGACCTGGCCATGGCCGGCCACACCGCGCGGATGAACTGGGAGCACCGCCGGTTCGAACCGGTCGAGCTGACCGCCGATCCGGTCGGGTTGCTCACCCACGGCCGGGTCGGCGGGTGGATCACCGCCGTCCTGCGCGACGACGACGGCGTGCGCCTGCTCGGAATGCGACCCCGCGCGTGATCGCGCTGCGCCCCGGCGTCCCGCTGGTGGACGTCGTCCGGTCCGGCGTCGTCGAGAGTGTCCACAGTGGACACGTCGTGATCCTCGACGGCGACGACCTGATCACGCTGGGCCATCCCGATCAGCCGCTTTTCCCCCGCTCGTCCAACAAGCCGCTGCAGGCCACCGGCATGCGCCGTCTCGGCCTGGACGTCCCGCCTCCGCAGCTGGCCCTGGCCGCCGCCTCGCACAGCGGCGAGCCGCAGCACGTCGAGGGAGTCACGGCCATGCTCGCGGCGGGCGGCTTCACCGAGGACGACCTGGGCTGCCCGCCGGCTTGGCCGATGGAGGACGCGGCGCGCACCGCGGCCGTCCAACCAAGGCGGCTCACCATGAACTGCTCCGGAAAACATGCAGCCATGCTGCGGACCTGCCGCGCGAACGACTGGCCGAGCAAGGGCTACCTGGCGCCGGACCATCCGCTGCAAGTCGGCCTGCGCGGCACCGTCGAGGAGCTGGCCGGCGAACGGGTCGCTGCGACCGGGGTCGACGGCTGCGGCGCGCCGCTGTTCGCGCTGAGCCTGCTCGGCCTGGCCCGGGCGTTCGCGCGGCTGGCCACCGCCACGGACGGCGCCGAGCGCGACGTGGCCGACGCCATGCGCGCGCATCCCGAACTGGTCGGCGGTACCGGGCGGGCGGCGTCCCGGCTCATGACCGATATTCCCGGACTGATCGCCAAGGACGGGGCGGAGGGCGTGTTCGCGGCAGCCCTGCCGTCCGGGGCGGCGATTGCGCTGAAGATCGACGACGGGGCGCAGCGTGCGGCCGAGCGGGCCGTCGTCGCCGCGCTGGCCACCGTCGGCGCACTCGATCCGGAGCTGGTCACCGCCCCGGTGCTGGGCGGCGGCGAGCCGGTCGGGACGATTCGCTTCCGAGAGAGGCTGTTCTAAGCCCGGCGGGTGCACAATCGAGCCATGGTCGGGGCCATCGTCGCGTTGTTCTTCGTCGGCCTGATCGCCGGGGCGATCGGCCGCCTGTTCGTGCGCAGCCCAGCGCAGCTGGGCTTCTGGGGCAGGTGGTGAGCCGCGTTAACGGGCCCGTGATCGACATGCCCTAGCGTCTGCGCCATGACCGACGACCACGGCGTCGACCACCGGACGCACACCGCCCGGTTGCGCGCCCGCGCCGAGGCGGCCACGTCCATCGACCTGCCCGAGCGCGTCGGCTACAAGGTCAAGCGCACCCTGCTGGGTCAGCCGCTGGTCACCGCCGAGCTGCACAACGAGCGGTTGTCGAAGAAGGCGGCGCTGGGCGTGCTGTCCAGCGACTGCATCTCGTCGTCGGCCTACGGCACCGAGGAAATGCTCATCTGGCTGTTGCCGATCTTCGGGCTGAGCGGCTTCCACATCCTGCTCCCGATGACCGCGGTCGTCATCGGCGTGCTGGTGATCATGACCTTGCTCTACCGCGAGGTCGTGATGGTCTACACCCGGGCCGGCGGCTCGTACGTCGTGGCCCGCGAAAACTTCGGCCCGAAGATCGCCCAGATCGCGTCGGTGGCCCTGCTGATCGACTACATCGTCACGGTGGCGGTGCAGTCCGCGGCCGGCACGGCGGCGATCACCTCGATGATTCCCTCCCTGCGTAGCCCTACGGTCAGCCTGGTCCTCACGGTCGGCGTCGTGCTGCTGCTCGCGTTCGGCAACCTGCGCGGCATTCGCGAGGCCGGCAAGGCCTTCGCGTTTCCCACGTACTTCTTCGTGTGCTCGGCCGGCGCGGTGATCGTTGTCGGCGTCATCCGCGAGATCGTCGGCGACCTGCCCCAGTACGGGCACCAGCCGGGCATGATCCCGATCACCGACCATCAGAACTCGCTGGTGTCCGGAGTCGCGATCTTCTACCTACTCAAGGCCTTCGCCAACGGCGGTGCGTCGCTGACCGGGCTGGAGGCGATCTCGAACGGGGTCAGCGCGTTCAAGCGTCCCGAGGGGCCGAACGCCCGAAAGACGCTGACGATCATGAGCATCATGCTGGGCACCCTCGTGCTCGGCATCTCGTACCTGTCCTACGAGACGCACGCGACGCCGTACGTGGACGGCACGCCCACGGTGATCAGCCAGGTGGCAAAGGCGGCATTCGGCACGCAGTGGTTCGGGCACATCGGCTACGTGATCGTGCAGATCGCAACGGCACTCATCCTGTACACCGGCGCCAATACGCCGTTCACCGGATTCCCGTTCCTCGCCAGCTTCATCGCCGAGGACTCGTTCCTGCCGCGACAGCTCACCCGGCGCGGTCACCGGCTGGCGTTCAGCAACGGCATCGTGGTGCTGACCATCAGCGCGCTGGCATTGCTGATCGGGGTCGGCGCGCACGTCGACAAGCTCATCCCGTTCTACGCGATCGGCGTGTTCACCGGGTTCAGCATGGCCGGCTTCGGCATGGCCAAGTACTACCGCACCCATCGCGAAGGCCCCTGGCGGCGCCGCTTCTACATCAGCCTGACCGGCGGCCTCGTCTCGGTGGCCGTCGTGTTGATCTTCGCGGTAACGAAGTTCACCGAGGGGGCGTGGCTGGTCGTCGTGCTGTTCCCGATCCTGTGGCTGGTCCTCATGCGGCTGAACCGGCAGTACCGCGACGAGGCCCACTCGCTCGATCTCGTGACCTGGATCCGCCAGGACCAGGCTGACGCGCCGCACTACCCGCGGCACGTCGTCCTCGTGCTGATCGACCGCCTCGACCTGGCCGTGCTGCGCGGCCTGCGCTACGCCGGCAGCCTGCGGCCGACCGAGATCCGCGCCGTCCATCTCATGATCGACAGCGAGGAGGCCCAGGACCTGGAACGGGCCTGGATCGACCGCGGATTGGGCGACCGGTTCCCCCTCGAGATCGTCGAGTGTCCGGATCGGCGGCTGGTCCGGGCGGCCGGCGAACTGGCCCTGGGCACCGTCATCCAGGACCGGGCCGAGGTCACTGTGCTCTTGCCCCGGCGCACGTTCCATCGCCTGTCGAACCGGCTGCTGCACGACCGAACCGCCGACCGCATCGCTGAGGCGGTGGGCCGCATACCACACGTGTCGGCCACCATCGTGCCGTTCGACACCACGCTGCCCCACGAGGTAGTCGAGCACCTCGAAGCGCGACAGCAGGAGGCCGCATCCGAGCCCGCGCTGGCCGCCACCCGGGTCAGGACCGGCACGGACGACGACGAGGCCGGCGTGGCCGCCCACCATCCGCGGGGCGACGGCATCACCCCGATCGGCACAGTGGCCTGGAAGCAGCGCGTGGTCATCGAGGGCCGGATCAAGCTCGTGCAGGTCGGCACCACGGCCGGCAAGTCCCTCGAGGCGCAGGTCTTCGACGACACGGGCGGCGTGCGGCTGATCTTCTTCGGACGCACGCGCATCCCGGGCATCCAGCCCGGCACTGTCATCCGCGCTGTCGGCACCGTGGGCGAGTACAAGGGCCACCTGGCCCTGGCCAACCCGCGCTACGAACTGCTCTCGTCCGAAGAGGCCAACGAGCCCGTCCCGTCGGAGTAACTCGAACCAGTGGTCTGTCTGCGATACGCGGCGTGTCGCAGACGGACCACTAGTTCGCGACCTGATCGGCCGGCGGCGCCTGGATGGTCACCGGCGCACCCCAGTCGGTGAAGTCGACGGACTGCGTCGAGTTGATCTTCGCCCCCGGCTTGACCGGATTGGTCAACTGCGCGGACATCGATATCCTTACCGGGCGCTGCTGCGAGTCGACCCACAGCTGCACGTTCTGCGTCTTGACGCCGTTCTGGATCAGCACCTTGAGGATGTCGGCCAGCTCGGGATGTTGCGCGGCCACCTTGGCCAGCTCGACGGTCACCGAGTAGTGCGTGGCGCTGACGCCGTTGACCGTCTCGGTGCCCACCTGCTTCAGCGTGCCGACATCGGAGAACATCTTGAGAGCCAGCCGCGGGTCGGCCTGCCTCAACGCCGACGCGATCTCCTTGGCCTCGCCGGCGTTCTTCGTCCACGGCTTGCTCGGGTTGCCCCGGATGAGGCCCTTCGTGTAGACGTCGCCGTCGACGATGATCACCTGGACCGGGCCGATCGGCGTGTCGGACGTGACGTCGGCATCGGCGGTCTGGTCGCCGAGCTTGGCCACCCCGCTGGCGGTGATCGGGATGCCGAGCAGCGACATCGACTCCTTGATCTTGACGGTCTGCGCCTTGTCCGTGGCGGCGGTGGCCTGCGCGACGAACGCCGCCGCGTCGATGCCCGCGCCGGCGGCCTGGGTGGTCGAGCGGCTCGCGCCGGTCGCGGGGGACGACTTCGAGGACGGGGTGGACGAACTGCAGGCCGCGAGCGCCACGGCCACGCCCGTCACCGCGATCGCGATGCTCAGTTTGCGCATTACGCGACCCTACGTGACGGACCTGGGCGGGCGGGAAATCGCTCAGCCGGCTGTCAGACGCTGACCGGCGTCCGATCGGCAACCTCGGGCTGGTCGGACTCGCGAAAGCCGTACCGGGCGTAGAACCGGCGCAACGGCCGCGGCGCCCACCAGTTCGCGGTGCCCAGCAAGCGCATCGTGGCCGGCACGAGAATCATCCGGACGATCGTCGCGTCGACCACCAAGGCGACCAACATGGCCACGCCGATCAGCTTGATGAACGTGATGGGCGAGGCCGAGAACGCGCCGATCACGACCATCAGCAGCAGGGCGGCGGCCGTGATGATGCGCCCGGTGCGCTGGATTCCGGTGGCGACGGCCAGCCGGTTGTCGCCGGTCGCGTCGTACTGCTCGCGCACCCGCGACAGCAGGAACACCTCGTAGTCCATGGACAGGCCGAAAATGATCGCCAGCACGAGTACCGGCTGGGTGGCCTCCACCGTGCCCGTGGGCGTGAAGCCGAGCAACCCGGACAGGTGCCCACTCTGGAAGATCCAGGTCACCACGCCGAACGACGCACCCAGCGACAGCACGTTCATCAGCAGCGCCTTGATGGGCAGCACCAGCGACCCGAACGCCAGGAACAGCAGCACGAACGTCGCCAGTACGACCACCAGCGCCATCCACGGCAGGCGCGAACCGAGACTGTGCAGCCGGTCGACGACCTGCGCGGTCGAACCACCCACCAGCACGTCCTGCACGTGGGCCGGACGGGGCGTCGCGCGGACGTCCTTCAGCACGTCCTTGGCGGTGCCGTCGAGCGCCTGGCCTCGATAGGTCACGTCGACCTGCGCCGTCCGGCCCTTGGCCGCTACGACGCCGGCACCCGTTGCACCCGGTACGGATCCCGCAGCGTGGCTGTATTCCGTCAACGCGGTTTGTCCAGCCGGGCTGTCCACCGGTACGTCGAGGCTGACCGCCGCCTCGATGGCGTCCGTGCGGCTGCCGGGAAAGTCGCGCAGCAGCACGTCCGACACCTGTCGTGACTCTGCGCTCTTGGGTTCCATCCGCGCGTCGATGCCGCCCCACTTGACGTGCAGGAACGGGGCGCCGAGCACGAGCAGCACGGCCACTACGGGCACGGCGAACACTCCCGGTCGACGCATCACCGCGTTGGCCCACCGGAACCAGAATCCGTGCTCGGCGGCCGGCTCGGCCATAGACGGGCGGCGGCGCCGGAACAGTCGTCGCGCCGACAGGGCGTCCACGCGCGGACCGAGAACGGCGAGCAGCGCCGGCAGAACGGTCAGCGCGGCGAGGGCGGCCACCAGCACGGCCGAGATGCCGCCGTATCCCATCGATTTCAGGAACGTCTGCGGGAAGATCAGCAGCCCGGCCAGCGACACGGCGACGGTCACGGCCGAGACGGCGACCGTCCGCCCGGCGGTGGCCATCGTCCGCATGACGGCGTCGGGCGTGGACGAGCCGCGACGCAGCTCCTCGCGGAACCGGCTTACCATGAACAGCCCGTAGTCGATCGCCAGGCCGAGGCCCAGGATCGTCACGATGTTCACCGCGAACACGCTGACGTCTGTGCCGAAGCTGATCACGCGCAGCGCGATGAACGAGCCGAGGATCGCCAATGCCCCGACGGCCAGCGGCAACGACGCGGCGGCCAGGCTGCCGAACACGACGGTCAGCAGCACGAGCAGCACCGGCATGGACAGGCCCTCGGCCCGCGCGATCGACTTCTTGACCTGATCGTTGATGTCGGCGAACACGCCGTTCTGCCCACCCACCTGCACGGTGTAGCCGGTGCCCTTCACGGTGTCGCGCATCGCGTCGTACTTCGACATGTCGATGCTCTCGTCACGGTCCTTCAGCGAGACCGCGGCGAACGTCTCGTGTCGGTCGGCGCTGACGAACGCCGCCGAGTGGGTCGTCCAGTAGGTGTTCGTCGCGACGGCGAACCCGGCCGGGAACTTGGCCATCGCCCCGTCCACCGTCCGCTCGAATGCCGGGTCGTCGACCGTGACGTTCGGGTTCCGGAACAGCACCACCACGTCCGGGTTGGTGTTGCCGACGCGTTGATCGAGCAGCGCCTGGGCCTTCTGGTTCTCACTGCCCTGGTCGTCGAATCCGCCGTTGGACAGTGCGCCGAACACGCGCGTGCCCCACAGGCCCCCGACCAGAGCGAACAGGACGCCGGCCACCAGCAGCCACCGCCGCCATCGCACGACCTGCGTTCCCCACCACGCGAACATGCCGCCACCACCTCAGTAAACGATCATTACTAGAGTTAACACTGTTCACGATGAACGGTGTTCACTATGATGAACGCCGTGAGCGCCGTCAACCCCGATTCGCCGCACCGTTCTCAGCCGACCCGCAGGGAACGCGCCCGGGCCGCGACGCGGGTCGAGATCCTGGAGGCGGCCCGGCGGCTGCTGATCGACGGCGGCGCCGAGCGGGTGACGGTGCGCGGAATCGCGAACGATCTGGGCATGACGGCGCCGGCGCTGTACCGCTACTTCGACAGCCGCGAGACTCTGCTCGGTGCGCTGTGCAACACCCTCTACGACGAGTTGGCCGACGCCCTGCTCGCCGCCCGCGACAATGACCCGACGACCCCGCTCAAGCAACGGTTCCTCGTGACGTCGTACGCGTTCCGGCAGTGGGCGCTCGACCATCGCGCCGAGTTCGGCCTGCTGTTCGGGGCACCGATCCCGGGCGTGATGGTCGACAAGCACCTGGAGACGGACCCGGCCGAGAACCGCGGTATGCGCTTCGGCCAGGTGTGGCTCGAGTTGTTCGCCGAGCTGTGGCGCGAACACCCGGTGTCTGTGCCGAAACCGCACCAGCTCGACCCGCGGCTGCGCGAGCAGTTGGCCGGCTACCACGAGCAGATCGGCCGCATCGTCCCGATCGGTGCCGTCGTCCTGTACCTGAGCTGCTGGGTCCAGCTCTACGGCGCAGTGGCCACCGAGGCGTTCGGGCACCTCAAGTTCGCCATCCCCGACGGCAACGGCGAGGCTCTGTTCAACGACCTGATGGGCGAACTCGCCGCCAAGCTCGGCCTCAAGCACTGACCTCCCGGGGCCCCCGCGTTTTGGTCGGTGGCCGCCCCGTCGCTATGCTGAGCAAGCACTCCAGCGGGGCCTTGTAGCATGGAGCGGCTTGCCGCCCTCATCGTCTAGAGGCCCAGGACGCCGCCCTTTCAAGGCGGTAGCACGGGTTCGAATCCCGTTGGGGGCACGCAGCACCACCAGCACGATCACAACTGCATCAAGGCCCCGTGGCTCAGTTGGTTAGAGCGCCGCCCTGTCACGGCGGAGGTCGCCGGTTCAAGTCCGGTCGGGGTCGCCAACCACGCTTCGTGAAACGGCGCGGTGCCAGCTTTCGATCATGGCAGCGCGCCGTCGTCGTCCCCGGGGCGCATCCACGAGCTGCCGTCCGGCAGCTTCCGGGCCATGGTGTACGCGGGCACCGATCCCTTGACGGGCAAGCAGCGGTATCTGCGCGAGACCCATCCCACCTATGACGAGGCCGAGCTTGCGCTGACGCGACTGCAGAGCCAGGTGGACGAGGACCGGCATCCCGTCGGCCCGCCCTGCCCCGGCGGCTACACGCCGGCCACCGTCACAAGCAAACCCACCGACCGACTCAGGGCACAACCTGGGTCGTCTGTTCGTCTGGCTAGCCCCCGCGTAGCCGGCCGCGCTGAAGCGCCCCGCCCTGGCTGCTGTTGCACCACACCGGCGCGAAGTCCGGCGCCGCGCACATCACGCCGCTGGCGTACCTCACGCACGGGAGGAACTGGCTCATCTTCGCGGCCAACAGCGGACGGGCGATGCATCCGGGCTGGTACTACAACCTGTGCGAAAACCGGCCGCCGCCGTAGAACTCGCGTCAGTCACCTATAACGTCACGGCCCGGAAAGCTCAGGTCACCGAACGCCAAGATTTCCTCGACCGCTTCAGGCAGTCCTCGCCGTACTTCGCCGACTGCGTGCACGCAGCGCCAGATTCCGGTCGTGGTCTTGGAGCGGACCCAGCCCTAGAGCATTCCGCGGCGCGAAACACACTCATCCTCATGGGCACCGGACCGTTCGCACCCGGCCCCGCGGCTCAGCCTGGAACGCCGTCCAAGCCACCACCCAAGCTTGGGTCCACGACCACCAACTCCCCCAGCGGCAAGCCGGCCCACCAGACCGACTCGCCCTCATGACCACCGCCATTCCGAACTCCGACCGCCCTTTCGGCTCGCGACGCCCGGCCCAGCTGGTCGCCGCCGCAGCCGGCGCCGCCACCGCGCAGGTCGACGAAACCTACGACCTGACCGCGATCCTCATCCGCCCACCCACCCATGGGTTCGGATCGATCTCGGCGCACGGCTGCTAGCCGACACCAATGGTGACCCGCCGAATGTTCGCCACCCCAGCCCGGCAGGCGGCCTGCGCAGGGCTCGCACCGGGGCCCCGCGATTCCGGGCGGGCGCGGCAACCTACGCGGGGCAAAGCGGTATCACCGGAGGCTGCATCACGTCTTCCACATGACCGCCACGATCACTTACACAGACGGTCTGACGGTCCCGCCTGGTCGCCCCGAGCCCCGTTGGCGTTTTAGCAGGCTCGCCGTTCGCGTCAGGCCGGCGCATCACTCGAAGTCGCCGACGGAACCGCGCTAGTGGTCTGGTCGGGCGGCCTGGTCGGGATCTTCGCCGGATTCTGTGACTCGTCGGGCGACCTCGCGTAGTTTCAGGTGTGACTCTTGCGAGGCTTTCACCAGCGTGTCGAATGCCTGGGTCTCCGAGAGCCGGTGCCGTTCCATCAAGATCCCTACCGCTTGGCCAATCACCTGCCGGCTTTGCAAGGCGCGTTCGAGCTGGCCGACTTTCTCCGCGTGCGCGAGCGCGATCGCTGCCCGAGCGGCGAACACCGGCACGACCAGTTCGGCCGCCGCGTCGAAGGCGGCCGGGCGGCTGGAGAACAGGCTGAGCACACCGGCTTGCCGCCGCGGAAGCGGCAGCGCGCAGGCCAGTACCGAGCGCACGCCTTCCTGGGCCGCCCGCGCGCCGAACACGGTCCACCGCGAATCGGTGGCCAGATCGGGCACCCGCAGCGTCTGGCCGGTGCGCGCGACATCCAGGCTCGGGCCCTCCCCAACGGCCCGCCGAAGGGCGTCGAGGGCCAGCGTCAGCTCACCGACTGCGGCCACGGTGCGCAGCTGACCGTCGCAGAACACGGCGACACCGGCGTCTTCGGCGCCGGGCACTAGCCGGGTGGCCACCTGCACGATCTGATCCAGCAGCTGCTCTGGTGTTGCTTCCTCGTTCTGAAACACCGCCGCCAGATCCGCGCGGACCAGCCTCAACAGCTGCACCAACGAGGCGATGCTGGCCGCGGTCAGCTCGCGCGGCTCGCCGAACTCCCCAACTTCCTCGAGCTCGTCGAGGTCGTCGTCCATGCTGTCGTGCGATGGCATCGCGTTGTCGGCGAAGCTTTCAGCCTCGCCCAGGCCAGGAACGTGCGTGGCCAGCCCGCTGGTCTGCGATTGCGATATCGCCGTGGATGCCATCCGAGGACCAGACCTGTCGCCAGACGCAGGGCCGGCACCGTCCCGCCGCTCATTCTGCCAACCCGCCCGTTGCATCACGCCGCTCCCTACGCTCGCTCCAACACTGACAGACCTACCCGGGTCAAACCCGCTGTCGCGCCGCAGTCCACCTCGGATCGATAATCAGCGGCCGCTACCGCCCGCGCCGTGACGGCGCTCCCCCCAGGTCTAGCCAGCGGGCGGGCCGGCTGCGTTGCCATCGCGCGTGGCCTGCACGTCGCTGAATTGGCGGTGATCAGCCGCCTAAGGGGGAAGGGGCGGCCCGGTCGGCGACGTGACGGTCGACT
>DATBER010000022.1:0-14186 GCA_036558905.1 Jatrophihabitantaceae bacterium | reverse complement strand
TCCCGGCTCGGCTCCGATGAGCATCCCGGGCCAGCCGGGCCCGACCGACACGCCCACGCCGACCTCGTCCGACCCGCAGGAGGGCCTGCCGCCCGGCAAGAACTCTGGCTCGCCTCCCGGCAAGGAGACGCACCCGCCGTCTCCGACGCACTCGAGCACTCCGACGGACACGACGCCGGCGCCGACCTCGTCGAACAGCAGCCCGCCGCCTTCCGATTCGGGCTCGCCCAGCCCGCCGTCTCCGTCGACCACGCCGTCCGGCAATCCGACCCAGCAGCCTCCGGGCGGTTCGCCGTCCCCGACCGCCAACCAGCCGCCCACGACGTCGCAGAGCTCGAGCGTGATCCCGACGATCAGCTCGGTGGGCCCGACCGGCGGCAATGACATCAGTCACTCCGCTCCATCGACTACCTCGGACTCGACCACCGGCTCGTCATCTCACCCCTCCACAACGACGGGTTCCTCGTCGTCCACGGCCGGCGGTGACTCCCCGCACACCGGCGACGCGCAGCAGTCGTCGTCGGCCAATGGCCAGGACAAGTCTCAAGTCGAGGTTGCGGCCAAATCGGCCGAGGGCGCCGACGACTCGCTGCTGCTGGCCGCCTTGGTGCTCGGCTTCACCTTCGCCGTCAGCGGCGTGGTAGTCGCGGCCGGCATGCGGGGCGGACGCCGCGCTCGTTGATCGAGCCCGATCCGTTCGCCCTTCACTCGAAGCTGGTAGGAACGGTGCTATGAATGCGTCTTCGAGCGCCTCGAGCAAACAGGACGAAGTCGTCCCGCTGCTTTCCGACCTGATCCGCATCAACACGTCCAACCCGACGCACCCGGAGCGGCCGGCCGCCGAATGGGTGGCCGAACGGCTGGCCGAGGTCGGCATCCACTCGCAGATCCTCGAATCCGAGCCGGGCCGGGCGTCGACGATCGCGCGCATCGAGGGCACCGACTCCAGCCGCAAGCCGCTGCTGATCCACGGCCACCTCGACGTGGTGCCGGCCGAGCCGTCGGAATGGTCGGTCGACCCGTTCAGCGGCGAGGTCCGCGACGGTTACGTCTGGGGTCGCGGCGCGATCGACATGAAGGACATGGACGTGATGACGCTGAGCGTCGTCCGCGAGTGGGCCCGCACCGGACGCAAGCCGCCGCGCGACATCGTGCTCGCCTTCGTGTCCGACGAGGAGGCCGGAGGGCGCAAGGGCGCGCACTGGCTGGTCGACAACCATCCGGACCTGTTCGCTGACTGCAGCGAAGCGATCAGCGAGGTCGGCGGCTTCAGCGTGACCGTCGGCGGCGACCTGCGCCTGTACCTGATCCAGACGGCCGAGAAGGGCATCGGCTGGCTGCGGCTGAAGGCCATGGGCCGGCCCGGCCACGGGTCGATGCTGCACAGCGACAACGCGGTCACCCGCCTGGCCGCGGCGGTCACGCGGATCGGCGCGCACGAGTTCCCCGTGCAGATCACCGACACGGTGCGCCGCTTCCTGGAGGACGTCGCGGAGATCACCGGCCTCGACGTCGACCCGGACAACCCCGAGCCGGCGTTGGCCAAGCTCGGCGCGATGGCCCGGATGATCGGCGCGACGATCCGCAATACGGCCAACCCGACGATGCTCGAGGCCGGCTACAAGAGCAACGTCATCCCGTCGACGGCCGAGGCGACCATCGACACCCGGTTCCTGCCCGGGCAGGAGGACGCGTTGCTCGCCCAGATCGACGAGTTGCTCGGCGACGGGGTTACCCGCGAGACGATCGTGGGCGACATCGCGGTCGAGACCAGCTTCGACGGCGAGATCGTCGATGCGATGGCCGCCGCACTGCGGGCCGAGGACCCGGGTGCCCGGCCGGTGCCCTACCTGATGAGCGGCGGCACCGACGCGAAGTCGTTCTCGCTGCTGGGCATCCGCTGCTTCGGCTTCTCGCCGCTGCTGCTGCCGTCGGACCTGGACTTCTCCGCGCTGTTCCACGGCATCGACGAGCGGGTGCCGGTCGACGCGCTGAAGTTCGGCGTGCGCGTGCTCGATCGCTTCCTGTCGAGCTGCTAGGGCGTTTCTCTCTGGTGTCCCGCTCGTCGCGCAGCAGAGCGTGGACTTGAGACACACGCCCTGTGCTGTCGGCGGCTCGTGGCATCCTGCCGGCATGCTGCTCGACGAGATCGCCGCGGCGTCGGCCGAGATCGCGCAGACGTCGGCCCGCAGCGCCAAGGTGGCCCGGCTGGCCGCCCTGCTCGACCGGCTCGGCCCGGACGAGGCGGCCGTCGTCGCGTCCTGGCTGTCCGGCGAGCTGCCGCAGCGCCAGATCGGGGTGGGCTGGGCGTCGCTGCGTGACGTCGGCCCGCCGGCCGACACTGCGACGCTAACCGTCAGCGGCGTCGACGCGACCTTCACCGAGATCAAGGGGCTGTCCGGGCCGGGCTCGCAGGGCCGCCGCCGCGAACTGCTCGCCCGGCTGTTCGGTGCGGCCACCGGCCGCGAGCAGCAGTTCCTGCGCCGGCTGCTCAGCGGCGAGCTGCGCCAGGGCGCGCTCATCGGCGTGATGGCCGATGCGGTCGCCCAGGCAACCGGCGTACCGCTCGCGGCGGTTCGCCGGGCGGCGATGCTGCGCGGCGACCTGCCCGCGGTGGCCGCCGCCGTGCTGCACGACGGGCCGGCCGCCCTGGACGCGTTCCGGCTCGAGGTCGGCCGGCCGGTGAGCCCGATGCTGGCCCAGACCGCGACCAGTACCGAGGATGCGCTGAGCCGGCTGGGCGGCGAGGGAGCACTCGAGTGGAAGCTCGACGGCACCCGTATCCAGATCCACCGCGACGGCGACGAGGTCGGCCTGTACACCCGCACCCTGGACGACGTCACCACCCGGCTGCCCGAGGTCGTCGAGCTGGTGCGCGCCCTGCCGGTCACCCGGCTGATCGCCGACGGCGAGGCGATCGCGCTGCGCCCGGACGGGCGGCCCCAGCCGTTCGCGATCACCGCCTCGCGGGTGGGCAGCCGTCGCGACGTCGAAGCCGGGCGGGCCACCACCCCGATCACGCCGTTCCTGTTCGACGTGCTGCACGCCGACGGCGCCGACCTGCTCGACGAGCCGACGTCCGCCCGGCTGGCCACCCTCGACGGCATCGTGCCCGAGGCCAACCGGGTGCAGCGGCTGATCACCGCCGACCCCGATGCGGCCGCCGACTTTCTGGCCGACACGCTGCGCCGCGGCCACGAGGGCATCCTGGCCAAGTCGCTGGACGCCCCGTACGAGGCCGGCCGGCGCGGCGCGAGCTGGCTGAAGGTCAAGCCGGTGCACACGCTGGACCTGGTCGTGCTGGCGGTCGAATGGGGGAGCGGCCGGCGCAAGGGGTGGCTGTCGAACATCCACCTGGGCGCGCGCGACCCGGCCGGCGGGTTCGTCATGCTCGGCAAGACGTTCAAGGGCATGACCGACGAGATGCTGACCTGGCAGACCAAGCGGTTCACCGAGCTGGCCACCGGGCCGCTCGACCAGTGGGTGGTGCCGCTGCGGCCCGAACAGGTTGTCGAGATCGCCTTCGACGGGCTGCAGACCTCGAGCCGCTACCCCGGCGGGCTGGCGTTGCGGTTCGCTCGCGTACTGCGCTATCGCGACGACAAGACCGCGCTCGAGGCCGACACCATCGACACGGTGCGCGCCCTTCAGCGCGCCTGAGGTGTCACCTGCTGCAACCACGCCGCCAGCGCGTCCCGGTTGCGAGCCAAGCAGCGGATGCGGGCGTCGATGCGGTCGTGGACGGCGGTCAGCTCGGCGATCAGGGCGGCGCTCGGCTGCAGTGGTTCGTCCGGGTCCGCGGCGTTGAGCAGTTGCCCGATCGCCGACGTGGGCAGGCCGGCTTCGACCAGCGCGCGGATCTGGCCCACCCGGGCCTGATGCGACTCGTCGTACACCCGCCAGCCGCGACTGTCTCGGTCCGGCGCCAGCAGCCCCTGCGCCTCGTAGTGCCGTAGCAGCCGCGGGGCGACGCCGGTCGCGGCGCCGAGTTCGCCGATTCGCACCTGATCTCCGAGCTTGCGTTGACATTGGTGTCAGGTTGTCAGCGTAGAAGCGTGCGTAGCGATTCAGCGAGGCGTCGTGTCGGCCGCGGTGCGGTGCTCGTTCTGGCCTGTGGGGTTCTCGGGTGCGGCGTGGGTCTGGTGCTCTCGGCTCGTCTGGGCAGCGACGGATACTCCAGCCTGGTCAACGGGGTGTCGCGGTCGAGCCGGATGCCGTATGCCATCGCCAATTGGCTCATCGGACTGAGCGCGGTTGCGTTCGCTTGGCGCCGCGGGGTGCGTCCCGGACCGGGAACGGTCGTCCACCCGATGATCGTCGGAATCACGGTCAATCTGGTGCTGATCGCAGTCGATCCGCCGACCACGCTGGTGCCGCGCGTCGCGGTCCTGCTCGCCGGCGTCGGACTGCTGGCGGTGGGAGTCGCCGGATACCTGGCGACGGCGCTGGGCTCCGGGCCGTTCGAGAGTGCGACGATCGCCCTACGACCGGTTCCCTTCCGGATTGCCTACGCGGTGCTGCAAGCGGCTGGAGCAGGGATCGGCTGGGCGCTCGGCGCGTCCATCGGCGTCGGCACGCTGGTCGTCGTCCTCGGCGTGGGCCCCCTCGTGTCGGCCATTCGCACGCGCCTGCCCGGAGTCTGAGCGCCCATGATCAACAGCCCGTCAGCCGGCGGAGCCGGAGGTCGGCTCGTCAGCTGCTGAGGCCGGGGAGTGGCAGATCAGCGGCCCGCCGGCGCCGTCGTAGCAACACGCGGCGGGTGCCATCGGTGAAGCGCTGTACGCGGGCGAGTTCCCAGCCACCGAACTCGGCGTGTAGGGCCAGTCGTACCGCCGCCGTGGATCGACTCACATCGGCCGGGATCCGCAGCGGCGCGTACTCCCAATCGGGATCTGCGCTCGCCTCCTCGGCGGTAATCGCCGTCATAGCAGGCCAGTAAACCCCTATGGGCCGCCGGTTGCCAGCCTTCCGTTCGATTCGACGCAATCCATAAGTAACTTTCGCAACCGGGTCCGCCGCGGCCGCGCGCCGACGTGGCGGACCGCCCGGGCCAGCGCCGGGCCGACCGCGTGGACGACCGACAGGTGCCGCTGGGCGCGGGTCAGCGCGGTGTAGACGAGCGGGCGGGACAGCATGCCGCCGGCCTCGGGGGGCAGCACGACGACCACCGCCGGGAATTCCGAGCCCTGCGCGCGGTGCACGGTGATCGCCCAGCCGTGCAGCAGGTCGGCCAGCGCCTTGCCCTTCACCTCGGCCGGGCCGGAGGCGAACTCGACGGTCACCGTGCCGTCGCGGTCGACCTCGGCGACGACGCCGACCTCCCCGTTGGCGTACCCGAACGGCTCGGCCTCCAGGTGGTTGGCGGTGGCCACGACGCGATCGCCCGGGTCGAACCGGCCTCTGGCCGGACCGCCCCCGCCCGGGTTGAGCTTCGCCTTGAGCACCGCGTTCAGCGCCTGGGTGCCGGCCCCGCCGCGGTGGACCGGGGTGACCACCTGGACCTGGTCGGCCGGGATGCCCAGTGCCCGGGGGATCGAGTCGGTGACCAGCTGCACCACCCGGTGGGCCGCCTCGGTCGAGCCGCGCGCCGGCACGATGACCACCTCGTGCTTCGGGTCGTCGACGGCCGGCAGCTCGCCTTGGCGCACACTGGTGGCCAGCCGGGCGATGGCGCCGCCTTCGTCCTGGCGATACAGGGTGGTCAGCTCGGTGACCGGCACCACGCCGGCGTCGATCAGCTCGCCGAGTACCCGGCCGGGACCGATCGAGGGCAGCTGGGCGGCGTCGCCGACGAACACGACGTGGGTGCCGTCGGCGCAGGCGTCCAGCAGCGCCTCGGCCAACTCGACGTCGAGCATCGAGGTCTCGTCGACCACGACGACGTCCTCGTCGAGCGGCGTTTCGGCGTCGTGGGCGAACCCGCCGGTGAACTCCAGGTCGCTGGGCAGCGGGCCGCGCTGGCGGGCCTGAGCGCCGAGCAGCCGGTGGATGGTCGAGGCGGGCGAGCCGGTCAGCTCCTCCAGCCGTTTGGCGGCCCGTCCGGTCGGAGCCGCCAGCGCAACGGACCGCCCGCCCTTCTCGGCCAGCGCGACGATCGCCGCGACCGTGTGGCTCTTGCCGGTACCCGGGCCGCCGGTCAGCACGCTCACCCCGGAGTTCAGCGCGTGCTCGACCGCCGAGCGCTGCACGTCGTCCAGGTCGGAGGGGGCCTTCCGCCGGCCGGCCTTGATCGGCTCGGATGTGGCCACCAGCCGGGCCACCGACTGGGCGATGGCGTCCTCGGCCTCGGCGTAACGAACCAGGCCGAGCAGCGGCGGCGTCCCGTCGTCGTCGAAGCGGATGACGGTGGCCGCCTCGAGCGCCGCCTCGACGGCCGCGGCCGGATCGCCGGCCCCGAACTCGGCCAGGGCATCCATCACGGCGTCCATCGGGGTCACGGTGTGCCCGTCGCGGGAATCGCGGGCCAGCACGTGGGCGACCAGGGCCCGGGCCCGGCGGGGGTCGTCGCGCTGGACGCCGGGCAGGGCGGCGCGGGCCACCCGGTCGGCGTCGGCGGGCGTGACTGCCGGAATGCCGAGCAGCAGCCACGGGTCGTCGCGCACCAGCCGGGGCGCCGGCGGCCCGAGCGTGTCGACCACCCGGTTGGCCACCCGGGCGTCAAGCCCGGCCGGGACGAGCAGCTCGACCAGCTCGTACACCGGGGCGGCCGCGATGAACGACGACAGCAGCCGCCCGGCCCGCTGCGCGCCGACCTTGGGCAGCAGCGCCAGCCGCTCGGCCGTGACGTCGGCCGGGCCGTGGATGCCGGCGTCGTCGAGCGCCGACACCAGCTTGCGGCCCAGGCCCGGCCACAGTCCGGCCTCGCAGAACGCGGTGAAGATCGGATCGGTCAGCTGACGTCCTCGGGGTAACCGATCGGCGGAGCCGAGACGTCGTCCAGGGCCTGGCGGATCTCCATGGGCAGCTCGAGCTTCTCCGAGGCCAGCGCGGCGGTGAGCTGGCCCAGGGTGCGGGCGCCCAGGATCGGCGCGGTGACGCCGGGCTGGTCGCGCACCCAGGCCAGGGCCACCGCGATGGGCGAGGTGGCCAGCCCCTCGGCTGCGGTGGCCACCGCCTCGACGATGCCGACCTCGCGGTCGGAGGCGACGTCGGCCGGACCCTGTCCGGCCGCCGCGGCGCGTGAGTCGGCCGGGACGCCGGCCCGGTACTTGCCGGTGAGAACGCCGCCGCCGAGTGGTGAGTAGGGCAGCACGCCCACGCCCAGGGCCCGGCAGGCCGGGATGACCTCGCGCTCGACGCCCCGGTCGAGAAGCGAGTAACGCGCCTGGTTGGCCACGATGGGCGCCCGTCCGGGGACGGCCCGCTGCCAGGTCGCCGCCCGGGCGGTGCGCCAGCCGCAGTAGTTCGACACGCCGACGTAGCGCGCCTTGCCCGAGGCCACGGCGGCGTCCAGCGCGGACAGCGTCTCGTCGAAAGGCACCGCGTCGTCGACGTAGTGGACGTACCAGAGGTCGACGTGGTCGGTGCCGAGCCGGCGCAGCGACTGGTCCAGCCTGTGCAGCAGCTCGCCCCGGCTGACGTTGACGGTGCGCTCGTTCTCGGTGCGGATGACGCCGGCCTTGGTGGCGATCACGACCTCGTCGCGGGGGACAACGTCGGCGAGCAACTGGCCGATGATCTGCTCGGTTCGCCCGAAACCGTACGAGACGGCCGTGTCGATCAGGGTGCCGCCGACCTCGCGGAACGCGACGAGCTGGGCGGCCGCCTCGTCGGCGTCGGTCTCGAGTCCCCAGGTCATGGTGCCGAGTCCGAGCTGGGACACCCGAAGGCCACTGTGCCCGACGCTGCGCAGTTTCACGGCAAGAACCTATCGGCTGCGCGGCCTAGGTCGCGGCTGGGTGTGGACGGCGCGCCCTGATCAGCATCGCCGAGGGCCAACCTCTAGGGTGTGCGCGTGAAGTTGGGATTGAACCTCGGCTACTGGGGCATGGGCAACGATGCCGACAACCTTGCCCTGGCCCGGGAGGCCGACCGGCTGGGCTATTCGGTGGTGTGGGCCGCCGAGGCCTACGGCTCGGACTCGCCGACCGTCCTGGCCTGGGTCGCCGCGCAGGCGCCTCGGATCGACGTCGGCAGCGCGGTGATGCAGATCCCGGCTCGCACTCCGACAGCGACCGCGATGACGGCGGCCACGCTGGACACGCTGTCCGGCGGCCGGTTCCGTCTCGGCCTGGGCCTGTCCGGGCCGCAGGTGTCCGAGGGTTGGCACGGCGTGCGGTGGGCCAAGCCGCTGGCCCGCACCCGCGAGTACGTCGACATCGTCACGATGGCCTTGGCCCGGCAGCGGGTCCGCTACGACGGGCAGACCTACCAGCTGCCGCTGCCCGACGGCCCGGGCAAGGCGCTGCGGCTAACCGTCCACCCGGTGCGCGAGCACATCCCGATCTACCTGGCCGCGGTCGGGCCGAAGAACCTCGAGCTGACCGGCGAGATCGCCGACGGCTGGCTGGCGATCTTCTACGCGCCCGATTTCCGCAACGAGCTGTTCGAGCACCTGGAGGCCGGCCGCGCCAAGGTCGGCAAGACTCTCGAGGACTTCGACGTCGTGTCGAGCACGTCGATGGTGATCGGCGGCGACGTCGAGACCTGCGCCGCGCCGCTGCGGGCGATGGCCGCCCTCTACATCGGCGGCATGGGCAGTCGCGAGCAGAACTTCTACAACGCATTGGCCGTCCGGATGGGCTACGCCGAGCAAGCCGCCGAGGTGCAGGACCGCTACCTGTCGCGCGACTACGAGGGCGCGGCCGCCGCGGTGCCGCTCGAGTTCGTCGACTCGACGGCCTTGCTCGGCCCGCCGGGACGCATCGCCGAGCGGATAGCCGCGTTCGCCGCCTCGGGAGTCACCACCCTGGCCGTCACGCCGCTGGCCCCGACGCTGGACGAGCGGCTGCGCGCCCTGACCACCGCCGCCGAGGCCCTGGACCAGGCCGGGGTCGCGGGGTGAGCCTTCTCGCTTCGGGGCTGCCGCACGTCGTCGCCGCCTCGTCGTCCCAGCACGACGTCAACCTGTACCAGGCGATCGTCTACGGCATCGTCCAGGGCCTGACCGAGTTCCTGCCGATCTCGTCCACCGCCCACCTGCGCATCGTCCCGGCGTTGTTCAACTGGGACGATCCGGGCGCGCCCTTCACCGCGGTGATCCAGCTCGGGACGTTGCTGGCTGTGGTGCTCTACTTCTGGCGCGAACTGGTCCAGGTCGCGATGGCGTGGCTGCGCGGACTGGTCGACAGGTCCGTGCGCGGCACCCTCGAGTACCGCATGGGCTGGTACCTGGTGATCGCGACGGTGCCCGTCTCGGTGTTCGGGGTCGTGTTCAGCCACCAGATCGAGACCGGCGCCCGGAACCTGTGGATCATCGCGATCACCATGATCGCGTTGGCGTTGGTCATGATGTGGGCCGAGCACGTCGGCACGCGCAGCCGCGAGGAGGAGGACCTCAACGTCAGCGATGCGATGTCCGTCGGCACCGCGCAGGCACTGGCCCTCATCCCCGGCGCGTCGCGCTCGGGCACGACGATCACCGCCGGGCTGTTCCGCGGCCTGGACCGGCCGACCGCGGCGCGGTTCTCGTTCCTGCTGTCCATCCCGGCCGTCGTGCTGTCCGGGTTGTACGAGGCCCGCAAGATCGGCGACAAGGGTGGCGCCGGGGCCGGCCTCACGGGGGTCGCCCTGATCTTCGCGTTCATCGTGGGGTTAGCCTCGATCGTCTGGCTGATGCGGTGGATCTCACGGCACAGCATGTACCTGTTCATCTACTACCGAATCGTCGTAGGGGTGCTGTTGATCGGATTGCTGTCCGGCGGCGTCATCCAGGCGACGTCGTAATGTCCACCGTCCTGCTGATCCGGCACGGTCTGACCGCCATGACCGGCCCGGTGCTGGCCGGACGCACCCCCGGCATCCACCTCGACGACCGCGGCCGCGCGCAGGCCGAGGCGCTGGCTCAGCGGGTGGCCGCGCTGCCGGTGGCCGCGATCGTGACCAGCCCGCTCGAGCGCTGCGTCGAGACGGCCGACCTGCTGGCCGCCGCCCAGAAGAACGCGCCGGAACAGCACGTCGACGAGCGGCTGATCGAGTGCGGGTACGGCGACTGGACGGGCAAGCCGATCAAGGAGCTGGCCCGCGATCCGCTCTGGAAGGTCGTGCAGGGTCAGCCGTCGGCGGTGCGCTTCCCGAACGGCGAGTCGCTGCCCGAGGTCGCGGCCCGGGCCGTCCAGGCGATCCGCGACTGGGACGCCAAGCTCGGCCCGGACTCGGTCTGGGTGGCGTGCAGCCACGGCGACGTGATCAAGTCCGTGCTGGCCGACGCCCTCGGCCTGCACCTCGACCAGTTCCAGCGGATCGTCGTCGACCCGTGCTCGGCCTCGATCGTGCGCTACACCGACACCCGGCCCTACGTCCTGCGGGCCAACGACGTCGGCGGCGGCGGAGGGGATCTCGCCGGCTTCGCCCCGCCCAAACGCCGCCGCCGGCCGAGCCGGACCCGGTCCGACGCCACGGTGGGCGGCGGATCCGGGGCGGGCGCCGTCTGAGGTCAACCCACTAGGCTCGTACTGGTCATGGCTCGCCAACTGTTCGTCTTCGACCGCCCGCGCCGATTCGTCGCGGGCACTGTCGGCACGCCCGGCGACCGGACGTTCTACCTGCAGGCCGCCGACGCGGCCCGCGTCGTCTCGGTGGCCCTGGAGAAGCAGCAGGTGGTCGTGCTGGCCGACCGGATCGAGCAGCTTCTCGAGGAGGTCGTGGCCCGCACCGGCGCGGTGATCCCCGACGGCGGCGAGCCGGACGCCGAGGCGCTGGAGCAACCGATCGACGAGGAGTTCCGGGTCGGCGCGATGGCGCTGGCCTGGGACAACGAGGCCGGCGTCGTCGTGATCGAGGCGCAGGCGCCGGTCGAGGACACCGAGATCGCCCAGGAGACCCTGCTCGAGGACGTCGACGAGGGCCCGGACGCGCTGCGGGTGCGCCTGGACCCCGGCCCGGCGCGGGCGTTCGTCACCCGGGCCCGCGCGGTGGTGGCCGCGGGCCGGCCGCCCTGCCCGTTGTGCGGGTTGCCGCTGGAGCCCAACGAGGGCCACATCTGCCCACGGCAGAACGGCTACCACCGCGGTAGCGCCTTCGAATCGTGAGCGAGGAAGGGCTGACGCCGGCGGTCGAACTGCCCGCCGACGAGGCGCTGGAACTACTGCGCGAGGGCGAGCTGGCCGTCGAGGGCCGCCTGGTCGAGGCCTCCAACGCGACCCTGTACTGCTCGGTGCGCCGGGGCGATCTGGTCGCCGCCTGCGTCTACAAGCCGGTCACCGGCGAGCGGCCGCTGTGGGACTTCCCCGACGGCAGCCTGGCCGAGCGCGAGCTGGCCGCCCACGAGGTGTCGGTGGCCACCGGCTGGTGCATCGTGCCGCCGACCGTCTATCGCGACGGGCCGTACGGGCCGGGCATGGTCCAGCTGTGGATCGACGCCGACGAGACGGTCGACATCGTGGCCCTGGTCCGCCGCTCGAACTCCGCGCAACTGCGGCGCATCGCGGTGTTCGACGCGGTGATCAACAACGCCGACCGCAAGGGTGGTCACCTGCTGCCGATCCGGTCCGGGCACATCTACGGCGTCGACCACGGCGTGACGTTCAACGTCGACCCGAAGCTGCGCACCCTGCTGTGGCAGTGGGCCGGCGAGCCGCTGACCGACGAGGCAGTTGACGTGCTCAGCTCGCTGCGGGCCCAGATCGAGGGGCCGCTGGGCGACCGGCTGCACGAGCTGCTGACCACCCGTGAGGTCCGCCGCACCGTGCGCCGCATCGAGCACCTGCTGCGCGAGCGCTGCCACCCGTGGCCCGACGAGGACCGCCCGGCCATTCCCTGGCCGCCGATCTAGCCCGTCGCTCGCGCGGCCGGCCGGCCCGGATAGGTTGGGGAGCATGGACTCGTGGTCTGCGGTGCCGGTGCCCGTGCTACCGGAGTTGCCAGGGGAGCGGCCGCGGCTGCGGCTGTACGACACGCCGGCCGGCGAGGTCCGGGCTATCGCGCCGAACGGCACGGTGCGCATGTACGCGTGCGGCATCACGCCCTACGACGCCACCCACCTCGGCCACGCCGCCACCTATCTCGCCTTCGACCTGGCCCAGCGGGTGTGGCTCGACGCCGGCCACGACGTGCACTACGTCCAGAACGTCACGGATGTCGACGACCCGCTGCTGGAACGGGCGACCCGCACCCACGAGAACTGGATGCACCTGGCCGAGCGCGAGATCGCTCTGTACCGCGAGGACATGGCCGCGCTGCGGGTCCTGCCCCCGAACGAGCTGGTCGGTGCGGTCGAGTCGGTCACCGAGATCACCAAGGCGATCAGCGAACTGCTCGCGGCCGGGGCCGCCTACCACGTGGCCGAGGACATCTACTTCCCGATCGACGCCGCCCGACACTTCGGCTACGAGTCGCACTACGACGAAGCGACGATGCTGAGCCTGTTCGCCGAGCGGGGCGGCGACCCCGAGCACGCGGGCAAGCGCAACCCGCTCGACTCGCTGCTGTGGCGGGGACATCGCTTCGGCGAACCGTACTGGGACACCGACCTGGGCCGGGGTCGCCCGGGCTGGCACATCGAGTGCTCGGTGATCGCCCTGAACCGGCTGGGCCTGGGCTTCGACGTCCAGGGCGGCGGCCGCGACCTGATCTTCCCGCATCACGAGCACTCCGCGGCCCACGCCGAGGCGCTGACCGGCGAGCACCCGTTCGCCCAGCACTACGTCCACACCGGCATGATCGGGCTGGACGGCGAGAAGATGAGCAAGTCGCGGGGCAACCTGGTCTTCGTCTCCAAGCTGCGCGGCGGCGGCGTCGACCCGATGGCGATCCGGCTGGCCCTGATGGACGGGCACTACCGCGCCGATCGCGAGTGGACCGGCGGGCGGTTGCCCAAGGCCGAGTCGCGGCTGACCCGCTGGCGCGGCGCCATCGCGCTGCCGGCCACCCCGGACACCCGTCCGCTGCTGGCCGCCGTGCGCGCGGCGCTGGCCGACGACCTCGACACCCAGACGGCGATCGCCGCCGTCGACAGCTGGGCCGATGCGGCGCTGGCCAACCCCGGCGGTGACGCCGAGGCACCCGGGTTGGCCCGCGACTTGATCGACACGCTGCTCGGGATCGAGCTCTAGCTCGGCGTAACCCGCAGCAGCCGGCTGCCGTGGCTGGGCAACGTCGCTTCGAAGCCGGCGACGTCCTTGGCCACCCGGCTGTGCGCCCACAGGTCGCGCACGTCCGCGTTCCCGGACAGCCCCAGCTGCGACCAGTCGACGCCCACCGGCGTGGCGGCCGAGCCCAGGTTGAACAGCGCCACGACGTAGCTGCCATCGGGCTGCGCGCTGACCCACACCTGCTGCTGAGTGGCCTGCGAGAGCGGCGATGCCGGGTGGCCGGCCTGATCGACCGCGATCACCTCGTCGTTGGTGATCAGCTTCAGGTCGGCCGGATCGAGCTTGGTCAGGTCGGTGCCGAGCAGCAACGGCGATGCCTCGATCGCCCACAACGTCATGATGCTGACCCGTTCGTCGGGGCTCAGCCCGTCGACGTCGCCGTTGCCGATCTCCAGCGAGTCCAGGTCGTTCCAATGCCCCGGCCCGGCGAACGGCACCCACTTCGGGGCGTCGGTGAACCGCTTGACCGCCCGTGACGACCAGCCGGTCAGGAATCCGGGGCAGCTGCTGTAACACTCGATGTCGCCCTCGATGCGCCAGCCGTTGCTGAACGCCGCCCAGGTCGACGCGTAGTCGAAGCTGAGCGAGTTGGACAGCTCGAGGTGGATCGGCCGGCCGGTGTTCTGCAACGCGTAGTGCCAGTGCTCGATGTCGGCGCGGGTGTCGGCCGGATGCTGCCCACCGCCCGGCCCGACGAAGTCCATCTTGAGGTAGTCGACGCCCCACGAGGCGAACAGGTCCGCATAGGACTGCACGTACGACTCGGCGCCCGGCTTGCTGAAGTCGATGCGCCAGGAGTCGGTGTACGTGTTGCCCTCAGTGGTCGTGTCGGCGATGTCGGCGGCGTGGTAAGGCGTGCCCAGGATCGGGGTGTTCGCGGCGACGGCCGCCTTCGGAATGCCGGGCAGCAGGTAGAGCCCGAGCTTGAGGCCCAGG
>DATBER010000021.1:0-17278 GCA_036558905.1 Jatrophihabitantaceae bacterium | reverse complement strand
CGTCCGGACCGGGTCGGGCCGGGTCCGAAGCACCCGATCGCCGTGCCACATCGGCAATGCTGAGCGTGACGTGCCACGATCGTGGGGTGCTGACGCTGTTCCTGTACGCGCTGCTCGCGATCGTCGTGGTCGCCGGCCTGTTCGCGCTGGCGGTGTACGTGCTGCCCAAGGGCGAGCAGCTCGCGCCGCCGGCGCCGGACACCCGCCCCTGGGACGAGCTGCCCGAGCGCCAGTTACGGCCGGACGACGTGGTGCACGCCCGCCTGCCCGTCGCGCTGCGGGGTTACCGGTTCGCCGAGACCGACCTGCTGCTGGACCGGTTGACCGAGGAGCTGCGGATGCGTGACGACGAGATCGCCCGCCTGCGCGGCGCCCGGCCGTCGGTCGACGGGCTGCCGGCCACGCCATCGGCGCCGTCTGCTCCGGAGCCGCTGACTCAGCCGGAGCCGCTGACCCGGCCGGAGCCGCTGACCCGGCCGGAGCAGGAGCAGCCGGAGCCGCTGACTCGGCCGGAGCCGCTGACCCGGCCGGAGCAGGAGCAGCCGAAGCCGTCCGAGGCGGAACAGTCGTCGCAGCCGCCCGCACATGACTGACCCCGACGGCCGCCGGCGGTGCGGTTGGGCGACCTCGGCTCCGGAGTACGTCGCCTACCACGACGACGAGTGGGGCCGGCCCCTGCACGGTGATCGCGAGCTGTTCGAGCGGGTGTCGCTGGAGGCGTTCCAGTCCGGCTTGTCCTGGCTGATCATCTTGCGCAAGCGGCCGGCCTTCCGGAAGGCGTTCGCCGACTTCGACCTGGCGACGGTGGCCGGTTTCGACGAGCACGACGTCGAGCGGCTGCTGGCCGATCAGGGAATCGTGCGCAACCGGGCCAAGATCGACGCGACGATCAACAACGCCCGCCGCATTCTCGACGCCCTGCCGGAAGGGCTCGACCCGCTGCTGTGGTCGTTCGCGCCGACCCGCCACAAGCGGCCGCGACGGCTCAGCGATGTCGCGTCGGTGTCGCCCGAGTCGACCGCGATGGCCAAGGAGCTGCGCAAGCGCGGGCTGAAGTTCGTCGGACCCACCACGGCCTACGCGCTGATGCAGGCCACCGGCATGGTCGACGACCACATATCGACCTGCTGGCGCGCCACCGCCTGACTCCGGTTTTGGTCACCGCGCCGGTTATATGAGACCCGGTGACCAAAACCGGTGAGCGCTCAGCGGCCGGTGAACGTCGGCCGCTGCTTGGCCACGAAGGCGGCCACGGCGGCATGGTGGTCGATCGTGGCGCCCGTGTGCTCCTGCATCTGCGCCTCCTTGGCCAGCGCCTCGTCCAGCGTCGAGGTTGCCGCGTAGGCGATCGACTCCTTGATCGCCGCGTAGGCGGTGGTCGGCCCGGCGGCCAGCCGCGCGGCCAGTTCGTGCGCGGCGGGCAGCACCCGGTCCGGTTCGACGACGGCGTTGACCAGGCCCATCTCCAGGGCCGCCTCGGCGTCGACCGGATCGCCCAGCAGCGACAAGGCGGTGGCCCGCGCCGAACCGATCAGCCGGGGCAATGTCCACGACGAGCCGCTGTCCAGGGAGAGCCCAACGTTGACGAATGCCAGCAGGAACGACGCCTTCTGGCTGGCGATGCGGAAGTCGCAGGCGAAGGCGAAGCCGGCCCCGGCGCCGGCGGCCACCCCGTTCACCGCGGCGATCACCGGCTTGGGCAAAGCGGCCAGGCCGGACGTGATCGGGTTGTAGTGATCGACGACCGTGTGCAGCGGATGCGGGTCACCGGCCTCGAGCTGGGCCTCGTGCTCGCGCAGATCCTGCCCGACGCAGAACGCCCGCCCCGCGCCGGTCAGCACGACCGCGCGCACCGACTCGTCGGCGGCCAGCTCGGCCACGGCGGCGACCAGGGCTTCCTTGAGTTCGAGAGACAGCGAGTTCATCGAGTCCGGGCGGTTCAACGTCATCGTCGCGACGCCTTCGGACCGGTCGATCAGCAGGGCATCCGTCATGTGCTCAGACGCTATCGTCCCGGGACGTGGCTGGGGGATTTTCTCCCGTTCCGACGCATGATCATGACCCTGGGCTTTGGTCCTGACCGATCGTGCGGGAGAATGTCCGAAGCTTCGGGCCCGGATATCAGGACTCGGGGCTCGCGTATTCGGTTCGGACGAACGCTGGCGTTCATCGAGGAGGCACGAATGGCGGCCATGAAGCCGCGGACGGGCGATGGCCCGCTCGAGGTGACCAAGGAGGGACGAGGCATTGTCATGCGCGTTCCTCTCGAAGGTGGCGGGCGTCTTGTAGTCGAGATGTCAGCCGACGAGGCGGCCGCACTCGGCGACGCTTTGAAGTCTGCGGTCGGCTGACCCAGGTCGGCTACCGCATGATCCGATCGGCCCCGGTGCCCGTACGCGGGCGTCCGGGGCCGAGTTCTGTGTTGAGGGAGACGCCCTAGAGGCTCCGGGACATGACTGACGTACGTATCGCTTCTGACGAACTGATCGCCGAGACGGTGGCGGTCGGTCTCACCCCGAGCGGTGCCGCGCTCGAAGGCGTGTCGACGCACACGTTGCCGCTGGCCGCCGGCTCGGCCGTCGAGACGTACGTGGCCGAGAGCGCGCCCTCGACCAAGGCCGGCGACGTGACGTCACTGCCCCGGCCGGGCGAGGTGCCCAACCGCGTGCTGCTGGTCGGTCTGGGCGAGGGCCGAGCCGCCGACCTGCGCCTGGCCGGGGCGGCCCTTGCCCGGGCGGCCCGCGGCGATGCCGACTCCGAGGTGGCCCTGGCCCTGCCCGGTCGCAAGGGCGACGAGTTGGCCGCGCTGGCCGAGGGATTGCTGCTCGGCGACTACCGCTTCGACGCGCGCCCGCGGCCGCGGCCCGAGCTGGTCGCGCAGTTGGTCGGCGTCGACGACGTGGCGGCCGTTGCGCGCGGCGTCGCGTACGGCCGGGGTGCGGTGTGGGCTCGCGAGCTGGCCAACACCCGGACGTCGGTCAAGACGCCGACGTGGATGGGGGAGCAGGCCGCCCGTGAGCTGGCCCCGCTCGGCGTGCGGGTCCAGACCCGTAATGCGGATTGGTTGGCCGAGCAAGGCTTCGGCGGAGTGCTGGCCGTCGGCGGCGGCTCGGTGTCGCCGCCCGCGCTGATCGAGGCCTCATGGCGGCCGCGGGGCGTCGCCGCCAGCCCGCACCTGATCCTCGTCGGTAAGGGCATCACGTTCGACACGGGCGGCTACAACCTCAAGCCCGGCGCCAGCATGAAGAGCATGTACACCGACGTGTCCGGTGGCGCGGCCGTGCTGGGTGCGCTGCGCGTCGTGGCCGCGTTGCGGCTGCCGATACGGGTCACGGTGCTGGTGCCACTGGCCGAGAACTCGGTGTCCGGATCGTCGATGCGGCCGGGCGACGTCATCCGCCACTACGGTGGGCGCACCAGCGAAGTGACCAACACGGACGCCGAGGGCCGTCTCGTGCTCGCAGATGCGATGGCCTACGCAGTGGCTCGACTACGGCCGGCCGCGTTGGTCGACATCGCCACGCTGACCGGCGGCATCAAGGTGTCGCTGGGCGAGCGGACGGGCGGCATCTTCGCGACGTCCGACGAGCTGGCCGCGGCCCTGGTCGCGGCCGGCGACCGTACCGGTGAACCGCTGTGGCGGATGCCGATCATCGACGACTACCTGAGCCAGCTCGACTCGCCCGTCGCCGACGCCAACAACTCGCCGGGGCACCCGCAGGCGGTCACCGCGGCGCTGTTCCTGCGCCCGTTCGCGGGCGATGTCGCGTGGGCCCACCTGGACATC
This sequence comes from Jatrophihabitantaceae bacterium, assembly GCA_036558905.1. Taxonomy (GTDB): domain Bacteria; phylum Actinomycetota; class Actinomycetes; order Mycobacteriales; family Jatrophihabitantaceae; genus DASXRA01. Next base: position 13,491 of record DATBER010000021.1, on the reverse strand, counting down.
GCCGGCCCGGCCCGGTCGAGCCGGGAGCGCGGGCTGGTCAACGCCGGCGCCACCGGTTTCGGCGCGCGGTTGCTGGCTCGATGGGTCGAGGCGCGCAGCGTTGGCTGAGCTCGTCCTGCCGTTCGTCGTGCGCATCGAGCGCGACGAACCGCCGACTCGCACCGACGCGCTCGAGGCGGCCGCTCGTGGCGTGCTGCTGATGCTCACCGATCAGCGCCCGGAGTGGCACGAGGCGGTCGCCGCCTGGGACGCCCAGCGCATCCGCAAGGTGGTGCGCCGGGCCCGCGGGGCCGAGTGGCGCCGGGCCGTTGCCCTGGACGGGCTGACCGTCGAGCAAGGCACCGCCGAGGTTCGCGTGTACCCGCCCATCCCGGTCGACGACTGGCCCCGTGACCTGGCCCGCCTGCAGGTCGGCGGCACCGACCTGGGCGACGACCCGCCGCCGGCGGTGCCGCCCGGAACGCCGCTGGTGCTGCTCTCGCCCAGGTACGAGATGACCGCGGGCAAGGCCATGGCGCAGGCGGCGCACGCCGCGCAGCTCGGCTGGCGGGCGTCGTCGATCTCCGACCGGATCGCCTGGCACGACGCGGGATTCCCGCTGGCCGTGCGCACGGCCACCGCCGCCCAGTGGGCCGACGCCGTGCGGGCCGGCGCGCCGGTCGTACAGGACGCCGGGTTCACCGAGGTCGAGCCGGGCGCCGAGACCGCGCTGGCCCGGCTGCCCTGGCTGTAGCCTCGGCCGACGTACAGCCACGCTGTGACTCGAGCAGTCGCTACAGCACCGATTCGTACAGCTCGACTGTGCGATGGGCGATCGCTTCCCAGCTGAATTCGCGCTCGGCCCGCTCGCGGCCGGCCTTGCCCATCGCCTCGGTCCGATCGGGGTTGGCCGCCAGCTCGTTCACCGCGGCGGCCAGCCCGGCCTCGAACTCCTCGGGCTCCACCGCGGCACAGGGCACGAGCAGGCCGGTGACGCCGTCGGCCACCACCTCGGGGATTCCGCCGACGGCGCTGGCCACGACGGCCGTCTCGCAGGCCATCGCCTCGAGGTTGACGATGCCCAGCGGCTCGTAGACCGACGGGCAGACGAACACCGACGCGTGGGTCAGCAGCTGGACCAGCTCCGTACGGGGCAGCATGTCGCGGATCCAGACGACGCCCGAACGCGACTCGGACAGCGCTGCTACCGCCGCCTCGGTCTCGGCGGCGATCTGCGGGGTGTCCGGGGCGCCGGCGCACAGCACCAGCTGCACCTCCGGATCGAAGTCCCGGGCCGCGGCCAGCAGATGGTCGACGCCCTTCTGCCGGGTGATCCGCCCGACGAACAGCGCCGACGGCCGATCGGTGGTCACGCCGTACCGGCCCAGCACCTCGGTGGAGGGCGCCGGCGCGTACAGCGAGGTGTCGATGCCGTTGTGGATCACGTGCACCCGCGCCGGATCGACGAACGGGTACGCATCGAGCACGTCCGCGCGCATTCCGTAGCTGACGGCGACGATCGCCGCGGCCGTCTCGTAGGCCTGGCGCTCGGCCCAGGACGAGATGCCGTAGCCGCCGCCGAGTTGCTCGGCCTTCCACGGGCGCTGCGGTTCGAGCGAGTGCGCGGTGAGTACGTGCGGCAACCCGTGCAGGGTCGAGCCGAGCACGCCGGCCAGGTTGGCGTACCAGGTGTGCGAGTGGAGTACGTCCAGATCCGCTACGGCGTCGGCGATTTCGAGGTCGACGCCGATGGTTCGCAGCGCCGGGTTGGCGCCGGCCAGGCCGGTCGGCGGCGCGTACGCATGGACGCCCGCCTCGGTCCGCGGCGCGCCGAAGCAGTGCACCTGGACGTCGACCAGGCGACGCAGCTCCCGGGTCAGGAACTCGACGTGGACGCCCGCGCCCCCATATACCTCAGGAGGGTATTCACGGGTCAGCATGCCGACACGCATGGGCTGAGATTACTGCGATTTGACGGAGTCGCTCGCAGAGGCGCGACCCGGTTAGGGTATGTGGCATGGCCAGGGAACCCAGAGTCCTGGGGATGGTCCTCGCGGGGGGCGAGGGGAAGCGTCTCTTCCCGCTGACCGCTGACCGCGCCAAGCCGGCCGTGCCCTTCGGGGGCAACTACCGGCTGATCGACTTCGTGCTCTCCAACCTGGTCAACGCCGGCTACCTGCGCATCTGCGTGCTGACTCAGTACAAGTCGCACTCGCTCGACCGGCACATAACCCAGACCTGGCGCATGTCGAACGTCCTGGGCAACTACATCACGCCGGTGCCGGCCCAGCAGCGGCTCGGGCCGCGCTGGTACACCGGCAGCGCCGACGCCATCCTGCAGTCGGCCAATCTGATCTACGACGACAAGCCCGACTACATCGTCGTCTTCGGTGCCGATCACGTGTACCGCATGGACCCGCGACAGATGGTGACCCAGCACATCGACTCGGGCGCCGGCGTCACGATCGCCGCGATCCGGGTAGCCCGGACCGAGGCCAGCGCGTTCGGCATCATCGACGCCAATGCCGACGGCAGCGTCAACGACTTCATCGAGAAGCCGCCCGATCCGCCCGGCCTGCCCGGCAGCCCGGACGAGAGCTACGCCTCGATGGGCAACTACGTGTTCACCACCGACGCGCTGCTCGAGGTGCTGCGCGCAGACGCCGAGGACGACAACTCGGTGCACGACATGGGTGGCAGCATCATGCCGCTGATGGTCAAGCAGGGCGCCGCATACGTCTACGACTTCTCGCAGAACGACGTCCCGGGAGCCGAGGAACGCGACCGCGGCTACTGGCGCGACGTCGGGACGCTCGACGCCTACTACGACGCCCACATGGACCTGGTGGCCGTCCACCCGATCTTCAACCTGTACAACCAGCTCTGGCCGATCTACACGCACCCGCCGCAGCTGCCGCCGGCCAAGTTCGTCGAGGGTGGTATCGCCCAGGAGTCGATCGTCAGCTCGGGCACGATCATCGCCGGGGCGACCGTGCGCAACAGCGTGATTTCGCCGAACGTCCGGCTGCACGCCGGCGCCTACGTCGAGGCCTCGGTGATCATGGACAACGTCCAGATCGGACGCGGGGCGGTCGTGCGCCGGTCCATCCTCGACAAGAACGTCGTGGTACCCGACGGCGCCCACATCGGCGTCGAGCCGGAGATCGACAACGCACGCTACAAGGTCACCGACAGCGGAATCGCGGTGCTGGGCAAGAGCCAGCTGGCGCTGCCGTGAGAGCCGCCGCGGGCGGCGCGCTGTGACGGTTGCGTGGGACGAAGGACTGGACTGGGCGGGATTGCCGCCGCTCGCGGGTGATCGAACCGCCGACGCCTGCGTGGTCGGCCTGGGCGGTTCGGGCCTGGCCGCCGTCGACGAGCTGGCCGGCCGCGGGTTGTCGGTCGTCGGGGTCGACGCCGGGCGGGTCGCCGGAGGGGCGGCCGGCCGCAACGGGGGACTCCTGCTGGGTGGTGGGGCCCCGTTCCTGCCCGACGCCATCGCTCGGTGGGGCGCCGAGCCGGCCGTCGAGCTGTACCGGACGACCCTGCGCGAGCTGGCCCGGCTGGCCGACGCGCTCGGACCGCGGCTGGTGCGCCGGGTCGGCTCGATCCGGTTGGCCGGCCTGCCCGGTGCGCCGGACGAGGCCGAGCGGGCCGCTTGCGCCGCGCACGAGGCCGCCCTGCACGAGCACGGCATCGCCGTCGAGCGTTACGAGGGCGAGCTCGGTCAGGGGTTGTTCCTGCCCGACGACGCGGCCATGAACCCGGCCCGGCGCGCGGTTGCGCTGGCGGCCGCGCTCGAGGGCCGGGCCGCCCTGCACGAGCACACGGTCGTGTCGTCCGTCGACAGCAAGCAGGTCGTCACCGACCGCGGGGTGATCAGTGCGGGACTGGTGATCGTCGCGGTCGACGGTCGTCTCGACGCGCTGTTGCCCCAGTTGGCCGGCCGCGTGCGTACAGCCCGGCTGCAGATGCTGGCCACGTCGCCCCGGCCGCCCCGACTGCCCTGCCCGGTGTACGGCCGGTGGGGCTACGACTACGCCCAGCAGGACACTGCCGGGCGGATCTACGCCGGCGGCGGCCGCGACCACTACGCCGACGACGAGTGGACGACGTCGACCACGCCGACCGCGCCCGTCCAGGCCTGGATCGAGTCGGTGGCCGAGCGCATGGCCGGCGGCTGCGTCGGCGTCACGCACCGCTGGGCCGCCTCGGTGGGCTATACCGCCGACGGCCGGCCACTCTGCGTCGAGACCGCGCCCGGCGTATTCGCGATCGGCGGCTACAGCGGCACCGGGAACCTGGTCGGTCCGGCCACGGCGCGCGCGGCCGTGGCCCGGGCGCTGGACGGCACGCCGCCACCCGCGTGGTGCGCCGACTAGGCCGTGTCCATCTCCAGCCGGATCGCCTCGGGTCCGCCGTGCAGTAGGTCGGCGCCGGTGCCCGAACCGGCGTTGTTGATCAGCAGGTTCACGTCGCCGGCGATCTCGGCGGCCGCGCCGATCGGGTCGGGGTCGGTGACGTCCAGGCGTACCGCCTCGGGTCGACGGCCTCGGGGTCGCTGCTGGTACTGCGCGAGCTGTCGCTCGGTGCGCACCGCTTCAACGACATCCGGCGGCAGACCGGGGCCCCGCGCGACCGGATCGCCGATCGGCTGCGCAGTCTCGAGCAGTCGGAACTCATCGAGCGCCGCCGGTACAGCGAGCACCCGCCGCGTTTCGAGTACTGGCTGACCGAGGCCGGTAGTGACCTGGCACCGGTGCTCGACTCGCTGCGCCGGTGGGGTGAGCGACACCGCCCGGCGGTCGCGCACTGATGCAGACCGCCGACCCGGAGCCGTGAACGGGCGCCGGCCCCGGGGGCTGGACCGGAGCGCCGAAACAGCGGGCCGGACCCGGCGAAACGGGGCGCCGGACCCGGAGGCTGAAACCCCGCGCCGAGCCGGCGCGTTAGTCCCCTTATGGCGACCTGGAGTACGCGGGCGCGGTTGTGGGCGGTGTCTGCCCTGGCCGTCCTGCTCGGCGCGCTGCTGGCCCCGGCGGCCAACCCGCCGGGCGTCCTCGCCTCGGCGCCGCCGACCGCGTTCGCTGCCCCGGTCGGCCATCAGCTGGACGCCGGCGTCGCCCCCCGTACCGAGAACGGGTCCGCGCCGCAGCACTCCGCAACGGTTGCCGATCCGCTCGACGATGCCGGGCGGGTCGCCTCGCCGGCGGCCGCGTCGGCGCTGGTCGAGCGGCGCACCGACTCGGCCCGCGGCGTCGGGTCCGGCGACATTGCCCGCGAGCGCGCTCCGCCCGGCTGAGGAAGCGAATCCAGATCTGTCCTCGACGACCTGATCGGCATCGGCCGCTCGGGTATGTCGTCGTTTCCTCATGCTTGGAGTCCAACCATGTCATTGTTCGAGAGCGTCCGATGAGCGCCGAGGAGTGGGGTCGAGTCATGATCGCGATGGCTCTCCTGGCCGCGTTGTTCGCGTTCCCGATCATCAGCATCTGGCGCGATGAGCGGCGTAAGCGGCAGGAGGCCGACGAGGCCACTGATCGCTGACTACAGCTGCGGGCGGGCGCTCGTTCGGGCGTCCGCCCGCAGCGTGGTCACGGCGAACCACAGGGCGGCTGCCGCCAGGGGCACTTCCAGGACCGCCGCCTGTAGTACGGAGATCAGCTGCGCGGAGCCGGCCGGCGCGGTGCACACGTCGAACCAGGCGTCGGCGAGCAGGAAGGTGGCGCCCATCGTGGTGGTCAACGCGGCGTAGCGGGTGCGCCGCCGGATCAGCACGGCGGTCAGCGCGGCGCTGGCGCCCTCACCCGCGTCGAGGCCGACCCAGGTCAGCGACCAGTGGTTGGCGGTGACCGTCGCGGGCAGGGTGGCCGCGAGTACCCCGCACCACACGGCGAGCACGGTGGCCACGGTGGTGGCGGTCGCGAGGGGCAGAACCGCGCGCAGCCGGCGCGCGCGGGCGGTTGTGGACGGCGTCGTGGTAAGCACGTTGATCACTCTCGGCGCCGCGAGGTCGACGGTCGATCGGGCATCGCACGGACGTCGGCACCCATTTCGACCGACCCGGCTGCCGGGGTTTGCCCTGAGAGGCGCGGCATGATCGGGGCATGGACGTCCTCAGTAGCCGGATCCTGTTGCGGCCGGCCGACCGGGATCGGAGCCGGCGGTTCTACCGGGACACGCTCGGCCTCGCCGTCTATCGCGAGTTCGGCGACCCCGACGATCCGGGGCTGGTCTTCTTCCTCGGCGGCGGCTATCTGGAGATCTCCGGAGCCGGGGACGGGACGACGACTCGCAATCTCGCCCTCTGGATACAGGTCCGGGACCTCGCGGCCGAGCACCAGCGCCTCGAGGCAGCCGGAGTCGAGGTCGTGCGCGCCCCCCAGCGGGAGCCGTGGGGTCTGCTGGAGATGTGGATCGCCGATCCGGACGGGGTCCGCATCGTTGTCGTGGAGGTCCCGGCCGAACACCCGCTACGACGCGACAACCGGTGACACTCGGGGCGACAGCTAGCAAGTGACGTGAAGTACGGCGTGGACCTGGTCGGACGCGAGACCCGCGATCAGTCGACACGCCTCGGCCGTCGGGACGGCATCGACGTCCACGCCGCGGCGGCCGGCCTCGTCGAACACATCGGGCGTGATGGGCAGTGAGCCGTAGGCCCCCGTGCCGACGATCAGCCGATCTCCGCCCCACGGGAGTTCCTCGGCGGCGGACAACGGGGTGTGCCCGTATTCATCGCGGTACGGCCGCGAGGGCTTCTTCTTCCGTTTCCGCACCTGGCCACCGTCGATGACGACGTCGTGCTCGTATGTCTGCCCGCCGACGTCGATCGCTCCGAACCCGAGCAGACGCACTTCCATCTCGTCGCCTCCGAGCATCGGCTGCAACCGTGCAGCGCAATCCGCTCAATCACGGTGCCACGGGCGGGCCGGCGCGTCCAGGTGGCCACGACGCCTTGTGATCACCGCCGATGCGGAGGATGGTGGCCGAGAGAGGCAGTCAGACACGGGGTTCGGGGGTGGCGACTATGCCTCGATATCTGTTCATCGCGTCCTATGGCAGCGAAGGCGCGAAAGGCGTCCTCAGCAAGGGTGGCACGGCGAGGCGGTCCGCGATCGAGAAGACGGTGAGCGAGATGGGCGGCCGGTTGGAGGCGTTCGACTTCGCTTTCGGTGGCGACGACGTCTACGCGACCGCCGATCTTCCCGACCACGCGGCCGCCGCGGCGCTCGCACTGACGGTCAACGCCGACGGCCGGACGCGGGTGAAGACGGTGGTGCTGCTGACGCCCGAGGAAGTCGACGCCGCGGCCCAGCGCACCGTGAGCTACACGGCACCCGGCACCACCTGATCGGACAGGCATCCTTTCGCGACGGGGTCGAAGCCGACGTCGGCGTGTGCCATCGTGGCGCGATGGCAATCTCCGGAGCGCACGTCATCGTCTACAGCTCGGACCCTGAGGCCGACCGCGAGTTCTTTCGTGATGTGCTGCGCTATCCGCACGTCGATGCCGGCCACGGCTGGCTGATCTTCAAACTCCCGCCGGCCGAACTGGCCGTCCATCCGAGTGACGCCGCGGTCGAGCACGAGCTCTATCTGATGTGCGACGACCTGGCCGAGACGATGACCGACCTTCGGGCCAGCGGTGTCGAGTTCGACGAGGTGACGCACGCCCGATGGGGCCACGTGACTCACTTCCGGCTGCCGGGCGGTAGCGCGGTCGGCCTCTACGAGCCCGTGCATCCGCGCGCAACCGAACTCTGATTCCCGGGTATGACGCTCGGCCGAGGCCGCTCGAACGACCCGCGGCACGTTGGTCGGGCGAGTCGGTTCGCGGCGTGTTCCCCGTCCGGCGCTGCTTGCCGCTCGGGTGGGCTCAGCCGGTGGTCCTGGGTCGTCCGCGTTTGGGCAATGGCCGGGCATGCTTGGGCATTCGCCCGGACTCGGTGAGCGCGCGGCGTAGGAGCATCTCGACCTGGGCGTTGAGGCTGCGCAACTCGTCGTCGGCCCAGCGCGTCAGCGCGTCGTGCACGGCCGGGTCGATGCGCAGCAGGACGTGTCGGCGCTCGCTCACGAATACAGCGAGCCGGTGTTCACGATCGGCGAGGGCGGTTGGTCGCCGCACAGCACCACCATCAGGTTGCTCACCATGCTGGCCTTGCGCTCCTCGTCCAGATCGACGACACCGGTCTCGGTGAGCCGGCTCAGCGCGAGCTCGACCATGCCGACCGCGCCCTCGACGATCCGCGACCGGGCCGCAACGACGGCGTTGGCCTGCTGGCGCCGCAGCATCGCTTGGGCGATCTCCGGCGCGTAGGCCAGGTGCGAGATCCTGACCTCGACGATCTCGACGCCCGCGACCGCGACCCGGGCGGCCACCTCCGCGGCCAGCGCGGCCGCTACGACATCGGTCGACCCGCGCAGTGACGTCCCGGCCCCTGAGGTGTCGTCGTAGGGGTGGCTGGTCGCTACATGCCGTAGCGCCGATTCGGCCTGCGCCGAAACGAAGTTGCGATAGTCCTCCACCGCGTAGGTCGACTTCGCCGTGTCGGCCACCTGCCACACCACGATCGCGGCGATCTCCACCGGGTTGCCGTCCGCGTCGTTGACCTTCAGGTGATCGGTCTCGAAGTTGCGGACCCGCACGCTGACCCGGCGCCGAACCGTCAACGGGAGCAGCCACCAGAACCCCGGCCGCGAGATGGTGCCGACATAGCGGCCGAAGAACTGCACCATCGCGGTCTGCCCGGGCGCCACGATCTCCAGTGCGGTGATCACCAACACCGAGACCACCAGCGGCAGCGTGAACCACCCAGTGCCGACCGCCAGCACCATCCACCAGACACACCCGGCGATCAACACAACCCCCAACCACCCGGTGACCGCCAGGGCAGGCCGCTGCCGGATCTCCACCCGCGCCCGTGCGTGCTCAACCGGTTCACCGTGCTGCGCTAGACCTGATGCCTGGACGGTGTTCATGACGCGCCCCCTTGACGCAAAAAGTGATAGCTAATAGATAGCACTTTTCAAGCCCGTCCGCCAGGCCCCAGACGCCTCCCCGAACACACCCCGGGTACCGCGGCGATGAGAATGCACTCGGGTCCTTGGGCCGGTCAGTCCTCGGGTGGCGGCTTGCTGGGCCCGTCGACGGGAATGTCCAGTGACTGACGCAGGCGAACGATGAGCCACCGGCTCGCGCGACGGTCGCGACCCAAGACCAGGACGCGGTCATACCTGCCGACACCCGCTTCACGCCGTATGGCGCGGAACGCACTCCCGCTCGCGATGTCACCGTCCGCGCGCAGACCGAGCCCGTGCAGGTAGATCAGCGCTCGCTCCAAGCGTTGCCGCGCACTGTCTCCGGCGTCGTAGCCCGGTCGAGGGGTCGAGCCGCCACCGGTGCTCGCCACGGCCCGGCCCAACGGATTGCCGAACCAGAACGACGGCTTGTTCGGTGTGATCAAGGACAGGACGTGTACGTCGACCGAAGCAGGCCCATTCGCTGCGACGAGGCTTGACAGCACCGGCCATTCGCCGCCGGCTTCGTAGCCGGCGAGCTCCTCGCCGATGACCGCGAGCAACCGCATAGCGACCTCATTCCAGCACAAGGCCGCAGCCACGTCGACCGGTCGCGATCGGGACGTTGTCGTCCAGCCGTATCCCGCGGCACGGCCTGCGACAGCGCTCGCTCATCGGCCGGATCGCGCACCACGTGCGGCAGATGGCGGCGCTGGCAGCGACTACTCCGAGGTTGGCGCGACGTGTCGCCTGCGCGTCCATTCCTCGAAGTCGGCAGGACTGCGCACGCCGGCGCGGCTACGGCACCGCAAACCCAGGTATAGACCGTCGGGATACCGAGGCTCGGTGTTCCAGTCGCCGGTGTCGTTCCTGAAGCGCACCTCACGTATCTGCCCATGGAGAGCCAGTAGCGCACCCGCTTGGGCCACCCGTCCCGTGTCCAGGTTGAGCAAACTACCGTGACAGCAGCGGCACCCGTCCGCTCGTCGACACGTCCGTGCATTCGACAGTCTTGACGCGGGGAGTGGTGTCTCGCGTCAGCCCTTGGCAGAGGTCGATCCTGACCGAGCTGTCGCTGAGCGCGTTCAGTCGCTGGGGCTAGTGTGCGTCGGGGCGAGCAGAACCTGTGGCGGTGAATGGAGTCGGCTGGGCGTGCAAGTCGTGATTGTCGCTGCGCCAGGTGTTGCGGAGATCGTGGCCCGGTGCGCATCGGATGCCGAAGTGCCTGACCGGCACGGGCGGATCGGTCGCGGGTTCACGAACCTCAAGCGGATCCTGGGAAATCCGCAGGATTTCGCCGTGGTGGTCGAGGCGTTGGCCCAGACGGTGCCCCAAGGACACGCAGTTGCCGGTTCTGACGAGGGCTCGTGGGCGTTGGCCGGCGCGCTGGCTTTGTGGATCCGGGTTCCGGGCTGTCCTTGTTCGTCGTCGTCCGAAGAGGTACTTCGTCAGTTACGGCGACGACCCGACCGTGGGCGATGGTCGCCTTGCCGGCGAGCGGCTCGGGCCGGGAACCCGCATCCACTTGGTGGATGACCTGGTGTACTCCGGGGAGACCCTGTGCGCTGCCGTCGACGCGTCGGCTTCCGCCATCCTCTGGACCCGCCGAGCGGAAACGTCAACCGCCCGGATGGAGGGGTGCGGGTTGGTCGGCGCGATCTGGTTATAACGCTTGGCGATATATCGCCGAACGTAGTAGGTTCGGTCGCATGAGCACTGAGCTTGGCGGTCTCGGACGCTTCGCCGGTCCGGCCACGCTGATCCTGTCCAGTCTGGCCCAAGGCCCGAAGCACGGGTACGCCATTACCAAGGACGTCGAGGCGTTCGCCGGCGTGAGACTCCAGCCGGGCACGCTCTACGGCGCCCTCAGCCGCTTGGAGCACGACGGGCTGATCGAGGGGCTGGAAGGCGAGGGGCGGCGCCGGCCGTACGACATCACGCCCCGCGGTGCGCGCGCGTTGGAGGCGCAGCTGACGGTGCAGCGGCGGGTGAGCGAGGTTGGCCTTCGACGATTGTCGACGGGGCTGGCGACCTCATGAAGTGGGTCAGGGCGACGCCCCGATTCCTGGCGCAGGTGGCCGAGCGCCGCCCATGGGTCTTCGCAGCGGCCTCGATCGTGTTTTGGACGCTGTTGTCTCCGCTGGCGCTCGTGTGGCTGGTGCTGTGGCTGATCGATCGCTACCGGGCACTGGACAAGAGCCCGGAGGCAACGCGGGATCGCCGCGTGACGCGGTTGCTGCGTTGGTATCCGGCCGCCTGGCGGACCCGCTACGGCTCCGAGATGGCTGCGCTGCTGCACGACACGATCGCCGAGCGCGGCGGCGGCCCGCAGATGAGCTTGAATGTCGCGAAGGAGGGCCTGGCTGCCCGGCTGACGATGCCCGCGCGTCGGGATGCGCTCGCGGGGACCTGCCTGGGGCTGTGCTGGCTCCCGCTCTTGCCGCAGGGACTCGTGCCGGCGGTCATGAAGCTCACCGAGACGCCCACCCGCTCCTGGTTTCTGGCCCTCTACCTGCCTGACCCCTACCAGTGGCCGGTGATCGCCGCGATGCTCGCGCTCGGGCTGGCGATGCTCGGTGCCGGCAGGAGGCTCGCCGGCGTGCACGTCATCCCAACACGAGGCTGAACTCACGTCGGCGGCCATCGCCGCATCCGCGTACCCGTATCCGTGCGAGGCAGGTGCCGCATGCCGTAAGGGGAATCCTGAGCGCGCGTGCGGGTAGACAGCTGAGAGCGCAATCCGTACGTGCCAGGCGGTGCCCGTTACCTCGCCGGCGTACGGGAGCTACGGACAACACAAGCCAGAGACGGCACTAGCCTCGAGATTTCGCGTGGCTGGTCGGTGATCGGCGTGTAACGCACGGAAGTGCCTGTCCTGCTTGGGATTCTTGGGATTGCGAGGTCTCAAGTCCACCGAGCGGGAAGGCACTCCGTAGGTGAAGCGTAGCCCGGTCCCTGGTCTGGTTCTCGATCCCGTGCGCGAGTCGTTGGTTTCGTCGTCGGGCGCGCTGCTGCTTAAGGAGGTGTTCCGGGTCGCTGGTCTGGAGCGCAGACTGTCGCAGGCGCTGTGGCGGTGGCGCTCGACGCGGGCGGTCCATGATCGGGGGAAGGTGCTGCTCGATGTCGCGACCGCGGTCGCGCTCGGCGGTGACTGCCTGGCCGATGTGGCGGTGGTGCGCGCTCAGCCAGCGGTGTTCGGCCCGGTTGCCTCGGATCCGACTATCTCGCGGCTGTTCGCGGCACTGGCCAACGACGTCGATGACGCGGTGGCGGCGATCCGGCAGGTCCGCGCCGCGGCGCGGGCGGCGGTGTGGGCCAGGCGTCGCCCGCTGGCCGGGACCCCCGGCCGCCGGGCCGGTGGTCAGGTGATCGTCGACATCGACGCCACGCTGGTGAGCGCGCACTCGGACAAGGAAGGCGCCGAGCCGACGTTCAAGCGTGGGTTCGGGTTCGCGCCGATGTGCGCGTTCGTCGACCACGGCCAGTACGGCACCGGTGAGACGCTGGCCATCGACTTGCGGCCGGGGAAGGCGTCGCCGTGGAACAGCGCCGACCACATCACTACCTTGACCGCGGCGTTGGCCCAGCTCCCGGCCCACGAGCGGGGCCAGGTGCTGGTCCGTGCCGACACCGGCGCCTGCTCCAAGGCGTTCTTGCACCACATCACCGACGCCGCACTGGAGTACTCGGTCGGTTTCTCGGCTCGGGAAGGAGTGCAGGCCGCAATCGAGGCGATCCCAGAACAGGCGTGGCGAGCCGCGCTCGACGGTGACGGCCTGCCTCGTGACGGCGCCCAGGTCGCCGAGCTCACCGCCTGGATGCCGACACCGACCAAGCCGACCAGATCACCGGCCCGGTTCGGTCCCCAGCAGTGGCCGGCCGGGATGCGGGTCATCGCCCGCCGCGAACGTCCCCACCCCGGCGCGCAACTGCGCTTGACCGACCACAACGGATGGCGCATCACCTGCTTCGCCACCAACACCCGCGGAGCCGGCTGGTCCGTGGCCACGCTCGAGGTCCGGCATCGCCAGCGCGCCCGCTGCGAGGACCGCATCCGCGCCCTGAAAGACACCGGGCTACGGAACCTGCCCTTCCACGGCTACGCCCACAACCAGCTCTGGGTCGAGATCGTCGCCCTCGCCGCCGATCTTCTGGCTTGGACCCAGACCCTCGCCTTCCACGCCCACCTGCCCGCCCGCCGATGGGAACCCAAACGCCTGCGCTTCCGGATCCTCGCCGTCGCCGGACACATCATCCACACCGGACGACGAATACGACTCCGACTCCCACGCGATTGGCCCTGGAACCACCTCATCGACATCGGCTGGACCAGCCTGCGCACGACCTGAGGACCAGCCCATCGACCCAACGACCAGGACCCGGAGAACCGACGGACGCAGCGTCGGCGCCCTCCCACGCACACCCACCGCCCGACCAACCACAACCGCACCAAGGCACGCATCCAGCCGCCTGACGAAACATCGAGGCTAG
>DATBER010000020.1:0-18644 GCA_036558905.1 Jatrophihabitantaceae bacterium | reverse complement strand
TGCTCAACCCGCTGCTGGCCGAGGGGCAGCGCCATGGCGGACTGGCCCAGGGTGCGGCCCAGGCGCTGATCGAAGAGGTGCTCTACGACGACGACGGCAACCCGATCACCTCGACGTTCGCCGACTACCCGATCGTGTCGGCGACCGAACTGCCCACGTTCGAGCTGGTCGCCATGGAGACGCCGACCAGCTATAACCCCCTGGGCGCCAAGGGGATCGGTGAGGCCGGCACCATCGGCTCGACCCCAGCCGTACAGAACGCGGTGATCGACGCCGTGGCCCACCTCGGCGTCCGGCACATCGACATGCCGACCAGCCCGCAACGGGTGTGGCTGGCGATACTGGAGGCTCGGTGAAGGTCGCGATCACCGTCAACGGCCAGGCCCGCGCCGACGACGTCGAGCCGCGGCTGCTGCTCGTCCACTACCTGCGCGACGTGTGCGGGCTGCGGGCCACGAACATCGGCTGCGACACCACCTCGTGCGGGGCGTGCACGGTGCACCTCGACGGCGAGTCGGTGAAGTCGTGCACGGTGCTGGCCGCGCAGGCGTCCGGCTCGGAGGTGGTGACGCTCGAGGGCCTGTCCGCCGACGGCGAGCTGCACCTGGTGGCGGCGGCCTTCCGGGCCGAGCACGGGTTGCAGTGCGGGTTCTGCACGCCGGGCATGGTCATGGCCGCCGCCGACCTGCTCCGCGCGATCCCTTCGCCGACGGAGGACGAGGTGCGCGAGGGGCTGGAGGGCAACCTGTGCCGGTGCACCGGCTACCACAACATCGTGCGGGCGGTGCTGGCCGCGGCTGACTCCGCGAAGGACTCGGCGGCGTGATCCCGGCCCCGTTCGAGTACGTCCCCGCGTCGTCGGTGGCCGAGGCGGTGGCCGCCCTGGCGTCGCACGGCGACGACGCGAAGTTGCTGGCCGGCGGGCACTCGCTGCTGCCGATGATGAAGCTGCGGCTGGCGTTCCCGTCGGTGCTGATCGATGTCGGCCGGCTGCGCTCGCTCTCGTACGCGCGCGTCGAGGGCGACGAGGTGGCGATCGGCGCGCTGACCCGGCACGCCGAGCTGGCCGCGTCCGAGCTGCTGCGCCGCGAGGTGCCGTTGCTGCCCGAGGTGGCCCGGCTGGTCGGCGACCGGCAGGTGCGCCACCGTGGCACGATCGGCGGCTCGCTGGCCCACGCCGACCCGGCGGCTGATCTGCCTTGTGCGATAAGGGCTTTGGACGCGACGCTGGTGCTGACCGGGCCGGACGGATCGCGCCGGGTGAGCGCCGCCGAGTTCTTCGTCGGCTACTTCGAGACGGCGCTGCGTCCGGACGAGATGCTCGTCGAGGTCCGAGTGCCGCGCCGGCCGGGCGAGGGCGCGGCCTACGAGAAATTCGTGCGGCGGGCCAACGACTGGGCGATCGTGGCCGTCGCGGTGGCCGGCGACCGGGTGGCTCTGGCCAACCTGGGCAGCGTGCCGCTGCGCGCCACCGCCACCGAGCAGGCGCTGGCCGCAGGGACGCCATCCGACGAGGCGGCGCAGCTGGCCGCCGAGGGCACCGAGCCGGTCACCGACATGCACGCCGGGCCCGAGTACCGCGCGCACCTGGCCCGGTTGCTGACCCGGCGCGCCCTGGCCCGCTCGGTTTTGGTCACCCGGCCGGATATATGAGACCGGGTGACCAAAACCGGGGCGATCACACGTGCGGGCGGTTGCCCTTCTCCTGGTGCGGCACCGTCTGCGACGAACCGGGGAAGGCCGGGGCCGGCAGCGTGGCCACCTCGTAAGTGGCCAGGTTGAGGTTGCCCTGGGTGTCGGGCAGCACCGGAGCCGGCGCGCGGTGGCCCAGCCGCAGGGTGCGGGTCAGGTCACCGAACGTCAGGCGCCGCCAGTCGGAGATGTTCGGCTCACGCACGCCGGTGAACTTCTCCAGGAACTGGATCACCGACGTGTGGTCGAACTTCTGGCTGCACACGTAGCCGCCGGCGCTCCACGGCGAGACGACGATGCACGGCACCCGGAATCCGCCGCCGATGGGCAGGTCCAGCGCGAACTCGTCCGGCGTGCCGGCCGGCGCCGTGGGCGGCACCACGTGGTCGAACAGGCCGTCGTTCTCGTCGTAGTCGAGGATGAACACCGTCTTGGCCCACGCGTCGGGGTTGGCCGCGATGGCGCCGATCTTCGACGCGACGAAGTTCGCCCCGGCGGCCGGCGTCTCGGCCGGATGCTCGGACTGGCCGGCACCGGGCATCAGCCAGGACACGGCGGGCAGCAGGTCGTGCAGTGCGTCGTACTCGAACTGCCCGGTGCTCACCGGCGCGATTCCCTTGTCGTGCAGGGGGTTTCCGGGCGCGGCGTCCTGGAACTGTTTGAAGTGCGGCAGCATGTTGTAGGCGCTCTGCCCGACCGAGTCGGCGTACACCTTCCAGCTGACGCCGGCCGCCTCGAGCCGCTCGGCATACGTCGTCCACGTGTAGGGGCCGTTCGGCAGCGAGTTCGACGTGATCGGCCCGCCGTTTTTGCCCTCCGGGTCGACCGTGCCGGTCATCCAGTACAGCCGGTTCGGCCAGGTCGGGCCCTGCACCGAGCAGTGGTATTGGTCGCAGATCGTGAACGCGTCGGCCAGCGCGTACTGGAACGGGATGTCGTCGCGGGTGTGGTAGCCCATGACGTACGGGCCGTTGGCCTTGTCGGCCGCGCGGTGCGCCGGCAGCCACTGGTCCATCTTGCCGCCGTTCCAGGCCTGGTGCTGCACCGAGTAGGCGTGGCTGGTCGACGGGATGGCCTGCGAGTTCGTGCTGTGCGTGTCGAGGTGGAACGGCAGCAGGTACCCGTCGGGGTTGACCGAGTCGGGCTGGAAGAACACCGACTTGCCGGTGGACAGGTTGATCGCGTGCGGGTCGTCGAAGCCGGCGACGCCTGACAGGGTGCCGAAGTAATGGTCGAACGAACGGTTCTCCTGCATCAGCAGCACGACGTGCTTGATGTCGCTCCACTTGCCCGGACGGGTCGGCGGGTTGGCGAGCGCCTTCTGCACGCTGGTCGGCAGCAGGTCGCGGCGGCGCCGAGCCCAGTGGCGGCGGCGGCTCCGCCCAGGAATCGGCGGCGGCTGGTTTCTGGCACGGCGGGGACCCTTCTCGTGGGGGTGAGGTCGGTGCGAGCATTTCGGCCGCATCTGTCGGGAGCCGCTCACATACGCTGAATTTCTGATGAATCACGCGTAACTGCGCATCCGTGCGGGCGGGTCGGGTCAGGCCGGGCGACCGCGACCCAGTCGGGCCAAATCGCGTTCCGGCAGAATGCAGCCGGTGAGCGAGGTACGGGACAAGCGCGGTCGGTGGACACGTGCGCCGGCGCGCGGACGCGGGAAGACCCGTCCCGTGACCAGCCGAGCCGATCTGGACAAGCGCCCCCGCGATGTCGCCGCCATGTTCGACGCGGTGGCGCGCCGCTACGACCGGACCAACACGCTGCTGTCGCTCGGTCAGGACCAGCTGTGGCGGCGCCGGACCCGGCAGTCGCTCGACCTGCACCCCGGCGAGCGGGTACTGGACCTGGCCGCCGGCACCGGGGTGTCGACGGTCGAGTTGGCCCGCTCCGGCGCTTACGCGGTGGGCTGCGACTTCTCGCTCGGCATGCTGCAGGCCGGGCAGACCCGCCGCGACCGCCGGCACGTGCCCCTCGTCGCAGGCGACGCGCTATGCCTGCCGTTCGCCGACGGCGCCTTCGACGCGGTTACGATCTCGTTCGGGCTGCGCAACGTCGCCGACGTCGGCCAGGCGCTGCGCGAGATGGCCCGAGTGGTGCGCCCGGGCGGTCGGCTGGTCGTCTGCGAGTTCAGCCGGCCGACGTTCGGCCCGTTCCGCCGGCTGTACCTCAACTACCTGATGCGCGCCCTACCGGCCCTGGCCCGGCGCGTGTCGTCGAATCCGGACGCCTACGTCTACCTGGCCGAGTCGATTCGAAACTGGCCGACCCAGATCGAGCTGGCCCGCACCGTGGCCGCATCCGGGTGGTCGGGTGTGCACTGGCGCGATCTCACCGGCGGCATCGTGGCCCTGCACCGCGCCGAGCGGCCGTCAGAGGCTGAGCGCCCGTCATAGCTGGTCGATCAGCCGCTGCAGCATCGGCCGCCAGTGGCCGGCGTACACCCGCTGCAGCTGCGGGATGCGCCAGTCGTCGCCGGTGACCATCTGCCGGCAGCGGTAACTCTCGCAGTGGCAGCGCAGCAGGAACTGCGGGTCGGCAGTGCTCGTCGAGTAGTCGTGGGTGAGCTCCTCGCCGGCGGTGACGTCGCGCCGAGCGCTGAGCGTGTACTCGTCGGTCCACCACAGGTTCGGCTCGCAGCTGTGGTTGGCGTACCGGTTGCGGTTGCCCGCCGCGAGCATCAGGTGGACGTCATCATCTACAGCGAGGCTGTCGACATCGACCAGATCGCTCAGCTCGGCTGTAGAAATCAGGCGGCCGCCCAGACGGGACACCGCAGCGCCCTCGGCGATGGGTGCGGTGGCGAACAAGCCCTGCCCGGCGATGGCCGATCGGGCCACTGCGACGTCGTCGTGCAGCCAGCATTCGGTGGCCGGCGCGCGCATCAGCAGCTGAACGATCCGGAGATGGGCAGGCTGCCGTCCGTGCCGGTGAACTTGCCGCCCTTCATGTCGTCGTCCAGCGAACCGGACACGGTGATCGCGTGCGGCGTGCCGACCGTGTCGATGGTGGCCGAGGCGTTGGAGAACGGTCCGGCGAGCGGCTTGAGCACCAGGCCGAAGTAGTCGGGCGGGTCGCCGGCGAACTCGGGACCGACCAGCACGCCGACGTTCACCGAGATGAAGGTGGCGCCCTGTACACACGATCCGCCGTCGAGGTCGAACGAGTCGGACCCGATCCGGCCACTGGCCTTGGCCCCGCCGCCGCAGAAGACGTTGATGACTCCGGCCTTGCCCTTCGTGTATCCGTTGCACGTGGTCGGCCCGGCGGCCGCGGCGGTGGTTGTGGGCATCGACGGCAGCTTTGATTTCGAATCAGAACTGCTACAGGCGGCGAGCGTAGTGATCATTAGGCAGCAGGCGACGACGGCTGCTCTTCTAAGGGTCACCCACCCATGGTCGTTCATGACCTCACATGTAATCAAATCGGTCTCGGGCGATCCGGGCGTTTGGTGTCCGCTTAAGGATTGCCCCGAGGGCTGGTCGGGTAGACCCGGGCTCGCTAGCGTGACTGCCGGCGGACGGTCCGCCGCGCGAATCCTGACGATGGAGAGGGTGCTCATGAGCTTCGACACCGAAGACAGCGATCGTCCTGAGGAGTCCGGCGGCTACGGCACCTCGGGATCAGGCGACGGTGGCGCGGACGGCGCCGCTGACGGTGGCGGTGACGGCGGCGCGGGCTTCGGCGACGGCGGCGCCGACGGCGGGGCCGGTGGTGGGGCGGGGCCGGCGGTGACGGTGGCGCGGACGGCGGGGCCGGCGGTGGCGGTGACGGCGGCGCGGACGGCACTGCCGGCTGAGGCCGCCGCGGGGGGCGGCTGACAGCGGCAGCTGAATCGGCTACCGTGCCCCCCGACAGCGAGGGCTGACCCTCGCTCGAGTGGCTGACGACAGGGGTAGGACGCACGACCTGACTGCTCCTGTCGCGAAGGGCCCGGCAACGTCGCCGGGCCCGTCCACTTTTTCTTGGGTTTCCTGGGGCCGTTTCGCGCGGTAGTAGCTTGACTCGGGTGAGCGTGCTGCGCCGGTGTATACCGATCCCGGCCCGTGACTTCGCCGAGCTGTACTGGGGGCGCCGCCCGTTGCTGACCCGGGCCGCCGAGCTGCCGGCCGGATTCGACGACCTGCTCGACGCCGCCGCCGTCGACGAGCTCGTGTCCCGGCGCGGGCTGCGCACGCCGTTCCTGCGTATGGCCAAGGAGGGCGACCTCGTACCGCCCGGCCGGTACTCGCGGGGCGGCGGGGCCGGGGCGGCGGTCGCCGACCAGGCGGCCGACGACGCCGTCCTGGGTCAGCTGGACGACGGAGCCACCCTGGTGCTGCAGGCCCTGCACCGCACGTGGCCACCGCTTGTCACGTTCGGGTCGGAGCTGTCGACCGAACTGGGACATCCGGTCCAGATCAACGCCTACATCACCCCGGCCCAGAACCAGGGCTTCGCGTCGCATTACGACGTGCACGACGTGTTCGTGCTGCAGATCGCGGGACACAAGCGGTGGCGGGTCCACGAGCCGGTGCTCGCCGACCCGCTGGGCGATCAGCCGTGGGAGCAGCGCCGGTCGGCCGTCGCGCAACGGGCGGCCGAGCCGCCGCTGATCGACGAGCTGCTCGAACCGGGCGACGCGCTCTACCTGCCGCGGGGCTACCTGCACTCGGCGGTGGCACAGGGCGAGCTGTCGATCCACCTGACGGTGGGCGTGCACGCGCTCACCCGCTACCAGCTGGTGCGGCACCTGCTCGGCGCGGCGGCCGACGACGCCGAGCTGCGGGCGTCGCTGCCGATGGGCGTCGACCTGGGCGATCCGGCCGTGCTCGAACCGCACCTGCGCGAGACCCTGGCCGTCCTGCGTCGATACCTCGACCGGGTCGGGCCGGACGACGTCGCCGATCGGATCACCGCCGACCTGGTCCGCCAGACCCGGCCGGCCCCGGTCGGCCCGCTGGCCCAGCTGGCCGCCGTCTCGTCGGTGACCGCCACAACGGCGCTGCGGATGCGGCCCGGGCTGCGCTGCGGTGTGGCCCGCGACAGCGCCGGAGTGCGGCTGCGCCTGCTCGACAAAGCGGTGTCGGTGCCATCCGGGGCCGAGGCCGCGATCAAGACGATCCTCTCCGGCGAGCCGTTCACGCCGACCGAGCTGCCCGGGCTCGACGCCGGCGAGCAGCTCGCCCTGGCCCGGCTGCTGCTGCGCGAGGCGGTCGTCGTGCCGGCGCAGGCGTGACCACCTCCGGCGCCCATCACGGGCATCCGCATCCGCGCGAGACGCTCGACCGCTGTGCGCTGCGGGCCCAGCTGCGCGGTGACCCGATGCTCGGCACCGCATTCCCGGCGGCCCGGCTGCTGCTGGTCGAGCAGCCCGGGGCCTGGGGGCGCGGCGGGCTGCGCAGCTCCGGCTTCGACCGCGAGACGGCCCAGGCGCTCGAAGCGCGGGCGAACGCCGCCGGGCTGCGCGTGCTGGCGATCCGTCGCCCCGGCCGTACCCCGCGGGGCATCACCCGGAAGTGGGCGGTGGTCGACTGCCGGCCGGGCCGCGAGGCTCACCGGTGGGGCGAGTTCGATGCGGACGCCGATCTGCTCGACCTGCCCCTGGACGGGTCGGCCGGCTCGCCCGACGACGCGCCCGTCTATCTCGTCTGCGCGCACAGCAAGCACGACACGTGCTGCGCGCTGCGCGGACGGCCCGTGGCGGCGGCGCTCGCGGCGGAGCGTCCCGGCCGGGTGTGGGAGTGCAGCCACGTCGGCGGCGAGCGGTTCGCCGCGAACGTGCTGGTGGTGCCGGCCGGCCTGCTGTACGGCCGGGTGCTGCCGTTCGCGGCGCCCGAGTTCGTCGCGGCCACCGAGCGGGGCGAGGTCGTCGGCGCGCTGCTGCGCGGGCGGGTCGGGTTGAAGCCGGTGGCCCAGGCGGCGCTGGCCTTCGCCTACGAGCACCTGGCGATTCGCGACGCGTCGGCCCTGACCGTCGTGGGCGTGCGCGGCGTTCGCGAGGGCGAGGCGATCGTGCGGGCGCGCGGACCGCACGGGCTGGTCGACGTCACGGTGCGCATCGAGCAGATGCGCGGCGATCGGCTGACCTGCTCGCAAACCGGGCCGGGCACGTTCTGGGCGTTCCGGCCGGTGGCGGCGGTGGCCGTCGAGTGAGTGTGCCCGCTTCACGGTTTTGGTCGTCCGGTCGCATATATCCGGCCTGATGACCAAAACCGAGGACGGTCAGTGGGGGGCGGCCTCGGGGTGCTCCTTGAGCCGCTGGCGGGACGCGTCGATCTCGGCCTCGGCCTCGGCGCGTCCGACCCAGGCCGCCCCCTCGACGCTCTTGCCCGGTTCAAGTTCCTTGTAGACCTCGAAGAAGTGCTGGATCTCCAGCCGGTCGAACTCGGGCACGTGGTAGATGTCGCGCAGGTGCTCCAGCCGTGGGTCACGAGCCGGGACGCACAGCACCTTGTCGTCGCCGCCCTTCTCGTCGGTCATCCGGAACATGCCGATCGCGCGGCAGCGCACGAGTACCCCGGGAAACAGCGGGTCGCCCTGGATCAACACCAGCGCGTCGAGCGGGTCGCCGTCCTCGCCCAGGGTGTTCGCGATGTAGCCGTAGTCGGCCGGGTACTGCGTCGACGTGAACAGCGTGCGGTCCAGCCGGATCCGCCCGGACGCGTGGTCGACCTCGTACTTGTTGCGGCTGCCCTTGGGGATCTCGATCAGGACGTCGAACTCCATGCGCATAGTGTGGCCCATCGTGAGGTGGGGGATCGCCGTGCTGGTCGTCGTCCTGGCCGGCGCCGCCGGTCTGGGCGGATACGCCGGCGTACGGCACCTGCGCCAGCCGGCCGCGCTCGCGTCCTCGACGCCCCCGCCAACGGATCGCGCGCTGGCCGACGCGACGGTCGCCCCCTCGGCGTCGGTCCCGACGGCCGGGCCGCGTCCGGCCGCGACACGGATCGCCGCCGTCTTGCGCCCACCGCTCGCCGACCCCCACCTGGGCAAGCACGTCCTGGCCGAGGTGCGCGACGTGGCCACCGGCGCGGTGCTGTTCGCCCAGGGTGGGACGACGCCGGCGGCGCCCGCCTCGACAGCGAAGCTCGCCACGGCGATCGCGGTGCTGAGCGTGTACCGGCCGACCGACCGCTTTCCCACCCGCGTGGTAGCCGGCGCGCAGCCGGGCACCGTGGTGCTCGTCGGCGGCGGCGACCCCACGCTGACGGCCGCCGCGCCCGGCCACGACGGGGCCTACTCCGACGCGGCCCGGATCAGCGACCTGGTCCGGCAGCTGCACGGTGTCCGCCGCGTCGAGGTCGACGGCCGCCTGTTCACCGGGGCCGGCGTCTCGCCGTACTGGGCGCCCGAGGACGTCCCGTCCGACTACGCCTCGCCGATCACCGCCGCCATGGTGGACGGCGGCCGCGACACGCCCACCGCCCGCATCCGCAGCACGAGCCCCGACCTGGCGGCCGGGCGCGCACTGGCCGCCGCCCTGCACCTGCCGGCCTCGGCGGTTACCCGGGGTGCCGCGCCGGCCGGCGCGCAAACCCTGGCCAGCGTGCAGTCGGCGCCGGTCGCCACCTTGGTGACGCAGATGCTGCTCGAGTCGGACAACGTGATCGCCGAGTGCCTGGCCCGGCAGGTGGCGCTGGCCGAACATCAGCCGGCGTCGTTCGCCGGGGCGGCGGCCGGCGTGCGTCTCGCCCTCGCGCAGCTGGGCGCGTCGCTCGGCACCGGCATGGTCGACGGCAGCGGGCTGGCCGCCCGCGACCGCCTCACCCCGGACACGCTCACCCGGGTGCTGCTGGTCGCCGGCCGGCGCACCGACGTGCTCGACATGCTGCCCGTCGCCGCCTGGAGCGGCACCCTGGCCGACCGGTACGTGAGCGGCACAGCCCGGGCCGGTGCCGGCGTCGTCCGGGCCAAGACCGGCACGTTGACGTCCGTGTCGACGCTGTCCGGGATGGTGCAGGACGAGGGCGGGCGGCTGCTGGCGTTCGCGCTGATGGCCGACCGCGTCGGGCCGACCGAGGCGGATACCGATGCGGCCGAGGCTGCCCTGGACCGGGTGGCCGGCACGCTGGCGTCCTGCGGCTGCTAACCCTCGACGGTTTTGGTCACCGGGCCGGTTATTTGAGACCTGGTGACCAAAACCGGGTGGGGCGAGGGCATCGGTACGGTGGCGGACATGGCGTCTCTCATCGACTGGGACCTCGCCGCCCGGTCGGCCAAGAACTTCAGCCCCCCGCCGCCGAACGTGACGCGCGCCGAGGCCGACGACACCGTCGCCGAGCTGTACCGGCTGGCCGAGGTGGCGGCCGGGCACGTCGCCGAGCTGACCCGGCTCACCGAGCCGCCGGTCACGGCGCAAACCCGCGTGGTCGACCGCGAGGGCTGGATCGACGTCAATGCCGCCGGCCTGCGCAACGTCATGACGCCGCTCGTCGACAAGCTGACCGCCGCCAACAAGGTCGGCCGGGTGGCCGAGTCCGTCGGCGGCCGGCTCACCGGCATGCAGGCCGGCGCGGTGCTGGGCTTCCTGTCCGGCAAGGTGCTCGGCCAGTTCGAGTTCTTCGACCGCCCCGACGGGCAGCTGCTGCTGATCGCGCCGAACCTGGTGGCCGTCGAACGCCAACTCGACGTCGAACCGCACGATTTCCGGCTGTGGGTGTGCCTGCACGAGGTCACCCACCGGGTGCAGTTCACCGCCGTGCCGTGGCTGCGCGAGCACATGAACAGCGAGGTCGCTGCGCTGTCCGACAGCATCGACCCCGACCCGGCCGCGATGCGCGAACGCACCAAGGCGGCGCTGGGCGAGTTGGTCAAGGTGGTGCGCGGGCAGGGCGACGGCACCGGCCTGGTGGCGGCGCTGGCCACCCCCGAGCAGCGCGAGGTCATCGACCGAGTCACCGCGTTCATGTCGCTGATCGAGGGCCACGCCGAGTACGTGATGAACGCGGTGTCGCCGACCGTCATCCCGTCGCAGCAGCGGATCGAGCAGCGTTTCGGAGCCCGCCGTCGCCGGGGCGGCAACCCGCTCGATCGGCTGCTGCGCCGGTTGCTCGGCCTGGACGCCAAGACCCGGCAGTACGTCGACGGGTCGGCCTTCGTGCGGCGCGTCGTCGACGAGGTCGGCCTGGACGGCTTCAACCGGATCTGGACGTCGCCCGAGACGTTGCCGCGCAAGGACGAGATCCGCGACCCGAGCGCCTGGCTGGCCCGCGTGAAGTGAGCGATCGTGCAACCCTGACCCCCGTAGGACGGCCGAAAGTTGCACGCTCGAGGACGGGACATGGGACCGAACCCCGCAGTCGCTGAGGTCCGCCGCGCGGTGCGGTCCGCGCTTACCGGGCAAGCGGTGCTGGTCGCCTGCTCGGGCGGCGCGGACTCGCTGGCGCTGGCCGCCGCCACCGCCTTCGAGGCATCCCGCGCCGGCATCGCCGCCGCGCTGATCACCGTCGACCACGGCCTGCAACCCGGGTCGGACGCCCAGGCGAGGACCGTCGCCGCCATCGGGTACGAGTTGGGGTTCGACCCGGTCGAGGTCGTGACCGTGGACGTGGGCAGCGACGGTGGGCCCGAGGCGGCGGCCCGCACGGCGCGGTACGCGGCCCTCGACGGCGTCGCGAACGCCCTCGGCGCCGACGTTCTGCTCGGCCACACCCTCGACGACCAGGCCGAGACGGTGCTGCTCGGGCTGGGCCGCGGGTCAGGGCCCCGCTCGATCGCCGGCATGCGTCCGGTCGACGGCCGGTACCGTCGCCCGCTCCTGGGCGTCCGCCGGGCCACGACCGAAGCCGCCTGCGCCGCCCTCGGCCTCACCCCCTGGGACGATCCCCACAACGCCGACCCGGCCTACCAGCGGGTCCGGCTGCGCCGCGAGGTGCTGCCGCTGCTGGACGACGTCCTGCAGGGCGGCGTCGCCGAGGCGCTGGCCCGCACCGCGGCGCTGGTCCGCGCCGACGCCGACGCCTTGGATCAGCTCGCCGAGCTGCACCATGAAGACGTCCTCGACGCCGAGGAACTCGAGGCGCTGCCGGCCGCCATCCGGACCAGGGTGCTGCGCAGCTGGGCCCACGCCGCGGGCACCGCGCCCCTCACGAGTGAACACACCAGAGCCCTCGACGGTTTGATCACCGACTGGCACGGCCAGGGACCGATCGACCTGCCGGGCGGATTCGCCGCGGTGCGCGCATCTGGCAGGCTGACGATGCGCCCCCACCCGAAGGAGTAAGGAAACGTGTCGTCCGTACTCGACGCCGACATCGAGGCCGTGGTCGTCACGGCCGACCAGATCGCCGAGAAGACCGCCGAGCTGGCCAAGCTCATCGACTCCGATTACGCCGAGCGCGAACCTCTGCTGGTCGGCGTGCTCAAGGGTGCGGCAATGTTCATGTCGGACCTGGCCCGCACCCTGGAGCGGCCCTCGACCATGGAATTCATGGCCGTCAGCTCCTATGGCAGCTCAACGACCAGCTCCGGAGTGGTGCGAATTCTCAAGGATCTCGACCGCGACATCGCCGGCCAGCACGTGCTCATCGTCGAGGACATCATCGATTCGGGCCTGACGTTGTCGTGGCTGCTGCGCAACCTGGCCAGCCGCAATCCGGCCTCGGTCGAGGTCGTGGCGCTGCTGCGCAAGCCCGACGCGGTCAAGGTCGAGGTGCCGGTCAAGTACGTCGGATTCGACATCCCGAACGAGTTCGTGGTCGGCTACGGCCTGGACTACGCCGAGCGCTACCGCAACCTGCCCTACATCGGTCGGCTCAAGCCGGCGGTGTACGCCGCGACCTGACTCGGGAACGCCAGGAGATACGAGTCCGTTTCAAATCTGTGGTTGCACGATGCGCGGCTCCCCGGCACGGTGGGCCGCCGTGTACCGTCCGTAGGTGAGTTTGCGCGAGAATTCATCGCAGTTGGGCAGGAGGAGCGCGAGACGGCCCCCCGTCGAGCGATGACACATGGATCGAAGGCGTCTGTTCCGGTCATGGTGGCTATGGGCCATCGTGATCATCTTTGCGATTTTCGTGCTGCCCTCGGTGATCTCGGGTGGCACTGATTACAAGTCGGTCAACACCTCGGTGGCGTATGCCCAGATCGATAGTGGCAACTTCACCAAGGCGACCATCAAGGACAAGGAGCAACAGCTCCAGCTCGACCTGAAGAATCCGGTCGACGGCAAGAAGAAGATCAGCACCTCCTTCCCGGCCGACGCGTCCAGCACGATCTTCAACAAGCTGACCTCCCAGACCGGTGCCGACAGCGGCCGGTCGTTCACCACCAAGGTCACCAAGAGCAATCCGTGGCTGTCGCTGCTCGTCGGGCTGCTGCCGATCCTGCTGATCGTCGGTGTGCTGTTCTTCGTCATGAGCCAGGTGCAAGGTGGCGGCAACCGGGTCATGAGCTTCGGCCGCAGCAAGGCCAAGCTCGTCAACAAGGACACCCCGAAGACCACCTTCGCCGACGTCGCCGGCGCGGACGAGGCGATCGAGGAGCTGCAGGAGATCAAGGACTTCCTGCAGAACCCGGCGCGCTACCAGGCCCTGGGCGCCAAGATCCCCAAGGGCGTGCTGCTGTTCGGCCAGCCCGGTACCGGCAAGACGCTGCTGGCCCGGGCGGTGGCCGGCGAGGCCGGCGTGCCGTTCTACTCGATCTCCGGTTCGGACTTCGTCGAGATGTTCGTCGGTGTCGGTGCCTCCCGGGTGCGCGACCTGTTCGAGCAGGCCAAGGCCAACGCGCCGGCCATCATCTTCGTCGACGAGATCGACGCGGTCGGTCGCCACCGCGGCGCCGGCCTCGGCGGTGGCCACGACGAACGCGAGCAAACGCTGAATCAGCTGCTGGTCGAGATGGACGGCTTCGACGTCAAGGGCGGCGTGATCCTGATCGCCGCGACGAACCGTCCCGATATCCTCGACCCGGCGCTGCTTCGGCCGGGCCGCTTCGACCGCCAGATCGCCGTATCGCCGCCCGACGTCGAGGGCCGCAAGGCCGTGCTCGCGGTGCACGCCAAGGGCAAGCCGTTCGCCTCCGACGTCGACCTCGGCGTCATTGCCCGGCGCACGCCCGGCTTCACCGGCGCCGACCTGGCCAACGTCATCAACGAGGCCGCGCTGCTGACCGCGCGGACCGGCGGGCGGCTGATCACGAACCAGGCGCTGGAAGAGGCCATCGACCGCGTCATCGCCGGGCCCGAGCGCAAGACCCGGGCGATGAGCGACAAGGAGAAGCGGGTCACCGCCTACCACGAGTCGGGCCACGCCCTGACCGCATGGGCTATGCCCAACCTCGACCCGGTGCACAAGGTGACGATCCTGCCGCGCGGGCGTTCGCTCGGACACACGCTCGTGTTGCCGGCCGAGGATCGCTACACGCAGACCCGCTCGGAGATCCTCGATCAGCTCGTCTACGCCCTCGGCGGTCGGGCGGCCGAGGAACTGGTGTTCCATGAGCCCACCACCGGCGCGTCCGACGACATCGACAAGGCGAGCAAGCTGGCCCGCGCGATGGTCACCGAGTACGGCATGAGCTCGAAGTTGGGCGCCGTCAAGTACGGGGTCAACGACAACGAACCGTTCCTGGGCCGCGACTACGGCCACCAGCGCGACTACTCCGAGGACATCGCCGCCGACATCGACTCCGAGGTGCGCGACCTGATCGAGGCCGCCCACGACGAGGCCTGGGAGATCCTGGTCCAGTACCGCGACGCGCTCGACGCCATGGTGCTCGAGCTCGTTGAGAAGGAGACGCTGTCCAAGGAGGACCTGGAGCGGATCCTGGCGCCGGTGCGCAAGCGGCCGCCGCACAACACGTTCACCGGGTTCGGCAAGCGCACGCCGAGCGACCGCCCGCCGATCGAGATCCCGGCGAGCGCGCGGGCCAACGGCTCGCCCAACGGTTCGAGCACGCCGAGCACGCCCGGCGCGCCGCCGCCCGACGCGACCGCCCCGGTCGGCCAGCCGCCGTCCGCCCCGCCGATCGGGGGCGACCCGCAGTCCGGGCAGGGCTTCGGCCCGACCCAGACGTACGGGTCGCGGCACGCCTACGGTGACCAGCCGCGGCCCGATCAGCAGCAGTCCGCGCCGAGCTACGGTGAGCAGCCGACCGCGTTCCTGCCGCCGATGAGCCCGCCGCCGCCTGGCGCGTACCCGTCCTACCCCGAGCGCAAACCCCCGGACGGCACGCAGGGTTCGGCGTGACCGACCCGGTCGCTGCTCCGGCCGGGGGAGTCGACCAGGCACGTGTTGAGGCGGCGGTACGCGAACTGCTCGCCGCCATCGGCGAGAACCCCGACCGGGACGGCCTGAAACGCACGCCGGTCCGGGTCGCGCGAGCCTACGCCGAGATGTTCGCCGGCCTGACCGCCGATCCCGACGCGGTGCTCGAGACCACGTTCGACGAGAACCACGACGAGCTGGTGCTGGTCAAGGACATCCCGCTGTACTCGATCTGCGAGCACCACCTGGTGCCCTGGCACGGCACCGCCGCGGTGGGCTACATCCCGGGCGTCGACGGTCGGATCACCGGGCTGTCCAAGCTGGCCCGGGTGGTCGACCTCTACGCCAAGCGCCCGCAGGTGCAGGAACGCCTGACCTCGCAGGTGGCCGACGCCGTCATGCGCCGGCTCGAACCGCAAGGCGTCGTGGTGGTCGTCGAGGCCGAGCACCTGTGCATGGCGATGCGCGGCGTGCGCAAGCCCGGGTCAACCACGGTGACCTCGGCGGTCCGCGGCATCTTCAAGTCGGATCCGCGCTCTCGCGCCGAGGCGCTGTCTCTTATCCTCGGCCGATGACGCTGCCGCGGCGCGCCGATCGCATCGTGGTCATGGGCGTGCTGAACGTGACGCCCGACTCGTTCTCCGACGGCGGCCGGTACGTGACCCTGGACGACGCCGTGGCCCACGCGCTGCAGCTGCGCGACCAGGGCGCCGACCTGATCGACGTCGGCGGTGAGTCGACCCGGCCCGGAGCCGAGCGGGTGGCCGCCGAGATCGAGGCGGCCCGGGTGCTGCCGGTGATCAAGGCGTTGACCGCCGAGGGCCTGACGATCAGCGTCGACACGTACCGGGCCTCGGTCGCGCAGGGCGCCCTGGACGCCGGTGCGACGGTGATCAACGACGTGTCCGGCGGGCTGGGCGATCCCGACATGGCCCGGGTGGCCCGCGACGCCGGTTGCCCCTGGCTGCTCATGCACTGGCGCGGGCCGAGCAACATGATGCGCCAGCTGGCCGTCTACGACGACGTCGTGGTCGACGTGCGGCGGGAGCTGCACGCCCGGATCGAGGCCGCGGTGGCCGCCGGCGTCGACCCGGACCAGCTCGTGCTCGACCCGGGCATCGGTTTCGCCAAGACGCCCGACCACGACTGGGCGCTGCTGCAGCGCGTGGACGAGTTCGTGCAGATGGGCTTCCCGGTGCTGATCGGGGCGTCGCGCAAGTCGTTCCTGGGCCGGCTGCTCGCCGCCCCCGACGGGACGCCCCGCCCGGTCGGTGAGCGCGAGGACGCCACCACGGCGATCACCGCCTTTGCGGCGCTGCAGGGCGTGTGGGGGGTGCGGGTGCACGACGTGCGCGCGGGCGTCGACGCCGCGCTGACCGTGGCCGCCATCCAGCGGGGTACCGCATGAGCGACATGATCACCATCGCCGGGCTGCGCGTGCGCGGCTACCACGGCGTGTACGACTTCGAGCGGCGCGACGGGCAGGACTTCGTCGTCGACGTCAGCCTCGAACTGGATCTGGCGCCGGCGGCCGCGTCCGACGACGTCGCCGACACGGTCCACTACGGCGAGCTGGCCGAGGCGATGGCCAAGGTCATCGGCGGTGAGCCGGTGAACCTGCTCGAGACGCTGGCTCAGCGGCTGGCCGACGTGTGCCTGGCCGATGCCCGGGTGATCGCCGTGACGATCACCGTGCACAAGCCGCAGGCGCCGGTATCGGTGCCGGTCGGCGACCTGGCCGTGACGATCAGGCGGTCGCGTTGAGCGCCCTTCTCCGATCGTGCAACCGTCGGCCGCGTGAGGCGGCCGAGGGTTGCCCGATCGGCGACGGAGGAGGCTCATGACCGCCGCCGTTCTCTCGATCGGGTCCAACCTGGGCGATCGGCTGGCCCATCTGCAGGGCGCGGCCGACGCGCTGCGGCCCTGGCTGCGCGCCGTGTCGCCGGTGTACGAGACGGCGCCGTGGGGTCCCGTCGAGCAGGACGACTACCTCAACGCCGTGTTGCTGGTGTCCGACGACGCCGCGACGCCCCGCGACTGGCTGGTCCGCGCGCACGTCGCTGAGCAGACGGCCGGGCGCAGGCGTGACGTGCGGTGGGGTCCGCGCACGCTCGACGTCGACGTGGTGGCTGTCGACGAGGTGGTCAGCGACGATCCCGAGCTGACACTGCCGCACCCCCGGGCGGCCGAGCGGGCGTTCGTGCTGGTGCCGTGGCTGGCGGTCGACCCGGACGCGGTCCTGGCCGGCCGGCCGGTGCGCGAGCTGCTGGCCGGCCTGTCCGACGACGACGTCCGCCTCCGTCCCGACCTGGCGGTGGCCTGACCCGATGCGGCGCACCACTCTCGGCGACCTGCTGGTCCCGTTCCTCATCCTCGGCGGCACGGCCTACGTGCTGCTGCGGCTGTCCTACGACGACATCCCGCCGCTGTCGATCTACGTGCCGGTGCCACTGGCCCTGCTGGCCATCGCCGAGCTGGTCGCGGCGCGGCGAGTGCGGGCGGCGGTGCGCCACGACCCGAACGCCCGGCCGATGGCCGCCATCGTCATCGCCCGCTGCGTGGCGTTGGGCAAGGCGTCCGCGCTGGTGGCGGCCGGCGTGGCCGGAGCGGCCGCCGCGCTGCTCGCCCGGGTGATTCCGGACGCCGGAACGGTGCGGGCCGCGTCGAACGATCTGCGGGTCGGGATCTTTCTTTTGGTCGCCTCGCTGTTGCTCGCCGTTGCCGGCATACTGCTCGAGCGGGCTGGTATCGACCCAAATCAGGGGCGCCCGCCTACTGCCGGCGGTTAGTCAGAATCGCAGCGAAACGAGTTCGAAACGGCATGCCTACCGCTTCTCGCTAGACTCTCGCCCATGTCTGCCCCCGCAGAGCGTCCCCAAGGGCGAGGCGCGCTCCGCACGACGGGCATGCTTGCCGCCATCGCCCTGGGCGGCGTCGCAGTATTCATGGTCGTTGTCGGCCACACCCAGAAGCAGGTTCAGCTCGGGCTGCTGGTCGGCCTGTGGGGTGTCTTGCTCGGCGCGTTCACCCTGTTCGGTCCGCGCCGCGGCTCCACCGAGCTGTCCGGCGAGCCGATGCTGACCAGCCACGAGCGTGCGCCGGCCCGACGCCGTGAGGACGAGCTGCAGCTCGAGGTGAAGGTGCGCCGCGAGATGGAGCGGGTGCTGCATCAGGAGCTGTCCGAGCTGCGCGGCGAGGTCGCCGGGTTGCGCAGCGACCTGGTCGAGAAGGTGAAGGGCCAGCAGTTGCACCTGGAGCGCATCGAGACGACTCGCGTAATCAGTGCCGACCTCGAGGAACTGCAGCACGAGGTGCGTCGCCTGGCCGTGGGCCGTGGCGCAGCCGGGGCCATCGAGGGCGCGCCCGGCGCGCCCGCGTTCTCGCCGGCCACCGTCGTCGAGTCGCGGGTCAAGAACAGTGCTCCGCTGCCCTACGTCTACGCCGGACGAGATCGGTCCGGCCCAGCCGTCGGTGGAACGCCGCCGAAGCCGGCACCGCCGACCCCGGCGTCCGCGTCGTCCGCGTCGTCGGCGGGGGCCCGGCCGGCGTCGCCAGCCGCCTCGGCCGTACCACCGGTCATGTCGGACCCGCGGCCCGCACCGAGCCCGCAGCCCGCACCGAGCCCGTCGTTCCCGGGGCCGAACTTCGCGGGACCGAACCTGCCCGCCGGCCGCCCGGTCAGCCCGCCGAGTCCGCCGTCGGCACCGCGTCCGCCGGTCGCGCCGCTGCCGCGTTCCACTCCGCGGCCGGCTGCGTCCCAGGCCCAGC
>DATBER010000019.1:0-11329 GCA_036558905.1 Jatrophihabitantaceae bacterium | reverse complement strand
TCTTCCGGTGTTCGAAGGCCTTGTGCCGCAACAGAAACAACGGCATCAAGAACTTCACCCTGAAGGTGAGCCAGTCCGCGACCGGCCCACTGAATCGTGTCGCGCAGCCCTGCATCGCGAAGGGGATCGCGGACAACGGCCTGGGCAACGGCGACACGTTCTGCACCGACTACGTGCAGAGCCACCGCGACAGCGGCGACCTCCTGCTGTACCTGCTGTTCACGCAGGACATGCGAGGCAGCACCTAGGGCGTGTCTCTCAAGTCCATGCTCTGCTGCGCGGCGGCCAGGCGCGACCTAAGCCAGCAGTCGAGCGACCGGCACGGCGACCACCGCGAGGCGGTCGAGGATCTCCCGGCTGCGGTCACGCAGCTCGCTCGCATCGTCCTGCTCTTCGGTGATCCGAGCCAGCGCCATCAGCATCAACGCTTGCTCGTGCTGTCCGTCGGCGCCGTCGGGCGAGCGCAGTCCGGCCTCCAGCACGGATCGGGCGTCGTCGACCCGGCCCCCGGCGAGCAAGGCGTAGGCCTGGATCCGCAGCAACGATGCGATCAGCAGACTCGCGCGCAGGCTCCGGGCTCGGGCCAGCGCGTCCGCGACGGCGGTCGCCGCCTCGTCGTACCGCCCGGTCAGGAGCAGGCATTCGGCGACGGCGCCGTCGAGCCCGATGACGTCCTGCGGCAGTTCGAGGCCCACCAGCCGGGTGCGCGCGTCAGCGAGGAGGTCGAGTGCCTCGTCGTACCGGCCCAGGCCGACCAGCATCCGGCCGCGCTCGCGCAGCACGAGCGCGACCAGCTGGTGGTCGTCGACGGCTCGGGCGGCCCGCAGGGCAGCTGTGAGCAGTGGCTCGACCTCGGCGAATCGCCCTTGTCGGATAAGCAGGTCAGCCCGGTTGTACACGCTGTTGGCTTCGTTGGCGGTGTCGCCCACCCGGCGGAACAGGTCGGCTGCCCGCTGCAGCAGGTCGGATGACAGCTCCCAGCGGCCGTCCTGCATCGCGCCGATCGCGAGGTTGTTGAGGCAGTGTCCCTGCATGCGCAGGTCGTCGAGCTCTTCGTAGATCGCGAGGGCCAGCTCGCCGAACGGCTGTTCCTCGGCCCGGCCGGAGTGCAGGTAGGCCAGGTGCATGGTGTTGTACGCGTACGCCAGCGAGTCGCGGTCGCCGGCACGCCGAGCCTCGCTCGCTCCGGTTGCGCTCCACCGCATCGCGTCGTCGTACTTGCCCTGCAGGTACCGGCCGAAGCTGTACCGGGTCGCCAGCCGGGAGCGAGCGGCGTCGGCGGCCGCCCCGTCCGTTCCGGCCAGCACCGACCGTCCCCGACTGAGCAGCTGCAACGACGGGGTGAACCGGCCCAGGCGCTGGGCGATGCTGGCCTCCTTGAACATCAACCGGGCGAGGTGGATCGGATCCGCGACGACGTAGCGCCGGCCCCGTCGGTACGCATCGGCGGCCTCGGTCGACAGGCCGGCCAGATCCCGCACGTCGCCGAGCTGCTCGTACGCCGCGGCGACCTCGAACGGCACCGTCTTGCGCAGCCGCCCGGCCGACTCCAAGGCCTGCTCGAGGAACTCGATCGCCTCGAGGTGCGCGTAGCGCGATCGCGCCCGGTCGGCCGCCGACCGCGAGTACGCCCAGGCCTTCTCGTAGTCGCCGGCGTGGAAGAAGTGCAGGGCGAGCTGGTCGGTCAGGTCGTCACGGCCGGCCCCGGCGCGCTCGAACGCGTCGCCGACCTGCTGATGCATCTGCCGCCGCTGGCGGTACGGCAGACCGGCGTAGGCGGCGTCGCGGATCAGCGCATGGCGAAACACCATCCGGCCCTCGTCGTCGCGGTCGACGAAGTCGCCGATCCGGTGCAGCGCGCTGTCGTCCAATGTCTGGCCGAGGATGTCTCGCAGGTCGGCCAGCCGGAACCCGGTACCCAGCACGGCTGCATACCGCAGCAGCATCCGGTCGTGCGGGTCTAGGCGGTCGATCTGCGTCGTCACTACGGCCTCGACGGAGTCGGGAAGGTCGGCGACCGACCCGGACCGGCTGGCCACGAGGAGGAGTTCGCGCAGGAACAGGGGATTGCCGCCGGCCTTCTGCGCGATCGCCGACATGGCCTGCGGCCCCAATCGGGTCGGCTGCGCGGTCGACGCCAGCAGTTCGAGTGCCGCGGACTCGTCGATCGGCGTCAGGACCAGTCGTTCGGATCCTTCCGGGACGAACCCGGTCGCCCGGTCGCGCCGGGTCACCAACATCAGCCACGGCTGGCGCGGCACCTCGTCGGCCATGCGCCGGAGCAGGTCGGCGGATGCGTCGTCGACGAGATGAGCGTTGTCGAAGACGATCAGGCTCGGCCGGGGCAGAATCGCCCGGAGGAACTCGACGGTGACCTCGGCCAGCTTCGGACCGCGGAACATCTCGTCGAGCTCGGCGGTCTCGCGGGTCGGCGACACGTCGACGTCGAGCACCACTCCGAGCAGCGGCAACCACGGTTGCAGCTGCGGTGCGTCCGCCCGTACCCGGTCGGCCAATCGTCGGGCAGCGGCCGCTTCGGTGCTGTCCGCCGTCAGGCCGAGGACCCGGCGGAGCATGGTCCGGAACGGGTAATACGCGGTGTTGGACTCGTAGCTTCCGCACGGCCCCTCCACGACGTACAGGTCGGTCGCGAGGCGACGGGTCTCGTCGGCCATGCGCGATTTGCCCAGGCCCGGCTCGCCGATCACCTCGACGAGGGTGCCCCGGCCGGCGCGCACGTCATCGACCGCCCGCCCGAGCAAAGCGAGTTCCCGGGCCCGTCCGACGAGGCCAACCACCGGGGCGGTGCTGTCCGCCGGTCGCTCGTAGTCGATCCGCCCGAGCGCGACGGCCTGCACCGGCTGGGACTTTCCCTTGACCCGGAAGGGCGGCAGGGCCTCTGCCCGGAACGCAGTGCGGGATCGCGTCACGACGGCGCGAGTCGCGATCACCTGCCCGGCGCCGGCCTTGGCCATGACGCGGGCGGCCAGGTTGACCGCGTCGCCTTTCACCGAGTAAGTGCGGCGGAACTCCGGCCCGAAGTCGCCGGAGAACACCGGCCCTCGGTTCACGCCGGCCGACAGGGTGAGGGTGCCGGCGTTGTCGACGATCTGGCGAACGGCCCGCAGCATTCGTTCCTCGTCGTGGCCGCGGCTGCGGGGCGCGCCGGCCACCAGCATGACCTTCCCGCCGTCGCGGTCGATGTCGGATTCGAGGAATGTGACCTCGTGTTCGGCGGCCGCGTGCTGGACATTGCGGATGCAGTCGTCCAGTGCGGCGGCGGTGGCGTCCGGCCCGGCGATGCGCAGCAGTTCGTCGGTGCCGGAGAACCGGACGAAGGCCACGCTGATCGGCCGGTGCTCCGACTCGCCGTGGGCCACGCGCAGGTGCGCGCGGATCGCCGGGGCGACCAGGCTCGCGGGCTCGACGCCGACCGGAGCAACGCGTTCGACGTCGACGTCGGCCAGCCGCGGTTCGGATCGAAGCAGCCGGCCGTCCTGGACCCGTGCCCCGAGCACCGGCCGGGGAAGCAGTGCGGCGGTCGCCTCGCTCACGACGAGCTGGCCCGGGCCGGCGAGCGATTCCATGACCGCGGTAGTGCTCGCGGCCGATCCGCAGACGAGAAGTTCTCGGTGAATAGCCGGATCGCCGACCAGGAAGAAGGTGAACCGGCCGCTGTGAATTCCGACCGACATTCGCAGCGTCACCGGGCCGGCCGTGGCGTGTTGGCGCCCCAGTGCCCGCAGGGTCTTTCGCATTCGGAATCCGGCTCGCGCCGCGTGCTGGGCGTGATCACTACCGCGGAAAAGCAGCAATACCGCGTCTCCGCCCCATTTGATGAGATCCGCGCCGTCGGCCTGAGCCGACCGCAACAGCATCCCGAACGTCCCGTTCAGGATGTCGCTCATCTCCTCGGCGCCGACCTTTCCCTTGCGGGCCAGGCGTTCGGTCAGCACCGTGAAGCCGGAGATGTCGACGAAGGCCAGCGAGCCCTCGATCCGCACGTGCTGCCGCTCGGGATGCCGCGCCAGCCACTCGATCGCGAGCCGGGGAGCGTACGCGTACGGCAGCGCCACGGGCCGATCTACGACGCTCGAAATATCCACCCCGAAACCCCCACGCTGCGCGAATTACGTCGCATTCGCACAGCGCCGGGCGAATTCGAAGAGCGACGCGCGCAGCCCCTTGGGAAATGAGGCTAACCGGGCGGGCGGAGTACCTCAACGACCGATTCGATGTTGAGTCTCGCCTGTGGATGTCGATCAGGCATACACTCCGCCGCATGGCGCTGGGCATGCGCAAGGACAACAAGATCGCTGCGATCAAGAACGTGCCGTTGTTCGCACCGCTGGGAAAGGCGCAGCTCGCGCAGATCGCTGCGATCGCCGACGAGGTCAGCCTGCCGGACGGCAAGGTGCTCACCCGCCAGGGCGAGCGGGGACGGGAGTTCTTCGTGGTCATCGACGGTGAGGTCGAGGTCCGCCGCAACGGCCGGAAGGTCGCGACGATCGGGCCCGGCGACTTCTTCGGTGAGCTGGCGCTCGTCTCCGACCGCCCTCGCACCGCCACCGTCACCGCGACGAAGCGGGTGCGGATGCTGGTGATCAGAGACAGCGATTTCCGCACGGTGCTCTTGGGCACGCCGCAGATCGCGATCAAGGTCCTGGCGGCCGTCGCCGATCGGTTGGATGCGGGCGCGTCCTAGCCGGCCACCGGCCGCTCGGACACTGGACGCGGGCGTATGGATCACGGTGACGGCTGGGGTGGTTGGCTGGTCCGTCTCGAGCTCGAGCTGACCTGAGCGATTTGCGTCACGGTGTGATCGACGGCGCTGACGCACGGCACCGGGCTGGGGAAGCCTGGACACATGACGGCCCTGGGCGGCGGACACATCGCCCTGATCCTGTCCGCCGGCGTGGGAGCCGGCCTGATCAACACGGTCGTCGGATTCGGCACGCTGATCACCTTTCCCGCGCTGCTCGCGGTGGGACTCGCGCCGGTGACGGCCAACGTCGCGAACACCGTCGGGCTGTTCCCGGGATCGTTCGCCGGTGCCTACGGGTACCGCCGCGAGCTGAACGCGCAGCGGCACCGGTTGAGCCCGCTCGCGGTCGCCGCGGGTATCGGTGGCGCGCTCGGGGCGGTGCTGCTCCTCGTCCTGCCGGGCAGCGCGTTCCAGGCCGTGGTACCGGCGCTGATCGCGCTCGCCGTGGTGCTGGTGATCGCCGGACCGTGGCTGGTCCGGCTGACCCGGCGGGCCCGCGACCGGGCGTCGGCCGGATCCGGTCGAGCACTGTGGTGGGTGACCGCGGCCACCGGGGTGTACGGCGGGTACTTCGGGGCGGCTCAGGGCGTGCTGCTGATGGCCGGGTTCGGATTGCTGCTGGACGAGGCCGTGCACCGGCAGAACGGGCTGAAGAACCTGCTGGTCGGCGTCGTGAATTTCGTGGCCGCGGCGACGTTCGCGGTCACGACCCACGTCGACTGGGCGGTCGCCGCGTGCGTCGCGGCCGGGTCGGCGCTCGGCGGCGTCATCGGCGCGCGGATCGGCCGACGGCTGCCGCCGGTGGCCTTGCGCGTCGTGATCGTGGTGCTCGGCGCGGTGGCGATCGGCAAGCTGCTCCTGTGACATCAGACGTCGACGTGCGCGCCCAGGATGATGACGCGGTCGCGGGGCAGCCCGAAGTGTTCGCTGGCGTCGGCGGTGATGTGCGAGGTCGCGAGGAACAGGCGCTTGCGCCACGCCGCCATTCCGGGCGCGTCGCCGGCGCGGAGTTCGATCTTGGACAGGAAGTAGGTCGCGTTGTCCAGGTCGAGCCGTCCTTCGGTCTGCTCGGGAGTGAGGGTGGCCAGCGCCGCGGGAATGTCTGTCGTCTCGGTGTAGCCGAACCGCAACGCGACGTGGGTGATGCCGTCACCGGGCTCGCCCAGATCGTCGATCGTGATGCGTTCGGCGCCGTACACGCGAGGGACCGTCTCGATGTCGACGGACACGATCACCACGTGCTCGTGGCGAACGTGGTTGTGCTCGACGTTGGCCCGCAGCGCGAGCGGCGCGGCCTCGCTGCCCCGGTTGAGGAAGATCCCGGTGCCGCTGACGACCTTGACGTCCGGCAGCGACGACAGGCTGTGAACGAATTCGTGCAGTGAACCTTCCATGCCGGCCCGTCGAGCGGTGACCAGCTCCCGGCCCTGTTGCCACGTGGTCATGATCGTGAACGCCGTCAGCGCGATCGCCAGCGGTAACCAGGCTCCGTGGACGATCTTGGTCAGGTTGGCAGCCAGGAACAGCGCGTCGAAGGCCAGCAGCAGGGTGGCGCCGGTCGCCAGCACCCACGACGGGGTACGCCAGGTGCGGTGCGCGACGTAGAAGAACAGGATGGTGGTGATCATGATGGTGCCGGTCACCGCCATGCCGAACGCGAACGCGAGCGCGGCCGAGCTGCGGAACGAGAACACCAGGGTCAGCACCGAAACCATCAGCAGCCAGTTGACCCACGGCACGTAGATCTGGCCGACCGTCGAGCGCGAGGTGTGCAGCACCCGCAACCGGGGCAGGTAGCCGAGCTGGGCGGCCTGCGAGGCCACCGAGAACGCGCCGGTGATGACCGCCTGCGACGCGATCACCGTCGCCGCGGTGGCCAGCAGGACCATCGGCACGCGCGCCCACCCAGGCGTCAGCAGGAAGAACGGCGCCGACAGGTTGGCCCGGTCGGACAGGATCAGCCCGCCCTGCCCGAGATAACTCAGCGCGCAGGCGGGGAAGACCAGGAAGATCCATCCCACCGAGATCGGTTTTCGGCCGAAATGGCCCATGTCGGCGTACAGCGCCTCGGCGCCGGTCACGGACAGCACGATGGCCGCGAGGGCGAAGAACGCGACGTGGAAGTGTCCGGCCAGGAAGCTGATGGCGTAGGTGGGCGAGATCGCCTTGAGGATGCCCGGCTCCTTGGTGATCCCCCAGATGCCGCACGCGCCGATGGCGGTGAACCACGTGATCATCATCGGGCCGAAGAACCGGCCCACGGCCGCGGTGCCGAAACGCTGCACCAGGAACAGCATCACGATGATCACCACCGTGATGGGGATGACCCAGTGGTCGAACGAGGGACGCACCACCTTGAGGCCTTCGACGGCGGACAGCACGGAGATGGCCGGCGTGATCATGCTGTCGCCCAGGAACAGGGCCGCGCCGAGAATGCCCAACCCGGCCAGCACCATCACGACGCGAGCCCGCGAGCCGGTGGCCCAGCGCCGCAACAGGGTGATGAGGGCCATGATGCCGCCCTCGCCGTCGTTGTCGACCCTCATCGCCAGCAGCACGTAGGTGACCGTGACGATCAGCGTCACGGACCAGACGATCAGCGACACCACCCCGTACACGTACTGGGTCGTCGGCGCGACCGGGTGCGGATCGTCCGGGCTGAACACCGTCTGCAACGTGTAGATCGGGCTGGTGCCGATGTCGCCGAACACCACGCCGAGGGCACCGACGACGACGGCCAGGCGAAGGGCCGAGCCCGGACCGGACGCAACGCGATTCACCCGACGTAGCGTACGGATCGCGCTGGCCGGTCTCGGGCGGGCCGGCGGGAAACACAGCCGGGCTGTGCAGGGACGCAGCGACGAGCGCCCGCCGCCGTCGTTGATCAGGTTTGCCCGGGCGGTAATCGGTTCGGGCGTCCTCGAATCGACCAATTCCTGGAAACTTGATCAGCAGCGTGAGGGGCGTAAACATCGGATGGGTCCTGCGGTTATCGGGTCTGTACGTCAGAAACGGCGGACCCTCGGACGGCAATTGATCGGATGAAAGTGTTGACGGCAGGCGGCACGAGGCCGATACTCCTGGGCAATTCCGGCTGACCCATCGGGAGTGTCGAATCGTGACGAAATTGCCGCGCAGGTTCCTCGGGCTGTGTGTCGCGGCGCTGACCGTTCCGGTTGGCGTCGCCGCGCCGGCCGCGGCGACGCCTGCGACGAGCGCGCCGGATGACTCGCAGCTGACGACGGCCTGGCGGACGGCCGGTGGTGGCAACGGTCAGTTCGTCGTCGACCCGGCGAACCTGGTCCGCTCATCGAGCATCGTCATCGATGCGGTACCAGCTCAGGGCAAGCAGTCGATGCCGCTGGGCAACGGCTCGTTCGGCGCACCCGTCTGGGCGCAGAACGGCTTCACCGCCCAGCTCAACCGCGACGACACCATGCCGGGTCGCAAGTCCGCCGGACAGTTGGTGATCCCCGGCCTGCAGGCGATGACCGCCGCCGACGACTACCACGCCACCCTGGATCTCTACGACGCCACGTTCCGGCAGACCGGCGGCGGCATGACGGCCACGACGTACGTGCGCGCCGACAAGGACGAGATCGTCACGGACGTCACGGGCGCCGACCCGTCGGCCGAGCAGACCGCGGCGGTGAACCTGCAGGCCGGCCGCAACCCGACGGCGGCCGTTGCCGCGAACGGTTCGGCCGGCGTGCTGTCCGAGACGTGGGTCGACGACCAGAGCGCGTCCGGCGGCACCGGCGCGACGTTCGGCTCGCTCGCGGCGATCACCGCGGGCGGGCGCGACGTGACGGCGTCGACGCCGGACGCGCGCAGTGTGCAGGTGTCGTTCAAGCCGAACCCGAACGGGCAGTTCCGCGTCGTGGTGGCCGTCCCGCACTGGGCCGGCGGCGATGCGACAGCCACGGCGGCCCAGGTGCTCGCCCACGAGGCCACCGCACCGGCCGATGCGCTCACCGCCGCGCACCTGGCCTGGTGGCACCGCTTCTGGACACAGGCCAACCTGGTCAAGCTCAGCTCGGCCGACCAGGTCGCCGACTACATCGGCAATCTGCGCACCATCTACCTGTACGTCGAGGCGGCGTCCGAGCGGGGCATGTACCCGTCGACGCAGGCCGGCGTCAACGACCTGTTCAACTTCACCCGCGACAACCAGCAATGGGGCGGCGACCACTTCTGGCTGTGGAACCTGCGGATGGACCTCGCGGCCAACATCAGCTCCGGCATCCCCGAGTTCAACGCGCCGTTCTTCGGGATGTACCGGCGCGACCTGCCGGCGACGGAGGCGTGGACGCGGCAGCAGTTCCCGGGTACCGACGGCATCTGCCTGCCCGAGACGGTGCGGTTCGACGGCACGGGTTGGTACCTCGGCACCGGAACCGGCAATGCCTCGTGCTTCCCGAACGAGACGAGCTTCAACGCCAAGACACTCACCAGCGGGGCCGAGCTCGGCAGCTGGATCTGGCGGCAGTACCTGCAGACCGACGACGTCGGGTTCCTGCGCACGTACTACCCGCTGATCGCCGAACCGGCCGAGTTCCTGCTCAGCTACGCGAAGGTCGGCGCCGACGGCAAGCTGCACACCTTCCCTTCGAACGCCCACGAGACGCAGTGGGACGTGCACGACCCCATCACCGACATCCTCGCGATGAAGACGATCTTCCCGACTGTCATCGCCGCGGCCACCGAGCTCGGCGTCGACGCGGACCTGATCGCCCGGCTGCGCGCCGCCATTCCGCAGATACCGAATCTCCCACGGACCGACGCGGCCACCCGCAAGCAGGTGAAGAGCCCGGCCGACGACGGCGACGGCAACACCGTGTTCGCCTACTCGGCCGACCCGGCGGCGCAGTATCACAACAACGAGAACCTCGACCTCGAACCGGTGTGGCCGTACAGCGTGGTCGGCGACACCAGCCCGGAGTACGCCGTGGCCAAGCTGAGCTACACGACCCGCAACTTCCACAACAGCAACACGTGGACCTACGACCCGATCCAGGCGGCCCGGCTGGACCTGAGCAGCGAGGTGGCCTCGACGTTGCAGCTCGACGCGGCCACCCACTCCCAGTACGCGAACGGGCTGGCCGCGTTCAGCAGCAGCCTGACCGAGCCGTACGACGAGACGGTCGGGGTCGTAGCGCTCACCGTCAACGAGGCGCTGGCCACCGACTACGACGGGCTGCTGCGCATCGCGCCGGCGATCCCGTCGAACTGGAACGCCGAAGGCACGATCGCGATCCAGCACCGGTCGAGCGTGCACGTCCAGGTCGAGAACGGCCAGCTGGCCACGGCGGTCATCGAGTCCGGCAGCAAGCACGACATCACGGTGCGCAACCCGTGGCCCGGGCAGTCGGTCGAGGTCGTGCAGGGCAACCCGGGCGGCCACGTCGTCGTCGCGCCCACGACGGCCGACACGTTCGTCATCAACGCCAACGCCAACTCGTCGTACGCGATCCAGCGGCCGGCTGCGCCGCTGAGCGCCGAACGGTTCGCCCCGCTGACCGCCGGCCCCGCGACGGCGCCGCGCCACCTGCCGGGCGCGTCCTCGGTGATCGGCATCGACGCCGGCACGTCCACCCAGCCGTGCGCGTCGCCCACTCAGCCGGTGCTGGTGTCCTGGGACCCCACGAGCGGCGCGACGATCACCGACACGTCCACCTTCCACCGCACCGGGTCGTTCGTGAACGAGCCGTCGACCTACGCCGCCGACGGTCCGACCGGTTCCGCCGCGGTCATCGGCAACGGCGGCTACCTCAGCGGCGGGCAGACCACGATGGGCTACCTGACCGCGGCGACGTTCGCCACCGAGATCAAGGTGACTCCGGGCAGCGGCTTCCGCCGGATCTGGGACTGGAAGACGTCCGGTGGCGGCGACGGCGACGGATTCATCCTCGACCTCACGCCGTCCGGCCAGCTGCGCGTGATCACCTCGGGCGAGAACCACACCCTGTCGACCGTGCTGCCGACCAACACCTGGGAAGACGTGGTGGTGACGGTCGACACCGACGGCGCAGTCACCGTCTACCTGAACGGAACCCGCGTGGACGGAACGACGTTGAGCCAGACCGCCATCAACGGCTGTGCCACCGGCGGCCTGCACATCGGCGCCGACCAGGGCGGTGGTCAGGCGATCGCCGCCGAGGTCGACCGCTCGGCGATCTTCAGCCGCGCGCTTTCCGCCGACGAGGTCCCCAACTGGCAAACGCTCGCGTAGGTGTCGACACCGTAAGACAATGTCTTACACGCGCAGCGGGTACTGGTCGTGATCTACATGGCCGCGCATGTTCAACGTTCGACTGAGCGAAGACCGAGAACTCGCCCGCGCGCGTCACCTGCCCATGTCGACCATGGTCCGCGCTTGGCTCCTCGATCGCCTCGAGCACGAAGGCCGCGCCTCCTGACCGCGGTACTCACTCGCGCCCACTGGGCTTCGACGACCACCTGGGCGGCATACAGCCAAGCTGTGCATCCTCTCCCCTCAGGTTGACTTCTGTATAGCGGAAGTTATAGTCCGCCATACGAAAGCAGGAGGCGCTGTGGGATCCG
>DATBER010000018.1:0-3831 GCA_036558905.1 Jatrophihabitantaceae bacterium | reverse complement strand
CGTCGTCGGGGAAGGTGACGCCGGTGGCGCCCTCCATGTCAGCTGATATCAGAACTTTCACGTCGCTCCTCGTGGGTTGGGGCGTCGGCGAGGTGGCAGGCCACGCCGGGTCGGTCGGCGTCGAGCACGGGCAGGTCGCGGCCGGTGCACAGCGTCCGGCGGTCGTCGGACGCGTCCAGCGCGGCGAACCGCTGGCAGCGCGGGTGGAACCGGCACCCGCCCGG
Source organism: Jatrophihabitantaceae bacterium (assembly GCA_036558905.1). GTDB lineage: Bacteria > Actinomycetota > Actinomycetes > Mycobacteriales > Jatrophihabitantaceae > DASXRA01. Next base: position 3,607 of record DATBER010000018.1, on the reverse strand, counting down.
GACCGCCGTGGGATCCGGAGGCTCGCCGCGCAGCAGTACCGACTCGGCGTCCGTACCGGGTAGTACGGAGATGAGCGCCTGCGTGTAGGGGTGCTTCGGGCGCAGCAGTACCTCCTCGACGGTGCCCTGCTCGACGATGCGGCCCAGGTACATGACGGCCACCCGGTCGGCGATGTTCCAGGCCAGCCCCAGGTCGTGGCTGACCACCAGGGCGGACAGGCCCAGCGACCCGCGCAGGTCGAGGATCAGCCGCAGGATCTCGCCCCGCACCGACGCGTCGAGCGAGGCGACCGGCTCGTCGGCGACGATCACCGACGGGTCGAGGGCGAGCGCCCCGGCGATGACGACGCGCTGCTGCTGCCCGCCGGACAACTCGTGCGGGTAGCGGTTGACGAACTGCTCGGGTGGGCGCAGGCCGGCCCGCGCCAGTGCATCGTGCACCCGCTCGGGCAATCCGGACCGCAACCCGTGCAGGCGCGGCCCCTCGGCCACCGCATCGAACACGTTCTGCTTCGGGTTCAGCGCGCCGCCCGGGTCCTGCAGGACGAGTTGGGTGTGGCGGCGGAACTGCTTCAGCGCCTTGCTCGAATAGCCCAGCGTGGTGCCCTGATAGCGCACCTCGCCCGCCGTCGGGCGGATCAGACCGACCAGCGCCCGAGCCAAGGTGCTCTTGCCGCAGCCCGATTCGCCGATCAGCGCCACGATCTCGCCCGCGCCAACCGTCAGATTGACGCCGTCGACGGCCCGGGCCGGCCCGCGTCCGCGCCGCGGCGGGAAGGTCACCTCGAGGTCGCGCGCCTCCAGCGCCGGACTGGTCATCGCCCGTCCCCCCGTTCTTGATCAACAGAGCGTAGTGGCTGCTGCAACGGCCACTTCTCGCTGTTGATCAAGGAAACGCAGCCGGGGGTCACGCCGAAGCCTTCGCGAACCCGGGTAGCACCTTGAGACAGGCCGACTCGCGGCCCGTCCCGGCCGGCCACAGCTCCACCGAATGGGTCGAGCACTCGGCGAACGCCTCGGGGCAGCGTGGTTCGAACGGGCACCCGGACGCGACCAGGCGTGGGTCGGGCGGATCGCCGGGCAGCCCCGACGGGGCCAGCCGGGACGCCGGGTCGCCGATCGTCGGGAACGCGCTCGAGAGGGCCCGCGTGTAGGGGTGGCGCGGCTCGGCGATCATCTGCCGCGACGTGCCGATCTCGACGATGCGGCCGGCGTACATCACGGCCAGCCGGTCACACGTCTCGGCCAGCACGGACAGGTCGTGGCTGATCATGATCATGCTGATGTGGGACTCGCGCACCAGGTCGGCCAGCAGCGACAGGATCTGGGCCTGCACGATCACGTCCAGGGCGGTCGTCGGCTCGTCGGCGATGATCAGGGCGGGCCGGCAGGCCAGCGCCATCGCGATCATCACCCGCTGCCGTTGGCCCCCGGACAGCTCGTGCGGATACGCGCCCACTCGCCGGGCCGGCACACCCACCGAATCCAACAGCTCGGCTGTACGTTCGCGGGCGGCGCGGATGCCGACCTTCTCGTGCAGAAGTATCGGCTCGCGGATCTGCTCGCCGATCGTGCGGACCGGGTTCAGCGCGCTCATCGCGCCCTGGAACACGATCGACGCCTCGGACCAGCGCACGGCCCGCAGCCGTCCCCAGCCCATGGTCAGCACGTCCTCGCCGCCGAGCAGCACGTCGCCGCTGATACGAGCCGACGACGGCAGCAGGCGCAGCAGGCTCAGCGCGACAGTCGACTTGCCCGAGCCCGATTCGCCGGCCACGCCCAGGGTCTGGCCCGCGTCGAGGGAGAACGAGACGCCACGCACCGCCTGGACGTCGACCCCGTAGGTGACGTTCAGGTCGTGCACCTCGAGCAGGCTCATCGGCCCCCTTCCCCGATCCTGCAACTCTCGGCCGCCTCACGCGGCCCAGGGTTGCACAATCGGCAACGACTCATCGGGCCATCATCCGCGGGTTGAGGATGTGCTCGACAGCCCGCCCCGTCATGGTGAACCCGAGCACCACGATCACGATGGCGATGCCGGGCGGCAGAAGGTACCACCACGCGCCGCGGGTGATCGCGCTGCCGGTGTAAGCCTGGTTGATCATCGTCCCCCATGACACCTCGGTCGGGTTGCCCAACCCGAGGAAGGTGAGCGTCGTCTCGGACAGGATGGCACTCGCCACGGTGAGGGTGCTCGACACCAGGATGAGAGGTGCGACGTTGGGCAGCACGTGCCGCGTCATGATCTGCACGTTGCCGGCCCCCAGGGCGCGGGCCCGCTCGATGAACGGCCGGGCCTCGACGGCCAGCGTCTGCGCGCGGACCAGCCGGGCCGTCGCCGTCCACGACGTGACCGCGATGGCGATGGTGATCGACCGGGCGCCCTGGCCGAGCACCGCCGACAGCGAGATCGCCAGCGGTAGCGACGGCAGCGCGATGAACCAGTCGGTGACGTGCATCAGCCCGCGGCCGAGCCAGCGCTGGTAGTGACCGGCCAGCAGCCCGATCGCGCTGCCCAGCACCATGGCCAGCAACGTGGCGATCACCCCGATGGCCAGCGACGTACGTGTGCCCCAGATCAGCAACAGCAGCACCGACCGTCCGGGCTGGTCGGTGCCGAGCGGGTAGCCGGGCCCGGGCGGGGCCAGCTGGCCGCCCGTCGCCTTCGTGACGTCCAGGTCGGACGGGTGGATGTACAGCGGGGCTGTCAATGCCAGCAGGGTGAACACGACCAGGATGCCCAGCCCGGCGATGGCCGTGGGCATCCGGAAGAACTGCCCGGCGAACCGCCGCGCACTGCCCACCTGCGCTGGAGCGACGAGAGTCATTGCGCCCGCACCCGGGGATCGAGCACGCGGTAGAGCATGTCCGCCAGCAGGTTCATGACGATCACCGCGCCGCTGAGCACGACGAATGTGCCTTCCAGCAAAGGCAAATCGGGGATCTGCAGGGCCTGGAAGGTCAGGAACCCGAGTCCCGGCCACGAGTACACCGTCTCGACGGTTATCGCCCCGGCCAGGATCGTGCCGAGCTGCAGGAAGATCACCGTCACCGACGGCAGCAGGGCGTTCGGCACGGCGTGCTTGCGTCGCACGTCGTCGTCGCGCAGCCCCTTCGCCCGGGCGGTGAGCAGGTAGGGCGAGCCGAGTTCGTCGATGATCGACGAGCGCATGATCGTTACGTACTGGGCGAAGATCACCAGTACCAGCGTCAGGCAGGGCAGGATCAGGTGGTGGACGGTGTCGCCCACCTGGCCGATCCACGAGCCCTCGTAGCCCGGCGTCGACATCTGCCCGGCCGGGAACAGTCCGGACGGGATGGGACCGGCGCCCACGGTGAACAGCACGAGCAGGATCAGCCCGAGCCAGAACGTCGGCACCGACCACAGGGTCAACGACACCCCGGACGAGATGCGGTCGAACGCGCTGCCGTGCCGCCAGCCGCTGCGGATGCCCAGCCAGAGGCCGAGCGCCACGGAGATGATCGTCGACGACCCGATCAGCAGCACGGTCGGCCAGAGCCGGTCGGCGATCAGCGATGCCACCGACTGGTGGTACTGCCACGAGTCGCCGAGGTTGCCGGTCAGGGTGTGCCCGACGAAGTTGAC
>DATBER010000017.1:0-59518 GCA_036558905.1 Jatrophihabitantaceae bacterium | reverse complement strand
TCGGCGGCGCCTGCGTCGGCGTGCTGCTGCTCGCGTTCGTGCTGCTGCCGCAGTGGCAGGTGGTGGGCGACTGGATCGATCGGCGGCTGTCGCGGGGCATCGCCACCCGTTAGGTCGTTGCTCCCGACCGGGGACGATCTGCCAAGCTAGTGGCGTTATGAGACGTCACATCGTGCGGGCCGCCGCGGCGGGCGCAGTCACCTTCGCCGTCTTGAGTACGACCACCGTCTGGACCGCCCCGGCCGCGACCGCCGATCCGAACGACTGCGCGGTCAAGATCGGCGGGTCCGAACCGCCTGCGCAGGCGTGGGAGCTGAAGCGGCTCAACGTGCCGAGCGTCTGGCCGATCACCGACGGCTCGGGCGTTCGGGTCGGCGTGGTCGACAGCGGCCTGAACACCGAGCAGGCCCAGCTGAGCAAGATGAAGGTGGCTCCCGGATACAACGTCTCCGGCCAGTTCGGCACCAACGACACGCGCGACTGCTACTTCCACGGAACCGCCGTGGCCGGCCTCATTGCCGCTCCCAAGGTCGACGGTGTGTACTTCACCGGCGTAGCTCCGGGCGTGACGATCGTGCCGATCAAGGAGCAGTCAGGCCAGGAACAGCAGGGCACCAACCACATCGGCGCCGCCATCGAGGCCGCGATCGCCGCGCACGTCCAGGTCATCAACATCTCGATCGTGACGAACGTTTCCACCCCCGACCTGGAGAGCGCGGTGGCCGACGCCGCTCGCCACAACATCGTGGTGGTCGCGGCCGGCGGCAACGACGGCGCGTCCACCGACCTGCCGGCCTACCCGGCGGCCTACTCGACCAAGTACCCGAACGTGCTCGCCGTGGCCATGACCGACCAGAGCGACCAGGTGTCCGGAGCCTCGACCCGCGGTAGCTATGTCAACATATCGGCACCGGGCAACGGCGTGGAGCTGCCGATGCCGAAGATCGGCTACCTGGCCAACCAGCAGGGCACGAGCTACGCCGCGCCCGTGGTCGCCGGCACTGCGGCTCTCGTTCGGGCCGCGCATCCCTCGCTGACCGCTGCGCAGGTGGTGTCCCGGATCGAGGCGACCGCCGACGCCCCGCCCGGATTCTCGGTGCCCAGCAGCTCGTACGGCTACGGAATCGTCAACCCGTATCTCGCGGTGACGGCTATCCGGGACGACTCCGCGTCGATCGCCCCGACGAGCAAGCCGAGCGAGATCGCACCCCTACCGCCCGGACCCAAGGCCGACCGGCACCTGCAGCACCTCGCGTTGGCGACCGGGCTGATCCTGCTCGGGCTGGCCGTACTCGCCGGACTGATCGCCGCGATCATCCGGCGTGGCTCGTGGTTCACCGGACCGACGGGTAGCCGGGTCTCACCGGCCCGAACGACGCGCTGATCCCGGGGACGACGACGGTCGTCAGCGCGGTGGCGGGTAGCCACCGACCGTGCTGCTGCGCTTGCTGCGGCGCACGACAACGGCCACGCTGACGCCGGCTGCGATCACCACGACGACGATCAGAATGATGACGCCGACCGGAATGCCGGAGCTGCCCGAGCCGCTCGACCCATTGGCCTGGCCGCCACCCGACGCCGGCTCGGAACTCGGTTGTTCATCCGAGCCGGACGACGGGGCGGCCGAGCTGCCGCTCGAGCCGCCACCCGGTGTCGGCGGGCCCAGCTCTTTGGCCCATTGGTCGTAGATCGGGTTGGACGCGCCCGCGGGCAGCGCGTCGGCCATCGCGTGGTAGGGCAGGATCTCGCCGTAGCCGAGCTGGTCGCTGATGCGCACGCCGAACTTGCCCAGACCGTTATGCACGTTGTACAGCGCGTGGGTGACCACGTCGCGGGCCGACATGTGCGGGAAGTGCGAGCGGATCAGGGCGAGGGTTGCGGCGGCGATGGCCGTCGCATCACTGGTACCGCCGCTGTTGTCCCCGCCGGGCAGCTTCGCGCCGCTCAGCGTCTCCTGCACGTTCGGGGTGCCCGGATCGACGAAAGCCAGCTGCGGCCCGTAGTTGCTGAAGGACGCCCGGGTGAACTGCGGATTCGTCGCGCCGACGGCCAGCGCGCCCGGACAGGCGGCGATGTTGCCCATGACCGGCGAGCTGTCGTTGCCGGATCCGGCAACGACGATGACGTCGTGCTGGTAGGCGTACTTGATGGCCGCCCCGACCTCGTCGGGGCAACTGCCGGATGTGCCCAGGGAGATGCTGACGATCTTCGCGCCGTGGTCGACCGACCACTTGACGCCCTGAGCGATCGGCCCGTCGTCTGCGTCGAGCCCCGTCCTGGAGATGACCTTGACCGGCAGGATCTTGGCCGCGGGGGCGATGCCCTGAAAGCCCTGGCCCGCGGCGGTCCCGGCGATGAGCAGCGCCATCTGGGTGCCGTGGCTGTAGCAACCGCCGGACTCGTTACAGCCGTCGCCGGGGTCGGAGCGGCCATCGCCGCCGCCGACGAGGTTCACGCCGGGCAACACTCGACCCGATAGGTCGCCGAGCTTGTCGACGACGCCGGTGTCGACGACGGCAACGGTGACCCCGGCGCCCTTGGACACCGTCCAGGCCTTGTTGACGTCGAGCCGGGGGAGCCACCACTCTTCCGCCCACGCGGCGTTGGCCGGAGGCATCCCGGCGATGAGCAGTGCGACGGCGGTAGCGACGGCCGTCACCGACCGCCACCACCGCCGCGTCGCGCGCTTTCTGGTCGTCAGTCGATCGTCCCGGACGGGGCGTCGGTGCCACCCCATACGTCCTCGTCCTCGACCAGCCATGTACTGCGCTCCCGCTCTTCCTCGTCGTTGCCGCTGCCGTGCATTGGCATCATGCCGCGCCCGCCCATACCGGCCGCACCTGCCCCATCTCCGGCACCTCCGGCCCCGGCTCCGGCACCGAGCCCGCCGGCTCCGTTGCCGAGCCCCGACCCCGCGCCCGCCAGCCCGCCGCCGGCACCCGGGGCGCCACCGCCGAGTCCGGACGGCGCGCCGCCCAGGCCACCGCCGCCCAGGCCGCCCCCGCCGTCGAGTCCGGCCAGGGACGAGCCGGTGTCAATGCCCGTGCCCGGGCCGATGCCCGTGCCCGGAATCCCCGGACCAGGACCGATCGGCCCCGGCGCTCCCGGGACGCCCGGTCCGGGCACCGGCGGGGTACCCGGATTCGGCGGGATACCCGGGTGCGGGGGAACGCCCGGGTTCGGCGGAACGCCGGGATGCGGAGGCGGGCTCGACACGTGCGGCGGGGTACCAGGGCCGTACCCGGGCGGCGTGCCCGGACCGGGACCAGGACTGTTGCGGTCGTCGACGCTCGGGGTCGCGTCGGTCTTGACGTCCTTCGCGACGCTCACCGGCATGTACGGCAGCGCCTCGTTGTTGATGTTCTGGATCATGGTGTTGTAGTCGTTCGCCGCCGCGCGGTCGTCGTTGCCGCTGACCCAGTTCCCGAAGCCGCTGGCGATGCCCTCATCGTGGCCCCAGTTGTCCTTGCACCACTTCAACTGGGCGGCCATGTTGCTCAGACCGGTGGAGAGACCACTCGCGTTGCCGACCTGCTGGCTGCAGGTCGCGACGATGCCCTTGATGACCGTGTGCGCCTGGTCGGCGTCGTCACCCTGCCAACCGTCCGCGATCTTGCCCTGCGCGGTCGTCAGCGTGGTCAGGATGTCGGACAGGTCTTGGTAGGCGTCGTTCCAGGTGTTGGCCTTGCTCTTGATGTTCTCCGGCTTGATGTGCATCAGCGCGCCTTCGACCTTGCTCTGCTCGGCGCCGCCGCCGGAAACGAAGAACGCGTGGGCAAAGCTCTCGCCCTGCTCGTTGCTGTGGCCGGAGCTGCCGTGCAGCGGGTACTCGTGATAGTTCTTGGTGTGCGGGAAGCCGTCGCCGCCCCCGCCGTCCGTTGCCGCGTAGTTCATGTCGGATCAGCCCTTGCCGTCAGAGCCGGAGGTATTGCTACCGCCGGTGTTGTCCGCCGCGTCCTGGTTGTTCTGCTCGTTGGTGTCGTACTTCTTGACGGTCGCGTCCAACAACTTGACGAGCGTGTCGACACCGCTCTTCACCGCGTCAACGGCGCCGCTCACCGCGCCGGCGCGGGTGCCGTAATAGCGGTTGTAGTTGTGGCCGGCGTTGTTGAGCAGATTCTCGATTCCGTCTGGCGACAGATCGTTGATGGTCTTGAGCTTGCTCAGCGACGAGTAGGACTGCCAGTCGCTTTGCAGGCCCTGCAGATCGCTCAGCGCGTCCTTCAGCTTGTCGAGCGTGGCCGCGCTCGGTTTCGGATTGTTACCCATGGCGTTGCCCCTCCAGCCGCGAACACCGGTTGAAAGTCGTCACGGTGTCCACATCGCCTTCGTCTCGGTGATCAGGTCCACGTAGCTCTGGTGCGCCTTGCGGGTGTTGGACGTGATCGTCCCCAGCATCGCGGCGAGGTCGGCCGCGGCAGCGTCCCAGGCCGCCTTCTTCTGCACGTACAGCTCCTGGGCGCTGCCCTCCCAAGACGAGACCAGCGGGGCGAGGTCGCCTTCCAACTGGGAGAGGATGCCGTGCAGCGTCTTCTCGTGCGCCGCGAAGTTCCCGGCCGCCGTCTCGAGTTTCTCCGGGTCTACATAGATCATGTTTCCCCCTCTACTCGCTGATCGAGGCCTGGAACCGGCGGTGGTCGTCGGTCTGCTCGGTCTCTTGCGTGACGTAGGCGCGATGCGTGCGGAGCAGCGCGTCCTGCATCTCCCGCAGCGAGGTGTTGATCGTGTTCGCGTCGGTGATGAATCGCTCGTGCATGCTCTTGTGCGCATTGGCGGCGGGACCGCTCCAAGCCGCCAGCATGTTGTCGACGTCGGTCACCATCTTGCTCAGCAGCTCGTCGATCCGTTCGGCCGCTTCACCGATGCGGCCGGCCGCTGATGCCATGACGCCGGTGTCAACCCGGTAGCTATTCACGCCATTCGCCCACTTACTTGTACCTGGGTGGACCCGAATCCGAGTCCACCTGACGTTCGCTTGCTCACGTTCACCCCCTGGCCGGGCACCGACCGTCGCCCGACGGGCCGCTGCCCGAAGATCTGATGGCTACTGACTCGCGACGCCTGCCGCAGCCCCCACCGCATCGTTCGACGTGGGGTGGGCCGGGCGTCAGACGCGACGACGGGAGCCGAGCCGTACCTGGCCCGACTCCCGTCCGGAGCCGGTCAGGACCAGTTGCTCTGCGCAGCGTTCTCGGCGGCGCGGTAGTTCTCGTGCGCCTGACCGACCGCCTGGCCGATCGAGTTGAGGACCGACGCGAGGTTGGCCGCGGCCTCGTCCCACTGCTTCTTGCACTGCATGTAGGACTCCTGCGCGGCACCCGTCCACGACTGGACCATCGGGTTGAGGTCCTGCTCGAGCTGCTCGAGCGTGCTGGTCAGGCGACTGTACGTCTGCGCAATTCCAGCTTGGCCCTGGAGCAGGCTCTCAAACTGGACGTGAATCTCACCCATTGTGAAAATGCCTTTCCCTTAAGTCGAGTCTGCGGATGCTCAGCCGTTGATCTGGCTGTTCATCGAAGTGAAGGTCTGGCTCTGGTCCGACTCCTGCGAGCCGTACGTGGAGTGCGTGGACACGAGCGCCTCGTGGATCCGCGCGAGCGCCTGGTTGATCTTGGTGGCGTTCTCCTCGAACGAGTTGTGCACGTTGCCGAACGCGCTGGCCGCCTCGCCCCGCCAGCCACTCATCATCTGCTCGACCTCGCCACGCAGGGTGCCGATGTGCCCCTGGATGGACTGCTGGGCCTGCTCGACCGCGTTTGCGCCGGCCTGCATGGCCTCTTGGCTTGTGCGGAAACCGCTCACGATGCTCCCCTCAACCTTTCGGGATAGAGCGCCCCCCCACGGGACGCATGTGCGTTGAATAACGTACAGATCAGACAGAGTTCGCGCGAGTAGTTGCGCCACGTACAGCTCTTGTCAAGATCCGGCCGCAATTTGGGTAGCTGCGCCGGGGTCCAGAGCGGGCCCGGTCGGGATGAGTAGGAGCAACTGCGCGGGCACCGCGGCCGGCGTCACCGAGCTGTAGCCGAGGCTCTCCATCGCCTTGTCGGAGGCGGGGTACTTCTTGCCGGGCGCGACGATGAGATAGCGCGCGGCGGCACCGTTGTTCGCGACAGCGATCGCCGCCTTCGAGGCCGGCACATCGACCTTGTCGGCGACGCCGCGCGCGGACTGCTCGGACTCGCTGACCGTGCCGGAGTCGGCCGGCGCCGTACCCTGCGGTACGGAAAGGGCCGTCGACCCGTTGGAGGTGTAGATCGCGCAGACGCCGCCGGCCTGGGTGGGCGCGTCGGGGATGGTCGGCACGACGGACGGCAGGCCCTTGAACTGGCGCAGCAGGTCGTCGGGGTTGCTCGACACCGGCGCGCGCAGCACGTTGGTCAGGTTGGTCCGGACCGGATCACGCGGCTGGCCGCCGATCTGCAGCGTGCGCAGCAGATCCACCTCGACCGGCGTCAGCTTGTCGGTGAGGCCATCGCGCAGCGCCGCGCGGAAGGTGCCGTCGTCGGTGGCCTGGACCAGCTGGCCCACGAGCGTCGGCGTGCCCCCGACGCTCGGACCGGCCTGGCCGGCGTCGGCGACGGTCGGCGTGGCCAGGGGCGGCCCCTGGGGCAGCGCGTTGAGCAGGCTGGAGCCGACGATCAGCGGGTTGCCGGCCTGCAGGCCGAGCGCCGTCGCGACGTCCTGGGACTTGATGGACAGGCGCTGCCCGTGCCAGAGCAGATAGGGCAGTGACCGGTTCGACGGCGTGGACGCCACGACCCCGTAGTCGGCGGGCAGCCGGGTCGAGCCGGCCTCGCTGCCGATGGAGACGGTGACCACGGCGCGGTCGCCGCTGGCTCCCTGCGTGTGCGCCTGCGAGCAGACCGTCCACGGCGTGCTCACTATGTGGCTGGTCGAGCGGGGGACCGACTGGGGTGCGCCCGCGATGCCGACGGCCGCGCCGTGCGGCTTGTGCGCCAACGCACCCGACGACACGGTCTTGACCGAAACCTTGCCCTTTTGGCCCACTGCGAGTGCGGCCGAGGTGAAGTTCAGCGCGGGATGCAGATCACCGTCGCTCAGCAGGACGAAGCTGGTTCCGGTCTCGCGTTCGATGTACACGGTGCCGGACTCGATCTTGGTGTTGTTGCCGGGCCGGATGAGCCCGAAGACCGCGAACCCGGCGACGACGAGCACCGCCACCATGACGCCCGTGGCCGTGGTCAGCGAGATTCGCCGCATCGGCGCCTCGGGTACGTCCGGCTCGCCGGCGACGAGCGCGGCGAGCGCCCGCCGCGTGAGGAACTTGTACGCCTGTAGTTGATCGCGGCGTGACTGCACGGGTTCCCCTTCCGGATGCGGGGGTCGCTTGATCGGATTGCGACCGCCGGACAGGATACGGCGCAGGCGAGATTGTCATGACCTGCGATGATGCGTGCCGACATTCGACAGGATCTCATGCCATGTCGCGCAAGGAGGATCAGTGACCGACGTCCGGCAGGGGCCCGGAGGCGGACGATCGTCGTCCAACGGCTGGTCGCAGGCCACCGTCCAGTCGTCGTCCGGCCCGAGCGGAGGCGGCGGAGGCGGACATCGCCGGCGCGGCGGCCCGGCCCAGCGGGCCGCGGTGTCCGCACCGACGGGCACCCGGCTCTCCGTGGTCCAGTTGGTTCTCGTAGAGATCGCCGCCGCCGCCGTGGTGTGCGGGCTGGCCGCCAAGCACGGCTGGCCGGTGATCGGTGTCGCCATCGGCGCAGTCTTCGTGCTGCTCGGCCTCATCCCGGCCCAGCGGCGGTGGCTCTACCAGGTGCTGAGCTCTCGGGTGCGGCTGACCGCCCGTCGGCGTGGGCAGCGGCGGTTCACCGGTCTGGCCTCGCTGGCCGGGCCGTACCGGGTGCTCGACGTTGCCCCATCGGGCAGCACGCCGGTCGCGGTCATCCAGGCCGGCCTCACCTGGGCGCTGCCGCTGGAGTTGCGGCAGGACAGCGTATTCAACGAGGACGTCGCCGTGCCGTTGGACGGGTTCACCTCGCTGCTGACCATCGAGGACGTCAACCTCGCGAGCGTCCGGCTGCTCAACGTCGTCACCCCGGCCGTCGTGCCGCCCTCGGCGCCGACGGTGCCGACGCCGCTGCTGCCCCGGGGCGCGACCCGGTACTGCGTGCTGACGCTCGACACGATCCTGGCCGCCGGCGCGCTGGCCGACCGGGGCGGTTCTGACGCCGCCATCGCCCAGATCCTGCGCCGGTGCGCGATGCGGGCCGAGGAGGTCCTGGGCAGCACGCGACTGCGCGTCCAGCCCCTGGACGAGCCGGCCGCCCACCGCATCCTGGACAACTGCCTCGGCCCGGCCGCTCGCACCGCTGATGCGGGCGCCGCGGCGACCGTCGAGACCGGAGGCGGCATCCGGGTCGGCGGCACGTACTCGTCCACCGTCGCTGTGGGCGGTTCGGCCACAACCGCGCTGGGCAAGCTGGCCGAGATCGCGCCGTACCTGCCGGGACGAGTCGCGGCCACCACCCTGGTGCTGACCCCGGATCGACACCGCGGCGGCGCGGAGGCCAACCTGCTCGTGCGGGTGAGCGAGCCGGTCGAAGGCAAGCGCGGCGACCTCGGCGTCCGGCTGCGCAAGGTCCTCGGCGACGCGGGATTGACCGTGCAGCGTCTCGACGGCGAGCAGGGCGAGCTGTTGCGCGCCACGACGCCGCTCGGGCTGAGCGACGGGTTGGTGTGATGTTCGGGTCGATGCCGGTCCTCATCCGGGCGGGCGACACCGCCCCGGCTCAGGCGTCCGGCCTGCGTATCGGCGTGCAGCGCGACCGCCCCGTGTCGCTGCGCATCTTCCGCCCGCAGGGCACCCGCATCGCGGTGCTGGCCGGCGCGGTGCCGGCGCAGCTGCTGGCCATGCGGGCGGCCTCGGTCGGGGCGACCGTGCGTGTGCAGAGCCCGCGACCGCAGGCGTGGGGGCCCCTGGTCCGGCACGGCGTCGACGTGGCCGTGGCCCCGCCCGGAGCGGGGCTGCCGCCGCCCGGGGCACCGAACGCGCCGGTGCTCGTGGTCGACGACCGGCCGGCCGAGACGGGCGGGCTGGGCGACGCCGGCCCGTGGCAGTGCCGGCTGGACATCCGGGCGCTCATGTCACCGTCGGACCTGGGCGCGACGGCCCACGCCGACGTGCTGGTGCTCGGTCAGGTCCCGTCGAACGTCGCGAACGCGCTGGCCTCGATCATGGGGCTGAGCCTGTCGTCGATAGGGCAGCTGGGTTCGCTGGGCCCGGGCGCGGTGGCGCTGGTGTCGCGCGGCAGCGTCCGCTACGTGGCGCTGGACCCGTCGCAGGCCGAGGGCCGGCTACTCGCCCAGACCTCGCGCTGACGCTAACTCGACAGGTTGCGCACGGCGCCGTAGACGCCGATCACACCCAGCGCCAGCGGGATGACCGACAGGATGAGCGTCGCCTCGATGAGGTCGGCCGCCCGGGCCCAGGTCGGGGCCAGCCGCCGGTCGGGCAGCGCGACGGCGAACACGAGGAACAGCGCGGCCAGCACCACGGCCGGGACGATGAACGCGAGCACCCGGGTCGTGTCGTGCACGGCGAAGGCGCGCGTCACCAGGATGGCCAGGCCGGCCACTCCGCCGGCGATCAGCATCGCGGACCGCTGGCCGCGTCCGGTGAACAGCCGGGCGCGTAGCAGGCAGATGGCGCCGAGCACGCCGGCCAGCACTCGGTCGCTGATACCGCCGGTGGCGAGCATCGCGGCCGATCCGGCGAGCGTGATGCCGGTGGCCGAGATGAGCCCGGTCAGGTACTGGTCGGCGCGTACCGCCTGGTCGAGCACGCTGGGTCCGTCGACGGTGCCGGCGTCGCGGCGCAGGTCCTCGGCGTTGCCCGGGATGGAGGGCAGCGGCAGCCGGGACAGGCGGAACGCGAACATGGGCAGCATCGGCGAGCACGCGAGGGTGATGGCGGCGACCAGTGCCGCCGAGCCGTACACGCCGAGGCTGGCGATGTTCGACACGCCGGTGCCGATCGCGCCGAGCAGTCCGGCGGCGATGATCGCGACGAAGATCGTGACGCCGGTGCCCAGCAGGATGAGCGCAATGACCGCGGCGAACACGGCGGCGCACAGGGCCGGCAGCAGTTGGGTGGCCCCGAACGCCCACAGCGAGTGATGGTCGCCGAGCGCGGTGGCCCCGCAGGCTGCGGCGTACGCGACGGCGAAGCTGCCGGCCGTGATCCCGGCGGCACGCTGACCGAACGCGCGGCCGAGCGCCGCGGCGGCGCCCAGCAGCATGGCGGCCGTGACGCCCGTGGCGACCGCCGACGGCAGCCACTTGGGTCCGGTCAGCAGCGCGGTGATCAGCGCGAACAGCAGTGCGCCCGCTGCGAACAGCACCGACGCCCGGGCGGTGTGTTCGGGCCGCCAGCGCGGGGTGCGCTCGTTCACGCCCTGGGCCACGGCGTCGAGCACGTCGTCGAAGGCCAGCTCGGGCAGCTGGCTGGACCGCGGGAGCAGCCGCAGCACCTCGCCGTCGCGGACCTGCGCCGTGGCGAGCGTCGCCGACGGTTCGAGCGGTGCCTTGCCCAGTTGCTGCAGGACCCAGCCACCCTGCGCGGCGCCGTCGTCGGCCAGGTCGGGGCCCATGCTGCGGACCAGAGTGGTGAGCAGGTCGGACACCGGGATGTCGACCGGGACCGCGAGGTCGACGCGCCACTTCGGGGTAATGACCGTCAGGCGGCAGGTGCTGGACATGACGCTCGCGGTAGCCACCGGCCACTCTCGCTTTCACCACAGGGGCCCTACGATCAAGCCCAGGATCTGACATTTGTGCCAGTCAGGCACGATAGCCAACCGAAAGTGCAACCGTATCGGAGGTCAGAGGGTGAGCACCGAGCTGTTTCGGCGACCGCTGCGCCGGCAGCCACCACCTGAGCCCAAGGGCGAGATCGTTCTCGAGTCGCCTCCGGAGCTTCCTGAGTCGGTGAGCACGGGCGGCATGGGCCAGGCGCTGACCTACCTGCCGATGGCCGCCGGGGCCGGATCGACCGCGTTGCTGGTTACCGGCAGCGGCGGCTCGCCGATCACCTACCTGGCCAGCGGCATGATGGCGCTGTCCATGCTCGGCATGATGACGGGCAGCATGGGCCGCTCGTCGGGCGAGAAGCGCCGGCGCCTGGATGGCGACCGCCGCGACTTCCAGCGCTACCTCGGTCAGGTGCGCCGCCGGGTGCGCCGGGCGGCTGAGGCCCAGCGCGCCTCGGCCCTGTGGCATCACCCTGATCCGCACTCGCTGTGGTGCATCGCGCTGGGTACCCGCTTGTGGGAGCGCCGTCCGATCGACGGCGACTTCCTGTCGGTGCGGGTGGCCCGGGGCGCGCAGCGTCTGGCGGTCACGCTCGTGTCGCCGGAGACGAAGCCGGTCGAGGATCTGGAACCCATCTCGGCCGGGTCGCTGCGCCGCTTCGTGCGTACTCACTCGGCGGTGGCCGACCTCCCGGTGGCCATCGCCTTCACCGCGTTCGCGCGGATCACGTTCGCCGGCGAGCGCCGCGACGTCCGGGGGCTGGCCCGCGCCATCGTGGCCCAGTTGACGACGTTCCACACGCCCGACGACGTGATCGTCGCCGTCTGCACGAGCCGCCCCGACGCGTGGGAGTGGCTCAAGTGGTTGCCGCACGGCCTCGCTGCCGAGACCTACGACGCGGTCGGCCAGGCCCGGCTGGTCAGCGACGACCTGCTGGCCCTCGAGGCGATGTTCGGCGACACGCTCACCAGCCGGCCCCGGTTCGGCATCGCCGGCGGGGCGAGCGAGGGACCGCACGTGATCGTCGTGCTCGACGGCGGCCAGGTGCCGCGCGAGTCGCAGCTGGCCACCGGCCTGGTCCACGGCGTCACCGTGCTCGACCTCGACGGCGTGCTCGGCACCGACTACAACGCCGGCGTCCTGCAGCTGCGGCTGAGCAACGGCTCGATCTCGATGGTTCGCGAGGACCGCACCGGCACGCAGAAGGCCACCCGGCTGGGTACTCCGGACACGCTAAGTGTCGCCGAGATGGAGACGCTGGCCCGGGCCATGTCGCCATTGCGGGTGTCGGCTGCCTCGGCCGAGCCGACCGACGCGCTCACCGCCGACCTGAGCCTGCCCGACCTGCTGCGCCTCGGCGATGCCTACCAGATCGACACGGCCGTCACCTGGCGGCAGCGGGCGCCGCGCGACCGGCTGCGCGTGCCGATCGGCGTGGGCGCCAGCGGCCAGGCCGTCGATCTGGACATCAAAGAGTCGGCGCAGGGGGGCATGGGCCCGCACGGGCTGGTCATCGGCGCTACGGGTTCGGGCAAGTCCGAGCTACTGCGCACGCTGGTGCTGGGCCTGGCCCTCACGCACTCGTCCGAGGTGCTCAACTTCGTGCTCGTCGACTTCAAGGGCGGCGCCACGTTCGCCAGCCTCGACGTGCTGCCGCACACCAGCGCGGTGATCACCAACCTGGCCGACGAGCTGATCCTCGTCGATCGGATGAAGGACGCCCTGGCCGGCGAGATGAACCGGCGCCAGGAACTGCTGCGCGAGGCCGGCAACTACTCGTCCCTGAAGGACTACGAGCGGGCCCGCGAGCAGGGCGCGCCGCTGGAGCCGATGCCGTCGCTGTTCGTCGTGGTCGACGAGTTCAGCGAGATGCTTTCGGCCAAGCCCGATTTCATCGACCTGTTCGTGATGATCGGCCGCCTGGGCCGGTCGCTGGGCGTGCACCTGTTGCTGGCCTCGCAACGCCTGGAGGAAGGCAAGCTGCGCGGCCTGGACACGCACCTGTCCTACCGGATCGGTCTGCGGACGTTCTCGGCGATGGAGAGCCGCGTCGTGCTCGGTGTGCCCGACGCGTACGAGCTGCCCAGCGCGCCCGGCAACGGCTACCTCAAAGAGGGCACCGAGGCGCTGGTGCGCTTCAAGGCGGCCTACGTCTCCGGCGCGTACACCAAGCGGGCCACCTCGGTGGGGGCCGGCGGCGGCGGTCCGACGCAGTTCCAGATGCTGCCGTACGGGCTGCCCTACGTGACGCCGCGCGCCCCCGAGTCGACCGTGACGACGCCCGAGCCGCAGCCGGAAGAGCGCGGCCCGAGCGAGACGCTGATGGAGATCATCGTCGACCGGCTCAAAGGCCGCGGCGCGCCCGCGAAGCAGGTGTGGCTGCCTCCGCTGGACGTCCCGTCGACTCTCGACGAGCTGCTGCCGCGGCTGACCGAGACCGACCGCGGACTGCGCCCGATGGACTGGAACAACGTGCCGCCGCTGACGTTCCCGATCGGCCTGGTCGACAAGCCGTTCGAGCAGCGGCGCGACCCGATGTGGCTCGACCTGGCCAGCTCGCACTTCCTCGTGGCCGGTGGTCCGCAGAGCGGCAAGAGCACCGTGCTGCGCACGCTGATCTCGTCCCTGTCGCTGACCCACACGCCCGAGCAGGTGCAGTTCTACTGCCTGGACTTCGGCGGCGGCACGCTGACCGGTCTGGCCGACATGCCACACGTCGGGTCGGTGGCCACCCGGCTCGAGCCGGACCGGCTGCGGCGCACGATCGCCGAGATCTCCACCCTGCTCGATCACCGCGAGGCGGTGTTCACCCAGTACCGCGTCGACTCGATGGCTTCCTATCGGCGCATGCTCGGCGCGGGCCAGGTGCCGCGCGACGGCTTCGGCGACGTGTTCCTGGTGGTCGACGGTTGGGGCACGGTGCGCTCCGACTACGAGGCGCTGGAGACGGAGATCACCCAGATCGCCGCGCGCGGGCTGGGCTTCGGCGTGCACGTGGTGCTGTCCATCCAGCGCTGGATGGAGATGCGACCGGCCCTGCGCGATCTGATCGGCAGCCGGCTGGAGCTGCGGCTGGGCGATCCGACCGAGTCCGACGTCGACCGGCGGGCCGCGGCCAACGTGCCGGCCGGCAAGCCCGGTCGGGGCCTGAGCCCGGACAAGCTGCACTTCCTCTCGGCGCTGCCGCGCATCGACGGCGACCCGTCGTCGGAGACGCTGTCCGACGGCGTGGCCATCATGGTCAAGCGCATGGCCGACGCCTGGTCCGGCCCGCTGGCGCCCGAGGTGCGGCTGTTGCCGGCCGACCTGCCGTTCACCGCCCTGCCGCAGGTCGACATGACCCGCTCGGCCGTGCCGGTCGGCATCGACGAGAACACGCTGTCGCCGGTGTATGTCGACTTCGACGCCGAGCCGCACTTCATGGTTGTGGGCGACGTCGAGTCGGGTAAATCGAACCTGCTGCGGGTGATCGCGCGCGGCATCACCGCTCGCTACACGCCGACCGAGGCGAAGATCATCACGTTCGACTACCGGCGTGGCCTGCTCGGCGCGATCACCACGCCGCACCAGATCGGCTACGTGATGACCTCGGCGGCCGCCCCGGACATGGTCAACAACATCGGCAGCGCGCTGCGCGAGCGGTTGGCCGGCATCCAGGTCGATCCGATGTCGAGCGAGGTCCCGCAGTGGCAGGGACCCAAGCTGTTCCTGCTGATCGACGACTACGACCTGGTCGGGGGATCGCAGGGCAACCCGCTGCTGTCGCTGACCGAGTTCCTGCCTCAGGCCCGCGACATCGGCCTGCACGTGATCCTCAGCCGGGCGGCCGGCGGCGCTGGCCGCGGCATGTTTGACGGCGTGATCCAGCGCGTCCGCGAGATGGGCTCGCCGGGCATCCTGCTGTCGGGCAGCAAGGACGAGGGCGCGATCCTGGGCTCGACCAAGATGGAGCCGCTGCCGCCCGGACGGGGCAAGATGGTGCAGCGGCGCACCGGCGTCACGCTGGTGCAGACGGCGCACCTGGAGATCAAGCGCGTATAGGCAGTTTCCTGCGGCGGGTCACACCCGCCGCAGGACGCTGACCACCTTGCCGAGGATCGTCGCGTCGGTGCCGTCGATGGGCGCGTACGCCGCGTTGTGCGGCATCAGCCAGATCTGGCCGTCGCGGCGCTGCAGCGTCTTGACAGTCGCCTCGCCGTCGATCATGGCCGCGACGATGTCGCCGTTGTCGGCGTCGGGCTGCTGCTGCACGACCACCCAGTCGCCGTCGGAGATCGCGGCGTCGATCATCGAGTCGCCGGTGACACGCAGCACGAACAGCGTTCCCTCGGTGACGAGCGCGCGGGGGAGCGGGAAGACGTCCTCGACCATCTCCTCGGCCAGGATCGGACCGCCGGCCGCGATCCGGCCGACCACCGGGACGAACACCGGTCCGGCCGCGCCGGCGGCCTCGGCCGACGAGTCGTCGCCACGCCGGGAACGCTTGGTCTTGCCCGACGAGCGGACGTCGACCGCGCGGGGGCGGTTCGGGTCGCGCCGCAGGTAGCCCTTGCGCTCGAGCACGTGCAGCTGGTGGGCCACGCTCGACGTGGACGCCAGTCCTGCCGCCTCGCAGATCTCGCGGATACTCGGCGGGTAGCCGCGCCGGTTCACCGACTCGCGGATGACGTCGAGGATGACGCGCTGCCGGGTGGTCAGGCCGTCGTTGCGATCTCGGTCGGACAGTTCGGTGACCTTGGCGCTGCCCGGCGTGGCGAGCGGCGCCGTCCGGCTACCCCGGGGAGCGCCGCGCTTGGCGGCGGCCGACTTGGCGGATGTGGATTGCGTCTGTCGCGGCACTGGTTCAGCTCCCTGGGTTGGCCAATGCGTCCGAATGGCCTGGACGCTAGCCCGATCTTGAGGCGATCTCAAACATCTGTTCGAACAACACGCCGGGCGAATCTGGATTCTGTCGGAGGGTGGTGGTACATCTTCGTACAGGCGTTCGATCGAACGACCGTTCGAGACAAGGGTACCGCCGACCCGGCGTTTCCGAGGAGTTTCAGATGTCCGCAGCCACCGAGTTCCCGCCCGAGGTCTACATCCCGGTGCAGGCTCGTCCGCGTACCGCGACGGTGTTGCCGTTCCGGCCACGCCGGCCCGATCCGGTGCCCGGGGCCGAGCGCCTCGCGGACAGCTCGTTGCGTCAGGCCGCTGAGCAGACGGTGCGGACCTACCCGGTCCGGCCCGCCGCCCCGGTCGGCGAGACGGTCCGCACCGCCGCCCCGCTGCGGCTGACCCGGCGCGGCTACGTCGTCCTGGGCCTGGTCGCCGCGGCGCTTACCGCCGGGTTGCTGGGGCTGGCCCACGCGTCCGCGCCGACGCCGCACGCCACGGGGTCCGCGGCCGCTGCCGTCACCGTCCAGGACGGCGACACGCTGTGGTCGATCGCCTCCCGGATCGCACCCCAGCGCGACCCGCGCACGGTCGTCGCCGACCTCCAGCGGATCAACCACCTGTCCGGCCCTGATCTGCGGCCGGGCCAGGTGTTGCGCATCCGCTGATCCGCTCGCTGGCCGGCTCCGCCGTCGGTCGCTGGTTCGCCCGGGCCAGCGCCGGCGGATGCGCTTCGGGCTCCGGGACGGTCGCGACGCGCCGCGTTTCGCCTTGCGCAGATCGCGTCGGCGTTCTAGCGTTCAACCCCTACATCTAGTAGTTACAATGGTGTAAGTCATCCACAACTTGGGGTTCATGGTCCACAGGTTGGGGTTGATGGTCCACAGTTCGTCCCCACGTTGTCAGCAGCCTCATCCACAGAAGCCGCGGGTGACGAGGGTTTGGCGGGGGAGCACCGGGCGGCGTCAGCGCCAGTGAGGAGGCGACACGATGCGGTGTCCGTACTGCCGTCATCCGGACTCGCGAGTGGTCGACTCACGCGAGCAGGACGAGGGGCAGGTCATCCGTCGGCGACGTAGCTGCCAGGAGTGCGGTCGGCGGTTCACGACCGTCGAGGAGGCCACGCTCGCCGTCATCAAGCGCAGCGGGGTGACCGAGCCGTTCAGCCGGCAGAAGGTGGTCAACGGAGTCCGCCGCGCGTGCCAGGGGCGGCCGGTCGACGAGGACGCACTGGCCCAGCTGGCCCAGACGGTGGAGGAAGCGATCCGCGCCACCGGCGTGGCCGAGGTGCCCAGCGACGAGGTCGGCCTGGCCATCCTCGGCCCGCTGCGCCAACTCGACGAGGTGGCCTACCTGCGTTTCGCCAGCGTCTACCAGGCGTTCAGCTCGATCGACGACTTCGAGAAGGCGATCTCCGAGCTGCGCGTCGCCCACCGAGCCGCCGACCGACCCGACAAGCCGTAACGGGGATCGACCCAGACATCAGCACAACCGAGGCATGAGTACCCATCAGAGGGAGAGGCGAATGACCGAGGCAGTCCAGAAGAAGGGCTCGGCCGAGTCGAAGCGGGGCGGCCGGGGTACCGCCGACGACGGCCCGGTGTTTGCGAAGAACGCTCTCGCCATCGAGCGCGTGTACACCACGCCCGGCGTGCACCCCTACGACGAGGTGACCTGGGAGCGCCGTGACGTCGTCATGACGAACTGGCGCGACGGGTCGATCAACTTCGAGCAGCGGGGCGTCGAGTTCCCGGACTTCTGGTCGGTCAACGCCGCCAACATCGTCACCACGAAGTACTTCCGCGGCGCGGTCGGCACCGACGTGCGCGAGTGGTCGCTGCGCCAGCTCATCGACCGGGTGGTGAAGAAGTACCGCGTCACGGGTGAGCAGCTCGGGTATTTCCGCTCGGCCGGCGACGCCGAAGTGTTCGAGCATGAGCTGACCTGGATGCTGCTGCACCAGGTGTTCAGCTTCAACTCGCCGGTCTGGTTCAACGTCGGCACGACTTCGCCGCAGCAGGTCAGCGCCTGCTTCATCCTCGCCGTCGACGACACGATGGACTCGATCCTGAACTGGTATCGGGAAGAGGGCCTGATCTTCAAGGGCGGTTCGGGTGCCGGCCTCAACCTGTCCCGGATCCGCTCGTCGAAGGAGCTGCTGACCTCGGGCGGCACCGCCTCCGGCCCGGTCAGCTTCATGCGCGGCGCCGACGCGTCGGCCGGCACGATCAAGTCGGGCGGGGCCACGCGCCGCGCGGCCAAGATGGTCGTGCTCGACATCGACCACCCGGACGTCGAGGAGTTCATCGAGACCAAGGCGCGCGAGGAAGACAAGATCCGCGTACTGCGCGACGCCGGCTTCGACATGGACCTGGGCGGTCACGACATCACCAGCGTGCAGTACCAGAACGCCAACAACTCGGTGCGCGTGTCCGACGAGTTCATGCGGTCCGTCGAGGAGGGCCGGGAGTTCGGGCTGCGGGCCCGCACGAACGGCGAGGTCGTCGAGACCGTCGACGCCAAGGGCCTGTTCCGCAAGGTGGCGCAGGCGGCCTGGGAGTGCGCCGACCCGGGCATCCAGTACGACGACACGATCAACGACTGGCACACCAACCCCGAGACCGGACGCATCACCGCGTCCAACCCGTGCTCGGAGTACATGAGCCTGGACAACACTTCCTGCAACCTGGCCTCGTTGAACCTGCTCAAGTTCCTCGGCACCGACAACGTCTTCGACGCGAAGCGGTTCGTGAAGGCCGTCGAGCTGATCATCACGGCGATGGACATCTCGATCTGCTTCGCCGACTTCCCGACCGAGGCCATCGGCGTCAACACCCGGGCCTACCGGCAGCTCGGCATCGGCTATGCCAACCTGGGCGCGCTGCTCATGGCGTCAGGGCTGGCCTACGACTCGGACGGCGGCCGGGCGCTGGCCGGGGCGGTCACCTCGCTGATGACGGCGGTGTCCTACCGTCGTTCGGCCGAGCTGGCCGGCATCATCGGCCCGTACGACGGCTTCGCCCGCAACGCCGCGGCGCACGCGCGGGTCATGCGCAAGCACGCGGCCGCCAACGACGCCGCCCGGCCGATGCACGACAACGATCGGAAGCTGTTCAAGGTGGCCGCCGACGAGTGGGCGCGCGGCAACAAGCTGGGCGAGCAGAACGGCTGGCGCAACGCGCAGGCGTCGGTGCTCGCGCCGACCGGCACGATCGGGCTGATGATGGACTGCGACACCACCGGCGTCGAGCCCGACCTGGCCCTGGTCAAGTTCAAGAAGCTGGTCGGCGGCGGGTCGATGCAGATCGTCAACCAGACCGTGCCGCGCGCGCTGCGGGTGCTCGGTTATCAGGACGAGCAGGTCGAGGCGATCGTCGAGTTCATCGCCGACCACGGCCACGTCGTCGACGCGCCGGGTCTGCGCCCCGAGCACTACGAGGTGTTCGACTGCGCGATGGGCGAGCGGGCCATCAAGCCGATGGGGCACGTGCGCATGATGGCGGCGGCCCAGCCGTTCCTGTCCGGGGCGATCAGCAAGACGGTGAACATGCCCGAGTCGGCGACCGTCGAGGACATCGAGGACATCTACTTCCAGGGCTGGAAGCTCGGCATCAAGGCGCTGGCCGTTTATCGCGACAACTGCAAGGTCGGCCAGCCGCTGTCGGCCGGCAAGGGCGACAAGGGCCGAGCCTCCAACGCCGAGCCCGAGAAGGTCGTCGAGTACCGGCCCACCCGCAAGCGGCTGCCCAAGTCGCGCCCGTCGCAGACCACCTCGTTCACGGTGGGCGGCGCCGAGGGATACATGACCGCCGGCTCCTACCCGGACGACGGTCTCGGCGAGGTCTTCCTCAAGCTGGGCAAGCAGGGCTCGACGCTGGCCGGCGTGATGGACGCGTTCTCGATCGCGATCTCCATCGCGCTGCAGTACGGCGTGCCGCTCGAGACGTATGTGCAGAAGTTCACCAACATGCGCTTCGAGCCGGCCGGCCTGACCGACGACCCGGACATTCGCATGGCCCAGTCAGTGCTCGACTACATCTTCCGCAAGCTGGCCCTGGACTACCTGCCCTTCGAGACGCGCTCGGCGCTGGGCATCTACACCGCGGACGAGCGAACTCGGCAGCTGCAGACCGGGTCGTACACGCCCGCCGAGGAGCAGGCCGACGAGGATCTCGAGGGGATGGCCCAGTCGGTTCCGGTGGCCAAGCCGCGGGTCACCGACGCGGATCCGGTAGTGGCCGATACGGCGCATGACGCCCCGGCAGCGGTGCACAGCTCGACCGAACTGCTCGAGTCGCTCACCGGTTCCTCGGCCGACGCGCCGCTGTGCATGAACTGCGGCACGAAGATGCGCCCGGCCGGCAGCTGCTTCGTCTGCGAGGGCTGCGGCAGCACCAGCGGCTGCAGCTGACGGTTAGGTGCCGACCGCTCGACGGTTGACGCGACAGCTCGACTGCCCCGGTCCCAATGGCGGGACCGGGGCAGTTGCCTGTCCCCGGCCGGTCGGCCCGGGGCGCGATCGGCCTGGTCCGCCGAGCGAGCGCCGCGACAATAGCCCGGCATCCGATCACCTGCGCCAACCACGCCTGGCCTGGCGCACCGGCCGAGAGCGGACCGGGCGTCATCACCCAGACGATCTCGGCAAGGACGATCATCTGGCGGTTCTTCGCCGATCACGCGCTGTATCGCTGAGCGCTGATGTCCCCTCGGGGCCGCCCCGGATCGAACGAGATCGGGGCCGGTACGTGTCCGCCTGATGACGAATGCCGGCTGTTTCTTGACGCCAGGGTCACAGTCCGGTTGCGATCGCCAGCGGACTGTGGTTACCGAACTGTTACCCAAGGTAGACACGATTGGTGGCCGGCACGTTCGCGTTACGCCGAACGCGCGGCGCTTCGAGACGTTGGAACGTCGGCGCCGCGAGCCGAACCGCGGCCCGAGCCACCGTCCGCAAGATGCCGGCCCGCGACGCCGACCGGTTCCTCGACGTCGTCGTGATGATCTCCGTCGCGCTCCTGATGCTGCTGTTCACCGGTGTCGGCATCCTGGTGCTGCAGCACTCGCTGCACTGAGCCGACCGCCGATCAGCCGATCAGCCGATCTCGATCAGCACCTTGCCCACCGCGCCGCCCTCGACCGCGTCGTGCGCGGCGGCCGTCTGCTCGAGCGGGAAGCGGTGCAGCGGCAGCCCGACCGAATCGCCCACGTCGATCGCGCCGGCCGCCGCCGCGTCGGTCACGCCGGCCACTGCAGCGGACTTGGCCGCGTCCGGGATCGTGTAGAGCAGCACGTACTGCCAGCGGGCGTTGATCGCCATGGCCGGCCGCAGCGGCACGGCGACCTCATCGCCCGCGGTACCTGCGTACATGGCGACGACGCCGTTGGCGGCCAGCAGGTCGACGTCGAGACCAGCGTTGGTGGTCGACACCTCGACGACGATGTCGGCGCCGTCGGGCGCGACCCGGCGCACCTCGGCCACGATGTCGTGCGTGCGGTAGTTGATCACGTGCTGGGCGCCGGCCGCAGTGGCCAGCGCCGCCTTCTCCGCGCTGCTCACCGTGGTGAGCACGGTGGCGCCGGCCCAGCGGGCGAGCTGGATGGCGGCATTGCCCACCGCGCCCGCCCCGCCTGCGACAAGCACGGTCCGCCCGTCCAGGGCACCGGGGGCCAGCTGCGTCGGGCCGCCCTCGCGCACGGTCAGGGTGCGGTGGGCGGTGAGGAACGGCACTCCGATGTCGGCGCCGAGCTCGAACGAGGCGCCGTCGGGCAGGGCTACGGCCCGCTCGGCCGGGATCAGCAGGTACTCCTGGGCGGTGCCTTCCGGGCGCTGGTGGGCGGCCAGCCACACCCAGACCCGCTCACCGACGCGGGCCGGATCGACGCCGGATCCGACCGCGTCGACCACCCCCGAGCCGTCCTCGTTGGGTACCTGCTCGCCGAAGGCGACCGGCCGGCCGGCCCGGCCCTTCCAGTCGGTGGGGTTCACCGCGGACAGGTGCATCTTCACGCGCACCTCGCCCGGCCCGGGCTCGGGCATCGGGCGATCGACCAGCTGCAGGACGTTCGACGGGCCGTTCTCGCGGTAGATGACAGCTCTCATGATCAGTCCAATGATCTCGAACGGACGGGTGTTCCGGCAGGCCCATTCTGGTAGGACAAGACGATGGGCGTCATCGAGGCCGACGTGGTCGTCGTCGGTGGGGGAGTCATGGGGTCGGCGGCCGCCTGGGAGCTGGCCAAGCGGGGCGCCGCCACGGTGCTGCTCGAACGCTTCGAGCCGGGCCACGTCCGCGGGGCGTCACACGGGGCATCGCGCATGTTCCGGTACGCCTACCCCGAATCGTTCTACGTCGAACTGGTCGTCCGGTCGTTGCCGTTGTGGCGCGAGATCGAATCGGCCAGTGGCACCTCGCTGCTCGCGATCACCGGCGGCGTCGACCACGGCGACCTGCCCACCCTGCGGCTGATCGCGGCCGCGCTCGAATCCCAGGGCGTGGTCGGGGAGTGGCTCGAGCCGGACGAGGCGGCCCGCCGCTGGCCCGGTCTGCGCTTCGCCGAGCGGGTGCTGCTGCATCCGCAGAGCGGCCGCCTGGACGCCGACGCTGCAGTGAGCGCCCTGCAACAACTGGCCGCCGGGCACGGCGCCGAGGTCCGCCACCGGGCTCCGGTCACGCGCATCGAGCCCGACGCGGTCACGGTCGGCGACGACACCTACCGGGCCCAGCGGGTCGTGGTGACGGCCGGCGCGTGGACGCAGCGACTGCTGGGCGAGCACGTGTCATTGCCGCCGCTGCGGGTCACTCAGGAGCAGCCGCTGCACTTCGAGGCACGGGTGGACGGGGAGTGGCCGGGCTTCATTCACCGTCGAGACGCCGGCACGGAGCCGTTCCGGTTCGTCTACGGAATGCGCACGCCGGGCGAGGGCATCAAGGTCGGCTTCCACCACGCCGGGCCGGAGTGCGACCCGGACCGGCGCGACTTCACCCCGGAGGCGACGCGGCTGAAGACGCTGCTCGACTACGTGGCGGAGTGGGTGCCCGGCGTCGACGTCGAGAACTGGACACCGATCAGCTGCACCTACACGTCCACCGACGACGAGGACTTCGTGGTCGACGCTGTGGGCAACCTCGTCCTGGCCGCCGGCTTCTCCGGGCACGGTTTCAAGTTCGCGCCGGTGATCGGTCGGCTGCTCGCCGACCTGGCCCTGGACGGCACCCGCCCGCCAGAGCGGTTCGCGCTGCCGGGCTAGGGCCGCTTCATGTACCACTCGGTGAAGTCCGTGCACCGGCCGTCCTGGTCGAAGCGGATCACGAAGCAGTTGTCGTAGGTCTTCTCGATGGGCCCACCGGGCTCGGCGCGGTACCGGGAGCTGCCGGTCGCCACCGCGACCGGCCCGTCGACGGCCACGGCTCGGTAGCCGGCGTCGTAGGTCCCGGGCTGGTCGCGGATGGAGGCGCCGGCCGCGCCGTCCTCGCCGAGCCAGGACGCGACCACTGCGGCGCGGCCCCGCAGCGGCTCGTCGTACGGGTGGTATCGGTACGTGACGTCCTCGGCGAACAACGCCTCGATCTGGTCCCGGTCGTAGCTCCGCCACGCGGCGACGTAGGCCTGCAGCCACCGGTCGACGTCGGGTGTGTCCACTTCTCCTCCTCGGTCTGGTCGACCACTAGATGATGAGGGTAGGAACGGTGTGAGGGGGCTTTGAGCGCAGGAGGTGCGGAATGCGCAAGTGGTTGGCTCTCGCCGGCGCGGCGGCACTGGGCGCCGGCCTGGTGACCGGCACGGCGAGCGCGGCGCCGGGCGCGCTGCCGTCGGCGCACGTGTGGATCACGACACCCGACGGCAGCCAGCGCATGAACGACGCGGGCACAGTCGCGTTCCACTCCGGCGGTTCGGCGAACGTCACGGTCACCGTCGACCCGAGCCGGACCTATCAGCGCATGGACGGCTTCGGCGCGGCGATCACCGACTCGTCCGCGCACGTCATGTACCAGCTCGATCCGGCCAACCGCACGGCCGCGATGCGCGACCTGTTCGGTACGGACGCGCTGTCCGTGCTGCGCCAGCCGATGGGCGCGTCCGACTTCGTCGACGGGCCGTTCTACACCTACGACGACCTGCCGCCCGGCGCGACCGACTACGGCATGCAGCATTTCTCGGTCGACCACGACCGGGCGCAGATCCTGCCGCTGCTGCGCCAGGCGCTGGCGTTCAACCCGCAGCTGAAGATCATCGCCACACCGTGGAGCCCGCCGGCGTGGATGAAGACGACGGGCTCGCTCATCGGCGGCCGGCTGATCGACGATCCGCGTATCTATCAGGCGTACGCGCTGTACTTCGTGAAGTTCATCCAGGCCTACCGGGCGGCGGGCGTCCCGGTGTACGCGGTGACGCTGCAGAACGAGCCGCAGAACCGCAACCCGAACGGCTACCCGGGCATGGACTTCCCGGTCGCGCAGGAGGCCGAGCTGATCGACGCGCTCGGTCCCGCGCTGCGGCAGGCCGGCCTGCACACCGAGCTGTTCGGCTACGACCACAACTGGTCCGAGCACCCGAACGACATCGCGTCGACGCCGCCGGGCGAGGACCCGGAGGTCAACTACCCGTTCGACCTGCTCGGCACGAGCGCGGGCAAGTGGCTGGCCGGCACCGCGTTCCACTGTTACTCGGGTGACCCGTCCCGCCAGACCGCGCTGCACGACGCGTTCCCGGACAAGGAGATCTGGTTCACCGAGTGCTCCGGCTCGCACGGCCCGACCGACCCGCCCGCGCAGTACTTCTCCGACACGCTCAAGTGGCACGCGCGCAACCTCGTCCTCGGCGTGACCCGCAACTGGGGCCAGACCGTGGTCAACTGGAACCTCGCGCTCGATCCGTCCGGTGGCCCGCACAACAACGGCTGCGACACGTGCACCGGCATCATCACGGTCGGTCCCGGCCAGACGGTGACCCGCGACGCCGAGTACTACACGCTGGGCCACCTGGCCCGGTTCGTGCGTCCGGGCGCGATGCGCATCGCCAGCACGTCGTTCGGCACGACCGGCTGGAACGGCCAGATCATGGACGTCGCGTTCCGCGACCCGGACGGCTCGACCGCCCTCGTCGTGCACAACGAGAACGACGATCCGCGCAGCCTGGCCATCGCCGAGGGTGACGCGTCGTTCGACTACACGTTGCCCGGCGGCGCGCTCGCGACGTTCGTGTGGCCGCCGTCGAAGGCGCTCGACAATGGGCGGCGACTGCTGCCCGCCGACGGGATGTCGGCCACGGCCACCGTCGGCGCGACGGACGCCCCCAACGCGGTCGACGACGACGCCAGTACGCGGTGGACCACCGGCGAGGCGCAGCAGCCCGGCCAGGCGCTGCAGGTCGACCTCGGCTCGAACACGTCCGCCCGCGAGCTCGTCCTCGACACCGGCCCGGACGTGGGCGACTACCCGCGCGGGTACGCCTTGTCGACCAGCCGCGACGGGGTGTCCTGGTCGGCGCCGGTGACCGGTACGGGCAGCGGGCAACTGACCACGATCACGTTGCCCCGCGGCGCGTTCCGGTACGTGCGCGTCGTGTCGACCAGCAGCGCGCCGCAGTGGTGGAGCGTGGCCGACCTGCGCGTCTACCGCTGATCAGTCGCCGGCCGCGTGGGCCGCGTCGTTCCAGATCTCGTCCGGCCGTTCGCCGTGGATCACGTGCAGCACCGCGTTGATCAGGGCCAGGTGGGTGAACGCCTGCGGGAAGTTGCCCAGCTGCTGACCGGTGTGCGTGTCGATCTCCTCGGCATAGAGCTCCAGCGGCCCGGCGAACGACAGCAGCTTGGCGCACAGCTCGCGGGCCCGCCGGTGCTCGCCGATCTCGCACAGCGCCGACACCAGCCAGAACGAGCAGATGGTGAACGAGCCCTCCTCGCCGCTGAACCCGTCGTCGATCTCGTCGACCTTGTAGCGCAGCACGAGACCGTCGACGGTCAGCTCGTCGGCGATGGCCAGCACGGTGGCCCGCATACGCGGGTCGTCCGGCGGCAGGAAGCGCAGCAGCGGGGCCAGCAGCAGCGACGCGTCGAGCGCGGTCGTGCCGTAGTGCTGGGTCAGCACGCCGCGTTCGTCAACGCCGTGCTCGAGGATGTCGGCCTTGATCTCGTCGGCGTGCATCTCCCACTCGGTGGCCATCTGGTCCTGGCCGATATAGGCGGCGAGCTTGGCCGCCCGGTCGAGGGCCACCCAGCACATGATCTTCGACGAGGTGAAGTGCTGCAGCTCGCCGCGTACCTCCCAGATGCCGGCATCCGGTTCGCGCCAGTGCTTGAGCGCGGCGTCGACCTGCTTGCCGAGAATGCCCCACACCCGGTTGTCGAGGTGATCGGCAGCCTTGCTGTGCAGGTAGACGGAGTCGAGCAGCGCGCCCCACACGTCGTGCTGCTTCTGTGCGTAGGCGGCGTTGCCGACGCGGACCGGCCGCGAGCTGGCGTAGCCGGGCAGGTGGTCCAGCGTCGTCTCGGGCAGGTCCCGCTCGCCGCCAATGCCGTACATGATCTGCAGGTCGTCGTCGCTGTCGACCACGTCGCCGATGAACGACAGGAAGTCGATCGCCTCCCAGTCGAAGCCCAGCGAGTACAGCCCCCACAGGGCGAACGTCGCGTCGCGGATCCAGCTGTACCGGTAGTCGTAGTTGCGCGCGCCGCCCAGCGTCTCGGGCAGTGAGGTGGTGGCCGCGGCGGCGATCGCCCCGGTGGGCGCGTAGGTCAGGCCCTTGAGGGTCAGCGCACTGCGCTGCAGGTAGCTGCGCCACGGATGGTCGGGGAACTGGCCCCGGCCCAGCCAGTGCTGCCAGTGGTGGGCCGTCCAGACCAGCCGGTCGTAGGCGTCCGCGTAGGTCAGCGGCGGCTCCTTGCTGCCCCACGACAGCGCGACGTACCGGGTGTCGCCCTCCTTGAGCAGCGTGCGCGCGGTGGCCCGGCCACCCTCGAAGCCCAGCCGCAAGTCGGTCGTGAGCGTGACCGACGGCTCGCAGCCCGGCGCAGTCGCCAGGCCCTGGTGATAGACCTTGTCCGTGTACGACCAGGTGCCGTACTGACGCCCGTAGTCGAACACCGGCTCGCACTCGACGACCGTTTGCACCTCGCCGTTCACGCACCGGATCGTGCGCAGCATGATGTGCTCGGTGTCGTAGTCGGTGGGCGTGCGCCGGTGCGTGTGCGAGAGCTCGTCCTCGTGCCGCCACGGCCCGAGCAGCAGCAGGTCGCGCACGATGATCCAGCCCGTGGCGGTACCCCAGCTGGTCTCGAGGATCATCGTGCCGGGCAGGTAGCGGCGCGCCGCCGGCACCTGCACGTCGGCCGGCGCCACCCGGAAGGCGCCGGCGTGCCGCCCCAGGATCGAGCCGAAGACGCTGGGGGAGTCCATGCGGGGCAGGCACATCCACTCCACCGAGCCGCCGGGGGCGACCAGGGCCGTGGTCTCGCCGTCGGAGAGGAAGCCGTAGTCGCCGATCGGCACCCGCATCGGCGTGGCCGGATGCGGGACGCCGTGGCCGAGTGGGTTGGCGCCGTCCATCCCCGCAGGATGAACGATCAAGCGAGCCGGGACAAGCACCGACGCCCTCAGTCGGCGACCGGGACCGCCTCGGGTTCGGGCAACACCGGCGATTCGGCGCCGCGTCGCTGGCGCCAGGTGGCGAACGCTCGTCGGGCGGCCCACTGGGCGCCCATCGACAGGGCCAGCAGCCCGACCGCGACGACGCCGTCGAGCCAGAAGTGGTTGGCGGTGGCCGCCACCACGAAGATCGTGATCGCCGGGTGGAGCAGCACCAGCCACCGCCACGGGCTGGAGCTGATGCGCACCACGACCACTCCGATCAGCACCGCCCACCCGACATGCACCGACGGCATGGCCGACAGCTGATCCGGGCCGACAGCCTGCAGCGCGGTGTACACCGACTGGCCGTACTGTTCGGCGGTGTCGACGTAGCCCAGCTCGGGCAGCAGCCGGGGTGGCGCCACCGGGACGAGCTCGATGAGCAGGCAGGCGCCGGTCAGCAACACGATCGTGGTGCGTACGGCCGGGTAGCGGTCGCGGTGCCGCACGAACAGCCACACCAGCAGCAGGCCGAGCGCGGCGAAGTGCATGGTCGCGTAGTAGAGGTTGCAGATCTGGGTCAGCAGCGGGTGCGGCGTGATCAGGTGCTGGGCGTCCAGCTCGCTGGGCAGGCGCACGTCGTGCTCGAACCGCTCGATCCACCGGGCCCGGTCGTAGGCCCCCGAGGTGCCCATCACGGTGGCGGACGCGGCCAGCTGCCACAGGGCGTACAGCGCGGCGATGAAGCCGGACTCGCGGGCGAACGGGCCCATCGCCGCCAGTCGCGGACGCCCGGACGCGGACATCGCCAGCCCGGCCGTGAACAGCGCAGCGGCCAGGACGGCCGCTTGCTGCCAGGTCAGCGCGATGTTGTGCACCCGCCCACTATGCCCTGCGGTGGCGCCGGACCGGGCCGGCCGCCCGGCCGGTTGTCGAGGTGCGACGTCCGGAATTCGCTCGTGACCGAACAGTGTTGACCGTACGTTTGTGGCGGAGCGGAATTTCGGAGGTGGCATGTCCCGGCGGAGTTGGCTGTTGTTCGCCGCGATGTGCGTGATCTGGGGCGTCCCGTACCTGATGATCCGCGTGGCGGTCCGCGAGGTGTCGCCCGGCACGCTCGTGTTCGCCCGCACCGCATTGGGCGCGCTGCTGCTCCTGCCGATCGCGATCAGACGCGACGCGCTGCGTCCCGTCCTGCGCCTGTGGCGGCCGCTGCTGGTGTACTCGGCGTTCGAGGTGGCCGCGCCCTGGCTGCTGTTGTCCGACGCCGAGACGAAGCTGTCCAGCTCGCTGACCGGGCTGCTGATCGCCGCCGTCCCGCTGGTCGGGGTGGCGCTGGCCCGCATCCAGGGCACCGACGACCCGGTCGACGCGTGGCGCGCTCTCGGGCTGCTGCTGGGCATCGGTGGCGTGGTCGCGCTGCTGGGCCTGGACGTCGGCGAGCTGCACGCCGGTCCGCTGGTCGAGGTGGGCGCCGTCGTGATCTGCTACGCGCTCGGCCCGGTGATCTTCAGCCGCTACCTGTCCGGCGTGCCGGCGATGGGCGTAGTCGTTCTGTCGCTGGCCATCTGCGCGGTCGGCTACCTTCCGGCGGCGGTCGTCGAGCCGCCGAAGCACCTACCGGCCAACGTCGTCTGGTCGGTGATCGGCCTGGCCACGATCTGCACGGCGCTGGCGTTCATCCTGTTCTTCGCGCTGATCGCCGACATCGGGCCGGCCCGCTCGACGGTGATCACCTACGTCAACCCGGCCGTCGCCGTGCTGCTCGGCGTGGCCCTGCTCGGCGAGCAGTTCACCGCCGGCATGGCCGTCGGCTTCCCGCTCATTCTCATCGGCTCGGTGCTCGCGGCCCGCAAGCGGACCGTTCGCGAGACGGCGGCGCCGACCCCAATCGCCGAGCCCGCGCCGTCGTAGGCCGGTCAGTCGAGGCGGACCGTGCCCGACGGCGTCTCGAACACGGCGGCGACCACGCCGGTCTCATCCTCGGACGGCGGCTCCCAGATCACCTCGATGCCGTCCAGCGGCTGCGTGGACGAGACGCCCAGGTACTCGTCGACGGTGAACTCGTCGCCGGCGAACTCCAGCGTGGTCAGGGTGACGTGCGAGTCGCCGCCCGACGGGTGGTGCTCGTCGTCGGTCTGCCACTGTACGAAGAACGGCCGCTGCGGGTCGACGGCCAGGTCCTTGATGCCGATCTGCTTCCAGCGCAGGTCGAACCCGTCCGGGCGGCGGCGGTGGCCCTGCGCGGCCCGCCGGCCCAGCCGTGACTCGATGGCGGTGATGTCGTCGACGCGGATCGCCCAACCCAGCCAGCCCCCGCCGGCGTCGCGCCGGGCCCGAACCGCCTGCCCGAACGGAGCCCGGTCGGCGGCCGGATGGTCGAGGACGTCGACCACCTCGAGGTAGCAGCCGTTCTTGAGCGGCAGCACGAAGTTGCGGGTGCCGAACGACGGGTGCAGGCCGCCGTCGCTGAACGCGGCCCCGAGGCGGGCGCCCAGCCGCTGCACGCACGCGCCGAGCCCCTCCGGGCCGGCCGCGTAGGAGAGGTGGTCCAGGCGCATCCGCTCATCGTGGACCAGCCGTGTTCAACCGGCGCGCCGGGGGCCCCTCACGGTCACGGTCGGCACACTGCTAATGCACTGCGCGGCGTGCACATCCGGGTCTCAGCCGATTCGCAGCCGGTTACCAGGCGACGCCTCCAGGGTTTCGCAGCGACAAACCACATAACTGTGTGCGCGGAGGTCAATGATGAAAGCGCGGCTGGTGCGGTGGGTCCGCCGGCCTGTCGTGATAGCCGGGATCTTCGTGGTGGTTCTCGTCGCCGGTGGGGGCAGCTACCTGCTCGTCCGCGACGACAACCCCAAGTCCTCCGCGACGTCCTACCGACTGGTGGCGGCCAGCATGGGGACGATCAAGCAGTCTCTGACGTCGACGGGGACGATCGAGCCGGCCGACCAGGACGAGCTGAGCTTCGCCGTGTCCGGTCAGGTGACCAGCGTCCGGGTCGCCGAGGGCGACACCGTGCAGGCCGGCCAGGTGCTCGCGACCGTCGACTCGGCCCAGCTGTCGGCCGATCTCGCCCAGGCCAAGGCCGCGCTGGCGAGCGCCCAGGCCAAGCTCACCTCCGACCAGGACGCCGGCGCCACGGACACCCAGATCGCGGCCGACCAGGCGGCGGTGACCACAGCAACCGACCAGCAGACCTCGGCCCAGAACGCCCTCGGTGAGGCGACGCTGACCTCGCCGATCAAAGGCGTCGTGGCCACCGTCGACGTCGCGGTCGGCGATCACGTGTCGGGAGCCGGCGGCTCGGGCAGCGGTTCGGGCAGCGGATCTGGGTCGGGGTCCGGGTCGGGCGGCGGGAACGGTGCAACCGGCGCCGGCAACGGGTCCTCGAGCAGCAGCTCGGGGTCGGGTTCGGGCTCGTCCAGCGCGCAGTTCCTGGTGATCAGCACCGACTCGTGGATCGTGAACGCCACCGTCGACTCGAGCGGCGTCGGCCTTGTCGCGAAGGGCGACCAGGCGACGATCGTGCCCAGCACGGGCAGCACCGGGGGCGGTGCCGGCGGCGGGCGGGCCGGAGCCGGCGGGGGCACGGCCGGCTCGGCCGGCAGCACCGTCTACGGCACCATCTCGTCGATCGGGCTGATCGCCGACAGCTCGTCCGGCACGGCCAGCTACCCCGTCGTCGTGAAGGTGACGGGGAGCCCGAGCGGCCTGCACGCGGGTGACACAGCCACCGTCTCGCTGATCTACAAGCAACTCAGCAACGTGCTGACCGTGCCGACACTTGCGGTCAGCCAGATCGGCGGCAAGAGCGTTGTGTACGAGATGCAGAACGGCTCGCGCGTCGCCAAGACGGTCACCACCGGGCTCGCATCGGGCGGGCTGACCGAGATCAAGACCGGGCTCGACGAGGGCGACGAGGTGGTCGTCGACATCCCCCAGCAGCTCACCGGCGGGTCGGGCGGATCGCAGCCGACCGGCCGCAACGGTCGCTTCCCGGGCGGTGGCAACTTCCCGGGCGGTGGCTTCCCCGGCGGCTTCCCGGGTGGTGGCGGCGGCTTCGGCGGCGGGGGAGCGGCCCAGGTTCCCAGGGGCGCGGGCGGTGGCAACTGACGTGGACGCGCTCACCGAACCGATCCCGCGGATCGCGGCGCCGGCCCGGGCGGTCATCGAGCTGGACGACGTCCACAAGACGTACCGCACCGGCAGCCTCGAGGTCGAGGCGCTGCGCGGCGTGACGCTGCGCATCGGCGCCGGCGAGTACGTCGCGGTCATGGGACCGTCCGGGTCGGGCAAGTCGACGTTGATGCACATCATCGGCTGCCTGGACGTGCCGAGCAGCGGGCGGTACCTGCTGGCCGGCGAGGACGTCAGCGACATGATCGACGTAGAGCTGGCCGACGTGCGCAACCAGCGCGTCGGCTTCGTGTTCCAGCAGTTCAACCTGCTGCCGTCGATGACGGCCTGGCGCAACGTCGAGCTGCCGTTGACGTACGCCGGGGTACGGCGCGACGAGCGCAAGCGCCGGGCCGTCGAGGCACTGGCCCGGGTGGGACTGGCCGACCGGATCGAGCACCGGCCGGGCGAGTTGTCCGGTGGGCAGCAGCAGCGAGTGGCCGTGGCCCGGGCGCTGGTCGGCAACCCGTCGCTGATCCTGGCCGACGAGCCGACCGGAAACCTCGACTCGAAGTCCAGCGAGGACGCGCTCGACCTGTTCGACGAGCTGCACGCCCAGGGCCGCACGATCGTGCTGATCACGCACGAGGCCGATGTTGCCGCCCGGGCGCGGCGCATGGTGCGCATCCGCGACGGGCTCATCCAGTCCGACTCCGGGGGCGTGTGATGGGTGAGCATCGCAGGGCCGCTTGCGGCACCGGCCGCGAACAGCGAGCAGGAGCTCATCACAGCGATGAGCGCTCGCGCGAAGAGCGGAGCAGATAGTGGGCTGGCTGGAGACGCTGCGCACCGGATGGGACGCGATTCGGTCGCACCGGATGCGGTCCGGGTTGACCGTGCTGGGCATCTTGATCGGCATCGCCGCCGTGGTGCTCACCGTCGGGCTGGGCGTGGGCGCGCAGCAGAAGGTCGGCTCACAGATCAGCGCGCTCGGCAGCAACCTGCTGATCGTCTCGCCCGGCAGTTCGACGAGCACCACCGGCGTGCGGGGCGGGTTCGGCTCGTCGTCCACTCTCACCGTCGACGACGCGACTGCGCTTTCGTCGGACGTGGCGACGCCCGACATCAAGGCGGTGGCGCCGATCAAGCAGAGCTCGATGTCGCTGCTGAACGGCTCGACGAACTGGACGACGACCGTCGTCGGGACGACGCCCGACTGGCTGTCGGTGCGGGCCCGGCACATCGCCGAGGGACGGTTCATCACGACTGCCGACGAGGCGCAGTCCGCGGCGGTGACCGTGCTCGCGCCGGACACCGCGCAGGAGCTGTTCGGGTTCCGCAGCCCGATCGGGCAGAGCGTCACGATCAACAACATCCCGTTCACCGTGATCGGCGTGCTGAACTCGGCCGGCTCGGACTCGACCAGCAATCTCGACGACCAGGCGATCGTGCCGATGTCGACCGGAGCCAGCCGGTTGTTCGGCGGATCGACGCGCAACTCGGTGTCGTCGATCTACATCGAGGCGCGCTCGTCGTCCACGCTGTCGGCCGCCTACCAGGAGGCCACCGACCAGCTGCTGAACCGGCACGAGATCACCAACGCCGCCGACGCCGACTTCACGATCACCACGCAGGAATCGCTGCTCGACACCGCGACCTCGGTCAGCAAGACACTGACCATCCTGCTGGCCGGCATCGCCGCGTTGTCGCTGTTGGTCGGCGGCATAGGGGTCATGAACATCATGCTGGTGTCGGTGACCGAGCGCACCCGCGAGATCGGCCTGCGCAAGGCCCTCGGCGCTCCCGCGGCGGTGATCCGGCGGCAGTTCCTGGTCGAGGCGTCGGTGCTCGGCCTGGCCGGCGGGTTGATCGGCGCCGTACTGGGCATCGTCGGCGCCGAGGTGCTGCCGCATTTCATCGGCAATCCCATATCGGTCGTGTGGACGGCCGTGCTCGGAGCGATCGCCATCGCCGTCGCGATCGGCATCGTCTTCGGCGTTTACCCCGCCAGTCGGGCGGCCCGGCTGGCTCCCATCGACGCGCTGCGCAGCGAGTGAGGCACATTTCGATGAAGATCCTTATCGGCTTGGGGGTCGTGGCGGCCGGCGCCGTCCTTGGTGCGTGTAGCAGTGGCTCGTCCGGCAAGCCGTCGACCAGCCCGGCGGCCGCGACACCGTCGGCCTCGCCGTCCCGGTCGGGCGGTGCCGGCTTCCGCGGCCCGGCCGCCTCCGGCCTCATCGCCGAGGTCTCAGCCGGCAGCATCGAGGTGCAGAGCCCGACTGCCGGGCAGGTCACGGTGACGTACACGGCCAAGACGGCGTTCAGCGACACGGCGTCGACCACCCTGTCGGCGGTGAAGGTGGGCGGCTGCGTGCTGGCGTCGGCCCGGCCGCCGTCGTCGGGCGGCCCGAGCGCCGCGCCGAGCACGTCGTTCACCGCCGCGACGGTGTTCCTCAGCCCGGCGGTGGGCGGCAAGTGCCAGGTGGTGGGCGGGTTCGGCGGCGGCGGACCGCGCGGAACCGGCACGCCGCGGTCGTTCCCGAGCGGGTTCCCGTCCGGCTTCCCGTCCGGGGCTCGCCCGTCCGGTGCCCGGTCGCGCGGCGCGTTCGGCAACTTCGACCGGGCCGACGGCAAGGTCACCGCGATCAGCGGCTCGACGCTCACCGTGTCCGGCACGAACCCGCGCACACAGGCCACCACGACGTACAGCGTGACTGTAAACGCGAGCACGAAGTACACCCAGACCGTTACCGCCACGTCCAAGGCGCTGGCCGTCGGCAGATGCGCCGCGGCCAACGGCAAGACCGACGACACCGGGGCGGTGGCCGCGACGAACATTCGGATCACGCCGGCCGTGAACGGCAGTTGCGACACCGGGTTCGGCGGGCGGCGGCCCGGTTCGGGCAACGGCAATGGCTGACGGTACCCGCGCCGCCCGCGAGCGCCGACGGCGCCGGCAGCGTCGCCGCCGGGTCATCGCCGGGGCGACGGCCGGCGTGGTGGTCGCCGGGGTCGGCACCGGCGTCGGGGTCGCCATGACGACGGACGACGGCCCGTCCTTCCGCGTGGCCCACGCCGAGAACGGCTCGGTCACGCAGACGGTCGACTCGGTCGGCACGGTGTCCACGGTCGCCACGTCCACCGTGTCGTTCCCGGTTTCCGGCACGGTGGCCAAGGTCGACGTCGAGGTGGGCGACCAGGTGGTCGGGGGAGCGCAGCTGGCCAGCCTGGACACGAGCAGCCTGCAGCAGAGCCTGAACTCGGCGAACGCCCAGCTCGCCCAGGCCAAGCAGACGCTCGCGGCGGACGAGGAGGCGCAGGCGTCGGGCACCTCTTCCTCGTCTTCCGCTTCGGATGGCTCGGTCACGACCGACTCGTTCGCGGACCGGCCGCTCGACGCACCGTCCGGGTCGGCACCGTCCGGATCGGCACCGTCGGGGTCGGCGGCGCCCGCGGCTCAGCCGTCCGGGTCGGCATCGCGCTCGAGCGGCTCGTCGCCGACCGCGAAGCTCAGCCAGGCTGTAAAGGACGCGCAGAAGCAGGTCAGCCAGGCCCAGGCCGCCCTGGACCAGGAATTGACCGACCTGGGCGCGGACCTGCGGTCGCTGACCGGGCAAGGTGGCGGCTGCGCGCCGACGAAGGCGGCCACACCGCCGCTCATCACGTACTCGACTACCGCCGACCAGAACGGCACCGTGGCCGGGACGGCCGGGGCCGACGACACCGTCACGCTCTTCAACGGCGACACCCAGGTGGCCAGCCAGCAGGGCCCGTACTCG
Source organism: Jatrophihabitantaceae bacterium (assembly GCA_036558905.1). GTDB lineage: Bacteria > Actinomycetota > Actinomycetes > Mycobacteriales > Jatrophihabitantaceae > DASXRA01. The sequence goes on along the minus strand of DATBER010000017.1, from coordinate 24,390 downwards.
TTCACCGGGCTCACGCCGGGCAACGCCTACACGGTCAAGATCCAGCCGGCGACGCCGGCCGACTCCGTCGACGCGACAGCCTGCGCCACCGCGATCGGGGCCATCGTGGCCAAGTTCGGCAGCGCGTCCGGCTCCGGGTCGGACAGCTATCTCAAGACGCTCGGTACGACGCTGGACGCCGCCGAGCAGGACCTGAACGTCGCCGTGCAGAACCTGGCGGCGGCTGGCTCGTCCGGCTCGGGCTCCGGCTCCGGGTCGGGCTCCGGCGCGTCGTCCGGCTCGGGCGGGGGACCCGGAAAGGGGTCCGGGTCGGGCGGCGCACCGCGATCAGGGGGGAAGAAGGCCGGCGGCTCAGGCTCGTTCGGCGCGGGCGGCTCGTCCGGCTCGGGCGGCAGGCGGGGTTCAGGCTCGTCGGCCGGTCAGTTCCCCAAGTCGGGCGGCGGTTCCGGTTCGTCGGGATCCGGTTCGTCGGGTTCCGGCTCGTCCGGGCGGGGATCGTCCGGACGTCCCGTCACCGCGCAGCAGCTGGCCGCCGACCAGGCCGCCATCGACGCCGCCGACGCTCAGGTGGCCGTGGCCCAGCAGAACCTCGACCAGGCCACCCTGACCTCGCCCATCCGCGGCACGGTCGCCGCCGTCGGCATCACGCCGGGATCCGCCGTCGGCGCGTCGTCGTCCTCGGCAACGATCACCGTGGTGGGCACCGGCGCCAAGCAGGTCACCACCACCGTGAGCCTGAGCGATGTCGACCGGGTGAAGGTGGGCGACCACGTCGACGTCAAGGTCGACGGGGTCCCCGCGGCGCAGACCGGCAAGGTGTCGTCGATCGGGGTGCTGAACAGCACGACCGGATCGACCACCACCTACCCGGTCAAGGTGCTGCTCGACCCGGCCAGCGCCCAGCTCTACGACGGAAGCGGGGCGAGCGTGTCGATCGTGGTCGCCGAGGTCGGCGATGTGCTGACCGTGCCGACCTCGGCAGTGCATCGGACCGGAGCGCGCGCGACGGTGACGGCGCTTCGCAAGGGCAAGCCGACGACGGTGCCGGTCGAGGTCGGCGCCGCGGGACTGGAGCTGACCCAGATCACGTCTGGGCTCTCGGCGGGCGACCAGGTGGTGCTCGCCGACCTCGGGCAGCCGCTGCCGTCGGGCAACACGACCCCGAACCGGGGCGGCCTGTTCGGCGGCAACAGCGGTTTCGGCGGCGGGGGCGGGTTCGGGGGTGGGGCCCGGCGCCTCGGCCGCTGATCGCCCGGGGCTCAGCCGGCGCTGGTCTCGGCCGTCGATCGGTCGGGCAGCCAGCTCGGGCCGACCCCGTGCACAGCGTCGTGGAGGCGGGCGCGCAGGCCACGATCCGCGCTGACCACGACGGTTGGGCGGCCGGCTGCGGCCGAGTCGCGGGCTGCCTCGATGACGGCTGTGTCGCCGTCGCGGGGCGCAGCGAGCACCACCAAAGCGGCGTCCCACCAGTGCTGGCCCGCCACCGGCTCGTCGGCCAGCGGGCGGGCCGCGCCCTCGACGACGAGCGTGATCTCGGGATACAGCCCGGCCAGGCCGGTGGCGTCACCGGGCAGCGCCGCCGCGATGATGCCCTCGCGGGCGACGGGGCCGAGTTCGTCGCGCAGCCGGCGGGCGGCGCCGAGCCGGTCGTGCCACCAGCCGTCCGGGCGCGAGCCCACGACGTTCGCCCCGTCGACGATCAGCGCCAGCCGGTCCGGTGGCTCGCGCAGCGCGGGCCACGCGGCTGCGAAGCCGTGATGCAGGGGCAGCCGGTCGACGTCTGCGACCGGCCACCAGCGGATCTCGGTGCTCTCCGGGTTGGCGGCGCGCGGGTGCAGCTCACGACGCGGTTGGGCCACGATCGTGGTGTAGGACCAGCCGCCGTGATCGTCGCGCCACCAGCCGAGCGGCGTCACGGAGTCGGCTTCGAGCGCTGCCTCCTCGTGGGCCTCGCGCAATGCGGCGATGACGACGTCCTCATGGCTGTCCCGGGCGCCGCCGGGCAGTGCCCAGGTGCCGCCCTCGTGGGTCCACGGCGCGCGGTGCTGCAGGACGACGCGCTGCCCGTCGTGGATGAGCAGGCCGGCCGCGCCGAACAGGCCCCAGTGCCGGTGCCCGAGCGCGCAGTGCACCCAGCCGTTGCCGTCACTGCCCATGCGCTGTCCCATCCCGTCGCCGGGAGCAACGGCTCGTGGTTGACGTCGGCCCGCCAAGGTCGCCTCTCGGCGCAAGGCCGCTCGCGGCGGCAAATGTGGGACCGGGGGCCATGGGTCGGGCCGACGTCCCTTTCAACGGTACCTGGTGGTCGGTGTGAGCCCATAGGCTAGGGATGTCTCTTGGATCCGGGTATTGCCGAGGCGGATCCGAGAGACACTGTCGTGATCGGACGAGCCGGAAGGAGGTGGCTGGGATGAGTGAAGCCCCCAGGCGGCCGCATCGTCCGGCGCGCTACGCGGACCTGACCGAGCTGATCGACTCGGCCGGCGGCGTATCGCCCCGCAGCCGCTCCGAAGTGGCCAGTGCCGCCGCGCAGGCGCTTCTCGACGCCGCGGCCGAGGGCGAGCGCGATCGTCTGGTGGCCCTGGCCGACTCGGTCGGCATCGATACGCTGGCCGAGCTCTGGCGCGACTGCGACCCGGTGAGCCTGCCCGGCGCGCTGTGGATCCTGTACCTGCTGCGGCAGTGGTGCCGGTCCACCCCCGACGAGGTGGCCCGGCTCTGGCGCTACGGCGAGCCCTACGCGGCGCCCGACGCGGTGGTGGCGGGCGCCGAGCATGCGCCCGACGGTGAGGCGATGCTGCGGCTGGCTGACTCGATCCTGGGCAGCGCGTACGGCGGCGACTTCGCGATCGCCCTCGACCGGGCCGCCGCGTTCTTCCGGGTCATCGCCGTCGGACGACGCGAAGGCCGGCTGGCCGCAGGCCCCGATCTCGCCCCGCGCAACGACCGCGTGGCGCGCGACCTGGCCGCCGCGGCGGCGGCGTGGCGGTCCGGCGCGCTGCACTGAGCCACCGGCTCGGGTCACCCATCTAGCACGCCTTCCCGACAAGTTTCGCGTTCGCCGTCCACAACCCGGCCGGCCGTCCACAGCCGAGCCGTCGCGCGCCCGCCGACCGGCTTGCCGGACCAGAGTCGTCGTCATGACAGACACGACCAGCGTCTCCGACCCCACCAGCGTGCTGCGAGTACGCAACCCGGGCGATCTGATCGAGGCGATCCCGTACCTGCTCGGCTTCCATCCGCGCGCCAGCCTGGTGGTCGTCGGCCTGGCCGACATCCGCATCACGGTCACGGCCCGCGTCGATCTCGACGATCTGACCGATCCCACCGTTCTCGCCGAGACCCTGCGCGTGCTGGCCACCAGCCAGGCCACCCGGGCGGTCGCGGCCGTCTACGCCGATCCGCCGCACCAGGTGGCCAAGCGCGACCTGCCGCACGGCGAGCTGGTCCACGACCTCGGCGCCGGCACCGAACGATTCGGTATCGAGCTGGTCGAAGTGGTGCTCGTCGCCGACGGGCGGTGGTGGTCCTACGGGTGCACCGACGACGACTGCTGCCCGGACGAGGGCCGGCCGCTGCCCGGCGACACGTCACCCACCCGGGCCGCCGCCACATACGCCGGCCTCGTGGCGCTGGCCGACCGCGACGAGCTGGTGGCGCAGCTCGAGCCGTACGACACGGGGCAGCGGGCGCTGCTCGAACCGGCGATCGCCGAACACGAAAATCTCGCCGTCTCGGCCGTCGTGGGAGGCTACGACGGGCGCCGGCGGCGCTCGGTCAAGCGGGCCATCTTCGCCGCGGCCCGCGAGGCGGACAGATCGCTCTTCCCCGAGGGTGAGCTGAGCGACGACGAGGCGTGCCGATTCGCGGTCGCGCTGGCCGAGACGCCGATCCGCGATGCGGTGTGGCTGGCCGTCGATCAGGGCCGTCTCGACGGGCGGGCGCTGTGGCGCGAGCTGGCCCGACGGCTGCCTCCGCCCTACGACGCCGCGCCGCTGTTCCTGTACGGCTGGGCCTCCTGGCGCGACGGCCGTGGTCCCCTCGCCGGCATTGCGGCCGAGCGGGCGCTCGCGAGCGACCCCGACTACACCGCGGCGGAACTGCTGCTGGGCGCGCTCCAGCACGGGCTGGACCCGCACCGCACCCCGCGGCTGCGCATGCCCACGTCGGCCTGAGCGGTGCGGCTACCGCGCCTACAGCGCGGCGGCGTGCGGTGGCACCGGCCGGGGCAGCTCGGATCCTCCGGTCAGCGCCTCGTCCACGGCTGCCGCGCAGGCTCGTCCCTCGGCGATCGCCCAGACGACCAGGCTGGCCCCGCGGGTGGCGTCCCCGCAGGCGTAGACGCCCTCGGCGGTGGTCCGCCACCGGCTGTCCACGCTCGCGGTGCCCCGATCCGCGTGCTGCTCGACCTCGAGCGCGTCGAGCAGGTCGGGCACGTCGGTACCGACGAACCCGGCGGCCAGCAGCACCAGCCCGGCGGGCAGCTCGATACGCGATCCGGGCACCGGGCGGAACTCGCGCAGGCCCCGTACCCGGACGATCTCGACCTCCTCGACCAGCACCGCCCGCAGCGCGCCGTGGCCGTCGTCCACGAATTCGACGACCTCGCGCGACCAGGCCTCGTGCACGCCCTCGTCGTGGGCCGGTGAGACGCCGCGGGTGCTCGGCGCCGACGGCCAGATCGGGTTGACCAGGCTGGTTCGCGGCTCGGGCCGCGGGTTGTGGTCGAGCACCGTCACCGAGCGCGCGCCCTGCCGGTTCGCGGTGCCCAGGCAGTCGGCCGCCGTGTCGCCGCCGCCGATGATGATCACGTGCTTGTCCTCGGCCGTGATGGCCGGCTCGTCGACGTCACCGGCGTGCACGCGGTTGCCCAGCGGCAGGAACTCCATCGCCTGGTGCACGCCGCGCAGGTGCCGTCCCGGGTTGGTCAGCTCGCGCTGACGCAGCGCGCCGACCGCCAGCACCACGGCGTCGAACTCCTGGCGCAGGCGGGCGACGTCGTCCGGGCCGATCGGCGAGCTGACCCGGAACGTCGTACCCTCGGCGGCCATCTGCGCGATACGCCGGTCGATGATGTCCTTGGGCATCTTGAAGTCCGGGATCCCGTAGCGCAGCAGGCCGCCCAGCCGGTCGTCGCGCTCGTACACGGTCACGTTGTGGCCGGCCCGGGTCAACTGCTGGGCCGCGGCCAGGCCGGCCGGTCCCGAGCCGACGACGGCCACCGCCCTGCCGGTTCGGCCGGTCGCCGGCTGCGGTGGCAGCAGGTCCAGCGCGAACGCCTTCTCGACGATGGAGATCTCGACCTGCTTGATCGTGACCGGGTCGGTGTTGAGGGACAGCACGCAGGCCGGCTCACAGGGCGCCGGGCAGATCCACCCGGTGAACTCGGGGAAGTTGTTCGTCGCGTGCAGGCGCTCACTCGCGCTGACGTAGTCGTCGCGCGCCACGAACTCGTTCCACTCCGGGATCAAGTTGCCCAGCGGGCAACCGGCGTGGCAGAACGCCACCCCGCAGTCCATGCACCGCGCCGCCTGCTCGGCTACGACCTCGTCGCGGGGGCGCAGATAGATCGGCTGCCAGTCCCGTACCCGCTCGGCGGCCGGGCGCTTGGGCACGTCGACGCGCTCGTGCTTGAGAAATCCCTGCGGGTCGTGAGCCACCGGCCTACCTCTCACCGATCTCGTGGGGGAATCGCGGGATCGGCCGGAGGGCGAAGCCGGACCGATGCGATCAGCAGGCGAGACTGCGGCGGCTCGCGGAAGTCAGCAAAGTCTAACTGGAACTACTCGATCGGCCGGGTGATCAACGCCGCACGGCGCGGCTGGAACAGATCGGGCCCTCGCGGTCAGGCGACCTGGCGCGCCGTGGCCTTCCCGGCCAGCACGACGAACACGTGGTCTGCAGCGAACTGGTCGAAAGTGGTGCGGTCACCGCCGTCCCACACCTCGACGCCGGCTGCCGTGCCCTCGGCATGCAGGGTCTTGCCAGGACGAAGACCGGCCGCGTTGAACCGGCCCATCAGCTCGGCGTTGGCCTGCACCTGCTCGCTGATCCGGTTGACGCGCACAAGCGCGCCCGGGTGCTGGGCGGCGGTGGTCAACGTGAGCAGTTCGTCAGTGCCCGGATCGGTCGTCGCGAAGGGCAGTCCGAGCTCGTCCAGCCCGGGGATCGGGTTGCCGTGCGGGCATACCAGTGGCTTGTCGAGCAGCGCCACGATGCGCCGCTCGACCGCGTCGCTCATCACGTGCTCCCAGCGGCACGCCTCGATGTGCAGGTGCTCCCAGTCCAGCCCGATCACGTCGGCCAGCAACCGCTCGGCCAGCCGGTGCTTGCGCATCACGGCGATCGCCTCGCGACGCCCTTGCTCGGACAGCTGCAGGTGCCGGTCGTCGGCCACATGCAGCAACCCGTCGCGTTCCATGCGGGCGACGGTCTGGCTCACGGTCGGCCCGCTCTGGCTGAGCCGCTCCGCTATGCGCGCGCGCAGCGGGACGACACCCTCCTCTTCCAGCTCGTACACGGTCCGCAAGTACATCTCGGTCGTGTCGATGAGTTCGCTGTGGTGGCTCACGGGCCCAATCTCCGGTTGCTGTGACTGTTGTCATGTTAGAACGGACCGCGGACGTCGTGGGGTGCCGGCGCAGGCGGGGCCGGTACCGACCAAGCCGGATGCCGGCCCCGGAGGTGTGGATGCAGCCCCTGATCGAGCCGCGCGAGCTGGCCGAGCGCCTGGCCGAGACGGTCGTCTTCGACGTGCGGTGGCGGCTCGGCGGGCCGTCCATGTACGCCGAGTTCCTCGACGGCCACCTGCCCGGGGCGTGCTGGACGGACCTCGACGCCGACTTCGCCGATCCGCCCGGGCGGGGTGGGCGGCATCCGCTGCCCGACCCCGAACGGCTGCAGCGCCGCCTGCGCGAGCTGGGCCTCGACGACGGGGCGCGGGTCGTCGTCTACGACGACGCCGACTCGACGGCGGCAGCCCGGGCCTGGTGGGTGCTGCGCTGGGCCGGCCTTTCGGCGGTGCGAGTCCTGGACGGTGGGTTGGCCGCCTGGGCGGCGGCCGGGGGTGTGCTCGAGACGGGCCCGGCTCGGCCCCGGTCGCCGGGAACGGTCACGGTCCGGCCCGGCGCGATGCCCGTGCTGGACGCCGACGCCGCGGCGAAGCTCGCCCACGACGGCGTGTTGCTCGACGCCCGGGCCGCGCCGCGCTACCGGGGTGAGATCGAGCCGATCGATCCGGTCGCCGGCCACATCCCGGGCGCCCGGAACGCCCCGACGACCGCCAATGTCCGCGACGACGGCCGCTTCCTCGCCCCGGGTTCGCTGCGCCGGCGGTTCGCCGCCCTCGGCGTCGCCGACCAGGCCGCCCGCACCGCCGCCGACGACAGCGCGGCCGACGCCCGTGGCGGTGCCCGTGCCCACCCCGGGCCTCCGGGTGTCGGCGCCTATTGCGGCTCCGGCGTCACCGCGGCCCACACCGTGCTCAGCCTCGAGGTCGCCGGCGTCACGGCGGCGCTGTATCCCGGATCCTGGAGTGAATGGATCACCGACCCGAGCCGCCGGGTCGCGACGGGCGACGAGCAGTAGAGCGACCCTGGGCGCAGGCACACGACGGGGCCCAGACCGACCGGTCGGTCTGGGCCCCGCCTCTATATTCAGCGGCTGCTGGCGCGCTATGAATCCAGATAGTCGCGTAGTGCCTGGGCCCGCGACGGGTGGCGCAGCTTGGCCATCGTCTCGCGCTCGATCTGCCGGATGCGCTCGCGGGAGAGCTTGAACGCCTGGCCGATCTCGTCCAGGGTCCGGGGCTGGCCGTCGTCGAGGCCGTAGCGCATCCGCACGACGGCGGCTTCCCGGGCCTCGAGCGTCCCGAGGATGTTCTGCAACTGGCCGCGCATGAGCCCGGCTTCCACTGCGGCCTCGGCCGCCGGCGCCGTGTCGTCGGCGATGAAGTCGCCGAGCGAGGCGTCGTCGTCGGCGCCCACGGTCTGGTCGAGGCTGACCAGGTCACGCGAGAGATCGATCAGCTCACGCACCCGCTCTTCGGTCAGGTCGAGCTCGCTGGCCAGTTCGGCGTGAGTCGCCTCGCGGCCAAGTTGCTGGTTGAGCTCGCGCCGGATGCGCTGCAGCTTGTTCACCTGCTCGACCAGGTGGACGGGCAGCCGGATCGTGCGCGACTGGTCGGCCATGGCCCGGCTGATCGCCTGCCGGATCCACCAGGTGGCGTACGTCGAGAACTTGAAGCCCTTGGTGTAGTCGAACTTCTCGACGGCGCGGATCAGACCCAGATTGCCCTCCTGGATCAGGTCCAGGAATGGCATGCCGTGCCCGGTGTAGCGCTTGGCCAGCGAGACGACCAGGCGCAGGTTCGCCCGGAGCAGGTGATCCTTGGCCCGCTCGCCGTCCAGCACCAGGGCGCGCAGGTCGCGCTTGCGCGCGGCGGTGAAGCTGTTCGACGCGGCCAGCAGGTGCTCGGCGTACAGGCCGGCCTCGATCCGCTTGGCCAGCTCGACCTCGTCGGCCGCGGTCAGCAGGGCCACCTTGCCGATCTCGTTCAGGTACACCCGGACCAGGTCGGCCGATGCGGCGGCCTCGTCCAGGTCGGCCGCCGGACGAGCAGCGTCGTTGGTCGTCTCGGGAGCATTGTCCAGCGCAGCCGCAGCGGCCGACGTGCTGGACGAAGCCGGGGTCTGGGCCGGCGCGGTGGTGGCTACGGCCTCAGTCGTCTCGACCGCGTCGGTCGCGGACGGGGCGACCTTGCCGCGGCGCGCGCTGCGATGGCCGCGCGTCGCGATGCGCGGCTCGCTGGACTGCCGGCCAGCGGCTCGGGTTCGTGTGCTGCGAGGAGTTGCCACGGAGTATGACCACCTAAACCTTGTTGCTCGTCGCCTCTGGATCCCTCCACCAACTACTTCGGGAGTGGGACCCGATCGGTTCACTTTCAATAACGCTGAGACGCCGTTGGTGTTCCCGTCGTTGCACGGCCGGTAAACGGTTCTCAGGGTGCGCACAGCGCCTGAACGGACCGGTCGAGCCCGCAATCCCGGGGCGCCGAGCCGGCCGCCGGCGATCAGCTCTCGATCAGCAACGTGACCGGGCCGTCGTTCACCAGTTCGACCTGCATGTCCGCTCCGAATTCGCCGGTTTGCACAGTTGCGCCGAGTTCGCGCAGTGCGGCGGCGAAGGCAGCGACGAGCGGCTCGGCGACCGGTCCAGGCGCGGCGGCGCTCCAGGACGGACGCCGGCCCTTGCGGGTTTCGGCATAAAGGGTGAACTGGCTGACAACGAGCACGGCGGCCTCGGGTGTGTCGGCCACCGAGCGCTCGTCGCGCAGGATCCGCAGCCCGTGCACCTTGCGGGCAAGGCGCTGCGCTTCGTCGCCCGTGTCGGTGTGCGTGACGCCGACGAGCACGAGCAGGCCGGCGCCGATTTGCCCGACGACGCGGCCGTCGACCCGGACCGCGGCCCGCACGACCCGCTGGACGAGTGCCCTCATCGTCGGGTTGTGGCGGCTCGTTCGACGGTCACGCGACAAATCCTGCCGGAAAGGCAGCGGATCGGCGCACGCGGTGAGACGATGGACGGGTGCGCCATCCCCGTGACAACGATCCGGTCCTGATCACGGACGCGCCGGAAAGTCTCGACGACGAGTACGACCGGCGGCGCAAGCGCTACGCGATCATGATGACGTTGCGCGCCCTGTGTGTGATCGCTGCCGCGCTAACCTACCGAGTCTCGTGGATCCTCGCGCTGGTGTTGATCGTCGGCGGGGCGATCCTGCCGTGGTCGGCCGTGATCCTCGCCAACGACCGGCCGCCGAAGAGGTCCAGGCGCTGGCGTCGCTACCACGGCCAGCCGGAGGAGAAGCAGTTGGAGCAGCGGCAGAAGGCACTGCCGCCCGGCGAGGACGACCGAACCATCGACGGGTGATCCGATGGCAGAATCGAACCCTGTGACCACGACGCAGACCCTCGAAGAGCCGCGCACATCCGACGCCGACACCGGCGACGAGCTCTTCCATTACGTGCGCAAGGGCAAGATCGCCGAGAGTGCCGTCATGGGCACGATGGTGCAGGCGCTGTGCGGTGAGGTCTTCCCCGTAACGCGCGCCCCGAAGCCCGGATCGCCGGTGTGCCCGCAGTGCAAGGAGATCTACGAGTCCTTGCCGTCCGGCGGGTCCGGCGACTGACGGTCCGGGTCCGACGCCTGACGATCTGGATCCGACGCCTGACGATCTGGATCCGACGACTGATCATCGGGGTCGGCCGGCGCGGTTTCGTCCGACGGATGGCCATCGACCTCGTCCAGGCTGCGCCAACCCCGCGGGTCGAGCACCCGCGGCGGCCGCGCCGGCGTCGGTGACATCACCTCGATGGCGGCGTTGAACTCCGCCCCGAGCAGCACGCCCAGCCCCAGCACGTAGAAGAACAGCAGCGCCGCGATGGGCGCGGCCAGCGTCCCGTACGCGTGGTTGTGGTCGAGGATGAAGCTGATGTAGCTGCGCAGCCCGGTCGATCCGCCCAGGAAGACCGCCATGGCCAGCAGCGCTCCGGGGGCGCCGCGGTGCCAGGGCAGCCGGCGTGGCGGGGCGAGGTGGTACAGGCTGATCAGCCCCAGCAGCAGCAGCACGATGACGACCGGGTAGTACGAGGCGTGGATGACCGTGTCGGCCGTGCCCCGTACCCCCTTGGGGAACATGCGGGGCAGCAGAGTCGGGCCGAGCACGAGCAGCGGCAGCACGATGACGCCGAGCAGGATCGCGATGAGGAACAGGAACAGGGCCAGCAACCGGCTGTGCACTGCGCCGCGCTGGTCGCGCATGCCGTAGGCGATCGTGATCGTATTGACGAACGTGGCCGTCGCGGACGAGCCGGCCCACAGCGCCAGGATGAAGCCGATACTGATCACGTCGATGCGATGGCCGTGCAGCACTTCGTGCAGGGTCGGGGCGACGATCTGATTGACCACGTCCGGGCTGAACGCGCGGCTGAACGTCGAGTTGAGCTGGTTCTCGGTGCGGTTGACGGTGTTCGGGCCGAACCACCGGGACACGTAGCCGAGGATGGCCACGCCGGCCAGCGCCAGCGACGGCAGGCTGAGCAATTGCCAGAACGCCGCCTCGGCCGACAACCCCAGAACTCGGTCCTGCCAGGCCTTGGACAGGGTGCGTCGGACGAGCCAGAGCACGCGGCTGCCGACGGTCACGAGTGAAGAGTGTGCCGATGCCGCTCACTTAACGTGCACCCCGGCTCGGGTGTGTCCGCATTTCCCCGTTCGGCCGGTCGCGCAACTAGCCTGCCAGCGTGTAGCAGCCGGCCGCTTCGGTGGCCCTCGACCTCGCGGGCATCTTCGTGTTCGCGCTCTCGGGTGGGCTGGCCGCGGTGCGGGGGCGCTTGGATGTGTTCGGGGTGAGCGTCGTGGCGATGGTCACCGCCATCGGCGGCGGCATCGTGCGCGACACCCTGCTCGGCGTGACCCCGCCGGCGTCGCTGCGGCACTGGCCCTACCTGGCCGTTCCGGCGGCGGCCGGGATCGTCGTGTTCTTCTGGCATCCGCAGGTGACGCGGTTGCGTCGGCTGATGTTGCTGGCCGATGCCGCCGGGCTGGCCCTGTTCACCGTGACCGGCACGTACAAGGCCCTGCAGGCCGGGCTGCCGGCGGCCGGCGCGTGCGCGGTCGGCGTGCTGAGCGGCATCGGCGGCGTCGTGCGCGACGCGCTGCTGCGCGAGATCCCGCTGGTGTTGCGCCGCGAGATCTACGCGCTGGCCTCGGGCGTCGGGGCGGTGCTGGTGTGCATCGGCGACGGCGTGGACAGGCCGGGCGCGGCGTGGCAGGTGGGCACCGCGACGGCGGTCTTCGGGCTGTGGGTGCTGGCCATCCGGCGGCACTGGGCAGCGCCACGCCCGAGGTGGACGGAGGACCAGGCCGGGGCCTGACCAGGCATTACGATCAGGCCCGTCGATGCCCCGCGCCTGCTCGCTGCGGGGCATCGTGGCGCGCAGAGGGGCAGGGGACTGGAGCACGTGACGGAAGCACAGATGCCGCGGACCTGGTGGGCTCTGCGGACGTGGCAGCGCGAGGCTCTGGCCGCCTACGAGCAGGAGGTCCGCCGCGACTTTCTCGTCACCGCCACTCCCGGCGCCGGCAAGACCACCTTCGCGCTGACCCTGGCTGCCGGGTTGCTCGAGCGGCGCTCGGTCGACCGGCTGATCGTCGTCTGCCCGACCGACCACCTGCGCACCCAGTGGGCCGAGGCGGCCGCCCTCATCGGGCTGGCGCTGGACCCCAACCTGCCCAACTCGGTCGGCCCGGTGCGCGCCGACGTCCTGGGCTACGTGACCACCTACGCACAGGTGGCGGCCAAGCCGCGGCTGCACGCCGCCCGCACGTCGGCCAGGCGGACGCTCGTGATCCTGGACGAGGTACACCACGCCGGCGACGGCCTGGCCTGGGGCGACGCGGTGGCCGAGGCGTTCGCCGACGCCGTGCGGCGGGTGTGCCTGACCGGGACGCCGTTCCGGACCCGCCCGGACGAACTCATCCCGTTCGTGCGCTACGACCCGGACACCGACGGCGGCAGGCAGAGCCACGCCGACTACACCTACGGCTACCGCGAGGCGCTGCGCGACCGCGTCGTCCGCCCGGTGGTGTTCGCCGCCTACACGGGCACGTCGCGGTGGCGCAACAGCGCCGGCGAGGTTGTGGCGGCCAGCCTGTCCGAGGGCGGTACGAAGCGGACCGAGGCGACGGCGTGGCGCACCGCGCTGAACCCGAACGGCAAGTGGGTGCCGCACGTCATCGCGGCCATGGACGAGCGGATCAGCCACCTCCGCGAGACCGGCATGAGCGACGCAGCGGGGTTGGTGCTGGCCAGCGACCAGGACGACGCGCGCGCGTACGCCGAGATCGTCGAGCGGGTCACCGGCGAGGCCCCGCTGGTGATCGTGTCCGACGACCCGAAGGCCAGTGCCAAGATCGAGGCGTTCGCCACCGGCGACCAGCGAATGGCCGTCTGCGTAAGGATGATCTCCGAGGGCGTCGACATCCCGCGGGCCGCCTGCCTGGCCTGGATGACCTCCTACCGCACGCCGCTGTTCTTCGCCCAAGCGGTCGGCCGCGTGGTACGGGCCCGCGGCCGGCACGAGTCGGCGACGGTGTTCCTGCCGGCGGTGCGCCCGCTGCTGGCGCTGGCCGCCGAGCTGGAGGACGAGCGCAACCACGTCATCCCGCCACCGTCCACATCGGACGATCAGATCCTCGACGTGGAGGAGGTCGAGCGCGAGGCCGGCGAGGGAAACGAGTACGAGGCACTTGACGCCGAGGCCCAGTTCGCGCACGTGCTGCACGGCGGCCGGGCGGTCGTCGCGCCCGAGGTGCTGGACCTGACCGAGGAGGACGAGGACTTCCTCGGGATGCCCGGGCTGTTCACCCCTGAGCAGACCGCGACGCTGCTGGCCCAGCGCGACGCGGTAGCGCGGCGGCGGGCGTCGGCGGCCGATCCGGGCGACGACGCCGAGACGGTGCCGGCCCTGTCCGGCTGGCGGGCCGCCGCCGAGCTGCGTCGCGAGGTCAACCGGCTGGTGAGCGTGGTCGCCTCCCGAAGCGGCCAGCCGCACGCGCAGGTGCACGCCCAGGTGCGGCGGGCCGTTCCGGGACCCCCTTCGGCGTCGGCGAGCGCCGAAGTGCTCGAACGCCGCCGCGACCACCTGATGGCGCTGGTGGCCAGCTGAGTTGCGCGCGGTCGTGGTCGTTCGGGCGGCGTAGGCCCGTTCCGAGCGACCAAACCGAGACAACGTCGACGGCGGCCGTTCCGGGTGCGACGACCTTGCCTGATCGGGCGAATCCGGCCCTCGGTGTCGTTGCCACGGACGCGTACGGGTTACCTTGTCGGCGTGCCCGTGCTGAGCCTGTTCCTCGCCGCGCTCGCCGCCACCGGCAACGCGGCCGGCGCGGTGTTGCAGCGCAAGGCCGCCCTGCAGGTGCAAGACGCCGAATTCGGGCGCAGCGTGCTGGCCCGGCTGGTGCACATGCGGGTGTGGCTGGCCGGCATCTTCGCGATGGTCGCGGCGTTCGTGCTGCACGCCACGGCGCTGAACCTGGGCGAGCTGTCAGCCGTCGAGCCGATCATCGCTCTGGAGCTGCCGCTGTCGCTGCTGTTCGCGTCGTGGACCTTCGCCTCCAGTCTGGGCCGGCTGGAGTGGGCGAGCACGATCACCATGACCGGCGGCGTGATCGTCGTTCTCACGGCGCTCTCTCCGGAGCCGGGCAAGCCCACCGGCGTCAGCCACGCGACGTACGTGCTGGCGGGCTCCGGCACGGCCGGCACGGTCGGCGCGTTGTGTCTGCTCGGGCGGATCGGCCGCGGTCCGCTGCGCACGGCCTGCTACGGCATGGCGGCCGGCACCAGCTTCGGGCTGACCGCCAGCCTGGTGAAGGAGTCGATGAGCCAGCTGTCCAGCCGGGGGCTGTTCGGGCTGGTGTCGACCTGGCAGACCTATGCGGCCATCTGCTTCGGCGTGCTGGGCGTCATCCTCGTCCAGGCCGCCCTGCACGCCGGGATGCTGGTCGCGGCCCAGCCCGGTATCACCTTGATGGACCCATTGGTGTCGACGCTGTGGGGCGTGCTCGTATTCGACGAGCAGACCCGCGGCGGCATCTACCTGTGGATCGCGGCCCTGGGGGCCATAGCAATGCTTGCTAGCGTGCTGGTCCTCGCTCATTCGCCGCTACTCGAGTCAAGTGAGGACGAAGTCAGGTTGGCCAGCTCCCGTCGCCCGGACGACCCGGCCGCCTGTCCGCATCCGGTCTGAGGCTCCCCGTGGTGTACCTGGTCGGCATCGCCGCCGCCCTGTGCCTTGGTCTGGGTTATGTGCTGCAGCAGCGGGCTGCGGCACTGGCCCCGATCGAAGAGGTGCTGTCCTGGCAGCTGCTGCTCGACCTGCTGCACAAGCCGGTGTGGCTGTGGGGCGTCGGCTGCATGGTGGTCGGCCAACTGCTCGGGGGACTGGCCCTGCAACTCGCGTCGGTGGCCGTGGTCGAGCCCCTGCTGGCGGCCAACCTGCTGTTCGCGTTCGTGATCTCGGCGATGCTCTCCGACCGCAAGGTCCGCTGGCACGAGGTGGGGGGCGCCCTGCTGCTCATCGCGGGCCTGGCCGCCTTCCTGGTGGTGGGCAAGCCACGCAGCAGCAATCACCCGCACCCGGACCGGTTCTGGACCGTCATCGCCCTGATCGCGGTGGCCGGCGCCGTGACAATCCTGGTCGTCGTGGCCAAGAAGCAGCAGTTCATCGCCGAGGCGGTGCTGCTGTCGACCGGAGCCGGGCTGCTCTACGGCCTGCAGGACGCGGCGACCCGCCAGACCCTGCTGCGCGCCGACAACAACGGCGTCGTCCGGGTGTTGGGTAGCCCGTGGACCTACCTGGTGGTGATTGCCGCCGTGATCGGGCTGCTGCTGTCGCAGAGCGCGTTCAAGATCGGCTCGCTGTCTCACTCGTTGCCGCCGCTGACCGCGGCCGAGCCGCTGGCCGGCATCGGACTGGGCGTCACGCTGCTCGCCGACAAGGTGGAGGTTTCGCCCGGGCGCCTGGCCGTCGAGGCGGCGTGCGGCGCGGCGGTGATCCTCGGCGTGTACCTGATCGGGCGCTCGCGCACCCTCAACCGGCCGCACCGGGGACGGATACCGCGGCCCCTTCCCCGGCCTCGCCGCACCACACCGCCGTCCGAGCCACCGCGCCCCGAACCGCCGCCGGCCTGAGCGAATCGGCTAGCCCCGTACCGCCCCCATCCGGACCCGCGCCGACCGCGCGGCCGCCTTGGCCGCCGCCTGCCCGGCCGCGCTGGTCGCCGCCGCGTCGGGCACCGGCACCGGCAGCGGCGCGCAGATCGTGTCCGGACCGTTGCCCGGCTGGCGGGCCGGCAGCGTGCCGTCGGCGAGGTAGGCCGCGATCTGGTCGTCCAGGCAGGCGTCGCCGAACAGCGAGTTGGCGTGCGACGTGCCGCCCGGCAGGGCGATCAGGCTCGAGTTCGGGAAGAGCTTGCGCACCTCGAGACTGCCCGGGAAGGGCGTGGCCGCGTCCAGGGTCTCGTCGATGAGCAGCGCGCTCTCGACCTGCTTGCCGTCGATCTTCATCGGCTTGTTGGCGTGCGCGGCGGCCGGCCAGTACAGGCACGGGGCGTTGTACCAGGCGTTGGCCCACGTCTCGAACGGCGCCTTGGCGAAGGTCGCCCAGTTGTCGCGCGACCAGGTGCTCCACTTCTGCGGCCACTGCACGTCGGTGCACTGCACGGCGTTGTAGACGGCGAACCCGTTGTCGTCGCCGAGGCCGTCGGCGCCCAGGAACTCCTGCTCGAGATTGGCCACGTCGTTGTCGTGGATGTACCGCGCGAACGCGTCACCCAGGTCGAGCCACGTGGACTGGTAGTAGCCGGCGTAGAGGAAGATGTCGACCCACTCGTCCCCGCCGATCTTGCCGTCGGCCGGGTGGAAGGTCAGCTGGGCCTCGGTCTTGTAGAAGAGAGTCTCGACGTCCTTCTCGGTCTTGCCCAGGTGGTACACGTTGTCGTACTTGGCCAGCCAGCCGAACCAGATATTGATGTTCGTGTTGAACGCGATGTCCTGGTTGAGGTTGGCCTGGTACCAGACGTCACGCGGGTCGACGTTGCTGTCGAGCACCATGCGCCGCACGTGCGACGGGAACAGCGTGCTGTACACCTGGCCGAGATAGGTGCCGTAGGAGAAGCCGTAGTAGTTGATCTGCTTGACGCCCAGCGCGGCCCGGATGCTGTCCATGTCCTTGGCGCTGTCGATCGTCGTCATGTGCTGCAGGATCGCGCCGTTGCCGCGGCAGTTGTCCGCGTAGCCCTTGGAGCGGGTGAGCCAGGCCTGCAGGGTGGACGCCTGCACCGGGATGTAGGGCGGGCGGTTGAAGTCGAAGTAGTTCGGGTCGCACGAGATGGACGGCTGCGACGAGCCGACGCCCCGCGGGTCGAACCCGATCCAGTCGTAGAAGTCGCCCGCGCCGTTCGGCACGAACTGACCCAGGGTGGCGAGCCCGAGCCCCGATGCCCCGGGCCCGCCCGGATTGACGAGCATCACGCCCTGCGCCTGCGAGTCGGGCACGGTGTGCTTGACCCGCGACACCGCGATCTTGATCTTGGTGCCGTTCGGCTTGGCGTAGTCCAGGGGGACCGTCAACATGCCGCATTGCGCACCGGCATCTTGCAGGTCGGAGTCCTGACAGGTACCCCAGTCGATCGAGGCGCCCCGGCTGGGCGACGCGGCGACGGCCACCGGTGCGATCCCGGCGGCGACCACCACCGCGCTGGCCAGCAGGCCGTACACCGTGAGCTTTCTCATGACACCCACTCCTTCCCTGGACGCGGCGTAGCCTGCCAGGCCTCGCGCCGACTCGCCTCCCCGGCGGTGTCACTGGCACTGACGTCGACCGGTCAAATCGGCGGCAGACGCCGCCGGGCCGCCGCGGCAACGCCCAGCATCGGCAGGCCCAGCAGAGCGATGATCGTCGCGATCGACAGCCACGCCGACCCGATCGCGAACGCGGCGTAGACGGCCAGCACGATCATTTCGGTCGAGAGGCCCGCCACCGAGGTCACCGTCGCCCGGGCCTGGCTCGTGATCAGGTCCTGCAGCCGGGCCGCCGCCACGATGATCGCGTTGTGCACGGCGCCGTAGCCGACGGCGATCGCGGCCAACCCGGCCAACCCGGACCAGCCGGACCAGCCGGCCCAGCCGGGCGGGCCCAGCACCAGCGCGCCGGCCGAAACCAGCACCGCGGACGTCGCGAGCAACGCCGCCATGGCCCGGCCCGACATCGCGGCCGTCCGTCCGGCCAGCGCCGTCCCGGCCGATTGGCCCAGCATCAGCAGCCCGACGAGCAACGGCACCTCGGTGGTCGCGACGCCGCTGTCGCGGGCCAGGATCGGGAAGTACTCGTCGTAGGCGCTCAGCCCGAACATCACCGCGTAGAGCGCGATCAGCCGGCGGACCGGCACGTGCCGGGCGGCCTGGCCGATCCCGTCCCGCAGCATCGCGGCATAGCGGCGGGCCGGCGATTCGCGGTGCGTCATCGGCGGCGGCCTTCTGGTGCCGGGTGGCAGCGTCGCGGCCAGCCCGGCGTGCGCCGCGACGACGGCCACGCTCGTCCAGCCGACCAGCGGGTACCCACCCCAGGCGTACAGCGGCGCGCCCAGGGCGGTGCCGGCCAGCATCGCTGGCATCGCCGTCGAGTGCGCCCACCCGAGCAGCTGCGCGTACGCCGGCGTCGCCGAGCGCGTGGCCAGCTCGTCGTACAGCCAGGCTTCGAACGTGCCGGACAGCAGCGCCCCGGACAGTCCCCATAGCGCGAAGCCGGCCGCGAAGCCGAGATACGACGGGAGCGCGGTCCAGGCGACGAACGTGCCGGCGTAGAGCGCCGCGCTGAGCACCAGCAGAGCGCGCCGGTCGACGGTGTCGGCCCAGGCTCCCGACGGAATCTCGAACACGAATCCGGCCAGCGACCAGACGATGAACAGCGACGAGATCTGCGCGTCGGACAGACCGTGGTCGGCGAACAGCAGCGAGTAGACCCCGTAGAACGGGATCAGCTCGCGGGTCGCGTAGTAGGCGACGACGTGCGCGGTGAGGCCGCGCGGCAGGACTTACGTGGGCGACCGGCTCATGCCCCGACGGTACGAGATTCAGGGCTGGAAGCGGTAACCCATTCCCGGCTCGGTGATCAGATGCTTGGGCCGGCTCGGCTCGGGCTCGAGCTTGCGGCGCAGCTGGGCCATGTAGATGCGCAGGTAGCTCGGGTCGGTGTGCTCGGGCGCACCGCGCAGTTCGGTCAGCAGAGCCCGGCGGGTGATGAGCTTGCCCGGCCGGCGCAGCAGCTGTTCGAGCAGGTGCCATTCGGTGGGGGTCAGGTGCACGCGCGCGCCGTCCGGCTTCGTGGCGGTCTTGGCCGCCAGGTCGATCTGGGTGTCGCCGACTGTGACGGTGGGCGCCGTTTCGACCGTCGAGGCCCGCCGGGTGGCCGCCCGGATGCGGGCCAGCAGCTCGTCCATGCTGAACGGTTTGGTGACGTAGTCGTCGGCGCCGAGGTCGAGCGCGTGGACCTTGTCGCCACTGCCGGTGCGCGCCGACAGCACGATGATCGGCGTCGCCGCGTAGCCGCGGACCGCCCGGATGACGTCGATGCCGCTGACGTCGGGCAGGCCCAGGTCGAGCACGATGACGTCCGGCTCGGCGTTGGCCGCGGCGGTCAGCGCCTTGGTGCCGCTGTCCGCCTCGGTGACGGTGTAGCCGCGGGCGACGAGGTTCATGGCCAGCGCCCGCAGCAGCGCCCGCTCGTCCTCGACGATCAGCACGTGGGTCATCGAGTGGCCGCCTGCAGGGTGACGACGAGGGTGGCGCCGCCGCCGGGCGTCTCCTCGGCGCTGATCGTGCCGCCCATCGCGGTGGTGAACCCGCGGGCGATGGCCAGCCCCAGCCCGATCCCGCCGGCGGTGCCCGGCGCGTCGTCGCGGCGCTGGAACGCCTCGAACACGGCCTCGACCGTCTCGGGCGGGATGCCCGGCCCCCGGTCGATCACCCGCAGCTCGACGTGCTCGCCGTGGGCGCTGCCGGCGATGCGCACCGGTTGGCCGGCCGGGGAGTAGCGCAGCGCGTTCTGCACCAGGTTGGCGATGACCCGCTCGAGCAGGCCGGCGTCGGCGCTGACCTCGGGCAGGTCCGGGGGCACGTCCACCTCCACGTCGTCGCCGGCCGCCACGTGGTCCAGGGCGTGGGACACGACATCGTCCAGGCCGACCGGCGTGCGCAGCACCGGCAGCACGCCGGCCTGCAGCCGGGACAGATCGAGCAGATTCGTCACCAGTTCGGTCAGCCGATCCAGGGCGAGGTTGGCCGTGCCGAGCAGTTCGCCACGCTCGTCTTCGCTCCATTCGATGTCGGGGGCCCGCAGGCTGGTCACCGCCGCCTTGGCTGCGGCCAGCGGGGTGCGCAGATCGTGGCTGACGGCGTTGAGCAGGGCGGTGCGTTGCCGGTCGGCCGCGGCCAGCGGCTCGACCGCGGCGGCCGCCTCGGCCAGTTGCCGCTGCCGGTAGGCCACCCCGACCTGGGCCGCGAACGCCGAGAGCACGCGCTGATCTTCGGCCGGTAGGTGTCGGCCGCGAAGAACCAGGGTCTGCTCGTCGTCGATCGGGGCCACGGCGTCGCCCTCGGAGGGGCCGCGCGGCGGGTCGGCGCCGACCGCTGCGAGCAGCGTCCACTGACCGGCCGGCCCGGCGCTGGACGGGGCCTCGCCAGTGCGCTGCACCAGGGCGACGCTGCGCATGGCGAAGGTCTCGCGGACCCGCTCGAGCAGGGCCGGCAACCCCTGCTCGCCGCGCAGCAGGCTGCCGGCGAACGTCGAGAGGGTCTCGGCCTCGGCGCTGGCGCGGGCGGCCTGGGCGGATCGGCGGGCGGCCAGGTCGACCACCTGCGACACGAGCAGCGCGGCCAGCACGAAGATCACCAGGGCCAAGATGTTCTCCGGCTCGGCGATGGTCAGCGTGTGCAGCGGCTCGACGAAGTAGTAGTTCAGCAGCAGGCTGCCCGCCGCGGCGGCGGCCACCGCCGGGTAGAAACCGCCGACCAGGCTGACCACGATCACGGTCAGCAGATAGAGCGAGACGTCGGCCGCCAGCGACAGGTCGTCGCGCAGCGCGACGCAGATCAGGGTCAGCGCCGTCAGCACGACCGCGGCGGTGATCAGCCCGGCGATGCGCCGGCGCACAGTCAGCCCGCCGGAGAGCGACGGCAGGGCGCGGCCCCGCCCCGCGTAGTCGTGGCTGACCATGTGCACGTCGATCGCGCCGGACAGGCGGGTCACGGTGGCCCCGGTGCCCGGACCGGTGAGCGCCGCCGCCCACCACCGCCGCCGCGACGCCCCGAGCACGATCTGCGTGGCGTCGACGCTCCGGGCGAAGTCGATCAGTGCGCGGGGCACGTCGTCGCCGACCACCGAGTGGTAGCTGCCGCCGAGCGACTCGACCAGCAGGCGCTGGGCGGCCAGCGCCGCAACACCCGGCTCGGTCAGCCCGTCGCTGCGGCTGATGTGCACCGCCATCAGCTCGCCGCCCACCGACCGGGCGGCGATGCGCGCGGCCCGCCGAGTGAGCGCGTCGCCCTCGGGGCCGCCGGTGAGCGCCACGACCACCCGCTCGCGGGTCTCCCAGGTCCCGGTGATGCCGTGCTGCTCGCGGTAGCGCTGCATGCCCTCCTCGACGGCGTCGGCCAGCCACAGCAGGGCCAGCTCGCGCAGCGCGGTCAGGTTCCCGGTCCGGAAGTAGTTGCCCAGGGCGGCGTCGACTTTCTCAGCCGGGTAGATGTTGCCGTGAGCCATCCGGCGGCGCAGCGCCTCGGCCGTCATGTCGACCAGCTCGACCTGCTCGGCCGCTCGCACCACGGAATCGGGCACCGTCTCGTGCTGCTCTACGCCGGTGATCTGCTCGACCACGTCGTTGAGCGACTCGAGGTGCTGGATGTTCACCGTGCTCAAGACGTTGATGCCGGCTTCGAGCAGCGTCTCGACGTCCTGCCAGCGCTTCTCGTGCGGCCCCGACCCGGGGACGTTCGTGTGGGCCAGCTCGTCGACCAGCACCACCTCAGGACGGCGGGTGAGCACGGCGGCCAGGTCCATCTCCTCGAAGTGTGCGCCCCGGTAGGCCACCTGCTTGCGGGGCGCGACGGGCAACTGGCCGATGCGGGCGGCCGTCCTGGCCCGGCCGTGCGTCTCGACGAATCCGATCAGCACGTCGGTGCCCCGCTCCCGGCGGCGATTGCCCTCGTCCAGCATCGCGTACGTCTTGCCGACGCCGGGGGCGGCGCCGAGGTAGATGCGCAGCGTGCCGCGAGCCATCGTTGACACCTCCGTTCAGCGGCATTGTGCCGTGTGGTCCGGCTGTGAACGCGCCGTAATGCGCGGGCCGTCGTCGGAACCGCGCGGCAGACTGGATGTCGTGGTGATCGATCAACCGGCTCGGGTGGCGGTGGCCGCTGCGCGTCGCGTGCCGGTCACCGGGGTGTTCGTCGCGCTGCTCGCCGTTGCCGAGATCGTCTACGCCACGCTGACCCAGCCGGCGGCCCACCGCCTGGTCGAGTGGGCCAGCACCAACGTCGACCGGCTGCGCGCCGAACCCATCGGCCCGATGCTCCTCTCGGCGTTCGTAGTCCAGGAGGATCCGCTGCCCTGGCTGATCGTGGGCGGGGCTGCCTTCGCCGTGGTCGAGTGGCGGCTGGGCTGGTGGCGGGCGCTGGTCACCGCGCTGGCCGCGCACGTGATCGGGACGCTGGTCAGCGAGGGCATCGTGTGGTGGCGGGTGCACCACGGGACGTTGCCGGCGTCCGCCGTGCGCCAGCTCGACGTCGGCGCGTCGTACGTGGTGGTGGGCCTGCTCGCCGCCGCCGTCGTGGTCGGCCCGCGCATCGGCCAGATCCTGGCCGGCGGGCTGCTCCTCGCGCTGTCGCCGGCCCTGCTCGAGGGCATCACCGGGCTCGAGGTGGCGGCAGTGGGCCATCTCACTTCGGTGGCCGTCGGGCTGGCGTCGGGACTGCTACTGCGCGCGAGAGCCCGCAGATCCGCGGTTCCGAAGACGCCGCAGCCGGTCTGACCGGTTTTCGCCGACGGCGAAACGCGCCGTGCCCGGGTAGGTATCGGGCATGTTCTCGCATCGCTCCTGGTTGGATGTAGTGACTGCGTGAACCACCGCTCAGCTGGGTACGTAGAAGCCGGAAAGAAGGTGCCGCACATGACTACCGCACTGACTGCAAGCCCGTTGACCGCTAGCGACCGGTGCGACCGGTGCGGCGCCCAGGCCTACGTGCGTGTCACGCTTCTCTCCGGCGCCGAGTTGCTCTTCTGCGCGCACCACGCCCGCGAGCACGAGTCGCGTCTGCGCGAGGTCGCCGCCTCGTACTACGACGAGTCCGAGCGGCTCGACACCACCCCTGCCACCGCGGCGCTCGACGAGCGCTGAGCTTCAGATAACGGGAGGCCCGCCGGGTTCGGCGGGCCTTTCTCATGTGCGCTGAGTCATGGCCATCTGGAGCGTCAGCATGACCCTGGCGGCCGGCGTGCAGTTCCCGGCCGACCGGATCATCCTGCACGGCAACGCCAAGCCGTCGTCGGTGGTGCGTCGCGCGATGCTCATGGGCGTCAGGTGCATCGTCGTCGACAGGCTGGACGAGATCGCAACGCTCGCTTCGCTCGCCTTCGGGTCGGGCCGCCAGCGGGTAATGCTGCGGGTCACGCCCGACGTCGAGGCGCACACCCACCGGGCGATGACCACCGGCACCGACGACCAGAAGTTCGGCCTGTCGATCAGGTCGGGCGCGGCCGCCGAGGCGGTGCGCCGGGTGCTGGCCACGCCCAGCCTGGAACTGGCCGGCGTGCACTGCCACATCGGCTCGCGGGTCACGCGCACTGCCCCCGTACGAGCAGATGGCGCCCGCCCGATCGCGTTCCTGGCCGCCGTCCCAGACGAGCACGGCCTCGCCCTGCCCGAGCTGAACCTGGGCGGCGGCCACGCCATCGCCTACCACCCGGGCGACGCGCCGCTGGAGGTCGGTGACGTCGCCCGGCGCTGAGCCGTTCGGCCATGGCCGCCTGCGCCGCTCACCGCCTGCCCGTCCCGCGGCTGACCGTCGAGCCCGGCCGGGCCATCGCCGGGCCGTCGGGCATCACCGTCTACCGCGTGCTGGCGGTCAAGCACACGCCGACTCGCACCTGGGTCGCCGTCGACGGCGGGCTGAGCGACAACCCGCGTCCGGCGCTGTACGGCGCCCGCTATACCGCCCGGCTGCTGGGGCGCCGGTCACCGCGCGCCGACGAGCACGTCACCGTGGTCGGGCAGCACTGCGAGGCCGGCGACTTGCTCATCGAGGACGCCCTGCTGCCGGGCGACGTCCGCTACGGCGACCTGCTCGCCGTGCCCAGCACTGGCGCCTACCACCAGTCGATGGCCTCGAACTACAACCTGACGCCCCGCCCGCCGCTGATCGGCGTCGCCGAGGGCCGCAGCCGGCTGCTGGTCCGCCGCGAGACGGTCGACGACCTGCTGGCGCGGGACCTCGGATGAGCCGCTCGACCGTCGTCCGGCTGCCCCGCCACGACGATGCGGGCGAGCACGACCCGCGTGACTACACCGTCCGGCTGGTCGGCTCCGGCCTGGCCGACGAACTCCTCTGCCTGGAATACGTGGTGTTCCTGGTGCCGAGGCTGCTGATCGGCGACCGCTCGCTGCACGAGGGCGATGCCGCCGGGCTGGCTCTCTTCGGCCGCACGGTGCACTACTGCTGCCGCAGCGGCTACCGCACGTCCGAGGACGGGCACTGCGTGGTCGGCGCGGTCA
>DATBER010000016.1:0-20220 GCA_036558905.1 Jatrophihabitantaceae bacterium | reverse complement strand
CGTGGTGTCGCTGGTCACCGTCGGCCTGGTCAAGATCGTGCGCGCAAACATCAGCCTGGCTGTACGTATCTGGCGCCCGAGCCGCCCGCTGAGGTCGGGCATGGTCGTGGTACCCACCGCGCTGTGCAGCGACGGTGGTCTCGCCTCGGTCGGGCTGATCAGCTCGCTGATCGTCGACAACCAGATCGTGGACGTCGGGCGCCGGCAGCACGACTTGCAGTACCACGCCGTCGACGTGCCGCAGGGGACGAAGGCCGAGCAGGCCGAGGCGATCAACGCCCCGATCGAACGGCAGGTGGCCAGGGTGGAGAGGAGCCGACGATGAACGACGTCTTCATCTCGGTGTGCATCGCGCAGCTCGTCATCGTCGGACTGTTGCTGATCCGGCTTGCCCGTGGTCCGTCGATCACTGACCGGATCGTCGCGCTCAACACGATCTCGGCCGAGTCGGCGCTCGCGGTGTTGTTCTTCTCCGCGTTCGTGGGACGCACCGTCTACCTCGACGCCGCCTTGTGGTTGGCGTCGTTCAGCTATCTCGGCGCGATCTTCTGGGCCCGCTACCTGGAACGGGGCCTGCTGTGAAGGAGATCGTTGTCATCGCCTTGTGCTGTATCGGCGTGTTCTTCTCACTCAGCGGCGCCGTCGGCATTCTGCGGATGCCTGACGTGTATACCCGCATCCAGTGCTCCACCAAGACGATCACGATGGGAGCGCTGCCGCTGCTGGTGGCCGTCGCCGTGGGCAAGGGGCCGATGACCGCGTTCGGCAGCCGGGCCCTGTTCGTCGGCGTGCTGCTGCTGGTGTTCAACCCCGCGACCGGGCACGCCCTGGCCCGGGCCGCCTACAAGACGGGCGTGCCGATGTGGAGGGGCTCGGTGCAGGACGAACCTCGCGAGCACCGGACATGACCACGTTCTGGATCGTCGACGGGCTGTGCCTGCTGGCCATCGTGACGAGTGCCGCGCTCGTCATGCTGCTGCGCAACCTCAACGGCGCGGTGATGGCCCTGTCGACGGTCGGCATGCTGATGTCGCTGTTGTTCGTCGTGCTCGGCGCGCCGGACGTCGCCCAGTCCGAGGTGGTGGTCGGCGCCATCGCGTTGCCGGCGCTTTACCTGATCGCCATCGGCAAGATCCGCACCGCCGTCCGCGACCGCGGTGAGCTCGGTGAGCGAGGGTCGGACGATGTCGAGTGACACCGCGGCGGTTCGGCACGCCCGGAAGAGCGAGGCGCACGCCGCGGGCGACGACTGGCACCGTCCCTGGGTCGCCCTGACGCTGACCGGGGGCACCGCGGCCGCGCTGCTCATCGGGGTGCTCGGCCTACCTCGAGAGGACACGCCGCTGCCGGACGTGGCCCGCCACGCCCTCGACATCGCGCTGCCGTTGTGGGGCCAGGCCGACCCGGTGAACGAGATCGTGTACGGCAGCCGCGGGTTCGACACGTTCGGCGAGACGTTCATCCTGCTGGCCGCCGTCATCGCGGTGTCGACGCTTACGCGCTCGCGCGAGCCGCGCCGCGAGTACGTCGGCGAGGCCACCGCCGGACGTCACGAGCAGGCCGAGATCGATCCGGGCGGCGGTGAGACCGCTCGCGACGAGCAGACTCGCCGGGCCGGGGAGGCCGAAGGCGAGGGCAGCGCGCCGCTTCCCGATCCGGACGGGATTCCGCTCGGGACGCCCGCGCCGGAACAGGCCGAGGCGATGTCCGTCGTCGTGCGCGTGGCCGCCCGGGTGGCCGCGATCATCCTCGCGGTGGCTGGCATCTATCTGGGTGCGTGGGGCTTCTCGCCCGGGGGTGGGTTCCCGGCCGGCGCGGCGATCAGCGGTGTGGTGCTGCTGATCTACGTCGCGCTGGGTCGCCACGCCGTCAACCCGGTGGTGCGACCGGCCGTTCTGGAACCGACGGAGATCATCGGCGCGTTCGTGATCATCGCAGTCGGGCTGGTCGGTCTGGCGCTAAAGGGCAGCCTGTTCGCCAACTGGGTCCCGCTCGGCCAGCCGGACACCATCCTGGCCGGCGGCACCAACCAGCCCTACTCCCTCGCGGAGTTCATCGAGGTCGCCACCGGCCTGACCATCGCCGTGTTCGCCCTGCTCGGCATCGGGCACGACTGGGCGCCGGGCCCCGAAGAAGCCGACGACCAATGATCGCCGTGAATTACGCCGCGTCCGCGGTGCTGTTCTGCATCGGCGTGCTCACGGTGCTGAGCCGCCGCGACCTGGTGAAGATCATCATGGGCCTGTCGGTGATCGAGGCGTCGACGTACCTGCTGATGGTGTCGATGGCCTACCGCCGGCACTCGACCGCCCCTGTGCTCAGCAACCCGCCGCCCGGCAGTTCGCCGGACAAGCTGGCACACGGCAACGTCTCCGACCCGGTACTGCAGAACTTCTGCCTGACCGCCATCGTCATCGGTGTCGCGATCACCGCCGTGTTCCTGACGATCGCGGTGCGCGTCGCCCAGCACTATCGCAGTGTCGACGCGCACGACATCCGCGCGCTGAGAGGATGAGCACCGCCCAGTTGCTGCCGCTGACGGTGGTGATCCCGCTCGGCAGCGGGACACTGAGCCCGCTGGTGGTCAAGATCCACAAACGGGTGCCTCTCGTTCTCGGCATCCTCGCGATGCTGGCGACGCTTTCGCTGCTGCTGGTCGCGGCGACCGACGTGTACCGCGGCGCCGGCAACGTCGTCACGCACTCCCTGAGCGCCGAGAAACCCGTGCACGGTCAGGCATTGGGTATCGCGTTCGCGGCCGACCCGTTCGGACTCGCGTTCGCGCTGCTGACCGCTGCGCTGGGCACGTTGCTGCTCCTGTCGCTGCTGTCGGAGTTCGGCGACATCGGCCAACGCGAGCTCGGCGGGCTGGCCGCCCTGACCCAGTTGCTGCTCGCCGCGTTGATCGGCAGCGCGCTCACCGCCGACTCGGTCAACCTGTTCGTCTGGTTCGAGGTCGCTGCCCTGGCCAGCTACGGGCTGACCGGGTTCTTCCTCGAGCGACCGATCGCCGTCGAGGCGGCGTTCAAGATCGTGGTGCTCACGACGATAGGCAGCTTTGCTGTATTCGTGGGTTGTGGCCTGCTCTACCGCGAGCACGGCGCGCTGAACCTCGGCCAACTGCATCAGTCGCTGCAACAGCACGTCACGACACCCGCGCTGATCGCGCTCGCACTGCTGCTGCTCGGGTTCGCCACCAAGGCCGGGCTGGCCCCGTTCCACAGCTGGCTGCCCGACGCCCACACGCCCGTGCCCGGCGCGGTCTCCGCGTTGTTCTCCGGGCTCATGGTCAACCTCGGCATCATCGCGATCACCCGGCTCGCCCTGCAGGTGTACGGTCCGCACTCCGGCCATCCGGTGCTGGGCCTGCTCACCGGCATCGGCATCGCATCGGCCCTTCTCGGTGCCGTGCTGGCGCTCGCACAGGACGACCTCAAGCGGCTGCTCGCCTGGGACACCGTCTCGCAGATGGGCGTGCTGCTCCTGGGATTCGCCACCGACACTCCCGAGGGCGTCGGCGGCGCCACGTTCCACCTGCTCAACCACGGGTTGTTCAAGGCGCTGATGTTCTTGTGCGCCGGGGCAATCGTGCACGCCACCGGTGTCACGTCCCTGCGCGAGATGGGCGGCCTGCTGCGACCCCGTCCGATCATGACGGCGGCGTTCACTGTGGCGGCAATGTCCATCGCCGGCGTCCCCGGCTTCAACGGCTACGCTTCGCTCGCCCTCATCCACGCCGGGCTGCAGCAGCACGAACCGGCGATCTTCGCGCTCGCGCTGGTGGCCCAGGTGATCACCGTCGCGGCGCTGGCCCGGGCCACCTACCTGGCCTTCTACCGCAAGCGGGCCGAACCGTACGAGCGCATCGACGCCCAGCACCTGGGCATGCGCATCAGCCTGATCACGCTCGCGGCCGCGTGCATCGCGTTGGGCGCTCTGCCGTACCTGATCCTGCGCCATGTGGCCGCACCGGCCGCGTCGATCCTGCTCCATCCGTCGGCGTATGCCGCGGAGGTGCTCAGCAGTGGCGGCTCGGTACCCACGCTCGACCTGCCCTTCTCCTACGGCAAACCCGAGGACCTGATCATCACCGTCGTCGAAGTGCTCGCGGGCCTGGCCCTGGCGGCCGCGTACCTGCGGGTCAAGGAGCCCCGCGCGATCACCGCGCTGCGCCGGCTGCACAACGGCTCGGTGAACGACTACGCCGCCTTCGCGGTGGCCGGACTGGTGCTGTCGTCATTCGTCCTGCTGACGTAGACGGCGCATCATCGAACGAGCACCCCAGGTGAGGACGGCCGATGGCACGACTGAGCGAGTACCGCGCCAAGCGTGACTTCGCCCTCACGCCCGAGCCGTCCGGCACGGCTCGCGCCAGCCGGAGCAACGGCCCGCCTCGCTTCGTCGTGCAACGCCATCGCGCCCGCCGGCTGCACTACGACTTCCGGCTGGAGATAGATGGCGTGCTCGTGTCGTGGGCCGTGCCCAAAGGGCCGACGCTCGATCCGAACGTGCGCCGCGCCGCCTTCCACGTGGAGGACCACCCGATCGAATACATCGACTTCGAAGGGATCATTCCGACCGGACAATACGGCGGCGGCGACGTCATCGTGTGGGACGCCGGCACCTGGCAGCCGGCCACTCCCGGGTCACCCCGGCGGGCCGTCGCGAACGGCGAGCTGCATGTCGACCTGTCCGGGTCGAAGCTGCGCGGGCGGTTCGTGCTCGTGCGCACGGGCGGCCGCTCCGACCGCGAGCAGTGGCTGCTGCTGCACAAGCACGACGAGTACGCCAGCGCCGGGTGGGACGCCGAGGGCCACCCTGCGTCCGTCCTCAGTGGACGGACGAATGACGAGGTCAAGGCCGACCCGGACCGGATGTGGCGTTCGGACCTGCCGGCCGCGCGTGCGTCCGTCGCGCTGAAAGCGCCGGCAGTGGGTGCGGACGAGCTGGCCGAACTCGACGACCTCGGCCCGGCCGGCACGTGGCACGTTTTCGGCCGCGAGTTGCGCGTGACCAACCTCGACAAGCAGCTGTTCCCGGCCCGCACGCGGCAGAAGGCCGTCAGCAAGCGTGACCTGCTGCGGTACGCCGCGCAGATCGCCCCGGTCGTGCTGCCCTACCTGCGTGGTCGGGCCCTGAACATGCACCGCTTCCCGAACGGCGCCGGCGCGAAAGGCTTCTGGCACAAGGAGCTTCCGGCTTACGCGCCCGACTGGATCGGCCGCTGGGACAGCCCCGAGACGGATACCTACCTCGTCGTGGACGAACCGGCCGCTCTGATCTGGGCGGCCAACTTCGGCGCCCTCGAGTGGCACGCCTGGACCTCGCGCACCGACCGCCCGGATCGCCCGACGTACGCGCTGATCGACCTCGACCCGGGCAGCCAGACGTCCTGGGACGACCTCCTCGTACTGGCCCGGCTTCATCGCACTGCCCTGGACCACCTGGGCGTCACGGCGCAGGCGAAAGTCACCGGACAGCGGGGCATCCAGATCTGGATACCGATCGTGCGCCGCTACGACTTCGACCAGACCCGGGCCTGGGTGGAACAGCTGTCGCGGTCGGTCGGTGAGGTAGTGCCGGAACTCGTCAGCTGGAAGTGGCAGAAGAGCGACCGCCGCGGGTTGGCCCGCCTCGACTACACCCAGAACGCGATCAACAAGACCCTGGTCGCGCCGTACAGCCCGCGAGCGGCGCCGGGCGCACCCGTATCGGCGCCCATCGACTGGGACGAACTCGACGACCCGTCCCTGACCCCGGATCGGTTCACGATCCGCACGATCATCGACCGCGTGGCCGAGAAGGGCGATCTGTTCAAGCCCGTTCTCGACACCAAGCAGACGTTGCCGAAGCTGTCGAGCTGAGCTCGAGGACACTGTCCGTAGCCGCCGGCGACTGCTCGATCAGGCCACAGCCGACGGCTCGGCCGTCGCCGCCCACCACATGCCGAGCAGCGGCCGCGTCGAGCGAACGACCGCTGCGCACCGGCTGGTCGACGACTAGTACTCGCCGGGGTCGTTCGGCTCGTAGTACGTGGTCCGGCTGCGCTGCCGGACGGGTCGCCCGGCCGGATCGCCGGGGTATACGGTGGGCGTGCCCTCGTGGATCACGTCAGTACGCCGGCGTACGGCCAGCCAGATCAGCGACAGTACGAGGCCGATCGCACCGACGACGATCAGGACCACACCAACGGTTGCGAGGTTCAGTCCGTTCACATGCGTCGTCACGGCGAACTTGAGGATCGCGCCGATTGCGATGAGCAGAAGACTCAGTCCGATACGCACTGTGCGCTCCTTCTCCTGGGCAGCTCGTTCCCTAGAGCCGTACCCGTCCAGAACGCCGAGCAAACGTCGAGGCCCGGCCTGTCCCCCCGATCCCCGCATACCGGACGAAGTCCGCCCCTATTCGCAGAACGCGCTCGCCACTAGCGTTAGCGCCATGGGATTCGACGTACAGGCGGTGCGCGACCACTTCCCGGCCCTGGCCGAAGGAGCCGCGCACTTCGACGGGCCGGGTGGCAGCCAGGTTCCGGACGTGGTCGCCGAGGCCGTTGCCCGGGTGCTGACCTCGGCTGTGTCCAATCGGGATCGGCTCACGGCGTCGGGCCGGCGCGCGGATGACATCGTCCTGGCCGCGCGCACCGCCATGGGCGACTTCGTGGGGGTGGACCCGCGCGGCATCGTCTTCGGACGCAGCATGACCCAGTTGACCTATGACTTCGCCCGCACGTTGGCCAAGACGTGGACGGCCGGCGACGAGGTCGTCGTGACCCGCCTCGACCACGACGCCAATATCCGGCCGTGGGTGCAGGCGGCCGCCGCGGAGGGCGTCACCGTGCGGTGGGTGGACTTCGATCCGAAGACCGGCGAGCTGAGCCCGGGCGACATCGCGGCCGTGCTGTCGGAGCGCACTCGACTGGTCGCGGTGACCGCTGCGTCGAACCTCATCGGTACCCGGCCGCCCGTACGCGAGATCGCCGACCTCGTCCACGCCGCGGGCGCGTTGCTGTACGTCGACGGCGTCCACTACGCCGCGCACTCGCTGGTCGACGTGACCGGCATCGGCGCCGACTTCTTCGCCTGCTCGCCGTACAAGTTCTGCGGGCCACACCTCGGGGTGCTCGCGGCGCGTCCGGAGCGGCTCGAGTCGCTGATGCCGGACAAGCTGCTGCCGTCGGCGAACGAGGTTCCCGAGCGCTTCGAGTTCGGCACGCTTCCCTACGAGCTGCTGGCCGGAACCACCGCTGCCGTCGACTTCCTCGCCGGCTTGACCTCGCCGGACGGCGACCGACGGCAACGACTGCAGACCTCGCTCGCGGCCGTTCAGGCCCACGAGGACGAATTGCGCGAGCGGCTCGAGTCGCAGCTCGCGGCCTGGTCTCGCGTCGAGATCTACTCCCGGGCGGCGCGGCGCACGCCGACCCTGCTGCTCTCGGTCGACGGCCATACGCCGGCGTCTGTGGCCCGCCACCTGGCCGAGCGCGGCGTCAACGCACCGGCCGGATCGTTCTACGCGATCGAAGCCTCGCGCACCCTCGGGCTCGACGACACCGGCGCGGTTCGACTCGGCCTCGCCCCGTACAACGACTCGGGCGACATCGACCGCGCCCTTGCCGCGATCGGGGAACTCGCATCCGAATGACCGAGTTCGCCGCTGACCTGTATCACGGGACGGCTGAGTGCTACGACCGGTTCCGGTTACCGTACCCGGCCGTACTGATCGACGACCTGGTCGGGCGTGTGCAGCCGTCCGGACGCGGATGGCTACTCGACCTGGCCTGCGGCACCGGCCAGCTGGCGTTCGCGCTCCAGGACCACTTCACCGAGGTGTGGGCCGTCGACCAGGAGCCGGACATGATCCGGATGGTGCAAGCCAAGGGCGCCGTTCACGCGATCGCGTCGAGCGCCGAGACGTTGTCCGCCGCGCCGACCAGCTTCGAGCTCATCACCATCGGCAACGCGTTCCATCGCCTGGACCGGGACCAGGTGGCCCGCCGCGCGCTCGGCTGGCTGCATCCGGGTGGATACCTGGCCCTGTGCTGGTCGAGCTCACCGTGGGCCGGCGACCGGGCCTGGCAACTGGCGCTGAACGAGTTGCTCGACGAGTGGCGCGCCGAACTGGGCGCCGACGATCGCGTGCCCCCGGGCTGGGACAAGGTGCGGCCGCATCGGGATGTGCTGATCGCCGCGGGTTTCGAATCGGTCAGTCGTTACCAGTTCACGGTCGAGCGCCAGTGGACGGTCGGCGACTTGGCCGGCCTCGTCTACTCGACGTCCTTCCTGCCCGCTCCCCTGCTCGGCGCTCGGGCGGCCGAGTTCGAGGGCGACCTGGCCGATCGGCTCGGACCACACGGAACCCTCGCCGATGACCTCAGCTTCGCCTACGATCTCGCCCGCAAACCGTGCTGATCGCCAACCCAGCGTCAACACGCTTTAGCCGTTCAGGTCGGCGACCAGCTTGGCCAGCGCCTCCTGCCGGGTCATGTCGGCGGTGATGTAGCTCGATGCCTCACCGGCGATCACCGTCCAGGCGGCCGTACCCCACCGGTACGGATCGACAGGATCGGCCGGGACGATGTGGACGTCCAGGTCGACGTCCCGGCGATCGACGGCCTCACGGGCCAGGGCCGCAACGTCTGTGTCAGTGAGAGTCACGCCCCCATTGGAGCACGGTCGGCCGCGCCGCAGTAGACGACGGACGGCGCTACGCGACCACCGCCTCGGGCGCGAGTCTGGTCGGGGTCACGAACCGGCGCAGCGCCGGTGTGGTGGCGCCGACCGCGGTCACGGCGGCGAGGCACAGCAGGCCGCCACTGATCAGGGCTACCGGTCCGGACGTCGCGTGCGCGAGCAGGCCGGCGCGCAGGTTCCCGAGGTCCGGGCCGGCCTGCCCGACGATCTGCTCGGCGGCCGCGACCCGTCCCCGCATTGCATCGGGCGTGCTGAGCTGGGCGATCGTGCTGCGCGACACCACGGCGACGGTGTCGGCTGCGCCGGCCAGCACGAGCAGACCCAGCCCGATCCATCGGCCGCTGATCGCGCCGAAGAGGGCGAGCGCCACGCCCCAGGTCGCCGACCCGAGCAGCATGGTGAGCCCGGGCCGAGCCGCCCGGGTGAACGTCCCGGCGAACAGCGAGGCGATCGTGCCGCCCACCGCGATCGCGGTCAGGAACAGCCCGAGCGTGCGCGGGTTGTCGTCGAACCGCTCCGCGTTGATCAGCGGGAACAAGCTGATCGGGAAGGACAGCAGCGTCGTGGCCAGATCAGTCAGCAGCGCCCCGCGCACCGCCGGGTTACCGACCAGGAAGCCGAGCCCGTCGGCGACTCCGCGCAAGCCGGGCCGGGCGAGCTCGCCCTCCGGCGGCATGGCCGGCAGCCCGAACGCGCCGTACAGGCCGACGCCGAAGGTCAGCGCGTCGACGAGATAGCAGCCACTGATGCCGAACCCGCCGATCGCCAGTCCGCCCAAGGCCGGACCGGCCAGCATCGCGGCCTGCATGCTGATCCGGTTCAGGGCCAGGCCGGAGGCGACCTGATCGGGCGGCAGTAGTCGCGGGACGAACGTGCGGGCCGCCGGTCCCCCGACAGCGCCGAAACACGACTGTGCGGCGAGCACGGCGAGCACTCCGCCGATGGGCAGCTGACCGAACAACCCTTGCCCGGCAAGGACGATCGAGCCGGCGGCCTGGCCGGTCCGGCTGACCAGGAACAGCCGCCGCCGCTCGGTGCGATCGACGTACGCCCCGGCGAACAGCCCGAGCCCGATCAGTGGTGCGGCCTGCGCCATGCTGGCCGCGCCCGTCCACATCGTGCTGTGCGTGCCCTGCCACACCTGGAACATCACCGCCACCAGCGCCATCTGGCTGCCGATGCCGGAGAAGGCGCTGCCGATCCACAGGCGACGGAACGCGGCCGACGAGCGCAGCGGCGTCGTGTCGAGCAGCGCGGGCCTCACTGCCATGCCGGGTCCTCAGCGAGCTTTTCGGCGATCCGGTCGTGGAAACTCTTGCGCTGCAGGGCTTCCCGCAGATCGGTGACGACCCGGCTCAGCGGATAGGGGATCTCGTCCTCGAGCTCGGCCACCGCCGCCTCGGTGGCGCGCCACTCCGCGGACAGCCGGTCAACGACCCGGCGAGCCTTCGCGGTCAGCGCCACCTTCTTGCTGCGCGCATCCGGGCCGGTCGAGGTGCGGACGAGGCCGGCCGCGCGCATGGCCGCCACCTTCTGGCTGATCGCCGAGTGGGTGCGCTGCACCGACTCGGCCAACTCGGTGATCGTCATCGGCCCCTGGGTGTGTAACCGGATGAGCTCCATCACCCAGCTCGGCTTCACCCCCGGCAATCCGGCGCCGGCGTAGACGCGGCCGATGTCGTCGTCCATCTCGGCCAGCAGCAGCCGCAGCGGCCGCCACCGGCTCGCTTCGGTCGGATCGTTGGTCATGGCGGTCATCGTAACAGCACTTATATAAGTACTGTTACGATTATCACCGCTAAGCTGCCGACATGCTCGCCAAGCTGCCGGCCTTCATCGGCCTGATCGCGGTGCCCGTCGCCATACCCGGACCGGCCGTCGTGCTCGTCATGAAGAACGCCGTGCTGCGCGGACGGCGCAGCGCCAGCCTGGTCGCACTCGGGGTGTTCAGCGGCGACCTGGTCTGGGTCGCCGCGTCGGTCACCGGGCTCACCGCGGTGCTCGTCGCCTCCCGTCCGGCAGGCGTTCGGCGAGGGCGCCCCTGTGTGAGCTGTCCAACCCGAAGACGCTGCTCGTGTTCACCAGCGTGCTACCGCCGTTCGTGCCGAACGGTGGCGGGATCGTCGACGTGGCCCTGCTGGGCGCCCTGTTCGCGTCGCTCGGGCTGATCTCGCTGCTCGGCTACGCGTTCGCGCTCGGCGTCACGCACGGCCGGATCCGCCGGCCCCGGCTGGTCGACGGTCTGCTGCGGGCCGGCGGCGGCGCACTGGTCGCGTTCGGCGCCGGGCTGGCCGTCGAGAGCACCGAGCCCGCCTAGTGTCCCGTGCCGGAAATTGGGCGAATAAGTCCGGTGATCCAGGTGCGCGCTCGCAAGGCGGAGGAGGAGCCGATACCGCTGTTGTATCGGCGACGACGACAACGCCGCGAGCGTGCGGCTGGGCGCCGTAATTATCGGCTGAATTCCCGGCGCGGGGCACTAGAGCCCCGCGACACTAGGGCCCGCTTACTTCGCGCCGGCGGCCAGCCAGTCCTCGAAGGAGGTCGAGGCCAGTCGAACGCCTTCGCCCGGCAGCAATACCTCGCCGGACATGTCGGTGCCGAAGGTCCCGCGCCAGGTCGGCACGAGCTTGACGTCCTTACCGCGCACCGCGAACGTGCGGCGGGCCATGTCGACCAGGTCCTGCGCCTGTGGCCCGGCGACATCGACGCGCCCGTTGAGCGGGGTGTCGAGGGCCGCCTCGGCCAGGAAGCGGCCCACGTCGTCGATCGCGATCGGCTGGACGAGCAGCGGCGCGACCGTCGCCACACCGTCCTTCTCGGTCCACTCGGCGGTCATCGCGCCGAAGTCGTGAAACTGGGTGGCGCGCACGATGCTCCACGGGATCGGCCCGGCGGTCACCAACCGCTCCTGCTCACGCTTGCCCGCGTAGTGCGGGGCGTCCGTCTTGTGGTGGAGGCCGACGATCGACAGCAGGACGTGGTGGCCCACCCCGGCTTTCTCCTCGGCCGCGAGCAGGTTTCGCGTGATGGTGCCGAAGAAGTCGACGATCTCTTGCCGGTTCTGCACGGACGTGTTGGTGGAGTCGATGACGGCGTCGACGCCGGCCAGTGCATCGTCCAACCCGGCGCCGGTGTAGGCGTCGACGCCGGCCGAGCGGCTGATCGGCACCACGTCGTGGCCGGCCTCTTCCAGAACCCGGACGGCGGCCGCACCGACCCGGCCCGACGAACCGGCAACTGCTACTCGCATGGGAATCTCCTCTCGAATCAACACCTCTATTTCGGAGTATAGATATCTGCAAAAGCGATATACGATGGCTCCGTGAAGTTGCCGGAGAGCACCGAGTGGGTGTTGCACGCGACGGCCGGACTTGCGCAGCTCGACGCCGGCGCGTCGGTCTCGGCCGCGCAACTGGCCGAGCATTACGGCGTACCCGCCGCCTACCTGGCCAAGCAGCTGCAAGCGCTGGTGCGCGCTGGCGTGATGACTGCGACTACTGGTCCGCGCGGCGGCTTCCGGCTGGCCCGGCCGGCCGATGAGATCACCTTCCTACAGGTCGTGGAGGCGGTCGACGGCTCTTCGCCGTTCTACCAGTGCAACGAGATCCGCCAGCGCGGCCGGGGCGCGGTCCCGCCGGAACAGTGCCGCAAGACCTGCTCCATGGCCGCGCACATGCATGCGGCCGAGGCAGCGTGGCGGGCCAGTCTGGCGGCGGTGACCATCGACGACATCGTGTCGAGCCTGCCCCGCAGGATCCCCAAACGAACTCGAGAGCTGCTCACCCGTCCTGTCAGGGTACCCTGACAGGTATGAGCAAGGGGCGGAATCAGTGGCGGGAGGGCCGGCGGGCCTGGGACCGCCTCGACGGCTGGCATCAGGAGAGCCCGGAGGCCGAGCCCGGTCATCCGGACGATGGCGACAGCGCACTACAAGCCCTCGACGACATCGGCCGGATCCGGCATCTGCTCGATCAGGCCGAGCTGGTGGCCGTGCGCGCTGCGCGCCGGCACACCAAGTCGTGGGCCGAGATCGCTACCAAGCTCGGCGTAACCCGGCAGTCGGCCTGGGAGCGATGGCGCGATCTCGACGACGCGACGCCTGCCCCGGCCGAGTCGCCCGCCGACGCCGTCAAGGACGAGGCCGTGAGCGCGGTCGTTCGCCGGGCGGGCGAGCTGCGCCGGCGATCCACCGTTGTGGTGCCGAACGTCGTCGGTCAGACCTGGGACCAGGCCAAGCTCATCCTCGGACGCAAGGGCCTGGTGGGCGTCGCCCCGGACAGCCCGGCGCTCGTCGAGGCCGGCTCGACGGTCACCGACCAGAGCCCGGAGTCCGGAGCGCGGGTGCCGGCCGGGTCGATGGTCACGCTCTGGGTCGAACGCGGCGGCGGATCGGGCGTACGCGAACCACGGCGCCCCAAGCCGAGGTCGGGAGTCGGCCGGGCGACGCGCCCGGATCCCAGCACCGAAGCGGTGAGCTGACCACGGCGGGCCAGGGGCGATGACCCGGCCCGCCGCGATCGGTCAGCTCAGGTGCAGCGCGGTGTCGTCGATGAGGAATGAGGTTTGTAGGGAGCTGTCTTCGGTGCCGGTCCATTTCAGGGTGACGCTTTGTCCGGCGTAGCTGGACAGGTTCAGGCTGCGTTGGACGTAGGTGCTGCCTTTGTTGATGTTGGAGAAGGACTGCACGGCGGTGCCGTTGGCGGTGACGGTGATCTTGTCGTAGGCCCGCGTGGTGCAGTGACCAAAAACACGTTCCGGCCCATACGGGCGCGGACCGGCCGGCTGGGCCGGCCTAGTCCAAGTCGGCCGGGCGCAGCCGGAACACCTGCAGTCGCAGATCGTGATACTTCTCGGTCTCGCCGACCCACTGCATGCCGATGCGGCGCACCATCGCGACGGCGCGGCTGTTGGGCGGGCGCACCACGGCGATGACCTGCTCGATCCCCTGCTCGAACGCCCAGCGGGCGAGGGCGCGGCCGGATTCGGTGGCGTAGCCGTTGCCCCACGCGTCAGGGCGCAGCTGCCAACCAACCTCGTACTCGTCGTCCGGCGGCAGCGGCAACAATGTCGCGCCGCCGACGAGCGAGCCGTCGTCGGCCCGCTCGATCGCCCAGCGTCCGGCCGGGTCGACCATCCGCGAGTCCTCAGCCACCCACTGCTGCAATACCAGGCGCATCGCCGACTCGTCGCCTACCCGGTCCATCGTCGGGACCAGCCAACGGGCCACCTCGGCCGCGCCGTATACCTCCAGCGCGGCGGGAGCATCGTCGACTGTCCACGGCCGCAGCACAAGACGATCGGTGGTCAGTCGGGGGGCCATGCCGCCACCCTAACGGGCCAACTCCGGACGCCGGGTGCCCCACGGAGTGGCCTGCTCGTAGGCGTGGCCGAGCTGCAGCACGGTCAGGTCCTGACGGTGGCCGCCGACGATCTGTACGCCGATAGGCAACCCGGCTGTACTAAATCCGGCCGGGACGGCCAATGCCGGATTGCCCAGCACGGAGACGAAGTACGCCGACCGCATCCAGTCCAGGTAGGTGGCCTGGGCAACGCCGTCGACCTCGGTCGGGTACTCCAGCGACGCGTCGAACGGCGGCACCTGACTGACCGGCAGCACCAGCGCGTCGTACCGTTCGAAGAACCGCCGGGCGCGATGGAACAGCTCATTGTGCAGGCCGTGGGCCCGAGCCACGTCGGCGCCGGTGAGCCGACGCCCTTCGTCGACGTTCCAGACCACACTGGGCTTGATCAGGTCAGGGTGCGAGTCGCGCAGCTCGCCCAGGCCGGCCTCGAAGTTGATCGCTCGCAACGTGCGGAAGACCTCGTCGGCACCGGCGAAATCGAGGCATATCTCCTCGACAATACAGCCGAGCTGTTCAAATACGACGGCCTGCGCCGACACGACGGCCCGCACTTCGGGGTCGACCGGAACCGCCCCGCCCAGGTCGGACGACCAGGCGACGCGCAGACCGGTCAGGTCGCGATCGAGGGGGCCGGCGAACGTCGCGCCCGGGTCGTCCAGCGCGATCGGTGACAGATCCGTAGGGCCGGCGATCGCAGACAGCAACAGCGCAGCGTCGGCCACCGTCCGGGCCATCGGGCCCTGCACGGTCAGGGTCGACCAGCCCGACACGGCCGGGTAGGTCGGCACCCGGCCCGGCGAGGGGCGCAGCCCGACGACGTTGCAGAACGAGGCTGGATTCCGCACCGATCCGCCGGTGTCGCCGCCGTCGGCCAGCGGGGCCATCCCGCAGGCCAGGGCCGCCGCGGCCCCACCGCTCGACCCGCCGGCCGACCGGGACAGGTCGTAGGGGTTGCGGGTCAGCCCGAACACCTCGTTGAAGGTGTGTGATCCGGCGGCGAACTCGGGGGTGTTCGTCTTGCCCAGGCTGATCGCTCCGGCAGCCCGTTCGCGGGCGACGATCAGCTCGTCCTGGTCGGGCACGTGGTCGGCGAACACGCGCGAGCCGTGCGTGGTGCGGATACCGGCGGTGGCGTGAGTGTCCTTGTGCAGCAAGGGAATCCCGTGCAGTGGTCCGACGTCGGCGCCCGACGCCAACCGCGCGTCGGCGGCCCGCGCCTCGTCCAGGGCCCGATCGGCGACCAGGGTCACCACGGCGTTGACGTCCGGGTTCACCCGCCCGATCTGGGCGAGGTGCGCCTCGACCACCTCGCAGGCCGACAACTCGCGCTTGCGGAGCGCGGCCGCGAGCTCGGTCGCCGACGCGAACACGATGGTCATACGGTCAGTCTGCCGGGTGTCGGCCGTATCCGGTACAGCGCCACCCCTCGATGGTGATCAACAGCCGTTCAGGTTGCGGTTTCGCACTCTCCCGGGCTGTTGATCACGAAGCGCCGGCGCGGCGCTCATCCCAGGTCGCGCTCATCCCAGGCGAGCGCTCATCCCAGGTTGCGCTCATCCCAGGGTGAACGGGTCGCGCGTGCCGCCTGTGAGCTCGACCCACACAGCCTTGGTCGCGGTGTACTCATGGACAGCGGCGATGCCGTTCTCGCGACCGAGCCCGGAACGCCCGAACCCGCCGAACGGCACGTCGGGGCCGACCACCCGGTACGCGTTGATCCAAACCGTACCGGCACGTACGGCGTGGGCCACCCGGTGGCCGCGGTGGATGTCCTTGGTCCACACCGCGCCGGCCAGCCCGTACTGGGTGTCGTTGGCCAGCGCGACGGCCTCGGCCTCGGTGTCGAACGGGATCACCGACAGGACCGGGCCGAACACCTCCTCGCAGGCGACAGCCATGTCCGGCCGCACATTCGTCAGCACCGTCGGCTGGACGAAGTAGCCGCCCAGCTCGGCCGCCTGAGCACCGGTGGCCACCGTGGCTCCCTCGTCGCGGGCCGACTTGAAGAACGACAGCACCTTGTCGTACTGCGGACCGGTGGCCACCGGACCCATCTCCGTCTCGGGCGCAGACGGGTCGCCGAGCCTGATCGTCCGGGCGCGGGCGACGATCCGGTCGACCAGCGCGTCGTGGGCGCTGCGCTGCACGAGCAGCCGCGATCCGGCCATGCACGTCTGCCCGGTGGCGGCAAACACCCCGGCGATCACGCCGTTGGCGGCGGCGTCCAGGTCGGCGTCGTCGAAGACCAGATGGGCCGACTTGCCGCCCAGCTCGAGCAGCACGCCGGTGATGTTGGCGCTGGCCGCCTTGGCCACCTCGGCGCCCACCCGCGTCGATCCGGTGAACGCTACCTTGTCGATGCCGGGATGGGCGGCCAGCGCCTGGCCGACCGCCGGACCGAATCCGGTCACCACGTTGAACACCCCGGGCGGGAAGCCGGCCTCGTCGAAGCGCGCCGCGAGTTCCAAGGTCGAGATCGGCGTGTAGTCGCTGGGCTTGGCCACGACGGTGCAGCCCGCGGCCAGCGCCGGGGCCAGCTTCCAGCACAGCAGCAGCAACGGCGAGTTCCACGGCACGATCGCCCCGACCACGCCGACCGGTTCGTGCCGGGTGTAGACGAGGAAGTTCGACTTGTCCGACGGGATCGTCGCGCCCTCGAGCTTGTCGGCCAACCCGGCGTAGTAGTGGAACCAGTCGGGGATGCCGGCCAGCTGGCCCTGCATCTCGCGTAGCAGCTTGCCCGTGTCGCGGGTCTCGATCTCGGCCAGGACGTCGGCGTCGCGGGCGATGATGTCGGCCAGCCGGCGCATCAGCCGCGCCCGCCCGAACCCGGACAAGCTCCCCCACTCACCGAACAGTGCACCCCGGGCAGCGGTCACCGCCCGGTCGACGTCGGCCGCGTCGCCGTCGGCGGCGGTGGCCCACGCCTGGGCGCGATACGGGTCGACCGTCTCGTACGTACGCCCGGACGCGGCGTCCACCCGCTGCCCATCGATCACCATCTGGAAGCGCGGAAGCGTCATCCGCTCATCGTCGCCCGCCCTCGCCGACCCGGCTGTCTCAAATGGCTACAGCGAATCTTTGCGACACTGGAAGTCTGACGGTTGCGACCAGCGCCGTCCCGGACGAGGCGCGCCGTACCCGGACAGCGACAAGACGGTGCCGTGCGGAGGCTCGTCATGTACGACGTCGTTCAGATCGTGGGTTCGCTGCTGATCCTCAGCGCGTTCGTGCTGGCCCTGCTCGGCCGGCTCAGCCAGGCCAGCTACGCGTACCTGATCGTCAACGCGGTCGGCTCGGCCGTGCTGACCGCCACGGCGGTGATCAGCCGCGAGTGGGGCTTCATCCTGCTGGAGAGTGTCTGGGCCCTGGTGTCGCTGGGCTCGATCGTGCGCAAGTCGCGCGGGCACGCGGTCGCCGGCGCGCACTGACCGGCCGTCAGCGGGGTTCGAGCGCGAGCCGGCCGGCCAGCCCAGTACGCAGGCGGCCGGCCAGCAGCCCGACCGAACCGTCCACCACGAGCTCGAACGCGATGAAGATCGCGCCGAGCACCAGGAACAGCAGCGGCACGTGACCGATGCCGCGGTCGACGAACTGGGGCAGGAAGGCGACCGAAAACGTGACCATCTTCGGGTTCACCAGGTTCGTCAGCGCGCCGCGCAGGTAGGTTCGGCGGCCGCTGACCGCCGAGCCGCGCAAGGCAGGAAGCCGACCCGTGGCCCGCCCCGCACGCCGCTGGCCAGCACGAAAATCATGTCCGGCCCGGGCGCGATCATCGCGACGAAGACGGCGGCCAGGTAGAGCGCGAGCAGGTGACCGTTCACCGCTCCGGGCTGTGGATTCGCCACCGGCCGGCGCAGCCAGATTTGTTCCGCGCAGGTCACCGCGCAACGCTTTCCGGGGGCTGGGCGTCTCACTGGCATGAACGCCCACACGGCGGCACCGCGGGAGGGAGTCCCCCGAATGGACGGCATTCACCCGCTGGAACGTCCCCAGGTAGATGACGTCACGACGGTGTACCTGGACAACTACCAGCAGCTGGTCCGGATCGCGGCGTTCATGTTGACCGAGCCAAGGCGCTGCAGACGCTCGCCGCTCCACGGCGCGGGACCCGACTCCGTCCAGTACGCCGTGGACGGCGCGACCGGGTTTCTCTATACGCGCGACGGCAAACCGGTCCTGTCCGAGGCGGTGAACTTCACCCTCTGCCCGCCGACCCATTGGCAAGCGATCTCGTCCAGCGCGATTTCGTTCACCTGCGCGCCGGTGTCGGGTATGCAGGCGCGCGGGATTCTCATCGTCGAGCCCAGCCCGAACGGCACCAAGCAGCTCATCGTCACGATGCCCGCCGACGAGGAAGCAGCGGCCACGCAGATACTTGACAGCTTCCGCTGACCTATTGCCGGGTCCGAGGCAAACGTGGTCTACTCCTGATTGGTCTAGTCCAATTGCGTCCGTGACAATTGCGAAGGACGGCTGTAGATGATCACCCGTATGTGGACTCGCCTGATCCCGGTCGCCGCAGCCGTCGTGACGGTGATCGCCACGGTCGCAGTGGCCGCCCTGGTCAGCCACGGCACGCGGTCGCACACCACCGCAGCGCCGGCCGGTGCAAACCCGCCGCGAGCGAACGGCGTCTGGATGTACGACTCGGCCTATCCGGAGGCCGGCTACCCCCAGGTTCACCTGCCCGGCATGTGGGTGCCGGCGCTCAACAGCTACAACCAGGCCGCGACGGCCGGCCACGAGATCACCGAGATGTTCAGCTACGCCACCGACATGGAGATGTACTGCCCGCACAACGATCCCGCGCAGTGCACACCGGCGAATCTGCAGAGCTACTACACGCCGACGTCGGCCGGGTATCAGTCCACCCGCGAGTACGCCCAGCGCGTCGAGCTCGCGGGCAAGGCGAAGCCGATCATTTCTCCGGTGATCGACGGCCGCACGGACGCGGGCGGTTATCTGATCCCCTTCAACCAGCTCAGCCCGGACCTCGCGGCCACCTACGCCGACAAGGTCGCGGCGCAGGTGTGCGCCGACCCGTTGATCGACGGCATCCAGTTCGACATCGAACCGTTCGACGTGACCAGCCAGAACGGGCAGTACTACTTCTACCTGCAGATCGCCAAGGACTTCGCCGGCCGGCACGACGGCGACGCCCAGCACGACCCGTTGAACTGCGCCAACAGTCACCGCAAGCAGGGGCGGTTCTTCTCGGTGTTCAACTTCGCCCGGGCGTTGCAACCCGGCACCGCAAGCGCGCAGAACGTCGCCGCCATCACGAACACCTACGGCAACGGCTACTTCATCGACTCGCTGTACGACCTGACCGATCAGCCGGCCGGTGAGCTGCTCGACCTTTCGACCTACCAGACGAATGTGCAGAACGAGGTCGCCGCGCTCAAGAGCGGCGCCAACCAGCTACACATCAGGTACGGCGTCGGCATCCCGGCGGCCGCGTCCGCCCACGAGTACACCGCCTGCGAGGGACCGGCCTGCACACCGTCGGCCAGCGGCGCCACCGGCTACCCGATGCTCGACTACACCAAGGCGGCGCTGGCCGCGATCGACGCGAACGGCCTCGGCGATGATCCGCTGTTCCGCGGTACCGATGTCTGGGACCTCGGCAGCAGCTCGCTCCGGGACGGTTTCCGCAAGGAGCCGAACCCGGCGCCGACATCCGTGCTGCAATACCTGCAGACGCGGTTGTAGCGGGCCATGCCGTCGTATTAGTCGCGAGCCGGTCCCGGACGCCAGACCTCCGCGCGCGCAGATACTCCGCTGCGGGTGATGTCGCATCGGCCTCGACCGGGAACCGTTGGGGCCACCGACAAGGCACGAGGAAAGCGCGGGAGGTGTGCCGAATGGCCCCGAGCAAGGTCGCCCATCCGAGCATCGACCAACGACGGGCCAAGGGGGCAGAGGCCCGGTACGTGACCCCTCCGACGAGTCACGCGAAGTGGCATCCGGCCGCGGATCGGCCTGATCCGGTGGGTTTGCTCGAGGCGCAGGACGCCACGCGGGAGCCGGACCTGGTGCCGGTGCGGCACGGGCGGATGGCCGTCTCGCCGTTCACGTTCTATCGGGGTGCGGCCAAGATCATGGCGGCGGATCTGAAGGACACGCCGAGGGCCGGGCTGATCGTGCAGTTGTGTGGGGATGCG
>DATBER010000015.1:0-43236 GCA_036558905.1 Jatrophihabitantaceae bacterium | reverse complement strand
TTCCACGACATCAAGATCTAGGTCAAGCACCACGACCCGGTGGTCATGATCCGCGCCTACGAGCTGCTCGCGCAGCAGTGCGACAACCCGCTGCACCTCGGGGTCACCGAGGCCGGTCCGGCGTTCCAGGGCACGATCAAGTCCGCGGTGGCGTTCGGCGCCCTGCTCTCGCGCGGCATCGGCGACACG
Source organism: Jatrophihabitantaceae bacterium (assembly GCA_036558905.1). Classification (GTDB taxonomy): domain Bacteria; phylum Actinomycetota; class Actinomycetes; order Mycobacteriales; family Jatrophihabitantaceae; genus DASXRA01. Next base: position 43,047 of record DATBER010000015.1, on the reverse strand, counting down.
ATCCGCGTCTCGCTCTCCGCACCCCCCGTCGAGGAGGTCAAGGTCGGCCTGGCGATCCTCGAGTCGCTCAACCTGCGCCCGCGCCGGCTGGAGATCGTCTCCTGCCCGTCCTGCGGCCGCGCCCAGGTCGACGTCTACAAGCTCGCCGACGAGGTGACCGCCGGGCTCGAGGGCATGGAGGTGCCGCTGCGCGTCGCCGTGATGGGCTGTGTCGTCAACGGCCCGGGCGAGGCCCGCGAGGCCGACCTCGGGGTCGCCTCCGGCAACGGCAAGGGGCAGATCTTCGTCAAGGGCGAGGTCATCAAGACGGTGCCCGAGTCGCAGATCGTCGAGACGCTGATCGAGGAGGCTATGCGCCTCGCCGAGGAGATGAGCGCGCAGGGCGCAGCGTCCGGCCCGCCTTCGGTGTCGGTGAGCTGAGCCGCCCCGCGTAACGGGTAGCGTCCCGGCCGTGACCGCCCTGCGCCCGGCGAGCGCCGTCGTCCGGCCGTTGGTCCGCGCCGACCTGCCGGCGCTGCGGGCGCTGGTCGACGCCGACCCGTACGCCAATGCCGTGCTGGCCGCCCGGCTGAACGCGGTCGACGCCCCCGGTCGGGACCTGCTGGCCGTCGGCGAACCAGATGCGCTCACCGCCGCCTGCTACGCGGGCGGCACCCTGCTGCCGGTCGGCGGCGACCCGGCGGCCTGGACCGCGTTGGCCGACTACCTCGGCGAACATCCCCGGCCCTGCTCGTCGATCGTCGGCCCGGCCGAGACCGTCGAGGCCCTGTGGCCCCGGCTGTCCCCGGCCTGGGGGCCGGCCCGCGCGCTACGGGCCCGGCAGCTACTGCTCGTCCTCGACCGCCCGGCCTCCGTTGCGCCGGACCCGCGCGTGCGCCTGGCCCGGCCGGACGAGCTGGCGCGGTACCTGCCGGCTGCCGCCGCGATGTTCGGCGAGGAACTCGGCATCGCCCCGCTGCGCGGCCCCAAGGCGTACGCCTACCGCTCTCGGATCGCCGACCTGATCGCCTCCCGGCGGGCGCTGGTGCGCACCGACCGGCGCGGGCACGTCGTGTTCAAGGCCGAGATCGCCGCGGTGTCGCGGCACACGGCGCAAGTGCAGGGCGTATGGGTGCGCCCGGACAAGCGCGGCCGGGGCATCGCCACCGCGGCGATGGCGGCGGTGGTCGACTACGCGCTGCGCCTGGCCCCGACGGTGAGCCTGTACGTCAACGACTTCAATGCGCCGGCCCGCCGGGTGTACGACCGGCTCGGCATGCAACCGGCCGGAATCCTCTCGACGGTGTTGTTCTAATCGGGGTATGGATCACGTCCTTGGGGTCCTGCCCCAGTTCGCACTCGCGTGCCTGGTGCTGGCTGCCCTGCCCGGCCCGGCGACCGCGATGTACCTGCATCGGACCATCCGTGACGGGCGCACCGCGGGGCTGGCCGCAGTGGTCGGCAGCGAGATCGGGCTGTTCGCCTGGCTGCTGGCCGCCGGCGCCGGGCTGACCGCGCTGCTGCAGGCCAACCGGATCCTGTTCATGGCCTTGCACGTGGCGGGCGCCGTCGTCCTGGCCTATCTCGGGGTGTCGGCCTGGCGGGCGGCGCGCCAGCCCGACGGCGAGTTCGGGGCCGCGCTGGTAGGACGGCTGCCGTCCGGGCGAACCCCCATGGCGGCGTTCCGGGCGTCGCTGGTGTCGATCGCGGCCAACCCGAAGGCGGCGGTGTTCGCGTTCTCGTTCTTCCCGCAGTTCCTGCCGGCGCACGGCCCCGTACTGGCGACGACGGTCGTGCTCGGCACGATCCAGGTACTGATCGACGGCGCCTGCTGCGTGGCGATGGTGCTGCTGGCGGCGCGGGTTCGGGGCTGGCTGACCCGCGAGACCATACGTCGCCGTATGGAGAGGATGCTCGGCACGGTGCTCATCGCCCTCGGCGTGCAACTGGCCACCGAGGCGCGCTGAATTCAGCTGAATGTCGTTGCGTCCGGTCGATATCGTCGGCTCCCATGGCAGTGGATGCGGTGATCTTCGACTGGGGCGGCACGCTTACCCCGTGGCACACGATCGACCCCCGTGATTCGTGGCTGGCGGCCAGCGGCGACCCGGACGTCGCGGGCCGGCTCAACGATGCCGAGAACGCCGTGTGGATGCGGTCGCGCGACGATCACGTCAGCGCCACCCTCGACAGCGTGCTCGAAGCAGCCGGGGTCGACGCCGACGACCACTTCCTGGCCGACTACCACGCCTGGTGGGAACCGCACACCCTCACCGATCCCGACGTACCGGAGCTGTTCGCCTGGCTGCGCGGGGCAGGTATCCGGATCGGCATCCTGTCGAACACGATCTGGCCGCGGGCCGAGCATGAGCGGATCTTCGCCCGGGACGAGGTGCTCGCCCTGATCGACGGCGCCGTGTACACGTCCGAGATCGCCTGGACCAAGCCGCACGCCGAGGCGTTCCGGGCGGCGCTCGGCGCGGTCGGGGTGGCCGACCCGGCGCGAGCCGTCTTCGTCGGCGACCGTGTGTTCGACGACATCCACGGCGCCCAGGCGGTCGGCATGCGTGCGGTGCTCGTGCCGCACAGCACCGTCCCCGACTGGCAGCGCGGCCACACCGAGGGCGAACCCGACGCGGTCATCGACCGGCTGGCCGATCTGAAGGCCGTCATCGAGGCCTGGCGTTAGCGTTCTCGCGCGGCCGGCGGGCTCGCGCCCCTCTGCTTCTTGATCAACAGGGATTTCTGGCTGCCGGGGCGACCAGAAATCCCTGTTGATCAAGGGGACGGGCGCGCGTCGGGTCGTCAGATGCCGGGGAAGGGCACGGTCGGCTCAGCCGGATCGACCACCAACCGCCACCGGGTGGCTCGCACGGCGCTGGCCGTCAGCGCGGTCTGGGCATCCGCCCGCAGGGCCTCGACATCGGGCCGCCCCGGCGTAGCGGCGGCCACCGCGATGAGGTAGCGCCAGGCGGCCGCACACGCCGACTCGAGGCTGACCGCGAACCGGCCGGCGGTGGCCGCGTCGGTGACGGCGAACGGCAGCGGGTAGCTCGGCTGCGCCGCCACCGGGGTCTGGCCGGCGGCGGACAGGGCGGCCGAGGTGGCGTCGCGCAGGTCGCGGTGGGCCTGCTGGTCGGCGCGGGCCGGCGCGACCTGGGCACTCGCCACCCGGGGACCGACGATGTCGTACCCCGCGACGGCCGCGTGCTCGGCGGCGAGGGCGGCCTGCCAGGCCTCGGTCACGGTGGTCACGCCAGCAACTCCGCGTGCGTCGCCTCGCAGGCAGCGATACTGGCGAGCAGGGCGGCGTGCGCCCCGGTCAGTGCCGCCGACTCGCCGGCCGCCGCCCGCTCGGCCGCGACCTCGGCCGCCCGCAACTGCGTGATGGTCGGCGCGACGGTCAGCGGCGGCGCCGGGGGAGTGCTCGACGCGGCGGGGGCCGGGTAAGCCGCGATCGCCGAGCGCAGGGCGGTGGCGTGGGTGGCGTGGTCGGCCCGCGTGGCCTTCAGCCGGGCGGTCGGCGCGGACGAGGACGTGGGCCCGGGCGCCGGTTCCAGGTGAAGAGCGGCGTCCAGGCCGGCCAGCAGGGCCAGCTCGCGGTCCAGGGCGGCGTGCAGCTCGGCCGGAGCGCCGGGCCGGTTGTCGGAGCGCCGACGCCGGGGCTGCGCGGCGGCGATCCCGGCCCCTATCCCGCCGGCGACGACCACGACGCCGGCCCCGAGCAGGGCCCGCCGGCTCAGGACGGCCGAGCCCGGGCTGCCGCCCGAGTGCTCGAGCGGCGGATCGGCCGGATCGTCCCTGGTCGTTCCGGGCGGATCGTCCAGCGGCTTGCCCGACGGTTCGCTCATGCCCGTGAACTGTCGGTAAGTGCGGTGGCCATAGGAGGGCTAAGTCTCGCAGACTGGCTAAGCTCGCAGCACGCGCCCGGCGCGTGACGGCGCAGACTTACCACTGAGGCCGGCGCGAGGTACGCGCCACAACTGCACACCGAGGGAGGAACGGCCGATGCCACCCGCTCAGGCAGGTCCGCCCCCCGATGCGGCGCGCCAGCAACTCGCCGAACTGCTCGCCCCGGTGGTCGAGGCGGCCGGCTACGACCTCGACGACGTCACCGTGACCCAGGTCGGGCGCCGCAGCCTGGTCCGGGTGATCGTCGACGCCGACGGCGGGGTCGACCTCGACGGTGTCGCCCGGGTCAGCCGGGCTGTGTCCGACGCGCTCGACAGCGGCGACCAGTTCGCCGGCCCGTACGTGCTGGAGGTGTCCTCGCCCGGCGTCGACCGGCCGCTGAGCGAACCCCGGCACTGGCGCCGCGCGGCCGGCCGCCTGGTCAAGGTCGACGCCGACGGCGCACCGCTGGCCGGCCGTGTCCTCGACACCGACGACGCCGGCGTCACACTCGACGTCGACGGCACCAAGCGGCACGTCGCGTGGGCGGCGCTGGGACGGGGCAAGGTCCAGGTCGAGTTCAACCGGCCCGGCGGCGAGCAGCCGGAGAGGGGTTGAGCCATGGTCCACGTCGACATCGCGGCCCTGCGCAGCATCGAGCGGGAGAAGGAGATCTCGTTCGAGACGATCATCGACGCGCTCGAGACCGCGCTGCTCACCGCCTACAAGCACACGCCGCACTCGATGCCGCACGCCCGGGTCGCGATCGACCACAAGACCGGCGAGGTCGTCGTGTGGGCCCAGGAACTCGGCCCGGAGGGGGACGTCGTCGAGGAGTACGACGACACGCCCACCGACTTCGGCCGGGTCGCCGCCATGACCGCCCGGCAGGTGATCCTGCAGCGGCTGCGCGACGCCGAGCACGACCAGACCTTCGGCGAGTACTCCGGGCGCGAGGGCGACATCGTCGCCGGCGTGGTGCAGGCCGACGCGCACGCCGCGCAGCGCGGCCTGGTGCTGGTCGACATCGGCAAGATCGAGGCGGTGCTGCCGCAGTCCGAGCAGGTACCCGGCGAGGAGTACACGCACGGCACCCGGCTCAAGTGCTACGTGGTGGGTGTGGCCCGCGGCATGCGCGGCCCCCAGGTGACGGTCAGCCGCACTCATCCGAACCTGGTCAAGAAGCTGTTCGCGCTGGAGGTGCCCGAGATCGCCGACGGCAGCGTCGAGATCGTCGGGGTGGCCCGCGAGGCCGGCCACCGCACCAAGATCGCGGTGCGCACGTCGGTGCCCGGGTTGAACGCCAAGGGGGCCTGCATCGGGCCGATGGGCCAGCGGGTGCGCAATGTGGTGGCCGAGCTGCACGGCGAGAAAATCGACATCATCGACTGGGCTGAGGAGCCCGCTACCTACGTGGGCAACGCGCTGTCACCGGCGCACGTCATCTCGGCCGAGGTGGTCGACCCGGTGGCGCAGTCGGTGCGCGTCGTCGTGCCGGATTTCCAGCTGTCGCTGGCCATCGGTCGCGAGGGGCAAAATGCCCGGTTGGCCGCTCGGCTGACCGGCTGGCGCATCGACATCCACAGCGACGCCGAGGGGGCGGCCGTCGGCACGGCGGGCGGGCGCGGCGACACGCCCGACCGCGAGGAGTAGTAGACTTTCCGGTGGTCGTTAGATCGACGACGGCATCCGATGCTGCCCCGCGGCAGGCGCGTGCGCCCGTTCGCACATGTATCGGCTGTCGGCAGCGAGCGGCGGCCGCCGAGTTGCTCCGCGTCGTCGTGGCACCGGCATCGTCAGCGTCCAGCACCGGGCAACCGGGATGTGCGCTTGTCGTACCGGACCCGCGCCGCCGCGCATCCGGCCGCGGTGCCTGGCTGCATCGCGATCGGCAGTGCGTGGCGCTCGCCGAGCGACGCCGGGCGTTCGCCCGGGCCCTTCGGGTGCCCGGTGCCCTCGATCCGGCGCCGGTCCGCGAGTACGTCGCGAAGCATCCGGCAGTACCGGAGAAGTAGCAGTCCCCGGCAGGGAGCAGAAGAGCCATGGGCACTCGATGAAGCGCCAGCAATGAGTACCGACACCGTCTAGCCGGGATCGAGCGGGATGCCGCCCGATCCCTTTCGAAGGAGACCAGTGGCAGGCAAGGCCCGCGTACATGAGCTCGCCAAGGAGCTCGGGGTAACCAGTAAGGACGTCCTCGCCAAGCTCAACGAGCTGGGCGAGTTCGTGAAGAGCGCGTCGTCGACCGTCGAGGCGCCGGTAGCACGCCGGCTGCGGGAGGCGTTCCCGGCCACGCCGGCGAAGAAGGCACCCGCCAAGAAAGCCCCGGCCAAGAAGGCCGCGCCGACACCGGCCCCGGCCGCTCCCGAGGCACCGGCCGCCGCCGCGCCGGCCCCGCCGGTCGCGCCGGCCGTCGAGGCCGCCCAGGCCCCGGCGGTCACTCCGGCCGCACCCCCGGCTTCCGCGCCGGCCCCGCAGTCGGCCCCGCCCGCTGCGCCGGCCCCGTCCGCGCCCCGTCCGGGCCCGGCCACGCGCCCGGCCGCACCGACGCCGCCCGCATCCACGCCGGCGGCCCCGAACCCGCGCCCGGGTCCCCGTCCCGGTCCGCGAGTCGGCAACAACCCGTTCGGCGTCGGCGCCAACGCCCCGGCGCCCCGTCCGGCCCCGCCCCGTCCCGGCCCGGCCCAGGGCGGTTCGGGCTCGATGCCGCCCCGTCCGGGCGGCCCCCGGCCGAACCCCGGCATGATGCCGCCCCGTCCGACTCCGGGCTCGGCGCCCCAGCGCGGCGGCGGCCGCCCCGGTGGTCCGGGCGGCGGACGTCCCGGTGGCGGCGGTGGTTACCGCGGCGGCCCCGGCGGCGGCGGACGTCCCGGTGGTGGTGGCGGCGGTGGCGGTGGTTACCGCGGCGGCGGTCCCGGTGGTGGCGGTCCCGGTGGTAGCGGTCCCGGCGGTGGCGGTGGCGGCTTCCGCGGCGGCCCGGGTGGTGGACGCCCGGGCGGCGGCGGTCGTGGTCGGGGTGCCGGAACGGCCGGTGCGTTCGGCCGTCAGGGTGGCCGCCCGGCCCGTGGCCGCAAGAGCAAGAAGCAGCGGCGTCAGGAATTCGACAACATGTCGGCGCCGACGATCGGCGGCGTGCAGGTCCCGCGCGGGAACGGCGAGGTGCTGCGGTTGCCGCGCGGTGCGTCGCTGTCCGACTTCGCGGAGAAGATCGACGCCAACCCGGCCTCGCTGGTGACGGTGCTCTTCCACCTGGGCGAGATGGTCACCGCGACCCAGTCGGTGAACGAGGAGACCCTGCAACTGCTGGGCGCCGAGCTGAACTACAACATCCAGGTCGTCAGCCCCGAGGACGAGGACCGCGAGCTGCTCGACTCCTTCGACCTGACCTTCGGGTCGGACGAGGGCGCCGAGGACGACCTGGTGCCCCGCCCGCCGGTGGTCACCGTCATGGGTCACGTCGACCACGGCAAGACCCGGCTGCTGGACGCCATCCGCAAGACGAACGTCATGGACGTCGAGGCGGGCGGCATCACCCAGCACATCGGTGCCTACCAGGTGCACGTCGAGCACGAGGGCACCGACCGGGCGATCACGTTCATCGACACCCCGGGCCACGAGGCGTTCACGGCCATGCGTGCGCGCGGTGCGTCGACCACCGACATCGTCGTGCTGGTGGTGGCCGCCGACGACGGCGTGATGCCGCAGACCATCGAGGCGCTCAACCACGCCCAGGCCGCCGAGGTACCGGTCGTGGTGGCGGTCAACAAGATCGACAAGGAAGGCGCCAACCCCGACAAGGTGCGCCAGCAGCTGACCGAGTACAACCTCATCGCCGAGGAGTACGGCGGCGACACGATGTTCGTCAACGTCTCCGCGCGGGCGAACATCAACATCGAGGGCCTGCTCGAGGGTGTCTTGCTGACCGCCGATGCCGCGCTCGACCTGCGGGCCAACCCCGAGCAGGACGCGCAGGGCATCGTCATCGAGGCGCGCCTGGACCGGGGTCGCGGCCCGGTGGCCACGTTGCTGGTGCAGCGCGGCACCCTGCACGTCGGCGACTCGATCGTCGCCGGCGACGCGTTCGGCCGGGTCCGGGCCATGCTCGACGAGAACGGCGACCCGGTCGACGAGGCCAGCCCGTCGCGTCCGGTGCAGGTGCTCGGCCTGACCTCGGTGCCCGGCGCCGGCGACTCGTTCCTGGTCGTCGAGGAGGACCGCATCGCCCGGCAGATCGCCGACCGGCGGCAGGCCCGCGAGCGCAACGCGCAGCTGGCCGCCTCGCGCAAGCGGATCTCGCTCGACGATCTCGACAAGGCGCTGGCCGCCGGTGAGGTGCAGCAGCTCAACCTCATCATCAAGGGCGACGTCTCCGGTTCGGTCGAAGCTCTCGAGGACGCGCTGCTCAAGATCGACGTGGGGGGCGCCAGCGACGAGGTGTCGTTGCGGGTGATCGGCCGCGGGGTCGGTGCGATCACCGAGAACGACATCAACCTGGCCATCGCCTCCAGCGCGGTCATTATCGGCTTCAACGTCCGGCCCGAGGGCAAGGCGCGCGAGGCCGCCGACCGCGAGGGCGTCGACGTCCGGTACTACTCGGTCATCTACCAGGCGATCGAGGAGATCGAGGCAGCCCTGAAGGGCATGCTCAAGCCCGAGTTCGAAGAGGTCCAGCTGGGCACCGCCGAGGTGCGCGAGGTCTTCCGCGTGCCGCGGGTCGGCAACGTGGCCGGTTCGCTGGTGCGCTCGGGCACGATCCGGCGCAACAGCAAGGCCCGGCTGATCCGCGACGGGGTGGTCGTCGCCGACAACCTCACCGTCGACTCGCTCAAGCGGTTCAAGGACGACGCGACCGAGGTGCGCGAGGGATTCGAGTGCGGTATCGGGCTCGGTTCCTTCAACGACATCAAGGTCGACGACGTCATCGAGACGTTCGAGCAGCGGGAGAAGGTGCGGGCCTAGCTCGGCGCGGACATCAGGAGGCTGCCGTGGTCGTCGGCACCCTCGTGCTCGACGTGCTGCTCGGCGACGTCCGCTCGCTGAAGCAGAAGCGCTCAGTGGTGCGGCCGATCGTGGCCGAGCTCCGGCGGCGGTTCGAGGTGGCCGCCGCCGAGACCGGCCACGTCGAGCTGCATCGGCGGGCCGAGGTCGCCGTCGCGGTGGTGAGCTCGACCCACCGGCACGCCACGGAGGTGCTCGAGCAGTGTGAACGGCTGGTCGCCGGGCGGCCGGATGTCGAGCTGTTGTCAGCCCGGCACCGGCTGCTCGACGACGCGGATCTGGATTAGCGATGAGGGAGAGAGATGGCTGACGCAGCGCGAGCGCGCCGCCTGGCCGGTCGGATCAAGCAGATCGTCGCGTCGACGATCGAGATGCAGGTGAAGGACCCGCGGCTGGGCATGGTGACGATCACCGACGTGCGATTGTCCGGCGACCTGCACGACGCGACGTTGTTCTACACGGTGTTCGGCGACGAGACCCAGCACTCCGAGACGGCCGCCGCACTCGAGTCGGCGAAGGGTGTGCTGCGCAGCGAGGTCGGCCGCCAGACGGGCGTGCGGTTCACCCCGACGCTGACGTTCGTGCTCGACTCGCTGCCCGACGACAGCAAGCACATCGAGGAGCTGCTGGCCGTCGCGGCCCGGGCCGACGCCGAGGTGGAGAAGGCGCGCGAAAACGCGATGCCCGCGGGCGAGGCCAACCCGTACCGTGAGCGCCGTGACGTCGACGCCGACAGCTGAGCTGGTTCTCCGCCGCGCCACCGACGACGACTGGGCCGGCATCTGGCCGATCTTCCACGAGGTGACCGCCGCCGGCGACACGTTCGTCTACGACGTCGACACCGACGAGGCCACCGCCCGCAGCTGGTGGCTGGCCGCGCCGCCGAACCAGACCTGGCTGGCCGTCGACGGCGACGGCAGCGTGCTGGGCGTCTACATCCTCGGGCCGAATCACGGCGGGCCGGGCGCGCACATCGCCAACGCGTCGTACATGGTCAGCTCGGCCGCGCGCGGGCGGGGCATCGGCCGGCGCCTGGTCGCGCACAGCCTGGCCGAGGCCGAGCGGGCCGGGTTCGCCGGCGTGCAGTTCAACGCCGTCGCGGCCAGCAATGTCTACGCGGTCAAGCTGTACCAGGACCTCGGCTTCGAGACGATCGGCACGGTGCCGCAAGGTTTCCGCCACCCGACCGAAGGATTCGTCGACCTGCTGATCATGTACCGCCCGCTGTGACCGTGACCGATACCACCGCCGACGTCTCCTCCGGGCGGTTGCTCGGCCTGGCCGCGTCGGCGTTCGTCGTGCTGGCCGCCGAGCCGCTGTACCTGCTGGTCGACACAGCTGTCGTCGGGCATCTCGGCACGACCGCCCTGGCCGGGCTGGGCGTCGCCGGGGCGCTCATGGCGCTGCTGATGCTGATCGGCCAGTTCGTCGAGTACGGCACCACCAGCCGGGCCGCCCGCTGGTTCGGCGCCGAGCGGCGCGATGCCGCGCTGAACGAGGGCGTGCAGGCATCCTGGCTCGCGGTGATCATCGGGCTGGTTGTGGTGGTACTGGGCCAGGTGTTCGCCCACCCCATGATCGGGCTGCTGGCCGGCAGCAACGACGATGTGCGACACGCCGCCGAGTCGTGGTTTCGCATCGCCGTGATCGGGGTGCCGGGCGTGCTGCTCGTGCTGGCCGGCAACGGCTGGATGCGAGGCGTGCAGGAGACCCGCCAGCCGGTGCGCATCGTGCTGCTGGCCAACGCCCTGTCAGCGGCCGCATCGCCGCTGCTGGTCTACCCGGCGCATCTGGGCCTGGAGGGTTCGGCGATCGCCAACGTCGCGGCGCAGGTCGTCGGCAGCGGCCTGTTCCTGCGGGCGCTGCACCGGGCGACTACGCAGACGCGTCCACAGTGGACGGTCATGCGGGCCCAGTTGGTGCTGGGCCGGGACCTGGTGCTGCGCTCGGCGGCGTTCCAGGTGGCGTTCCTCAGCGCGGCCGGCGTGGCGTCGCGGATGGGGTCGGCCCAGATCGCCGCGCATCAGATCGGCCTGCAGCTGTGGGAGTTCATCGCGTTGCTGCTCGACTCGTTCGCCATCGCGGCCCAGTCGCTGGTCGGCGCCGCCCTGGGCGCCAGCGACGAGCGCACGGCCCGGCGCATGGCCGGCCAGGTCGGGTTGTGGGGACTGTGGGCCGGTTGCGCGTTCACCGTGCTGCTCGCCGCCGGGTGGGTGATCGTGCCCGAGGCGTTCACGTCGTCGCACGCGGTGCAGCACCAGGCCCACCTGCTCTGGCCGTGGTTGCTCGGCATGATGCCCGCGGCCGGCATCGTCTTCGCGCTGGACGGCGTGCTGATCGGGGCCGGCGACATCGGGTTCATGCGGACGATCACGATCGTCGCGGCGGTCGGCGCCTTCGCTCCGCTGAACATCGCCGCGCTGCGCTGGCACTGGGGCATCGGCGGCGTCTGGGCCGGCCTGACGGCGTTCATCATGGTGCGCCTGGTCGGCATGACCGCGCGCACACGCGGCAGTCGGTGGCTCGTGCTGGGGGAGCAGCGATGACGGTGTCCGGGATCGTGGTGGTCGACAAGCCGGGCGGGCTCACCTCGCACGACGTCGTCGGCCGGATGCGCCGCATCGCGGGCACCCGCAAGGTCGGCCACGCCGGCACGCTCGATCCGATGGCCACCGGCGTGCTGGTGATCGGCGTCGAGAAGGCGACCCGGTTGCTGCACCACCTGGGGCTGGCCGACAAGGCGTACACGGCCACGATCCGGCTCGGTGAGGCCACCAGCACCGACGACGCCGAGGGCGAACCGGTCGGGGGAGCGTCGGTCGCCGGGCTGGACGAGAGCACCGTGCGAGCGGCCATGGTGCCGTTGACCGGCGACATCGAGCAGGTGCCGTCGACGGTGTCGGCGATCAAGGTGGAAGGGCGCCGGGCGTACGACCGGGCCCGGGCGGGCGAGTCGGTCGAGCTGGCCGCGCGTCCGGTGACGGTGAGCCGGTTCGAGGCGCGGGCGTTCCGCCGCGACGACGAGAAGCTCGACGTCGACGTGGTGGTCGAGTGCTCGTCCGGTACCTACGTCCGCGCGCTGGCCCGCGACCTCGGTACGGCGCTCGGTGTCGGCGGCCACCTGACCGCGCTGCGCCGCACCCGGGTCGGCCCGTTCACCATCGACCAGGCTCGCACGCTGGACGAGCTGGCCGAGTTGCCCGACCCGGTGACCCTGCCCCTGGCCGACGCGGTTCGTACCGCGCTGCCGGCCCGCGAGATCAGTGCGGACGAGGCGACGGCGCTCTCGTACGGCCGCTCGCTGGATGCCGTAGGGATAACCGGCACGTACGGTGCCTTCACAAGAGCCGGAGACGTTGTCGCGTTACTTAACGAGAATGACAACAAGGCACGGCCGGTGCTTGTTTTCGCGGCGGCCGGATAACTATTCGAACAATGGCAGCACGCAGATATCGGCCTGATTTGACGACCTGGCATCTCGTGCCACATTCTCATGATCATGATCACGCGAGTGGGCACGCGCCGCATTCTCTTGCGGCTGGTGTGCGTCGCCCTGCTGATCGCCGGCGTGGCTGAATCCCGGTCCGCCGCAGCCGGCACCTCCGCCCAGAGCCAGCTCGGCAAAGGGCTGGACTCGTGCACCGCGCCGTCGCTGGCCCAGATGAACGCCTTCTGGAAGAACACGCCCTACACCTACTGGGGCATCTACATCGGCGGATCGACGCGAGGTTGCAACCAGCCGAACCTGACCGCCGACTGGGTCCGGCAGGTATTGACGAAGGGCTGGGCGTTGCTGCCGATCTGGGTCGGCCCGCAGAACCCGTGCCAGCCGTACCAGGCCGCCCACTTCAGCTCGAACGCGACCGGCGCGTACTCGCAGGGCAAGCACGAGGCGGCGCAGGCGTACAAGGCGCTGCACGCCCTGGGGCTGCCCGACAATTCGCCGATCGACTATGACCTGGAGGCCTCGGGGGGACACAACACCGCGGCCTGCGTCGCGGCCACCAAGTACTTCATCCAAGGGTGGATCAACCAGCTGCACTCTCCGCCGGCTCAGCGGGCCGGGTTGTACACGTCGTCGTGCAACGGATTCCTCGACGAGTTCGCAACTCTCAAACCCGGTCTGGATTTCATTGACGGCGCATCGTGGGACCGAAGGCCGTCCACAATGGCGATGCCTTGCGTATCGTCGGCCCATTGGGGTGGGCACGCCCGCCACAAGCAATACCTGGGCGGCCACGGCGAGGCGTGGAACAAGGTCAAGCTGAACGTCGACAGTCGTTGCGGGAATTCATACGTCGTCGGTAACGGCGCCGTCACCTATGGACATGTCTGCCAATAGCGGCTCGCATTCGGCTACCACGCGGAGGAGATTTCGGTGATCGCCCGTAGACGGGTTCGCGTCTGGGCTGCCCTGCTCGTGCTCGCAATCGGGCCGGCCGCCTGCAACTCCCACCGGCCGAGCTCTTCACAGGGCGTCGGCGCGATCGTGCGCGCGTCGGTGCATCCGGCCGGGGTGTCCTGGGTCCAGTTCGCCGACGGGCGGACGGCGCTGTCCGACGACGCCGGGCAGTCGTGGCAGGCGGTGCGTGCACCGCAACCGCCCGCTCTCGGCGCCAGCATCGCCCTGTCCGGGCACGTGATGACGGTCGCGGCGGTGTCGGGCACCACGCTCACCGTGCAGCGCTCCGGCGACGACGGCGCCACCTGGTCGTCGGAGGCCCACGAGCTCGTCCAACCGGCCGACGCGGCCGACGTCGTCGCCTCGCCGGACGGGCACGAGGTCGCGGTGGCCGCATCGCTGCCGGGGGCGTCCGGCGCGACCGACGGCCACGCCCAGCTGCTGATCGGCCCGGCCGAGGGCACCCTCGTCGATCGGGCCACTCCGGGCGGTCCGGACGTGGCCTGGTCGGGCAGCCGGCTGCTGATGCCCGGCGGGCCGCTGCGCTCGCGGCTGTACCTGAGCCCCGACGAGGGCCGCAGCTGGACGCCGCAAGGGGTGATCGGGCCGGTGGCGCCGGACCACGACGTCGCCCCGGACGCGCCGGTGTTCGGATCGCCCGTGTCCGTGGCCGGCGGGGCGGTCATCCCGGTGACGACGCACACCGGGTCACAGACAGAGGCCGCGCTGTATCGGACCACCGACGGCCGCACCTTCGACCAGATCGGCCGGCTGTCGCTCGGACCCGACATCGGTCCGGGAGTCGGCGTCGTGGCCAGCTCCTACGGCGACGACTCCGTCGTGGTGGCCGACCCGTTCTCAACCGTGCTGCACGTCTTCGCCGGTGGCGTCGAGCACACCGTGGCCGGCGCCGGGCTGCCCGGTCCGGTCGACTCGATCAGTTTCGACAGCGCCACCGACGGGCTGGCCCAGGTGACGGTGCGCGGCTGCTCACGGGGCAAGTCCGACTGCATCGACGAGCTGCGGATCTACCGCACCAGCGACGGCGGGGCCAGCTGGCAGCGCGCGACGCCGTAACGCCGGTCCGTCCCAGTAGGCTCGGCATTCGTGCAGCGCTGGCATGGGCTCGACGACGTCCCGACCGACTGGGGACGCTGTGTGGTCACGATCGGGGTTTTCGACGGCGTGCACCGCGGGCACGCGACGATCATCGGCAAAGCGGTCGACGCGGCGCGCGAGCAGGGCCTGCGCAGTGTCCTGCTGACGTTCGTGCCGCACCCGTCGGAGGTGGTCCGGCCGGGCACCCATCCGCCGGTACTGACCACTCTGGTGCGGCGGGCCGAACTGGTCGAGCAGCTCGGCGTCGACGTCTTCTGCGCCCTGCCGTTCACCCGCGAGTTCTCGCAGCTGTCGCCGGCCGAGTTCGCCCACGAGGCCCTGGTCGCCCGGCTGCACGCCGCCGTGGTGATCGTCGGCGAGAACTTCCGGTTCGGGCACAAGGCCGCCGGTGACGTGGCCACCCTGGCCGAGCTGGGCCGCACCTTCGGATTCAGCGCGCACGGTGTCTCGCTGCTCGCCGAGGGCGAGACGCCGCTCAGCGCGACGTACGTGCGCTCGTGTGTGCAGGCCGGCGACATGGAAGCGGCTACCGAGGCGCTCGGCCGGCCGCACCGGGTCGACGGCATCGTCGAGCGGGGCGACGAACGGGGCCGCACACTGGGCTTCCCGACCGCCAACCTGCGCACCGACCAGTGGGCCGCCGTGCCGGCCGACGGCGTGTACGCCGGGCGGGTGTACCGGCTCGACGAGTGGGGCCGCACCGTCGGCCGGCTGGGCGGGGCCGCGATCTCGGTGGGCACCAATCCGACCTTCGAGGTGCGCCAGCGCCGGGTCGAGGCGTACGTGCTCGATTTCGAAGGCGACCTCTACGGCGACGGCCTGGGCGTCGAGTTCGCCCACCGCCTGCGTGGCATGGAGCGCTTCGACAGCGTCGAGGCCCTGGTCGCGCAGATGCGCGACGACGTCAAGCAGACCCGGGCCTGGCTGGCGTAAATGCTCTGATTGCGGGCCCGGCGCCGGTTCAGTTCGCCGTCCGGGCATGACGCTCGTCTCGGTTCTCGGCCGAACTCTGCGGCTCTTGCCTGTTCTCGCCGGCTCGTTCGCATTCGTCCCGCGCGGCCACACCCCGTTGCGCAGACGGTGCCCGCCGCGGCGCGCCGGCACGCTCCGTAGAGGTCCCGATTCGGCTGGTGACCCATCCCGCTGGTAGCCTGTATGCAGGTGTAACGCGCTGGCGTATCTAGCCGCGTTCCCGACATGCAGGGATGCGTTCCCTTCCCGCCGTGACCAAGACCGGTGGGGCGCGCCTGCAGCGAAGAGGAGAAGGAGTCGCAGTGGCGCTGGCCAGCGACGTCAAGAAGCAGATCATCACCGAGTACGGCGCGACGAGCGGCGACACCGGCTCCGCCGAGGTCCAGATCGCGATGCTCTCCAAGCGCATCAGCGATCTCACCGAGCACCTCAAGGTGCACAAGCACGACCACCACAGCCGGCGTGGGCTGCTGTTGCTGGTCGGCAAGCGCCGCCGGTTGCTCAACTACCTGCACCGGACCGACATCAACCGATACCGGTCCATCATCGAGCGACTCGGCCTGCGCCGATAGCTCACCGACGGGGGAGTGGCCCGGACGGGTCGCTCCCCTTTTGCGAATAACTGAACATCCATCGCCGGATGCACGCCAGACGTCCGCCGCGTTGCGACAGAGAGGACGCCGGTCCTCGGTAGTGGCCCTCGGGCTCGGAGGAGGAAGACCGAGAGCTTCGATCGAAGACCGGCACCCGTCTTGAGGTGACAACTCGTACGTCGCATGCGTTCCGGCGCAGATCCAGCGGATTGAGGTCCGCTGGCGTACGAGAGGGGTACTCCTTTGACGGAGGCCAATGAATCGGTGCACGAAACCGTTGCCACGATCGACAACGGCAAGTTCGGCACCCGCACCATCCGGTTCGAAGCCGGTCGTCTGGCCAAGCAGGCCGCTGGCTCCGTCGTCGCCTATCTGGACGACGACACCATGCTGTTGTCGGCCACCACGGCCGGCAAGTCGCCCCGTGAGGGCTTCGACTTCTTCCCGCTGACGGTCGACGTCGAGGAGCGGATGTACGCCGCCGGGCGCATTCCCGGCTCGTTCTTCCGCCGCGAGGGCCGCCCGGGCGAGGACGCCGTCCTCACCTGCCGGCTGATCGACCGCCCGCTGCGCCCGTCCTTCGTCAAGGGCCTGCGCAACGAGGTCCAGGTCGTCATCACCGTCATGGCGCTCAACCCCGACCACGCCTACGACGTGGTCGCCATCAACGCCGCCTCGGCCTCCACCCAGATCTCCGGCCTGCCGTTCAGCGGACCGATCGGCGGTACGCGGGTGGCGCTCATCGAGGGCCAGTGGGTGGCGTTCCCGAACCACTCGCAGCTCGAGCAGGCCACCTTCGACATGGTGGTGGCCGGCCGGGTGCTGGACTCGGGCGAGGTCGCGATCATGATGGTCGAGGCCGAGGCCACCGAACAGTCGATCGAGCTGATCGCCGGCGGCGCCACCCGGCCGACCGAGGAGGTCGTCGCTGAGGGGCTCGAAGCGGCCAAGCCGTTCATCGCCGAGCTGTGCCGGGCCCAGGCCGAGCTGGCCAAGCACGCAGCCAAGCCTACGGCGGAGTTCCCGGTCTTCCTGGACTACAGCGACGAGGTGTACGAAGCCGTCGACAGCGCGGTCTCGGCCGAGCTGGCCGGCGCGCTGACGATCGCCGACAAGCTGGAGCGCGAGGCTCGCCTGGACGAGATCAAGGAGAACGTCAAGGCCGACCTCGGCCAGCAGTTCGAGGACCGGTTCCACGAGATCAGCCCGGCCTACCGGGCGCTGACCAAGAAGCTGGTCCGCCAGCGAATCCTGCGCGACAAGGTCCGCATCGACGGGCGCGGGCTGACCGACATCCGCACCTTGGCCGCCGAGGTCGAGGTCGTCCCGCGGGTACACGGCTCGGCGCTGTTCGAACGCGGCGAGACGCAGATCCTCGGCGTCACCACGCTGAACATGCTCGGCATGGAGCAGAAGCTCGACACGCTCTCGCCGAACAAGACCAAGCGGTACATGCACAACTACAACTTCCCGCCCTTCTCGACCGGTGAGACCGGCCGAGTCGGCTCGCCCAAGCGCCGCGAGATCGGCCACGGGGCGCTGGCCGAGCGGGCGCTGCTGCCGGTCGTGCCGTCGCGCGACGAATTCCCGTACGCGATCCGGCAGGTGTCCGAGGCGCTGGGCTCCAACGGCTCGACGTCGATGGGCTCGGTCTGCGCCTCGACGCTCGCCCTGCTCAACGCCGGCGTGCCGCTGAAGGCGCCGGTGGCCGGCATCGCGATGGGCCTGGTGTCCGACACCGTCGACGGCAAGACCGAGTACGTCGCGCTCACCGACATCCTCGGCGCCGAGGACGCGTTCGGCGACATGGACTTCAAGGTCGCCGGCACCAAGGAGTTCGTCACCGCGCTGCAGTTGGACACCAAGCTCGACGGCATCCCCTCCGAGGTGCTGGCCGCCGCGCTGAAGCAGGCCCGCGACGCCCGGCTGCACATCCTCGACGTCATGGCCGAGGCGATCGACCGGCCCGACGAGATGAGCCCGTTCGCGCCGCGCGTCACCGTGGTGAAGATCCCGGTCGACAAGATCGGTGCCGTGATCGGCCCCAAGGGGCAGATGATCAACGGCATCCAGGACGAGACCGGCGCCGAGATCACCATCGAGGACGACGGCACGATCTATGTCGGCGCCTCCGACGGCCCGTCGGCCCAGGCGGCGGTCGACAAGATCAACGCGATCGCCAACCCGCAGCTGCCCAAGGTCGGCGAGCGGTTCCTGGGCACCGTGGTCAAGACGGCCGCGTTCGGGGCGTTCGTCTCGCTGCTGCCGGGCAAGGACGGTCTGATCCACATCAGCAAGCTCGGCCAGGGCAAGCGCATCGCCAAGGTCGAGGACGTGGTGAAGGTCGGCGACAAGCTGCAGGTCGAGATCGCCGACATCGACCAGCGCGGCAAGATCAGCCTGGTGCTGGTCAAGGACGACGCGTCCGACGCGCCGGCCGCCTCGGAAGAGGAGGCCGCGCCGGCCGAGGCGTGACCTGAGTCTGCGCGAGCAGCGGGGCCTGGAGTGATTCCGGCCCCGCTGTTCTCGTCTCCGACGGCGCTCAGCCCGGCGTGAGCGCCATCGCCCGGGACGTGTCCTCGGCGATCAGGTCGGCGTTCAGCGACACCGCGGCGGTGACCCCGGACGCGGCCGCCTGCAGCACCCCAAGCGTCACGTCGGCGACGTTGCCGGCGACCCAGACGCCCGGCGCGGCCTTCCCGCCGGGGTCGGCCTGCACCTGCTGGCCGATGCCCTTCGGGTGTTCGACGAGGGTGACGTCGAGGTTGCCCAGCACGGAGTGGTGGGCCCGCATCCGCGGCCCGACGACCAGCACGTCGAGCTCGACCAGCTGGCCGGACCGCAGCCGTACGCCGCGCAGCCGGTCGTTGTCGATCTCCAGGCCGGTCACCTCGCCGTCCACCACCGGGATGTTCCAGGCGGCCAGCTGCCCGCGCTGCTCGTCGGACAGCTCTGCGGTGTGCCGCAGGAGCGTGATGTTGCCGCTCCACTGCCGCCACAACAGCGTCTGGGCCACCGAGTGCGGGCTGCTGGCCAGCACGCCCAGCGCCCGGTCCCGCATCTCCCAACCGAAGCAGTACGGGCAGTGCACGACGTCGCGGCCCCACCGCTGCGCCAGGCCGGGCACATCGGGCAGCTCGTCGGCCAGCCCGGTGGTCACCAGCACCCGCCGGGCGAGCCGGAGGGTGCCGTCGTCGAGGTGCACGCGGAAGCCGTCGTTGTGCCGGGTCAACGACCCGACCTGGCCGTCCACGATCTGCCCGCCGTAGCCCTGCACCTCCAGTCGGCCGATGCGCAGCAGGTCCAGCGGCGGCATCCCGTCGCGGGTGAGGAAGCCGTGGCTGTGCCCGGACGGCGCGTTGCGCGGTCGGCCCGAGTCGACCACCAGTACCGAGCGTCGGGCCCGCACCAGGGCAAGTGCCGCGCCCAGCCCGGACAGCCCACCGCCGACGATCACCACATCGAATTCGTTCGTCATGCCTGGCATGGTGCGGACGCGTCGCTCGTTCCGGCAAGCTTTGTTGCCGGAATGGCAAACTGATCGCGTGCCCGACGACCTGCACGATGTGCTCAACTCGGTCGGGCCCCGGCTGCGGGCGCTTCGGCGCGAGCGGAACGTGACTTTGGAGCAGCTGGCGCGCACGACCGGCATATCGGTCAGCACGCTGTCGCGGCTGGAGTCCGGGCAGCGCCGCCCGACGCTCGAGCTGCTGCTGCCGCTCGCCCAGGCGCACCGCGTGCCGCTGGACGAGCTGGTCGGTGCGCCGGCCACGGGCGACCCGCGCATCCACCCCCGGCCGATCAAGCGCCACGGGGCGACCTGGGTGCCGCTGACCCACAACCCGGGCGGCCTCAACGCGTTCAAGCAGATCGTGCCGGTGCCGACCCGCCGGCGGGCCGAGCCCGACCTGCGCACCCACGAGGGCTACGAGTGGCTCTACGTGCTGACCGGCACGTTGCGCCTGACCCTGGGCGACCAGGACTTCGAGCTGACCGCGGGCGAGGCGGCCGAGTTCGACACGCGGGTGCCGCACTACCACGCCAACGCCGGGCGGACGCCGCTCGAGCTGTTGATCATCTTCGGGCCGCAGGGGGAGCGGGTGCATCTGCGGGCCCGAACCGTGCCCAAGCATTCGCGGACGGTAGGTCCCGAGTCGTCTGCTTCTGCGGTGTGAGCCAGGCCGCCGGCACTATCCCGCGGCTCGCCCATTCCCTGTATTGTCTGCGTAGTCGATGGGAAATACCGATGCTGTCGACATAATCGGAGGTAAAGACTTGATGGCCAGTCTGCGCGCTCGCAGCCTATCCGCAGCGGTGCTGCTCACCGTGACGACGATCGTGGCGGCTGGGCTCGCGGCCTGTTCGTCGAGCAAGTCCGACGGCAGGTCGGTGCACCTGGTCGCCTACTCGGTGCCCAAGCCGGCCTACGACGCCCTGTCGGCGGCATTCGAGAAGACGGGCGCGGGCCAGGGCGTGAGCTTCGCCGCGTCGTACGGGGCGAGCGGTACCCAGAGCAAGGCGGTGGCCAACGGGCAGACGGCCGACTACGTCGCGTTCTCGCTGCAGCCCGACCTGACCAAGCTGGTGCCGAAGTTCGTCGACGCCGGCTGGAACAGCGGGCCGACCAAGGGCTTCGTGTCCGACTCGATCGTGGTGATCGCCGTCCGCAAGGGCAATCCGAAGCACATCACCGGTTGGGACGACCTGATCAAGCCCGGCATCAAGATCGTCACGCCCGACCCCGGTTCGTCCGGCTCGGCGAAGTGGAACATCCTGGCCGCCTACACGCACGTGCTCCAGACCGGCGGCACCGACGGCCGGGCAAAGGACTACCTGAAGAGGTTCTTCGGCAACGTGGTGGCCAAGCCGTCCAGCGGCGCCAACGCCACGACGACGTTCCTCAACGGAACCGGCGACGCCCTGATCTCCTACGAGAACGAGGCGATCGCCGCCCGGCAGAAGGGCCAGTCGCTCGACTACGTCGTCCCCGACCAGTCGATCCTGATCGAGAACCCGGCCGCGGTGACCAAGACCGCGCCGTCGTCGGCCAAGGACTTCCTGGCCTTCGTCGAGAGCGAGGCCGGCCAGAAGATCTTCGCCGCGCACGGCTACCGCCCGGTGCTGCCCGGCGTCCAGCCCGGCACGGTGCAGGGCGCCAACGATCCGGCTGACCCGTTCCCCCAGGTCAAGAACCTGCAGACGATCGCCGACCTCGGTGGCTGGGACGCGGTGAACAAGAAGTACTTCGCCGACGGGGCGATCGTGCCCACGATCGAGGGAAGTTCGGGGTGAGCGCTCCGGCCGCTCGCGTACCAGCGGCGCCCGGCCGCGCCCGGTTGGGCGCCTGGTCGGGCACCGGGCTCGGCGTCGCCGTGCTGTGGCTGAGCCTGCTCGTGCTGGTGCCGCTCGCCGCCGTGGTGGCCAAGGGCGCGGGCGACGGCTGGACGGGCTTCTGGTCCGCGGTCAGCAACCACGCCGCGCTCACCGCGATCCGGCTGACCGTGGTCAGCGCCCTGGCCGTCGCCGCGATCAACGCGGTGCTCGGCACGCTGATCGCCTGGGTGCTGGTGCGCGACTCATTCCCGGGCAAGCGGTTCGTCGAGGCGGTCATCGACATCCCGTTCGCCCTGCCGACGATCGTCGCCGGGCTGGTGCTGCTCGCCCTGTACGGCCAGCAGAGCTCGATCGGCGTGCACTGGTACGCGACGAACCAGGGCGTGCTGGTCGCCTTGCTGTTCGTCACGTTGCCGTTCGTGGTGCGCACCGTGCAGCCGGTACTGCTCGCGCTCGACCGGGAGGCCGAGGAGGCGGCGGCCTCGCTGGGCGCCGAGCCGTTCACCACGTTCCGGCGCATCGTGCTGCCGGCGGTCAGCCCGGCCGTCGCGTCCGGAGCGGCGTTGGCGTTCGGGCGCGCCATGGGCGAGTACGGCTCGGTGCTGCTGATCTCGGGCGGGCTGCCCAAGACGTCGGTCGCGTCGCAGTACGTGTTCGCGAAGATCCAGAACGACGAGTACGTCTCGGCGGCCGCGGTATCCACAGTGCTGCTGCTGATCTCCGTCGTCGTGCTCGCGGTGTTGGGCCAGGTGCAGCGACGGGCGGCCCGCCGTGGTTAACGACGTCCTCGAGGTACCCGTCGCCACGTCGGCGCCGGTTCGCACCGTCCGGCGACGCAAGCGCCGACCTACCCGGTACGTTCTGCGGTTCGTAGCGGTGGCCTACGTTGCCACCCTGGTCGCGATGCCCGTGCTAATCGTCGTCTGGCGCACTATCGACCAGGGCGCGTCGACGTTCTGGAACACGATCACCTCGGCCGACGCGGTGCACGCGTACCAGGTGACCGGCGAGGTCGCCGGACTGGCCGTGCTGATCAACACCGTGTTCGGGGCGGGCGTGGCGATCCTGCTGGCGCGGTACCGGTTTCCGGGGCGGTCGCTGCTGAACGTCCTGATCGACGTGCCGGTGTCGATCTCGCCGATCATCGTCGGCCTGGCGCTCGTGCTGGTGTTCGGCTGGACGACCGGGTGGTTCGGCCCGGCGCTGCAGAACGCCGGCGTCCAGGTGATCTTCTCGACGCCGGGCATGGTGCTGGCCACGGCGTTCGTGGCGCTGCCGCTGGTGGTGCGCGAGGTACTGCCCGTCCTGGAGGAGGAGGGCATCGAGCAGGAACAGGCCGCCCGCTCACTCGGCGCCAACGCGCTGCAACGCCTGGGGCGGATAACGCTGCCGACGGTCAAGTGGGCGCTGGTCTACGGAGTGGTGCTCAGCGTCGCCCGGGCGCTGGGCGAGTTCGGCGCGGTGCGGGTGGTGTCCGGCGACGTCAGCGGGCAGACCCAGACGTTGACGCTCGTAGTCGATGAGCGGGCCGAGCAGTTCGAGCCGGGCGCGTACCAGTTGTCGGTGGTGCTGATCGCGGTGTCGACGATCTGCATCGTGGCGATCTCGCTGATCCGTACGAGAGGACAACGCTGATGGGCATCAAGGCGGTCGGGATCAGCAAGCGGTTCGGCGACTTCGTGGCGCTGGACGATGTCGACCTCGACGTCGACACCGGGCGGCTGACCGCGCTGCTCGGGCCGAGCGGTGGCGGCAAGTCGACCTTGCTGCGCATCATCGGCGGCCTCGAGGACCCGGACGAGGGCACGGTGCACATCGACGGCGTCGAGGCGACCGGCGTGCCGGCCCAGCGGCGCAACGTCGGGTTCGTGTTCCAGCACTACGCCGCGTTCAAGCACCTGTCCGTGTTCCGCAACGTGGCGTTCGGGCTGGAGATCCGGCACCGCCCCAAGGCCGAGATCCGCCGCCGGGTGCACGAACTGCTCGAGCTGGTGCACCTGGGCCAGTTCGCCGATCGGCTGCCCTCGCAGCTGTCCGGCGGCCAGCGGCAGCGCATGGCACTGGCCCGGGCGCTGGCCGTCGAGCCCAAGGTGCTGCTGCTCGACGAGCCGTTCGGCGCGCTGGACACCCAGGTGCGCAAGGAACTGCGCGAGTGGCTGCGCCGTCTGCACGACGAGGTGCACGTCACCACCTTGTTCGTCACGCACGACCAGGCGGAGGCACTGGAGGTCTCCGACGAGATCGTCCTGATCAACAACGGCCGGATCGAGCAGACCGGTTCGCCCAACGACCTGTACGACCATCCCGCGAACGACTTCGTCATGGGCTTCCTCGGCCCGGTGACCCGGCTGGGCTCACGGCTCGTGCGCCCCCACGACATCGAGGTGCTGCCGATCGACACGGTCGGTGCCGTGCCGGGCGAGGTGGTGCGCCTGGTCCGGATCGGATTCGAGGTGCGCGCCGAGCTGCGGGCCGGCGACAGCACCCCGTGGGTACAGCTGACCCGCGGCCAGGCCGACGCCCTGGACCTGCAGCCCGGGCGGTCGGTGTGGCTGCGCCCGGCCCGCGACACGTCGACGCTGGTCGCCTCCTGACGCTTTGCCCTTTGCGGGCGCGTTGGGCGGCCGGTTCGGCGTGCTCACGCCCGGGCAAAGCGGGCCGGTGGGCGGGCCATGCTCGCATTTCCTAGATGATTTGCGAGGATGCGGGTGTGGAGATCTCGGCGAAGACGGACTACGCGGTGCGCGCGCTGCTCGAGCTGGCCGCCCGGGCGCCGAACCTCGTCAAGATCGAGGTGATCATCAGCGAGCAGAAGCTGCCCCGGAAATTCGTCGAGGCGATCCTGGGGGAGCTGCGCCGCGGCGGCCTGGTACGCAGCCAGCGGGGCGCCGAGGGCGGGTACGCGCTGGCCCGGCCGGCCAGCGAGATCACCCTGGGCCAGGTGATCCGGGCGGTGGACGGGCCGCTGGCTGAAGTCCGGGGCCTGCGCCCGCACGAGACGACCTACATCGGCGTCGCCGAGCAGTTGCCGCACGTGTGGGTGGCCGTGCGGGCGGCGTTGCGCCGGGTGCTCGACGAGACGAGCCTGCAGCAGGTGCTGACCGGCAAGCTGCCGCCGCACGTCAAGCGGATGACCGAGGCCCCGGACGCCTGGCTACCGCGCTGACCGGAAGTAATCGGTGGGCCGCGTCTGAGCCACCAGGCATGATCGGGTGGTGCTGCGACGCGGACCGCTCCGGGAGCTGCCCGTCGAGGTAGGCGCCCTCGCCGCCGTCGCGTTCATGGTGGCCGTGGGATTCGGGGTGGTCGCCCCGGCGATCCCGCTGTTCGCCCGGCACTTCGGGGTGAGCAAGACCGAGGCCAGCGCCGTCATCAGCGCCTTCGCGGCGGCTCGCCTCGTCACGGCGCCGTTCGCCGGACGGATGGTCAATGCCTTCGGCGAGCGGGTGATGCTCGCCTCGGGCATCGCCATCGTGGCGGTGTCCAGCCTGCTGGCCGGCCTGTCGGGTGACTACTGGCAACTGCTCGTGCTGCGCGGGGTCGGCGGCGTCGGATCGATCATGTTCAGCGTCAGCGCCTCCAGCCTGCTCATCCGGGTGACGCCGCCCGACCAACGCGGCCGGGCCCAGGGCGTGTTCGCCGGCGGGTTCCTGATCGGCTCGATCGCCGGGCCGGCGCTGGGGTTCGTCGCGGCCTGGTCGCTGCGGGCGCCGTTCTTCCTGTACGCCGGCACGCTGGTCGTCGCCGGGGCGATCGCGCTGAGCGCGCTGCAGCACAGCGAGCTCGCCGCCCGGCCGGTGCCCGGCGGGGTCAGCCTGCGGCTGGGCGCCGCGCTGCGCAACCGGGCCTACATCGCGACGCTGCTGACGAACCTCGCCGAGGACTGGGCGATCGTCGGCGCCCGCTCGGCCATGGTGCCGCTGTTCGTGCACGACCAGCTGGCGCTCAGCTCGATCTGGACCTACGTCGGCTTCTTCGCGCTCAGCGCCGTCAGCGGCGCCCTGCTCATGCCCTTCGGCCGGCGGGCCGACACGTCCGGGCGGCGCCCGGTGCTGCTCGGCGGGTTGGTGATCGGGGCGATCTCGCTGGCCTGCGTGCCGCTGGTGTCCGGCGCCGTCGGGCTGGTGGCCGTCATGGCCGTGCTCGGCGTGGCCGGCGCCGCCCTGTCGGTGGCGTCCGGGGCGATCCTGGGCGACGTGGTCGGCGGGCGCGGCGGCACCGTGGTCGCCACCTACCAGATGGCCGGCGACGCGGGCACGGTCGTCGGGCCGCTCGTCGCCGGCTGGCTGGCGGACGCGCACGGCTACGGGGCGGCGTTCGGGGTGGCCGCGGCCGTCGTGGCGGTGCCCGTCGTCGCGGTCGCGGCGGCGCCCGAGACCGGCCCGGTGGTCAAGGCGCGAGAATCGACCAATGCGGCTTGAGCTCGTATTCGGCGACATCACCGAGCAGCACGTCGATGCCATCGTCAACGCGGCCAATTCCTCGCTGATGGGAGGGGGCGGGGTCGACGGTGCGATCCACCGCCGCGGTGGCCCGGCGATCCTCGACGAGTGCCGCGCGATCCGCGCGAGCACGCACACCGACGGCCTACCCGCCGGCGAGGCCGTCGCGACCACGGCCGGCAACCTGCCGGCGCAGTGGGTGATCCACACAGTCGGGCCGGTCTACGCCAAGCGCCACGACCGCAGTGCCACGCTGCGCTCGTGCTACGCGGCGTCGCTGCGGGTGGCCGACGAGCTGGGGGCGACGTCGATCGCGTTTCCCCTTGTGTCGTCGGGCATCTACGGCTGGCCGGTCGACGACGCCTTGCATCAGGCGATCACCGTGTTGCACGAGGCGACGATCGAGGTGCGCCTGGTGCTGTTCCAGGAGTCGACCTTCAAGGCGGCGCAGCAGGCGCTGGCAGGATGGCCGGGTGCCTAGTTTCGAGTTCGAGGGCAAGCGCCCGACGGTCGCCGACGACGCGTTCATCGCCGCCACCGCCACCCTGATCGGCGACGTGACGGTCGAGGCCGGTGCCTCGGTCTGGTACGGCGCCGTGCTGCGCGGCGACTGCGGGCCGATCATCGTCCGCGAGCGCGCCAACGTGCAGGACGGCGCGGTGGTGCACTGCCCGCCCGAGGTCACCACCGAGATCGGCCCGGGCGTCACCGTCGCCCACCAGTGCGTGGTGCACGGGGCCGTGCTCGAGGAGGAGTGCCTGGTCGGCAACGGCGCGATCGTGCTCGACGGCGTGCGCATCGGCGCTCGCTCGATGATCGCCGCGCACGCGCTGGTGACGCCCGGCACACAGATCCCGAGCGGCGTGCTGGCGCTCGGGGCGCCGGCCCGGGTGAAGGGTCCGCTGGAGGGCCTGCCGCTCGCCTGGGTGAGCTCGAATCCCACCTATTACGCCGAGTTGGCCCAGCGGCATCGGGCGGGGATCACGCAGATCTGACCGGTGATGCACTCACCGTAGGATCGCGGGATGACCTCACCCCGGGCGCTGCGCCGCGCCAGGACACGAACCGTCGTCGCGTCCGGCGGCGGACAGATCGCCACGACCGTGCTGCCCGGCGGTTTGCGTGTCGTCACCGAGGCGATGCCCGGGGTGCGCAGTGCGAGTATCGGGGTGTGGGTACCGGTCGGCAGCCGCGACGAGGCGCCGCCGGTCGCCGGGGCCAGCCACTTCCTCGAACACCTGCTGTTCAAGGGCACCCAGATGCGTTCGGCACTCGACATCGCCAAGGCCATGGACGCCGTCGGCGGCGAGTTCAACGCGTTCACCGAGAAGGAGCACACCTGCTACTACGCGACCGTGCTCGACCGTGATCTGCCGCTGGCCATCGACATCGTCAGCGACGTCGTGCTGAACGCCACGGTCACCGCGCAGAACGTCGACGTCGAGCGCAGCGTCGTCCTCGAAGAGATCGCGATGCGCGACGACGACCCGGCTGACCTCGTACACGACGAGTTCGCCGGCGCGCTGTTCGGCGACGCCCCGCTCGGCCGGCCCATTCTCGGTACCGTCGACTCGATCGGCAGCCTGACCCGCCGCCAGGTCGCCGGCTACTACCACCGCCGTTACTGCCCGAACGGCATGGTGGTGGCCGCCGCGGGAAACGTGAACCACGGTGCCGTCGTCCGGTACGTGCGCAAGGCGTTCGCCGATCATGTGGACGCCGGCGCCGAGCCGGCCGCCCCGCGCGGCGGCCACGCTCGTATCCGGCCCCCGGCCGCCCCCATCAAGATCATCACCGAGGACACCGAACAGGCCAACGTCGTCGTCGGTATGCAGGCCGTGTCGCGGCACGACGAGCGGCGCTGGGCGCTCGGCGTGCTGTCGGCGGCGCTCGGCGGTGGCATGAGCTCGCGGCTGTTCCAGAGCATCCGCGAGGTGCGCGGGCTGGCCTACTCGGTCTACACGTTCGGCAGCAGCTACGCCGACACCGGCCTGTTCGGGGTCTACGCGGGCTGCCAGCCCGGCAAGGCCGACGAAGTGCTCGACCTGATCACCACCGAACTCGACCGGGTGGCGCGCAAGGGCGTGACGGCGGCCGAGGTCCAGCGCGGCAAGGGCCAGATGTCCGGCGGCATCGTGCTGGGCCTGGAGGACTCGGCTTCGCGCATGACCCGGATCGGCAAGAGCGAACTGGTCTACGGCGACGTCCTGCCGGTCGACGAGCTGTTGCAACGCGTCGAGTCGGTGACTCGTGACGACGTCGTCGCGGTGGCCGCGTACCTTCTGCAACAGCCGCGCTGCCTGACGGTGGTCGGCCCATTCGACCAGCACGCATTCGATGGAGCCGTGTAGATGAGTGAGGAGACCGGGCCGATCCCCGTCGGGGTGCTCGGTGCGCGCGGGCGCATGGGCCAGCAGGTGTGCCAGGCGGTCGTCGAGGCCGAGGACATGGACCTGGTCGCGGCCGTCGACGCGGGCGACTGGCTGTTCAGCGTGTCCGATGGCGGGGCCCAAGTGCTGGTCGACTTCACCCATCCCGACGTGGTGATGGACAACATCCGGTTCGCCGTCGACCAGGGCATCCACGCGGTGGTCGGCACCACCGGCATCACCGACGAGCGGCTGGAAACCATCCGGCAGTGGCTGGCCGATGCACCGGGCCTGGGCGTGCTCGTCGCGCCGAACTTCGCGATCGGTGCGGTGCTGGCGATGAAGTTCGCCCAGCTGGCCGCGCCGCACTACGAGTCGGCCGAGATCATCGAGCTGCACCATCCGGCCAAGGCCGACGCACCCAGCGGCACGGCAGTGCGTACCGCCGAGCTCGTTGCCAAGGCCCGGACCGAGGCCGGCCTCGACGCGCCGCCCGACGCGACCACGCAGTCGCTCGACGGTGCCCGCGGCGCGGTGGTCGAGGGTGTGCACGTCCACGCGGTCCGGGCGGCCGGCCTGGTCGCGCACCAGGAGATCCTGTTCGGCACGAAGGGCGAGACCCTCTCGATCCGGCACGATTCGCTGGATCGTGTTTCGTTCATGCCGGGCGTGCTGCTCGGCATCCGGCACATCCGCTCGCGGCCCGGCCTGACCGTCGGCTTGGAGCCGCTGCTCGGCCTCTAGGCCGCACTTGCCCGGATGCGCCCCCGTTCCTCCGGCGGCACAACCTGACGACCTGGCTCCGGGCCGCTGTTGCCGACTCGGATGCCGACTTAGGCTCGGGGCCCGCCGCGCAAGGGGGCGCGGCCCGGCTCGCGGAGGTGGGCGATGTTCGTCCAGGTCATCCAGGGCAAGGTGGCTGATCAGGCCAGCCTCACGGCGGCCGAGGAGCGATGGAAGCGCGACTGCGCGGCGGGCGCGACCGGCTGGCTCGGCTCGACGTCCGGCGTCACCGACGACGGCACGTTCGTGGCGGTGGTCCGGTTCGAGTCGGCGGACGCAGCCCGGCGCAACAGCGAGCGCGCGGAGCAGGACGCCTGGTGGAACGAGACGCAGAAGTGTTTCACCGGCGAGGTGACCTTCCTGGACTCCTCGGAGGTCACGACGTGGCTGGACGGCGGCTCGGACGACGCCGGCTTCGTCCAGGTGATCGAGGGTCACATGTCGAACCCGGACCGTATGCGTGACCTGATGGAGCGCTACTCCGACCAGATGCGCGTTGCCCGGCCCGAGGTGATCGGCGGCATCGTGGCCATGCGCGAGGGCGGCGAGTACGTCCAGGCGGTGTACTTCACCTCGGAGGCCGAGGCGCGGGCGAACGAGCAGGTGCCCCCGCCGCCCGAGGTGGCCGCGGCGATGGCCGAGGAGATGGGCGACGCCGTCTACTTCGACCTGCGCCGGCCGCGGATGATGTCGCCCGGATAAAAAGAGCAGTTAGCGAATCGGGGCGGCGTGTGCTGGGATGGCGGCAGATGTCGCTGTCGGAGGAGTCCGCATGATGCGCCGGTCCGCGCTGGTTTGCGTGCTCGTGACGAGCCTGCTGGGCTCGGTTACGGCAGCTGACCCGCGCTGGGCGGTGCCGCGCAGCCATCCGAAGCACCCGGTCCTGCCGCTGCCGGCCAGCGCCCTGCACCGGTTGGACAGCCACGCCCTCCCGGCGCCGCCGAGCAGCGCCGGGTGCCGGGAGAGCTACCAGCTCGTCTGCTACACGCCGGACCAGATCCGCGCGGCCTACGGCGTGACGCCGCTGCTCGAGCACGGCAACGACGGCTCCGGCCGCACGATCGCCATCGTGGACTCGTACGGATCGCCCACGATCGCCCACGACCTGCAGGCGTTCGACCAGGCGTGGGGGCTACCCGATCCGCCCTCGATCAAGACGATCACCCCGGTCGGCGAACTGCCGGCGTTCGATCCGACCGACGCCGACATGACCGGGTGGGCTTTCGAGACCACGCTCGATGTCGAGTACGCGCACCTGGTCGCGCCGCGCGCGTCGATGCTCGTGGTGGCCACGCCGGTGGCCGAGACCGAAGGGGTGGCCGGGTTCCCCGAGATCGAGCAGGCCGAGAACTACGTTGTCGAGCACGGCCTGGCCGACGTGATCTCGCAGAGCCTGGGCGCGGCCGAGCAGACGTTCCCCAGTCCGCAGCGGCTGCTCGCGCTGCGTGGCGCATTCGCCGACGCGGCCGCTCACGGCGTCACCGTGGTCGCGTCGTCGGGCGACTCAGGCGCCACCGACTACCAGAACGACGGGACGACGCTGTTCGACTACCCGGTCGACTCGTGGCCGTCGACCGATCCGCTCGTGACCAGCGTCGGCGGCACCCGCCTGCACCTGACGCCGGCCGGGCTGCGCAGCGCGCCGGACTCGACCTGGAACGACGCCTACGGCGCCGGCGGCGGGGGAACGAGCACGGTGTTCTCGCGGCCGTCCTTCCAGAACACGGTGCGCGGCGTGGTCGGCGGGTACCGCGGCACGCCGGACATCGCCATGTCGGCCGCCGTCGACGGCGGAGTGCTCGTCTACAGCTCCTACGACCCCGACGACACGGGATGGGGCGTGGTGGGCGGCACCAGCGAGGCGGCGCCGCTGTTCGCCGGCCTGGTCGCGCTGGCCGCGCAGCGGGCCAAGCACCGCCTCGGCCCGATCAACAGCACGCTCTACAAGCTGGCCGCCCACCCGGGCAACGGCATCGTCGACATCACGTCCGGCGACAACTCCTACGGCGACGTCACCGGGTACACCGCCGGACCAGGTTACGACCTGGCCAGCGGGCTCGGCACCGTCGACGCCGGTCGCTTCGTGCCGGCGCTGGCCGACGCGGTACCCGCGACGAAGTGGGCCAAGCCGTAGTAAGAGCTCGCGCGGATCGGACTGCTGGGCTCGCGGCGCACACTGATCCAGCGCCCCGTCCGCGCGAGCTCTTATTCGGTTGACCGGCCTGATGTGCTGAGCTGGCCCCGGATCCCGATTCGAAAGGAGGCGCCGCGATGTACATCTCGTCCGTTCGCCTCACTTCGAAAGGTCCTCTGGTTTGGCATTCTCCCGTTCGTTCACCTGCGAGCACTGCGGCGTAGAGGTCTCCCTCGACGCGCCCGGCACCTCACATCGCAATCACTGCCCGGCCTGTCTGTGGTCGCGGCATCTCGACCGCAACGTTCCCGGCGACCGCAAGGCCGAATGCTCCGGCGGCATGGAGCCGATCGCGGTCACGGTTCGCGCTGAGGCGCGCTGGGTGCTCATCCACCGCTGCGTCAACTGCGGCCGGCTGCGGCTGAACAAGACGGCCGGTGACGACAACGTCATGCTGCTGATGCAGCTGGCCGCATTGCCGCTGGCCACGCCGTTCGTGCCCTTCGCCGCCGAGCCCGCCGGCAACGGCCGGGCGAAGCGCCCGAAGGCTCAGCGGTCGTTGGACGGACCGACCTGAGCGTGCAGCCAGGCTGTCAATGGGTTCAGCGCCCGCCAGGCCTTGGCCACCTCAGTCTTGGCCCGCTTGGTCGACAGCCAGGCTGGACATCCGAAGTCGCGGTGGGCGGTCAGCGTCTTGTAGCGCAGCCAGTCGGCCCGCGGGTGCTCCTTGGGATACCCGCTCGGCACGCGGGTCAGCTGGTGCCCGTTGATCGTGTAGCCGGCCTTGCGGACGGCGGCAACGGCTCGCTCGAGCTCGGCGCCGGCCACGTCGTCGGCGACCGCCCGGCGCATCCGTTCGACCTGGTCGGACGCCGTGTCCCAGTAGCCGCCGGCCACGAATAGCCCGGCGGCCGACACCGCGACATACAGCGACGACTCACCGAACCACGCGCCCTGCTGCGTCTTGTACGGCGTCTTGTCCTTGGCGAACCGTACGTCACGGTACGGACGGAACAGCTTGGCCGACCCGAACTCGTCGGACAGCTCGGCGACCAGCGCTTCGAGCGGAGCGCGCACCGCCTCGTCGTAGATGTGCTTGTGGGCCGTCCAGAACGACTTGCTGTTGTCGTTCTCGAGGTCCTCGTAGAAGTCCAGGGCGGCGACCGGGATGCCCGTGAACGTCATGGCGCGGGCTCCTCCAGCGATACGTGCAGCCGCAGCTCGCGGACTGCGCCGGCGCCCGTGTCGAGCTCCCGGGCGTACCCGTCCGGCTCCCACCCGGCCGAACGCAGGAAGCCGAGGGAGACCGAGTCGGCGGTCGGAATCCAGGTGACGGCCCGGCGCATGCCGTCGCCGCGGGCGTGATCGACCGCGGCGGCCAGCAGCCGGGACCCGTGCCCGCGGCGTCCCCACCGCGGCTCGACGAGCAGGGGGCCGATCTGCGCGGTGGCCTCCGGGTCGGGGTCGCCCTCCTCCAGGTCGTCGGCCGGACCGATCGCGGTGAAGCCGACCGTCGACTGCTGTTCCAGGGCGACGAGCACGTGGTGGCGGGGCGACGGCGGTTCCTGCACGGCGGCCGCCCACGCGGGCATCGCGGCCTCGACCGAGATCGCGTCGAGCACCTCGGTCGGCAGGATCGACCGGTAGGCGGTGCGCCACGTGTCGACCTGGATGCGCGCTATCTCGGGCACGTCGCCCGGCTGTGCTTCCCGCACGCTGACATCGGCCACGCCTCGACCCTAGTGGCTAGGGCAGGCGGTACCGGACCTCGGGCAGGGACACCCCACCGAGCATCGTCGTGTCGCGGGCCGTGCCGTCGACGACCAGCCCGGCGATCTCGTAGAAGCGACGGGCCCGCGCGTTGTCGCGCAGCACCCACAACACGACCGGCCGGCCGCGGAGCTCCTGCAGCGCCGCGCCGATCAGGCCCCGGCCCACCCCGCTGGACCAGTGCTCGGGCAGCGCGTAGATGGCGTAGATCTCGGCGGCATCCGCGCGGTCGGCGTCCCGGCACGGCCCGTAGGTGCAGAAGCCGACGACCGCCCCGTCCCGTTCGGCGACAAGCGCCCGGCGGTCGCGGTCGGTCATCCCGGCCCGCCAGCGCGCGATCGCCGCCGCGTGGTCGAACTCTTCGAAGAACGCCGCCGGGACGAGCTCGCCGTAGGCGGCCCGCCAGGACGCGAACCGCACGGCGGCGATGGCCTCCGCGTCGTCCACGGTGGCCGGCCGGACGGCCGTGCTCATGCCTCGTCGGCCCCGGCGACGTAGGCGCGTTCCTGCTCGCGCTCCTGCTTGCGCTTGCGCAGGTGCAGGGCGAGGTAGCCCACGACGACCAGCGCCAGCACGGCAATCGGCAGCCAGGTCAGGTACTTGCTGACGGTGTTCAGCGCGGACGCGAACCCGTAGCCGAGGAAGACGCAGCCCGCGCCCCACAGCAACCCGCCGGCCGCGTTCCACCTCAGGAATGTCGGGTAGTGCATGCCGCTCATGCCGGCCATCGACGGGGTCAGCGCCCGGAGCAGCGCGACGAGCCGGCCGAGGAACACCGCCTTGCCGCCGTGCCGGTGCAGGAACTGTTCGCCCTTGATCCAACGCGGCTCGCCGATCCACTGTCCGACGCGCGAGCGGCGCAGCGACGGCCCGAAGAAGCGCCCGAACTCGAAGCCGACCGTGTCGCCGACGATGGCGCAGAACACCGCGACGGCCGCCATCACCCAGACGTTCAGCGGGCCGTACCGGCAGAAGTAGCCGGCCACGAGCAGCGCGGTCTCACCGGGCAGCACGAACCCGACCAGGAACGATGCCTCGGCGAAGGCCAACGCGCCGGCGATGACGTACAGCCACGAGCCGACGGCGTCGCCGATGTTGTGCATCCACGTCTCGAACACTTACGCATAGTGACACGGACCGGTCGGGCCCGGTTCCGGGCGCTCAGGAAATTGGCCTGCCTGTGTCAGAGGTACGGCCTACTGTCCATCGAGTGAGGAGCCTTATGCCCGCGCGAGTCTGGGTCGCGCTGCTGATCGTGTACGTCGTGTGGGGGTCGACGTATCTCGCCATCAAGTGGTCGGTGCAGACGATGCCCGCGTTCGGGTCGGCGTCGGTGCGCTTCGTGATCGCGGGGCTTCTGCTCGGGCTGCTGACGCGCGCCCGCCGGGGGGCCGCGGTCTGGCGGCTGGACTCGGCCGAGTGGCGCAACGCGGCGATCTGCGGCGCGCTGATGCTGGCCGGCGGCAACGGCCTGGTCGTGCTGGCCGAGACCAAGGTCCCCTCCGGGCTGGCCGCGCTCCTCGTCGCGGTGGTGCCCCTGTGGATGATCCTGCTGCGCGGCACGCTCGGCGACCGCACGCCGATGCTGACGATGGCCGGCGTGCTGGTCGGACTCGGCGGGGCGGCGTTGTTGCTGCTGCCCGGCTCGAGCGGCCACGTCGATTTCGGCTACTCGCTGCTGGTCGTGCTGGCGGCGTTCTCGTGGGCGGTCGGCTCCGTGCTGGTCACCCGGGTGCGGCTGCCGGCCGAACCGGCGGTCATGTCGTCGATCGAGATGCTGGCCGGCGGCGTCGTGCTGGTCATTGCGGCCACGGCGCGGGGAGAGTTCACCCACCTGCACCTCGGCGACGTCACCACGAAGTCCTGGCTGTCGCTGGGCTACCTGATCGTGTTCGGCTCCATCATCGCGTTCAGCGCCTACGTGTACGCCCTGGCCAACGGGCCCACGTCGCTGGTCGCGACCTACGCCTACGTCAACCCGCTGGTCGCCGTGTTCCTCGGCGTGCTGCTCGACCACGAGCACCTGAGCGCCACCGAGCTGATCGGCGGCCTGATCATCGTCGCGTCGGTCGGCGTGGTCGTCAGTGCCGAAGGTCGGCATCGACGAAAGACCGCGGCGCGGGTCGCCGTCGGGCCGGGCACGGGCGACGAGTGCACGGTGAGCGCGTAGTGGGCACGCCCGCGGGGCAGCGGCTGAGCGTGGCCGCTGCGCGGCGCATCGCGCTCGCCGCCCAGGGTTTCGCCGACCCGCGCCCGACCGGACGGATCGACGCCCGCCACATCCGGCGGGTTATCGACCGGGTCGGATTGCTGCAACTGGACTCGGTGAACGTGTTCTGCCGCTCGCACTACATGCCGGTGTTCTCGCGGCTGGGCCCGTACCCGCGCGAGGTGCTCGACCGACTGACCGCGCACACGGCCGGCCCGGTCCGCCGCGAGCTGTTCGAGTACTGGGGCCACGAGGCGTCGCTGATCCCGGTCGAGCTGCAGCCCTACCTCCGCTGGCGCATGGACCGGGCCGACGACGACGCGTGGGGGAGCATGGTGCGTGCAGCGCGCGACTTCCCCCAGCTCATCGAGGACACGTTCGAGCTGGTCACCCGGCAAGGGCCGGTCCGGGCCGGCGACACGGGCATCCCACGGCCCGAACCCCGTCCCGGGCACATGTGGAACTGGCACGACGGCAAGGTCGCGCTGGAGTACCTGTTCTGGTCCGGACGGATCACCGCGGCCCGCCGGGTCAACTTCGAGCGCTACTACGACCGGCCCGAACGGGTGCTGCCGGCCGAGATCGTCGGCACGCCCACCCCGCCGGTCGACGAGGCCCAGCGCGAGCTGGTGCGGATCGCCGCCCGGGCCTACGGCGTGGCCACCGAGCCAGATCTGGGCGACTACTTCCGGCTGCCGCGCGCCGAGTCGAAGCTGCGCGTCGCCGAGCTGGTGGCGGCCGGCGAGCTGGTGCCGGTCAAGGTCGACGGCTGGAAGGCGCCGGCGTACCTCTGGCCGCAGGCCCGCCGGCCGCGTCGCATCGACACCCGGGCCCTGTTGACACCGTTCGACTCGCTGATCTGGTTCCGCGAACGGGCGGAGCGGCTGTTCGGGTTCCGCTACCGCATCGAGATCTACACACCGGCCCCGAAGCGGATCTACGGCTACTACGTGCTGCCGTTCCTGCTCGGCGACTCGCTGGTCGCGCGGGTCGACCTCAAGTCCGACCGGCAGGCCGGCGTGTTGCGCGTCCAGGGCGCCTTCGCCGAGCCGGACGTGGACGTGATGCACGTGGCCGACGAGCTGGCGGCCGAGCTGGCCGTCACCGCCAAGTGGCTCGACCTGGACGGCGTGGTCGTGGGCGAGCGGGGCGACCTCGCCGCCCCGCTCAGCCACGCGCTGGGCGCTTAGGCGACCGCGTCGTCGGGCACAGCGGGCTCGGCCCGGAAGATCCGTACGTCGCCGCTGCCGGTGCGGGCCTTGATGGTGATGGCCCGCGCCGAGTCGGCCGGCGGGTGGTTCTCCACCGGCAGGTCCGAGCGCACCTGACCGGCGCCGGTAACGACGTCCAGGCGGGCCGGCTGGCCCCGCCGCAGGCCGATCGAGACGCCGCCCGAGCCGCTGGTGAAGTCGACGTCGCCGCCGGCCGCGCCGATCGACATCTGCCCCGAGCCGGCCCGCATGCGCACCCTCCCGCCGGTCACGCCGACGTCGAGGTTGCCGCTGCCGCAGCCGACCTCGACCGAGCCGGCGACCTCGCCGAACGTCGCGTCGCCCGAGCCGGCGCGCACCACCACGTCGCCGCTGACCCGCTTGACCCGGGCCGGCCCGCTGCCGTACCGCAGGCGCAAATCGCCGTCGACCTGCTCGAGCGTGACCGCCGTCGACCCGGACGCGATGTCGGCCGTGCCGGCCCGCCCGGTGACGTCGATGTCCGCCCCCCAGCTGCCGAGCTTCATGGTGGTGCCGGCCGGCACGGTGATCTCGACGTCGAGGGCATCACGCTCGCTGCGCCGCCCGGTGAACATCGGGATGTCGAAGAGCGTGCCCCGCGGCTTGGGGCCGTGGACGACCAGCGTCGACTGACGCATCTCGACCACCGTGCGGGCGGCGTAGTCGGAGTCGGGATCGCGCGGGTTGACCGTGACGGACGCCTCGCCGACGTCGTCGTTCGCGTGGACGTTGATGCTCCCGAATCCGAGCCGGACGTGCAGGTCGATCGGCCCCGAGACCGGGAAGGACCAGGTGCTCATGCTGTCTCCTGTCGAGGATCGGTCGATGATCGTGCGGTCATCCGTTCACCCAGCCGGTGACGCGGTGCGTGCCGCCGCCGCGGCCGTGCGGGCCGCCGCCCCAGTTGCCACCCCAGCCACCGGGACCGCCCCAACCGGGGCCGCCCCAACCGCCCCAACCGGAGCCGCCGCCCCAACCACCGGCACCGGAGCGGGCCAGCGCCTGGCCGGCCGAGCGGACCAGCCAGGTGTTGACCGACACGCCGTCTTGGGAGGCGGCCTGCTCGATGTCGGTCTTGAGCCGTTCGGACAGCCGCAGCGAGATCCGGGCAGTGGCCTCGCCCTCGTCGACCGGCGGGTCGGCGGCCGGCTCGGGCGGTCCCTGTGCGATATCGACCCGGATCTCGTCGCCGTCGACTGCCACGGTGACGGCCGGGCCGCCATTGGTCTCGAGGAGGGCCGCGGTGATCTCGTTGGCGACCGCCGACACGGCGGCGATCAGCGCCAGGCGGACCGACGCCTCGGCCGTGCCGGCCAGGGTGGCCGCGATCTGCTGGGTGCGCTCGTCGCCGAGAGCGGCGGCGGCCCGCATCTGGTCATGTACTTGCTCTACGTACTCGTTGACGTGCATGATGCCAGCATGACATCACTGATGACATCGCCGCAACTGCGTCCGGATGTCACGGCGCTGCGAGTCTTCGGTGATCTGCTGCGCACCTGCGCCGAGGCGGCGCGTCGCGAGGTCGAGGCCGATCGGCCGCCGGATACCCTGGCTGGGCCGCCGTCCGCAGTACCGCTGGCGGCCCCCGCCCAGCCGTCCGCACCGCCCGGGAGTTCGCCCATGGCCGAGACCGTTCCGCTCAAGGTTCAGGTGATCGCCTGGACCCATTTCGAGGTCCCGGACGACGTTCCCTGGGACACCGACGCCGACGGGGGACAGGCGCTGGCCGAGTTCGCCGGGCGGGCCTGCTACCAGTCGTGGAAGAAGCCCAACCCGGCCACGGCGACCAACGCCGGCTACCTGCGGCACATCCTCGAAGTGGGGCACCTGTCGGTGCTCGAGCACGGCACGGTCACCATGTACTTCTCCGGCGTCTCGCGCTCGCTCACCCACGAGCTGATCCGGCACCGGCACTTCTCCTACTCGCAGCTGTCGCAGCGCTACGTGCCCGAGCGCGACGCCGCGATGGTCGAGCCGGACGTGATCGCCGAGGACCCGGAGCTGCACGCCAAATTCGTCGAGGCCACCGACGCGGCGGTCCACGCCTACACCGAGCTGCTCGAAGGCCTGCAGAAGAAGTTCGCCGATGTCGAGCAGGCGACCCTGCGCCGCAAGCAGGCCCGGCAGGCGGCCCGCGCGGTGCTGCCGAACGCCACCGAGACCCGCATCGTCGTCACCGGCAACTACCGGGCCTGGCGGCACTTCGTCGCGATGCGCGCCTCCGAGCACGCCGACGTCGAGATCCGTGCCCTGGGCATCGCATCGCTGCGCGAGCTCAAGCGGGTCGCGCCCAACGTGTTCGCCGACTTCGAGATCAGCCAGCTGCCCGACGGCACCGAGGTGGCCTCCTCGCCGCTGGTCGCCGAAGGTTGACCTGAAGTCAACTTCAACTCTTAGGGTCGCGCCATGCATGCGATCCGCCAGTACGAGTTCGGCCCACCGTCCACGCTGCGCTACGAGAAGGTGCTCGACCCGAGGCCCGGTCCGGGGCAGGTGCGCGTGGCCGTCGAGGCGGCCGGTGTGCACGTCGTCGACACGACGATCCGCCGCGGAGTCGAGGGCGGCCCGTTTCCGCTACCCGCGTTGCCGATGACGCCCGGCCGCGAGGTGGCCGGTGTCGTCGACGAGATCGGCCCGGACGTCGACCCCGGCTGGCTGGGTCGCCGGGTCGTGGCTCACCTGGGGCAGGCGAGCGGGGGCTACGCCGAGCTCGCGCTGGCGTCGGCGACCCGGGTGCATGCCGTGCCGGACGGACTGTCCGCGGCCGGCGCGGTGGCGATGATCGGCACCGGTCGTACCGCCGCCGGCCTGCTGGACGTCGCGGGCCTGACCGCCGCCGACGTAGTCGTCGTCACTGCCGCGGCGGGTGGGCTCGGCAGCCTGTTCGTCCAGGCGGCGAGGACGACCGGCGCCACGGTGGTGGGCCTGGCCGGCGGCCCGGACAAGGTCGAGCGGGTCCGGGCGCTGGGCGCCGATGTCGCGGTCGACTACCGGCAACCCGGCTGGCCGGATCAGGTCCGCGATGCGCTGGCCGGCCGGCGGCCGACGGTGGTGCTCGACGGAGTGGGCGGTACCGCCGGCCGGGACGTGTTCGAGCTGCTCGGCCCGGGCGGCCGGCTGGTCCGGTTCGGGTGGTCGTCGGGGGCACCGGCCGAGATCACCTCGGAGGAGTTCGACACCCGCGGTGTGACCGACGTGGCGGTCACCGGCCGGCAGTTCATCCCGCGGCTGCCCGAGCTGGAGGCGGCCGCCCTCGGCCGGGCGGGTCGTGGCGTGTGGCGGCCGCTCGTACAGGAGTTCCCGCTCGGCGCCGCGGCCGGCGCCCACCACGCGATCGAGACGCGGGCGACGACCGGAAAGGTCGTGCTGGTTCCCTGATCGCATGACGCGACGCGGCCTGTTCGTCGGGCTGACGACCCTGGACATCGTCCACACCGTCGAGCGCCCGCCCGGACCGAACGAGAAGGCGGTCGCGCTGCGGCAGGACGTCGCCGCCGGGGGACCGGCGGCCAACGCCGCCGTGACCTTCGCCGCGCTCGGCGGCGACGCGGTGCTGATCACCGCGCTCGGCGGCCACGCCCTGGCCCGGGCCGCCGTCGATGACCTGACCGCCCACGGCGTGCGCGTGCTCGACGCCGCGGCCGGGGCGACAGGACCGCCGGCCGCGTCGATCGTGCGCGTGGTGGCCACCACCGGCGAGCGCAGCGTCAGCTCGGTGAACGCCGCGGCGACTCCGGCAGACGTGCCGCCGGAACTGGGCGACCTGGCCGTCGACGTCGTGCTGCTCGACGGCCACCACCCCGCGCTGGCGCGCGCCGCGGCCCGGGCGGCGACCGCGCCGGTGCTGCTCGACGGCGGCAGCTGGAAGCCCGTGCTGGACGAGCTGTGGCCGGACATCGCCGCGGCGATCTGCTCGGCCGACTTCGTGCTGCCCGACGGATCGTCCACTGTGGACGGACTGCGGGCTCGCGGGGTGGACGCTGTGGCAGTGACCCACGGCGCGGACCCGATCGAATGGGTCGACCGCGAAGCGTCCGGGTGGTTGGCCGTTCCGCCGGTGCCGGCCCGCGACACGCTCGGCGCCGGCGACACCTTCCACGGCGCTGCCGCCTACGCGCTGGCCGAAGCACGCGACTGGCCGGGCGTGCTCGAATTCGCGGCCGGCGTGGCGGCGGTGCGGGTGCAGCACCCGGGGCCTCGGGCCTGGCTGTCAGCCCTCCGCCGGCGGTGATGCCGGCGGCCCGGCCGGCCCTCTGCCGGCGGCGCAGCCAGAGGGCCGCTCCGCCGGCCGCCCCGGCGACCGCTCGGGGGACGGCCGCGTGTTGTCCGCGCCGCGGGCCTGCGGCAAAACGGTGACGCACAGCGATGCAAACGCGTCGAGGCGGTCCGCGGAACCGGATGGGCGGTAACTTGGACGTATGCCGACGCTGGATCCGCCCCGCCCGTTCGGGCGCCTGCTGACTGCGATGGTCACGCCGTTCCGCGTGAGCGGCGAGCTCGATCTCGACAAGGCCGCGGCGCTGGCCACCTATCTCGTCGACGAGCAGCGCAACGACGCGCTGGTGATCAGTGGCACCACCGGCGAGTCGCCCACCACGACGGACACCGAGAAGGCCGACCTGGTCCGGGCGGTGGTCGACGCCGTCGGCGACCGGGCAAAGATCGTCGCCGGAGTCGGCACGTTCGACACCGTCCACTCGATCCACCTGGCCGAGCAGGCGGCCAAGTCCGGCGCGCACGGCCTGCTGCTCGTCACCCCGTACTACTCCCGGCCGCCCCAGGCCGGGCTGCTGGCCCACTTCCGGGCCGTGGCCGACGCCACCGAGCTGCCGGTGCTGCTCTACGACATCCCGGTCCGCACCGGCACGCCGATCGAGACGGACACGCTGCTACGTCTCGCCGAGCACGACCGGATCGTGGGCGTCAAAGACGCCAAGGGCGACCTGGGCGCCACCAGCGAGGTGCTGGCGCGCACCGACTTGGCCTACTACT
The DNA here is from genome assembly GCA_036558905.1 of Jatrophihabitantaceae bacterium. GTDB lineage: Bacteria > Actinomycetota > Actinomycetes > Mycobacteriales > Jatrophihabitantaceae > DASXRA01. Next base: position 1,828 of record DATBER010000015.1, on the reverse strand, counting down.
CGGGCGAGGACAAGCTGACCCTGCCGATGCTCGCAATCGGCGGCGCGGGCGTGGTCGGCACGTCCACGCACTTCAGCGGGCCCGGCACGCTGGCCATGATCGAGGCATTCGACCGCGGCGACACCGCTGAGGCGGTGCGCCTGCACCGGCAGCTGATGCCGATCTACACGGGCATCTTCCGCACCGCGGGCACCATCCTGGTGAAGGCCGGGCTGGCGCTGCGGGGCCGGCCGGTCGGTCCGGTGCGTCCGCCGCTGGTCGACGCCACCGAGCACCAGATCGCCCACTTGCGCGAGGATTTCGCAGCCGCTGGTTTGTGAACGACACAGGTACTCGCTTCCATTCTGAACGTCGACTTGACCGTTACGGTTGAGACGTGGCAGGAGGATCGGTGACTCGAACGCGCCCGCGAGCCGGCAAGAGCTCGACCGGGCGGACGCGATCCGGCGCGCGGCGCACGCAGCGTTCGGGATTCTTTGCCTCGATCGGCCGCGGCATCGCCGCCCTGTGGCACGCGCTCGCCGTCGTCGTCGGGGGAGTGGCCCGCGCCGTCGGCCGCAACGCCGCGACCGCCCGCGAGCTGGACCCCGAACACCGCCGCGACGGTGCGGCCCTGGGCGTCATCGCGATCGGAGCCGTCACCGCCATCGCGGTGTGGACGCACGGTGCCGGACCGGTGGGCCGCGGGCTGACGGCTCTGGTGCGCATCCTCATCGGCAACGGGGCCGTGGTGCTGCCGATCATCCTGGTCGGCGTCGGCGTGCACATGCTGCGCCAGGTGGCCGAGCCGGACAGCCGGGGCCGGCTGATCGTCGGCACGTCGGCACTGACCCTGGCCGTGCTCGGCCTGCTCGACCTCTGGGCCGCCTCGCCGACGAGCGCACACGGCCGATCGCACGCCGGCGGGCTGATCGGGGCCGGCGTCGCCGCACCCCTGCGGCACGGGCTGTCGGCGGTGATCGCCGTGCCGCTGCTGTTCGTGCTGGGCGTGTTCGGCGTGCTGGTCGTGACGGCCACGCCGATCAGCCAGCTACGCCAGCAGGTCGCCGTGCTGTTCGGTCGCAAGCCCGCGCCCGACGACGAGCCGGCCAACAGCGGCGACGTGCTGCCCGTCGGGGCGGCCACCAATGCCACGTCGGTGCTGCCCCGCATCCAGCGCGACGGCAAGGACGTCTTCGACGTGATGGCCGACGAGCCGACGGCCGATGTCGAGGAGGAGGCGGCGCCGGCGCCCAAGCCACGCAAGCCCCGGATCCCGAAGCCCAGGGCCAAGCCGGAGCCGGTCGACGACGACCTCCCGCCGATCAGCGCGCCGATCCAGCTCGAGCTCAACAGCGGCGGCGCGTACACGCTGCCCTCCCTCAAGGAGCTGGCCGCCGGCGCCCGGCACCTGGAGCACACCAAGGCCAACGACGAGGTCATCGCCGCGCTGCAGCAGGTGTTCTCCGAGTTCGGCGTCGACTGCGCGGTAACCGGGTTCAGCCGCGGCCCGACCGTCACCCGCTACGAGGTCGAGCTCGGGCCGGGCGTCAAGGTCGAGCGCATCACCCAGCTCACCCGCAACATCGCCTACGCGGTCAAGAGCCCGGACGTGCGCATCATCAGCCCCATCCCGGGCAAGAGCGCGGTGGGCGTCGAGATACCCAACGCCGACCCCGAGATCGTCATGCTCGGCGATGTGCTGCGCTCGCCGGTGGCCCAGCGCGATCACCACCCGATGCTGGTCGCGCTCGGCAAGGACGTCGAGGGCGGCTACGTGATGGCCAACCTGGCGAAGATGCCGCACGTGCTGGTGGCCGGCGCCACCGGTTCCGGCAAGTCGTCCTGC
>DATBER010000014.1:0-32951 GCA_036558905.1 Jatrophihabitantaceae bacterium | reverse complement strand
CGCTGACGCCGGCACAACTGATCTCCACCGGTGCCGGGGGTTCTCACCCCGGCACCGGTGGTCGCTCATTGGATCGTCCCTGACTTGCTGCCACGCGTATCGGCACGCCAACGGCAACAAGATCCCCGCGCCGCTTACTTGGACATTTGGCCATACCGGTGGGTACGCAATCCCGACTAGGACGTGTCGCCGCGATCTCGACGGAACGCTGCGAACTGGTCACCGCGCTCGAAACGTGACGCACGCCCCCGGCGTCGAGAATCCGGCTGGCTCCTCGGTGTGTTCGGCCGATCCACGGCCTACCCTCGGCGTACGGGGATCGATAGACGTGTTCGATCTGATCTGGCGCCTGGTCGCGACCAGCGCAGTTGTGATCGTCGCAGCCGTCCTGGTCTATGCGACGTCATGGCCCGTGCTCGCATGGCTGGTCATCTACGCGCTCGGGGTGCTGTCGATCTGGCGCATCTACATCGCCTACTTCCGTCGGCGGAGTTGACGACTGCCCTTGACGTCCACAGTGGACGGTCGGCCGTCACTGGCACGCCTCCTCGAGTTGAGCAGCGACGGCGAGCAACAGCGCCTCGCCGGCGGGCGGACCGACGAGCTGGACGCCGAGGGGCAGGCCGTCGTGGTCACGGACGAGGGGCAGCACGATCGCAGGCTGGCCGGTCAGGTTCCAAACGGCGGTGAACGGGCTGAATCGATCACTGCGGGCGATGGCTTCGAGCGGATCGGGCGCGAGCCATCCGGTGATCGTTCCCGGCGGTACCGGTGGCTGGGCGAGGGCTGGCGTCACCATGACGTCGAAGGGAGATGCGGCGCGGACGACCTCGCGGGCGGCCCGTTGCAGCTCGGCCTGCGCGCGGCGGTAGGCGAGCGCATCGAGGGACCGGGCCTGCTCGTAGAGCGCCCACGTCAGGGGTTCGACGTCGTCCGGGGTGGCCGGCCGCTCGAGCAGCGCCCCGCCGGCGTCGACGCCCTCGGCGGCCAGCACCGCCCAGACGTCGTCGAACGCCTGCCGCGTCGGCTCGGACAGCGGCGGCACGACGGCGGGTTGCACGTCATGTCCGAGCTGCTCGAGCAGCTGCGCGGTCTGCGTCGCGGCTCGGAGATAGTCGTGGTGGACGTCTGCCGGGACAGGCGGGTCCAGCGCCAGGCCGATCCGGAGCCGGGTCTGCAACCCTGCGCGCGCGCCGGAAAGAAACGATCGGGCCGGGGGCGGCGCCCAGGTGGCATCGCCGGTCTCGTAGCCGGCGAGCACGTCGAGCAGCGCGGCCGTGTCAGCCACGGTGTGCGTGAGGCCACCCTCGGTCACGAGCGGATCGTCGCCGGCTTGGGGCGCGGACGAGATTCGGCCGCGGGACGGCTTGAGCCCGACCAACCCGCAGCAGGCCGCCGGGATCCGCAACGATCCCCCGCCGTCCCCGCCGTGGGCCAGCGGCACGATGCCGGCCGCTACAGCGACCGCCGAACCACCGGACGATCCGCCGGGCGTGCGATCACTGTGCAACGGATTGACGGTGACCCCGGTCAGCCGCGACTCCGTGGTCGGCAGGATTCCCAGCTCGGACATCGTGGTACGGCCGAGCAGGATGAAGCCGGCATCGCGCAGCCGCCGCACGGTCGCGCTGTCCGCCGTGGGCCGGTACGAGCGGAACAGGGCCGAGCCGATCGTGCACGGCAACCCCTGCTGCGCAACCGAATCCTTCACCACGATGGGCACCCCCGCGAACGGTCGCTCGTCGCCGGGTCGCACACGATCGGCTCGCGCCAACGCCCGGTCCGCGTCGACGAACGCGAGCGCGTTGAGTGTCGGATCGAGCTCCTCGACGCGACGCAGCGCCGTCTCGACCAGCGTCCGCGCCGCGACCTGCCCGGTACGGACCAGGTCAGCCAGCTCGAGTGCGCTGCGCGCCATCAGCTCGTCGGCCACGCGCTTCCCTTCCGCTCCGTCTCGGCAATCCCCTTGATCGCCGCCAGTGTCGCCGGAATGCTCCCGATCGCCTGACTGCGGCGTAGTTCGAACCGGGCCTGCGCATCCGGCCCGTACTTCTCGCGGAACATCGCCCGACCTTCGGGAAGGAACTCCCAGCTCTCGGTCAGCCGCGTGCCACCGGTCGCGAGGTCGTCGAATCGGTAGCTCCACCTCACGTACCGGCCACCGACCAGCCAGGCGAATTCGCGACCGCGGTCAGCCACGGCTACCTGCGACTCGGTCTCCCAGACGTGCCCGCCGGCCTCGTTGCGGCCGACGAACCAGGCCCCTTCGCGCAGGCCCTGCCCGTCCGGCCACCAGCAGCCGCGGCAGATGGGACTCCACTCGCCGGTACGGCTGATGTCGGTCACCAGGTCGTACACGGTTTCCGGAGCCGCGTCGATGTCGATCGATTCGGAGCAGCTGAACACGTCCATGGCGACGATGATTTCAGCGCGGTCGAGACGGGAGGGCGCTGACCTCCTAGGTCGGTGCGGGGCGGGCGTGGTCGGTCGCGAGCCGTACCGCCAGCGCGCCCAGAACGGTCCCCATGAGGTAGCGCTGCACGCGCAGCCACAACGGCCGGGCGCCGAGGAACGTCGCGATCGTTCCGGCGGCCAGCACGATGAGGCAGTTGACCGTCAGCGCGACCACGATCTGCACCGCGCCGAGCGCGAAGCCCTGCAGCACGAGATGCCCCTGCGCCGGTCGCTCGAACTGCGGGATCAGCGACAGGTACATCACCGCGATCTTCGGGTTGAGCAGGTTCGTCATCAGCCCCATCGCGAACAGCCGTCGCGGCGAGTCGGGGGGCAGCGCGGTCGGCGCGAACACCGCGGTCCCGCCCGGCCGGAGCGCCTTGACGGCCAACCAGCCGAGATACGCGGCGCCGGCGATCTTGATCGTCAGGTACAGCTCCGGGACGGCGACGAAAACCGCGGCCAGCCCGACGTTGGTGGCGGTCAGGTAGACGAGGAACCCCACTGCCACCCCGCCCAGCGAGATGAGCCCGGCGCGCCGCCCCTGCGTGATGCTGCGCGAAACCAGGTACATCATGTTCGGCCCCGGCGTCAGGACCATGGCCAGCGCCACCCCGAACACGCCGAGCATCGCCGCCGAACTGATCACCGATCCAGGCTGGCAGCCGGCGGCGTCAGGTACGCGAGCCATTCGCCGGCCCGTGGCCCGCTCGCCCGAAGGCTGGCACTCATCGCGTGGCCCGTCCGCTCGGGCGGCGGTGTCGCCACACAACCGTGCCGTCCGAGCCACTCCCGTCGCGCCCGGGACACACCCCTGGCTCGCCGGCGCGGGACGCACCTCGCCCCGTTCTGCCCCGGTGCGGACGCCTGTCGGAACACGTAGGCCGGTGGCAGGCTGGATGTTGCCGGGCCGGCTGCTGGCCCCGGCGGGCGAAGGGGGCGCCGTGGGTCGGCTGGTGTTCAAGGACGAACTGCTCGACGCGCAACTGCTCCGGGCGGTGGGGACCGCGATCTACGGCGGCGCCGACATCGGCGAGTGCCTGCAAGCCGCCCGGCAGGTCAAGGAGTCCGACCTCGGTACGTGGTTCGCCACGTGGCGCGAGCTGGCCGAGCGCACCTACGAGCTGGCCCAGCGCGCACAGCAGGCCGGCTACCGGGTCAGCGCCCGTGACGCGTTCCTGCGCGCCTGCACGTACTTCCGCACGTCCGGCGTGATGCTGTTCGGTACGCCGGTCGATCTGCGGCTGAAGCACTCGAACACGGCGCAGACCGCGGCGTTCCGGTCCGCGGCCGAGCTGATGGACGCTCCCGTCGAGACGATCACGATTCCCTACGAGGGCACGACGCTGCCCGGATACTTTCTGCGACCCGACGACAGCGGGCGCCCGCGTGCGACCGTGGTTCTCACCGGCGGCTACGACGGCACCTGCGAGGAGCTGTACTTCTTCAACGGTGCCGCCGCCCTGGCGCGTGGGTACAACGTGCTGGCCTTCGACGGTCCGGGGCAGGGTGCGGCCCTGTTGCAACAAGGACTGGTGCTGCGCCCGGACTGGGAGGCCGTCGTCACGCCGGTCGTCGACTACGCGCTGACCCGGCCCGAGGTCGACCCCGAGCGCATCGCGCTCATCGGGCTGAGCCTCGGCGCGCACCTGGCTCCACGCGCAGCGTCGGCCGAACACCGCATCGCCGCACTGGTCGCCGACTGCGGGGCGTTCGACCTGAACGCCGCCCTGCTGGCTCGCCTGCCCGGACCGCTCGCTGCCGGCTACGCGGACGGCAAGCGCTCGGCCCGGTTGGCCCTGGGCGCGATCCTGAGCGGGCTGGCCCGCAAGCCGACGGCCGGATGGGCGCTGCGACGCGGCCAGCTCGTCCACGGCACCCGCAGCGCGTTGGCCTACGCCGACAGCCTGGCCGACTACACGCTGGCCGGTCGGGCCGACAAGATCACCTGCCCCACTTGGGTCGGTAATGCCGAGAACGACCAGATCGGCGCCAGCGCACCGGATCTCGTCGCCGCCCTCACCGTCGAGCACGAATTCGTCCGGTTCACCACCGCCGAGGGCGCCGGCGACCACTGCGAACAAGGCGCCCGGGCGCTGTACCACGCCCGCTCGTTCGGCTGGCTGGACGCGCACCTGAACCCCTGATGGCGCCTCGGCGCGCAAAATTCGCCGTCGACAGAGTGCGACTCAATGTGGACAATCGGTGACGTGTCAGCGCCGCCACGGTAAATGGTCGACGTCGCAAAGGAGGCGACGATGCGCGAACTGAACCGTGGCCGGTGGTTGGGCGTGGCCTGGTGCTGCACCGTCGACGAGCGCGGCACAGAACACGACGTGGCCTTCGGCTGGACGCGCCAACAGGCCGAGCGTCGTTGCCTGCACAAGATGCGCCTGCGCATAACCGCGTCGAGCGACGCGGCCGCCGGCCTGGCCGGCTAACGACTCGACGCCCGGGCGGCCGGTAGCTGCTCGACCGAGTCGACGGCGGCGCGGCCGATCGGTCTAAAGACCATCGCAGGGGTCCCGACGTAGCGTGTCGGCGTGAGTCTCAACGCCTCGCCCGATCCGGGTGCTCGACGGGCCGGCCCGCGTACGGACGTGGCCGCGGTACGGGCCTTCTTCGGTCCGAAGGCCGCCACGTGGGAGAAGCGGTTCCCCGACGACGGGCCGCGTTACGCGCAGGCGGTCGCCGAGCTCCGCCTGCCCGAGGCCGCCAAGGTGCTCGACGCCGGCTGCGGCACGGGCCGGGCCCTGCCGCCGCTGCGAGCGGCAGTCGGCCCGTCCGGGCAGGTGATCGGGATCGACCTCACCGCGGAGATGATCGCGGAGGCGGCCCGCCGGGGACGCGACGATCAGGCCATGCTGATCATCGGCGACGTGGCCCGATTGCCGCTGGCCACGGCGTCGCTGGACGGCGTTTTCGCCGCCGGGCTGCTCACCCACCTCGACGATCCGACCGACGGGCTGGCCGAACTGGCCCGGGTCACCCGTCCGGGCGGCCGTCTGGCCCTGTTTCACCCGATCGGGCGAGAAGCCCTCGCCCAACGGCAAGGCCGGGTGCTCACGCCCGAGGACCTGCGCGCCGAACCGAACATCCGGGCTGCGTTGTCCGCTGCCGGTTGGCGATGCGAGTCGGTCGACGACGGGCCGGATCGGTATCTGGTATTGGCTGATCATTAGGGACTTACGTAGCTAGACAGCGCGGCTGTAGAGTTGACGGATGGACGATGTGGACGCTCTCGCCGAGCAGCTACGGGTCAATGCCAGTCGCCTGGTCCGCACGAGTGGTCGTACCGAGACGTTGCCACCCGGCGAGTCGGCCGTGCTGGCCACCCTCGATCGTGAAGGTCCGCAGAGCATCGCGCAGCTGGCCGAGCAGCGCGGCGTCCGGCATCAGACGGCCGCCAAGATCGTCGCGCAGCTCGAATCAGCCGGCCTGGTCGCCAAGCGCAATCACCCGGACGACGCCCGCATGGTGCTGGTCCGGCTGACCCGCTCGGGCGGAACCGCGCTGCGCCGCGACCGCAAGGCGCGGGCCGGTTGGCTGGCCGACGCGATTCGCACGCAGCTGACGGTCAAGCAGCAGGCGCGCCTCGGCGAACTGGTCACCGTGCTGGGCCGGCTCGCCGCGTACGACGCCGAGTAGCAGCCGCTTTTGACGTAAGGCCGACCGTCCACAGTGGATGGTCGAGCGAACCAACCTGCGCCTCTGCCCCTCCTGGCTGACGATCCCGGGTGGATTAGGCAGGATTGAAGGCATGACCGCACCCGTCGAGAGCATCGACCCCCGTACCGGCCAGGTCGTCGAGGTCGTCACCCACGAATCCACCCCGAACGAGGTCGATGCGGCCTGCGCCGCCGCCACGGCGGCCGGACCGGCGCTGGAGGAGGCCGGACCGCAGGGGCGATCCCGGATGCTGCGGCTCATGGCCGACGAGCTGGAGACGGACGCCGACAAGATCGTCGAGCTGGCCGACCGTGAGTCGGCGCTGGGCGAGCCCCGGCTGCGCGGCGAGCTGGCCCGGTCGGGTTTCCAGCTGCGGCTGTTCGCCGGCGTGCTGGACGACGGTGCCTACCTGAACGTGTCGATCGACCACGCCGACCCCGAGGCCGCGCCGATCCCCCGCCCGGATCTGCGCCGCATGCTCGTACCGCTCGGGCCGGTGGGCGTGTTCGGGGCGAGCAACTTCCCGCTGGCGTTCAGCGTCCCGGGCGGCGACACGGCCAGCGCGCTGGCGGCCGGCTGCCCGGTGGTCGTCAAGGCCCACCCGGCCCATCCGGCCACGTCGCAGCGCTGCCTGGAGGCCCTGCAGCGGGGCGCGGTGGGCGCCGGGTTGCCGCTCGAAGTGGTCAGCGCGATCCACGGCGGGGCGGCCGGCGCCGACATGGTGCGCCACCCGGCCATCCAGGCGGTCGGCTTCACCGGCTCGGTGGCCGGCGGGCGAGCGCTCTTCGACCTGGCCTGCGCCCGGCCCGATCCCATCCCGTTCTACGGCGAACTCGGCAGCCTCAACCCGGTCGTGATCACGGCCGCGGCGGCCGCCGAGCGAGCCGACGAGATCGCAGCCGGCCTGTACACCTCGTTCACCAACGGGGTGGGCCAATTCTGCACCAAGCCCGGCGTGGTGTTCGTGCCGGCCGGGGCGGACGGGCAGCGGCTGGAGGCGACGCTGGCCGAGGCGACCCGCGGTTACCAACCCGGCGCGATGCTGGGCGAGCGGATCCGCGACGGGTTCCGGGCCGGCTCGGACGAGCGGGCCGGGCTGGCCGGCGTCACCGTGCTGGCCGAGAGTTCGGCGCCGGACGGAGGTGGCTTCTTCGCGCCGGCCCGCCTGGTCAGCGTCCCGGCGCGCACCCTGCTCGACGGCAACGACCGAGCGACGCTGCTGGACGAGTGCTTCGGCCCGCTGACCGTGCTGGTCGAGTACGCCGACGACGCCGAACTGCTGGCCGCGCTCGCGCACCTGCCCGGGTCGCTCACTGCCACGGTGCACGCCGCCTCGGCTGAAGCTCCGACGGCGGCGATCGATCTGCTGCGCCGGCGAGCCGGACGACTGGTCTGGAACGGCTACCCGACCGGCGTCGCCGTTACCTGGGCGCAGCAGCACGGCGGGCCGTATCCGTCGTCGACCAACTCGCGCTCGACGTCGGTCGGCACGGCGGCGATCGAGCGCTGGCTGCGGCCGGTCGCCTACCAGTCGGTGCCCGACCAGCTGCTGCCGGAAGCCTTGCAGGAAGCCAATCCGTGGCGGCTACCGCGCCGCGTCGACGGGGTCCTGCAGCTGCCCTGACACCTCGCCCGAAAGTCGCAAAAATCCATCGCGATTACATCTAGCGCACGGCACACGACACACTGTAAGGTCACCTCCGCGACCCGGTCTCCTGGCAACCCTCCCGCTTGGTGACCGGGTCGTCCAATTGGGTCCACATAGGACTCAACGGCCGTTCCAGGCCGGATCCCGCCCGGTCAACGCGACCAGCCGATCCAGGGCAGAAGCCTCGTCTTCAACCGGCACGATCGGGCCGAAGATGCCTTCGCGAACGCCGTCCTGCGAGACGAGCGCGAGGCACGCGGCCACCGCGCCCGGGTTCGCGTCGTAGGGCTGGCCGGTGGCCCGGCTGATGTCCCAGCCGTGCACCACGACCTCGTTCAGCCCGAAGCCGGCGGCCGCCGGCGCGGGCAGGTCGACGCCACCGACCCGGGTCATGCCCTCCCAGGCCGACGGCTCGGTCCACGCCCGAGCCAGCTCGGCCAGCTGCTCGGGGATGCGGGTGCGCCAGTCGTCGGGCAGGCGGCTCGCGTCGCCCGTCGGGCCGGCGTTGCCCCGCGACTCGGGCGCTTTCGTCGCGGCCCAGGTGAACGCCACCGACAGCCCGTTCACGTGATCGAGCAGGTCGCCGAGCGTGTAGTGCTCGCAGGGCGTCGGCGCGGACAACTGCTCGTCGCTGATGTTGGCCAGCAGGCCGGCCAGGCGGGTGGTCGCGGGCTGGAAGTCGAGCATCGTTGCCTCAATCCGTCGGCGGCGCGTGCCTCCCCACCTTGCCACGCCCGGCCGACCGTTCCCCGCTCACCAGGATCCACAGCGCGACGAGCATCGCGGCCACGAAGCCGATCAGCGAGAACGCCGAACCGACGAAGACATGGCTGTAGGCGTACCCGGTCTGCTTGCCCCACTCCCAGGTGGCCCAGGCGATGCCCGCGACGCGCACGGCGTTGACGGTCAGGATCAGCGCGGCGCCGCCCAGCAACGCGCCGAGCTGGCGCAGCAGGTTCAGCCGGGTGAAGATCGCGAACGAGCCGACCATCACCAGCAGCGGGATGAGCAGCAGGGCCGACGTGCATTCAGTGGTCAGGTTCAGGCCGAACACTCGAGGCGTGCCACGGGCGAACCACACGAGTGTGTCGGACGAAACCGCCTTGTGCCGGCCCGTGACGAACCCGGTCAGGGGCGTGACCAGCTCGACCTCGAAGCGACGGAACGTGTGGTTGGAAAACGCCATCCACAGCGCCAGTCCGTACATGGCCAGGCCGGCCAACAGGCCGGGACGCGACCGGCGCCGCCGCGCGGACGCTTCGACGGCGGGCAGCTCGAAGTGCAGCGACTCAGACGTCACTTGCCACCGGTCCCGCAGTCATCAGCTCGGCGTTGCGCCGCGTCTTGGCCCAGCCGCGACGACGGCGCAGGATGCGCAGCACCGCGCGTGGCGTCGAAAGGTAGGTGTAGTAGAGGTAGGTGGCGTTGCCGAGGCCGAGCAGCCAGGCGCGCCGGCGGGTCATCGTCGGCTCGACGACGTGCCGGTACAGCGGGCCCCAGATGATGAACGGCAGCGCGCCGAATACCAGCGTGACCAGCGCGGCCGGCCAGAACTGGTGGACGAACGCGCTGGGCCCGGCCGGGTAGTCCAGAGCCTGCACGCCGGTCATCACCGCCAGCACCGGCCACAGCACGACGCCGATCGCCTGCAACCACGGGGTGATCAGGAAGTAGCAGGACTCGACCACTCCCGAGTTGCTGAAGTTGGGCGAGCGCACAATCTCGCCCAGATAGGTGGAACACTGCATCGTGCCCTGCGTCCACCGGGTGCGTTGGGCGAGCAGCCGGCGGATCACGAGCAGGCCCTCCTGCTCGACGCAGGTGTCGAACACGAACCGGTTGCGGTAACCCACGAGCAGGATGTGCAGCCCGAGCTCGTAGTCCTCGAGCAGCGAGCCGTGCCAGGGCTGCGAGTAGCGGCGGGCGATCTCGTCCAGCGCCGACAGCCGGCTGAACTGCCCGTTGCCGCCCATGCCGACCGAGCCGGTGCGCTCGCGCAGCATCTGCATCGCCGACATGGTCGTCGTGAACTCGAGATCCTGCATGCGGACCAGGTAGCGCGAGAAGCGCACGCCCAGCCGCGACGATGCGACCACCTCGCCCAGATCGTCGCGGTTCTCCATCCGTACCGCGATCTGGGCCGCGCCGACGGACGGATCGCCGAACACCGAGGCGGAGCTGACGTAATCCAGGGCGTTGCCGGCCAGCCGGCCGTCGGCGTCGATCACGGCGACGATCGCGCGCGTCCGGTCGCCGTCGGCGGGAAACCAGGCGTCCAGCGCCCGGTACCCGGCGTTGAGCGCCGCGCCCTTGCCGGTACGGGCCTCGGGCGCGACGCGACGCACGAGATGCACGTGCGGATCGCCGGCCTCCGTCTCGGCGACGATGGCGGCGGTGCGGTCGGTGCTGGCGTCGTCGATGATCCAGACGTGTGCCGTGGGGAAGTCGGCCCGGCAGCGCGCCATCGTCATCTCGATCACGGCTTCCTCGTCGCGGGCCGGGATGAACAGGTGCCACTCGAAGTCGTGCAGGTTGCCGGGCACCGTGGGCTTGCGGCGCAGGTACGGCACCACGATCATCACGACGTAGCTGAGGAAGAGCACCGTCACGAAGAGCGCGACGAACTCCAGCAGGACTATGCCCACGCGTTACTTCCCCTCGATCTCGTGACGCGTGCAGTCGAACGCAGAACAGGCGCCGTGGCGTCGCCCGCGCTGTGGGCACACGGGCAACGCCACGACGGGCTTTCGGCTACGAACGGCTCCGGCGAACCCGGCCCCAACGCAGCATGAGCAAACCGGCGCCGACCAACACGACGGCAGCGACGACGGCAATGGCGATCGGTGCACCGGTCATGGCCAGGCCGCCGCCGGCTGCACCTCCCACGATCACTCCGCCACCCTTGGATCCGTACATCCGCTGATCTCCTATCCGTCGATCAGACGAAGGCGCGGACGCGGCGCACGCCGAAGCGAACCCCGAAGCCCAACGCGATCAGCGCGGCGATGCCACCGAAGATGATCGGCAGGTTCGCGAACGAGAACGCGTCGGTCGGAGCAGTCGGAGCATTCGGTCCGACACTGACCTTCGCCAGGTCGGCGACCGCACCCGTGTTGTTCAGCAGCGAGATGTGCAGGCCGGACACCGACGCATCGCCAGGCCCGGCGGCCTTCGCTGCGACGAAGCCGGATGCCGCCGACGAGTCGGGCTGGTAGTTGGTGGTCAGGCTGACCAGACCCTTGAGCAGGTTGCTGATCTGAGTCCCGAGCAGGCCCAGCTTCGGCGCAATCGCTCCGAGCACCGCGCCCAGCAGGTCCTGGTTCGGCGCCGGGTCGATCGGCACGTTGACGGTGCCGAGCGCACCCAGGTGGGCGTTGACGCCGACGAGCGTCGCGCCCAGGTCGGCCGGGTCGGTGCCCATCTCGTAGCCGTGCGCGGTGATCGCGTCGACCGTGATCTTGATCGACGGGATGCCGAGCGTCTTGAGCAGGCCGGACACGACGCCGATCCCGGGCAGCTGGCCCAGGTCGATCGTCACGCCGCCCTTGCCGTTGCCGGTAGGGGTGCAGGACCGGCCGTTGTCGCCGACCTGCACCTGACCGCCCGGGCTGACGATGCCCGCGCAGCCGTAGGACGAGCCGTTCTGGTTCGCCTCGGCGGCTTCCGACAGGGCGCCGGCCTGGACGAGCTTCTCGCTGCCCAGCAGCGACACGAGCGGCTGGGCGTGCACCTCGGCGTTGGACTGGGTGCCGTCGTTTGTGGCGGAGGTCGCCGGGTTGGAGACCGCGACGTTCAGCACTCCGTTCAGCAAGTTCAGGTTCACCGCCTGGGCGGTGGCTTGCGAGACGGTGTCAGCAGCAAATGCCGAGGACGGCGTAGCGGCCATCACCCCGCCGGTCGCCACCATCGCGCAGAGGACGACCCGGACGGGTCGATTCCTCATCAGGTTCATGTTCCGCGTCCTCCTTGACGTGTCTTGAGAGAAGACCGTCCAAACGCAGATCACACAACGAGGGCCCGGCCCCAAGCCGGGCCCTCCGCCGATCAACGTTTTGCGATCGGGCGGACAGTACGGGCGATGAGATTTAGGCGAAAGGCGAGATTTTTATCCGGATCGAACATCGGACTACTTTTCGTGGCGCAACAGCTACCAGCCGTGGCACCAATTCGGCCCACGTTTGTTGATCTTGAAATCGCGAGAAGATCATGCGCGGATATATCAGCAAGATCAAATTGCCGAGGATTTCGCCGCCGGGCCACCCCGCGGCGGCCGGGGAGCTCAGGAGCGGACGAGCCGCGCGATGGCCTCCGAGGCCTCGCGAACCTTCGCGTCGGCCTCCTCGCCACCGACCCGGGCGGCGTCGACCACGCAGCCGGCCATGTGCTCGTCGAGCAGGCCGAGGGCCACGGACTGCAGAGCCTTCGTGGCCGCGCTCACCTGCGTCAGGATGTCGATGCAGTACTTGTCGTCCTCGACCATCCGGGCGATGCCGCGCACCTGTCCTTCGATCCGGCGCAGCCGCTTGAGATAGGCGTCCTTGTTTTCGGTGTACCCGTGCACGTGGCCTCCACTCGGTTCACCCGTCACAATACCCTAGGGGGGTAGTTGACGTCGCCTGATACGGTGCATTCGGTATACCCGTCAGGGGTATCTGATCGGAAAGGGTGCAGATGGCTTCGGCGTGGGACGCCCTGCTGCACGCGCTGCGCGTGGCGGGCAACATGACCTGGCAGGTGACCTGGTCGCTGATCCTCGGGTTCACGCTGTCGGCCGTCATCGAAGCGCTCGTGCGCAAGTCGACCATCGCCCGGCTGCTGCCCGACGACCGCCCGCGCAGCCTGGCCACCGCCACCGGGCTCGGCGCCGCGTCGTCGTCGTGCTCGTACGCCGCCGTGGCGATGGCCCGCTCACTCGTGCGCAAGGGAGCCGACTTCACCGCCGCGATGGCCTTCCAGTTCGCGTCGACCAACCTGGTGATCGAGCTGGGCCTTATCCTCGCCCTGCTACTGGGCTGGCAGTTCACTCTGGCCGAGTTTGTCGGCGGCCCGCTGATGATCCTGTTCCTGGCGCTGCTGTTCCGCCGCTTCCTGTCGGACCGGATGCGCGCGGCGGCACGGGCCCAGGCCGAGCGGGCCGTGCCCGGCTCGATGGAGGGCCACGCCGCCATGGACATGAGCGTCGGAGGCTCGGGGTCGTTCTGGCGCCGGCTGGGCAGTGGCCCGGGGTTCACGTCGGTCAGTCACAACTTCGTCATGGAGATCGCTGCGATCCTGCGCGACCTGGTCATCGGCCTGCTCATCGCCGGGGCGGCCGCCGCCTGGATCCCCGACTCGTTCTGGCAGAGCCTGTTCTTCACCGACCATCCGCTCGGCGCCAAGCTGTGGGGTCCGCTGATCGGCCCGATCGTGTCGATCGGCGCGTTCGTCTGCTCGATCGGCAACGTGCCGCTGGCTGCCGTGTTGTGGAACGGCGGCATCAGCTTCGGCGGCGTGATCAGCTTCGTGTTCGCCGACCTCATCATCGTCCCCTTGTTGATCATCTACGCGAAGTACTACGGCCGGCGCATGGCCTGGTTCATGTTCGGCACCTTCTACCTGACGATGGTCGCCGCCGGATACGTGATCGAGTTCGTGTTCGGCCCACTGGGCCTCGTGCCGAGCGGCCCACGCAACGCGTCCGAGGGCAACGACGCCATCCGGTGGAACTACACCAGCGTGCTCAACATCGTGTTTCTGCTGGTGGCGGCCGTGCTGGTGTGGCGGTTCCTGCGCACCGGCGGGCGGGCGATGCTGTCCATGATGGGCGGCGGCCCCGACGATCTGGCCGACCACGACCACAGCGGACACGCACACCACCACTGAACGCGGCGCAGTCGGGATTCGCCGGTTGTACAACGTTGTCTGCATCGCTGTAACCCGGGCGGGCCGTATCCACGGAGTACGGTCATAGTTCGCAACGCTTCTGGGGGGAGGCGGGCATTCGTGGGGGCCAGCCTGAAAGACGTCGCGACACTGGCCGGCGTCTCGATGAAGACAGTGTCGAACGTCGTCAACGACTACCCGTTCGTCACGCCGGAAACGCGCGCCAAGGTCGAGCGGGCGATCGAAGAGCTCGACTACCGGCCGAACCTGTCTGCGCGCCTGCTGCGCGGCGGGCGCACCGGCCTGGTCGCCCTCGCCGTGCCCGAGATCAGCCTGCCGTACTTCGCCGAATTGGCCGAGGTCGTCGTACAGCAGGCCAAAACGCACGACTGGACGGTGCTTATCGACCAGACGCTGGGCGATCGCGACACCGAACGTCTCGTCGCGGCCGGCATCAGGTCCCACCTGGTCGACGGGCTCATCGTCTGTCCGCTGACGCTGACCGCCCGCGACATCGACGAGCGCAGGGCCACCACGCCGCTGGTGCTGCTCGGTGAACGGCTCAGCACCGCGCCCGTCGACTACGTGGCGATCGACAACGTCGCCGGCGCCCGGGCGGCCACCCAGCATCTGCTCGAGCTCGGGCGTACCCGCATCGCGGTGATCGGCGGCCGGCCAGGTGGACTCGGCCCGGCCGCCCTGCGCCTGAAGGGATATCGCGACGCGCTGCGCAAGGCCGGCATCGGTTACGACCAGGCCCTGGTCGCCCCGACGAACGGCGCCCACTGCCTCGACGGCGCGGCGGCCATGCGCGACCTGATCCGGGCACAGTCGCCGCCCGACGCGGTGTTCTGCGTCAGCGACACGCTGGCCCTGGGCGCGATCCGCACGCTGCTCGGCTCCGGATGCCGGGTGCCGGACGACGTGGCGGTCATCGGCTTCGACGGCATCGACGAGGGCGCGTTCAGCACACCGAGTCTTTCGACGATCGCGCCGGACAAGGCGCAGATCGCGGAGCTGGCGTTGGGTCTGCTCAGCCGACGCATCGCCGACCGGGCTGCCGAACCGCAGGAGACGGTGGTCGACTACGCGCTCGTCGTCCGGGAGAGCACAGCCGGGCTGTAGAAACACTGTTCTGTCCGGATCCGGCGAGCGCGATGTCGGTGCCAACTGGTGAACTACCGGGCATGACTACGCAACAGGACAAGGCTCAGCTCTTCCAGTCGCTGCACACCGCCGAGCCGGTGCTCGTGCTCGCCAACGCGTGGGACGTGGCCAGCGCCCGGGTCGTCGAGGCGGCCGGCGCCCCGGCCGTGGCCACCACCAGCGCCGGCGTGGCCTGGGGCCTGGGCTACCCCGACGGCGACGCCGTGGACGTCGACCAGGCGATCGGCCTGATCGCCCGGGTAGCCGCCGCGGTCGGCGTCCCGGTCACGGCCGACATCGAGGGCGGTTACGCCACCGACGCCACCGGCGTGGGACGCACGGTCGCCCGGGTGCTCGAGGCCGGCGCGGTCGGCGTCAACCTCGAGGACGCGCACCACGGCGGCGACTCCCCCTTGTTGCCGATCGCCGAGGCGGCCGAGCGCATCGCCGCCGCTCGAGCGGCCGCCGACGCAGCCGGCATCGCCCTCTACATCAACGCCCGAACCGACACCTACCTGCGCTCGGTGGGCGAGCCGGCCGACCGGCTGCAGGCAACGTTCGACCGGGCCGGCGCCTACCTGCAGGCCGGCGCCAGCGGAATCTTCGTGCCGGGCGTCACCGAGCAGGCCACCGTGGCCAAGCTGGCCGAGGGCATCGACGGACCCCTGAACATCCTGGTCGGTCCGGGTGCCCCGTCCGTGTCGGAACTGGGCCGCCTCGGCGTCGCGCGGGTGAGCGCCGGCTCGTCGGTCGCCGCCGCGGCCTACGCCGTGGCCCGGGCCGCCGCGATCGAGATGGCCACCACCGGCGGATACGACACGCTGGCCGGCGAGCTCGACTACGGCACGCTCAACGGCCTGTTCCGGTAGCTGCCCGCGCCTCGGCGTGCAGCTCGCGCCCGGTGTCGGGCAGCAGGTGGCCGTCGTCGCAGACCAGGCGGGCCCGCACCGGGGCGCCGCAGCCGGTGTGCGACACCCGCAGCGGCGGCCCGTCGGGCAGCGGCCGGTGCTTGTCGCCCCACTGCATCAGGGCGGTGAGCGCCGGCTGCAGTTCGCGGCCGGCGTCGGTCAGCCGATACTCGTGCCGGGTGCGCGCGCCCTCGTCGCGGTATTCGCGCCGGGTGAGCACGCCGGCCGCGACGAGCGCGCGCAGCCGCTCGGCCAGCACCGCCCGGGGCGCCCCGGTCGCCGCGCGCATCGCGTCGAAGCGCCGCACGCCCAGGAACACCTCGCGCAGTACGAGCAGTGACCAGCGCTCGCCGACCACCTCCAGCGTGCGGGCGACCGAACATTCGCGCGGCCCGTTCATGAGAGAAGTATGACAGCTGCATTCGCAACTCGAACCCAGCCTGTTACGGTCCCGGTCATGACGGCCGAGCCTGCGACGACGACCTGGGGCGAGCCCCGGCAGAAGACGATCACCTGGTACGACCCGCTGGCCGCGGCCGAGCAGGGCAAGGAGCTGTCCGGGCTCGACCACCTGCGGGCGATCATGTCCGGGCAACTGCCTCCGCCGCCGATCGCCGCGCACTTCGACTTCGGCCGGGTCAGCGTCGAGCCGGGCGACGTGACCTTCGCCTGCACGCCGGACGAGTCGGCCTACAACCCGATCGGCCTCGTGCACGGCGGGCTGGTGTGCACGCTGCTCGACTCGGTCACCGGCTGCGCGGTGCAGTCGACGCTGCCGGCCGGAGTCGGCTACACGAGTATCGAGATCAAGGTCAGCTATCTGCGCCCGGTGCACGGCCACACCGGCGAGCTGCGCGCGCACGGCTGGGTGACCAAGCCCGGACGGCGGGTGGCTTTCGCCGAAGGCGACGTCCGCGGCTCGGACGGCAAGGTGGTCGCGACGGCGTCGAGCACCTGTCTGATCATGAGCTGACTGCCCCGAAGGGCAGGGTCGCGGGGCCTCCCACATGGTCTGATCCGTCCGTGTTTGGATAGCGGCCGTGGCCAACGTCTACGCCCCGCCTCCCGGACCGGGCGCCCCCGGCGCGCCCGGCGGCGCACCGCCCGGCGGCGACGGGCGCATCGTCGTCAACGAACTGACCAAGGTCTTCGGCGGCCGGGTCCGGGCCGTCGACCGGCTCAGCTTCACCGTCGAACCCGGCTCGGTCACCGGCTTCCTCGGCCCGAACGGCGCGGGCAAGACCACCACGCTGCGTATGATCCTCGGGCTGATCCACCCGACGGCCGGCAACTCGACCATCGGCGGCGTGCCGTACAGGCAGCTGCACAACCCGGTGACCGTGGTGGGCGCCGCGCTCGAGGCGTCGAGCTTCCACCCGGCTCGCACCGGGCGTAACCATCTGCGCATCCTGTGCGCCGCCGCGCACCTGCCCGACCGCCGCGCCGACGAGGTGCTGGACCTGGTCGGCCTGCACGAAGCGGCCCGCCGCAAGGTGCGCGGCTACTCGATGGGCATGCGGCAGCGGCTGGGCCTGGCCGCCACCCTGCTCGGCAACCCGCGGATCCTCGTGCTGGACGAGCCGGCCAACGGCCTGGACCCCGAGGGCATCCGCTGGCTGCGCGGCTTCTTCCGGCACCTGGCCGCGGAGGGACGCACCGTCCTGGTGTCCAGCCACCTGCTCAACGAGGTGGAGGAGTTCGCCGACCGGGTCGTCATCCTCAACCGGGGCCAGCTGGTCCGGCAGGGCTCGATCTCCGAATTGACCGCCGGCACCGACACCGTGCAGGTGCGTTCACCCCAGCCGGCCGCGCTGGTCGAGGCGCTGCGCCGGGCCGGCCTGCAGCCCGACCAACCCGATGCGAACACCGTCCGGGTGCGGGGCATCGACATGGCGCACGTCGGCCATCTGGCCTTCACCTCCGGCGTCGAGCTGCACGAGCTGCGCACCGAACGCTTCGACCTCGAAGAGCTGTTCTTCACGCTCACCGAGGGCGCCTACTCCGGCCAGATGATGCCGCAGCAGGTGCCACCACAACCCGGTCCGCCGCCGCAGGGAGGTGCCCCGTGGTCGGGCTGATCCGCGCCGAGTTCCGCAAGCTGCGCACCACGCAGGTCTGGTTCTGGATGCTGCTGCTCTGCCTCGGGCTGGCCGTCCTGGGCGTGGTGGCCACCATCGCCAGCCAGAGCTCGGACGCCGAGCTGGCCCGGCACGTCCGCGACGTGATGGTCGCGCCGAGCAGCGCCGACACCTACATTCCCCTGTTCGTCCTCGGCATCCTGTCGGTGACGACCGAGTACCGCTACCAGACGATCACGCCGACGGTGCTGGCCACGCCGTCGCGGTGGGCGTTGATCACCGCGAAGCTGATCGCGTACGCGATCGTCGGCGTGCTGTACGCGCTGGGCTGCCTGGCCCTGCAGCTGATCATCGCCTTGCCGTGGCTGTCGGCCAAGAACGTCCACGTGTCGCTGAGCGAGCAGGCCGGTGCGCTGCTGGCGGTATTCGCCGTGCTCGCCCTGTTCGCGCTGGTCGGCCTGGGCACCGGCGCGCTGCTCAAGAACCAGATCGTGGCGGTCACGGTCGGCGTGATCTTCATGCTGGCGATCACCCCGCTGCTGTTGATCATCCCCGGGGTGAAGTACGTGTACCCGTACCTGCCGGCCGGGGCGGTGAGCTCGATCGTCACCGATCCGAACGATCACTCCAACCGGGTGGTCAATGGCGTGCACCTGATCGCGCCGGGCGCCGGTGTGGCCGTACTCGTGGCGTGGGCGTTGGTGCTGGCTGTCCTCGGCGCCGGCTTGACGATGAACCGCGACATCAGTTGAGACGCGTCCTCGCGATCGGGCTGCTGGCGATCACGATCGCGGGCTGCTCGAGCGGCGGGTCGGGCTACGTGTCGCGCAGCAACCACACCTGCGCGGAGGCCCGCAAGACGATCAGCAAGCTCAAGGCGCCCACCGACGCGAAGGCCGGGCTGGCGTACGCCCTGGACCGCTACGTCGCCGTCGAGCAGGCGGTCAGCACGCTCACCGACTCGTCGCTGCCCGGCGGGTCGGCCGGCCGGGACCTGCGCGACCGGTGGCTGCGCCCGGCCCGGGCCTCGCTCGATGCGGCCGACGCCGACCTGAACAAGCTGCGCGACGCCGCCCGCTCCGGCGACCGATCCGCCGCGTCGAGCGCGTTCACCGCCGCGTCGGCCGCAGGTACGGGCGACGTCGACACGGGCCTGCTGCGGTCGCGGTCGCTCACCACCTGCGCCGAGTTGTTCACCGCTTCGACCCCGGCCGCGGACTGGTAGGTCAACTTGTGAGCAACCGCACCGGACCGGACGCCAGCGGTGCCCGCGCGGGCATGACGGCCGACGGTGCCCGGCGTAACCTGAGAGTCCGAGTACTTCGACATCCGAACTCTCAACATCGAGAGACCGGACCGAGCTAACCCAAGGGCGGCCGAACCAACGTGGCGACGACGGAACAGTCGACATCCGATCCCAATCCGGCTCTTGGTGCCGACTTCGGCGCCAACGAGTGGCTGGTCGAGGAGATGTACGAGCGCTACCTCGCCGATCCGAAGAGCGTCGACGCCGCCTGGCACGACTTCTTCGCCGACTACCGCCCGGCCAAGCCCGCCAACCCGAACGCCAACGGCGCCGTCGCGCCCCCGACGCCCACGCCGGCGACAGCTGCGGCGTCGACTCCGGCTCCGGCCGAGACCCCGGCCGCACCGGCCAACCCGACGCCGGACGCTGATCCAGGCGCGTCCACGCCGGCCGCGGCGCCCGCGTCCGCACCGGCCCCGGCCAAGCCCGCCGCCGCGACGTCCGCGCCGGCCCGGCCGCAGAGCGGGCCCGGATCGCCGACGGCCGATGGGACGGTGACGCTGCGCGGCGCGGCCGCCCGCGTCGTCACGAACATGCAGTCCTCGCTCACGGTGCCCACCGCGACCAGCGTGCGCTCGGTGCCGGCCAAGCTGCTGGCCGACAACCGCATCGTGATCAACAACCACCTCAAGCGCTCGCGGGGCGGCAAGGTCAGCTTCACCCACGTGATCGGCTACGCGGTGGTCAAGGCACTGTCCGACCACCCGGAGATGAACAACCACTTCGCCGAGATCGACGGCAAGCCGGCCCTGGTCACGCCCGAGCACGTCAACTTCGGCCTGGCCATCGACCTCACCGGTAAGGACGGGCAACGGTCTCTCGTCGTGGCGGCGATCAAGCAAGCCGAGACGATGGACTTCGCCGCGTTCTGGGGCGCCTACGAGGACATCATCCGGCGCGCGCGCACCGGCAAGCTGACCGCCGACGACTTCGCCGGCACCACGATCAGCCTGACCAACCCGGGCACCATCGGCACCAACCACTCGGTGCCGCGCTTGATGGCCGGTCAGGGCACCATCGTCGGCGTCGGGTCCATGGAGTACCCGGCCGAGTTCAGCGGCATGAGCGAGGACGGCCTGGCCGAGCGGGCGATCAGCAAGATCATGACACTCACCTCGACCTACGACCACCGCATCATCCAGGGCGCGCAGTCGGGCGAGTTCCTGCGCCGCATCCACCAGCTGCTGCTGGCCGACGAGTTCTACGACGACATCTTCGCCTCGCTGCGCATCCCCTACGAGCCGATCCGCTGGATGGTCGACCGGGGGCTGACCCACGAGGGGCAGATAGACAAGAGTGCCCGCGTCATCGAGCTGATCAACGCGTACCGCACCAACGGCCACCTGATGGCCGACACCGATCCGCTCGAGTACACCGTCCGCAGCCACCCCGACCTGGACATCACCCGGCACGGGCTGACGCTGTGGGACCTCGACCGCGAGTTCCCGGTGGGCGGCTTCTCCGGCGAGAAGCTGATGAAGCTGCGCGACATCCTGGGCGTGCTGCGCGACGCGTACTGCCGCCGGGTGGGCGTCGAGTACATGCACATCACCGACCCCGACCAGCGCCGGTGGATCCAGGAGCGCATCGAGCTCAAGCACGCCCAGCCCAGCCGCGAGCAGCAGCTGCACATTCTGAGTCGGCTGAACGTCGCCGAGGCGTTCGAGACGTTCCTGCAGACCAAGTACGTCGGCCAGAAGCGGTTCAGCCTGGAGGGCGCCGAGACGGTCATCGCCCTACTGGACGCGGTGCTGTCCGAAGCGGCCGACCAGGAGCTGGACGAGGCCGTGGTCGGCATGCCGCACCGCGGCCGGCTCAACGTGCTGGCCAACATCGTCGGCAAGCCGTACTCGAAGATCTTCAACGAGTTCGAGGGCAACATGGACCCGAGCACCGCGCAGGGCTCGGGCGACGTGAAGTACCACCTGGGCGCGCGGGGCAAGTTCCAGGCGCCGAGCGGCAAGGCCATCGCGGTCGAGCTCACCGCCAACCCGTCGCACCTCGAGGCGGTCGACCCGGTGCTCGAGGGCATCGTCCGGGCCAAGCAGGACGTGCTCAACAAGGGCGAGGCCGGCTTCACCGTGCTGCCCGTCATGCTGCACGGCGACGCGGCGTTCGCCGGCCAGGGCGTCGTGGCCGAGACGCTCAACCTGTCCCAGCTGCGCGGTTACCGCACCGGCGGCACGGTGCACGTGGTCGTCAACAACCAGGTCGGCTTCACCACGTCGCCCACCGCGTCGCGGTCGTCGCTGTATGCCACGGACATCGCCCGCATGATCGCGGCGCCGATCTTCCACGTGAACGGCGACGACCCCGAGGCGTGCGTGCGGGTGGCCAAGCTCGCGGTCGAATACCGGCGCGAGTTCAAGAAGGACGTCGTCATCGACATGGTCTGCTACCGACGGCGCGGCCACAACGAGGCCGACAACCCGTCGTTCACGCAGCCGCTGATGTACGACATCATCGACAACAAGCGCAGCGTGCGAAAGCTGTACACCGAGGCGCTGGTCGGCCGCGGCGACATCACGCTCGAAGACGCCGAGGCGGCGCTGAAGGACTTCCAGGCCCAACTGGAGAAGGTCTTCATCGAGACGCGCGACGCCAGCGACCGCCCGCGACCCGAGCCGATGATGGACGACGCGGTGCCGATGCACCCGGCCACCACGGCCACCACCACCGAGGTCATCAAGCGCATCGCCGACGCGTACGCCAACCCGCCCGAGGGGTTCACCATCCACCCGCGGCTCAAGCCGCAGATCGACCGCCGGCTGGCCATGGCCAGCAACGGCAGCGTCGACTGGGCTACAGCCGAGCTGTACGCCTTCGGGTCGCTGGTCCTGGACGGCCGGGCCGTGCGCCTGTCCGGACAGGACTCCCGTCGCGGCACGTTCACCCAGCGCCACGCCGTGCTGATCGACCGCAAGACGGGCGAGGAGTACACGCCGCTGAAATACCTCGCGTCCGACCAGGCACCGTTCTGGGCGTACGACTCGCTGCTGTCGGAGTTCGCCGCCATGGGCTTCGAGTACGGCTACTCGGTCACCCGTGACGACGCGCTGGTCTGCTGGGAGGCGCAGTTCGGCGACTTCGCCGACGGCGCCCAGACGATCATCGACGAATTCATCGCGTCCGGTGAGGCGAAGTGGGGGCAGCGCTCGGCGGTGTCGCTGCTACTGCCGCACGGCTACGAGGGCCAGGGCCCGGACCACTCGTCCGGCCGGCCCGAGCGGTTCCTGCAGTTGGCCGCCGAGAACAACATGACCGTGGCGATGTGCTCGACGCCGGCCAACTACTTCCACCTGCTGCGCCGGCAGGGCCTGTCGCCGGTGCGGCGGCCGCTGATCGCGTTCACGCCCAAGTCGCTGCTGCGCCTCAAGGCCGCGGTCAGCGACCTCGACGACTTCACCACCGGCACGTTCCGCCCGGTCATCGGTGACACCGTCGACCCATCCGGCGTGCGTCGGCTGCTGATGTGCAGCGGCAAGATCTACTACGACCTGGCCGCCGAGCGTGAGCGCACCGGGCGCACCGACATCGCCATCGTGCGGGTCGAGCAGCTCTACCCGCTGCCGGCCGACGAGCTGGTGGCCGAACTCAACCGCTACCCCGACGCCGAGCTGGTGTGGGTGCAGGAGGAGCCGGCCAACCAGGGCGCCTGGCCGTTCATCGCGCTCAACCTCCCCGAGCACCTGGGCGGCCGCATCCTGGCCCGGGCGTCGCGCAAGCCGTCGGCCTCGCCGGCCGTCGGCTCGGTCAGCGTGCACGAGGCCCAGCAGCGCGAGATCGTCGCCACCTGCTTCGGGTAACGCTCGTCGGCTCGGCCCTCGGACGGCACGCGCCGACGTCCCGGCAACGTGCTCACCGGGGGCAAAGCGGTACTGAGCGGCGGATAGATTTGGCCGCATGGCCGATTCCATTCGCTGGGGCATCCTGGGCGCAGGCGGTATCGCGGCAACGGTCGGTCCCGAGATCGCCGCGGCCGAGGGCAACGACGTAGCGGCCGTCGGGGCCCGGGATCTCGACCGGGCGGCCGCGCTGGCCGACCGGGTCGGGGCGCCGCGCTCCTACGGCTCGTACGCCGAGCTGGCGGCCGATCCCGACGTCGACGTCGTCTACATCGCCACCACGCACGGCCAGCACCACGAGCACGCGCTGCTCTGCCTGCAGGCCGGCAAGCCGATCCTGGTCGAGAAGGCATTCACCCTCAACGCCCGCCAAGCCCGCGAGGTGATCGCCGAGGCCCGCGCGCGACAGCTGTTCTGCATGGAGGGCATGTGGATGCGGCTCAATCCGCTGATCATCAAGGCCCAGGAGATCGCAGCGTCCGGACGCATCGGTGATGTGATCAGCGTGCACGCCGACCTGTCGCACCTGTTCCCGTACGACCCCAACCATCGGCTGTACGACCTGGCCGCCGGCGGTGGATCGCTGCTCGACCTGGGCGTCTATCCGGCGACGTTCGCCTGGCTGTTCCTGGGCCGGCCCGACGTCGTGCAGACCGTCGGCGCCCTGGCCCCGACCGGCGCCGACGCGAGCGCGGCGATGCAGTGGGGCTACGCCGACGGCCGGTTCGCCCAGGTGTCGTGCAGCGCCCAGGGCACCAACCCGCTCACCGGCCTGGTCGCCGGCACCGCGGGCTGGATCTCGATCGGTCAGCGGGTGCACCGCGCCCCCTACATCACCGTGCACGACGACGCCGGCGACGAGGAGTTCCGCCAGACCATCACGGCGACCGGCTTCGACCACGAGATCAACGAGGTGGCCCGCTGCCTGCGAGCCGGCGAGCTGGAGAGCCCGCGGGCCCCGCTGGACGAGACGCTGGCCATCCTCGAGGTGCTCGACCAGGCCCGCGCTCAGCTCGGCGTGCGCTACGCGGCGGACGCGTCATGACCGACGCCATACGCTGGGGCATCCTCGGCGCGGGCGGCATCGCCGGCACGGTCGGCGCCGAGATCGCCGCGACGCCGGACCACCAAGTGGTGGCCGTCGGCGCGCGTGACCTCGACCGGGCGGCCGCCCTGGCCGATCAACTCGGCGGTGCTCGCTCGTACGGCTCGTACGCCGAGCTGGTCGCCGACCCCGACCTCGACGTCGTCTACATCGCCACCACGCACGGCCAGCACCACGAGCAGGCGCTGCTCTGCCTGGGCGCCGGCAAGCCGATCCTGGTCGAGAAGGCGTTCACCCTCAACGCCCGCCAAGCCCGCGAGGTGATCGCCGAGGCCCGGCAGCGACAGCTGTTCTGCATGGAAGCGATGTGGATGCGGCTCAACCCGCTCATCCGTACCGCGCAGGACGCTGCCGCGTCGGGGCGCATCGGCGACCTGGTCAGCGTGCGATCCGAGCTGAGTACCCGCTTCGAGTTCGACCCGACGCACCGGCTGTTCGACCTGCACGTCGGTGGCGGCGCGCTGCTCGACATCGGCGTGTACGCGGCGACGTTCGCCTGGCTGTTCCTCGGCCGGCCGGACACGGTTCAGGTCACCGGGTCGCTCTCACCCACCGGCTCGGACGCCACGGTGGCGATGCAGTGGGGTTACGCCGACGGCCGGTTCGCCCAGATCGCCTCGACCACCCTGAGCGCCAGCCCGCTGTCCGGGCTGGTCGTCGGGACGAAGGGCTGGATCTCGGTCGACGGGCCGATGGCCCGGCCGGCGTCGATCACGATCCACGACGCCGACGGCGACGAGGTGCTGACCGATCCGCTCACCGGCGCCGGCTACCAGCCCGAGGTGCTGGAGGTGGCCCACTGCCTGCGGGCCGGCCAGCTGGAGAGCCCGCTGGTTCCGCTCGACGAGACGCTGGCCATCCTGGAGGTGTTCGACGACGTGCGGGCCCGTCTCGGGGTCCGCTACCCGGCTGATCAGGAGTAGCCGTGTACTTCACCGACCGTGGCATCGAGGAGCTGGCCGAGAGGCGCGGCGACGAACAGGTCAGCCTGGCCTGGCTGTCCGACCGGCTGCAGGCCTTCGTCGATGCCCACCCCGACTTCGAGGTAGCCGTGGATCGTCTGGCTACCTGGCTGGCCCGCGACGACGAGGACGACTAGAAAAGCCAGACATGGTCGCCGTCGGCGCGTGGCTCGAGCAGCAGGTCGCCCGAGTGCGGTCGTTCGGTGTTCGCGAGGCGCTGACGATCGAGGGTGCGACGCTGCGCCGGCTGGTGAAGTCGACGGTGGCCGGCACGCTGGCCTGGGAGGTCGCGGCGCTGATCAACAGCCCGCGGCCGGTGCTCGCCCCGCTCGGCGCCATCCTCGTCGTGCAGGTGACGGTGCGCGCCTCGTTCTCGCGCACCGTCCAGCTCACCCTGGCGGTCACGATCGGACTGGGCGCTGCGTTGCTGCTCGGGCACGTGCTGGGCCTGCACTGGTGGAGCATCGGGCTGACCATCCTGGCCGGCCTGATCGTGGGCGAATTGTTGCGGCTCGGGCCGTTCTCGGCCCAGGCCGCGATCAGCGCGCTGCTCGCCCTGTCGCTGGGCAGCACGTACGGCTACCAGCGGCTGGTGGACACCGCGATCGGCGCCGCCATCGGGTTGCTCGTCAACGCCCTGATCGCCCCGCCGACCTACGTCCAGGAGGCGTCGCAGGCGCTGCGCCGAGTGGGCGACGACCTGAGCGTGCTGCTCAACGACGTCGCCGCCGGCCTGCGGAGGGGGCCGGACCGCGGCACGGTGCAGCGGTGGCTGGCCCGGGCTCGCGACATGTCCACCTCGCTCAGCGAGGCCGGCGCGACGGTGAGCCAGGGCGAGGAGAGTCTTCGGTTCAACCACCGCAAGGCCGCCGAGATGGGCCAGCTGCAACGCCTCGGTGAGGCCCGGGTGGCCCTCGAACACGCGACGAACCAGACCCGGGGCATCGTGCGCTCGCTGCTGGAGCTGCACCCGCAGTTGCACACGGCCGAGGTGGAACCGGTACTCACGGCGCTGGACGAGCTGCTGTGCAGCGCCAGCGTGGAGGTCGCCACGTTCGGCCGGCTGCAGCAGAGACCCGACTCGGGCGCCGATCGCGACGAGTCGGAGCAGGCCCACCAGGCCGCGCTGTCCGCTCGGGATCAGGCGGCCAAGGCCTTGCGAGCCATGGAACCGTCGACCGACGGGACCGCTCGGCTACTCGCGTCCATCCTGGTCGACGGCGAGCGGCTCATTCGCGAGGTCGATGCGCGCGACGGGGCGCACACGGCTGCGGTGGTCGCCGGCGCAGCCCACACCGAGGACGCCTGATCGTCAGTTCGGGCTCGAGGACGAGCGGTGGTGGTCGTCGTTGCCCGAGTGCGTGGCGATGGCACCCAGCGCAGCGAGCGCGACGACCAGCAGCGCCAGACCCATACCGGTCAACGTGATCATGATGATCATCTCCTGTCATTCTGATACTGCAAGTATCAGTAAACGGCGGTAACGCCTAGAGGATTCCGACGGTTGCCGATTTCAGCGCCGCCTCAGCTCGCCGCCCACCAGGCCAAATCGATCTCTCACCGGGGTGATTGGCCATGATCGAGCTGGCCAATCTAGAAAATTGGCTGGGCAAGCAGACCACTTCGTGTAACGATGGCCCGGTGAGTCCCGTCGTTCGCATCAGTGGTCGTTCCCTGGCCCAGCTCCTGCCTGACCTGCGCTACGCCCCCGGTCCGGTCTACGGCGCGCTGGCCGACAGCATCACCGCGCTCGTCCTGGACGGGCGGATCGCTCCCGAGACCCGGCTGCCGTCCGAGCGCGAGTTGGCCCAGCACCTGGCCCTGAGCCGGGCCACGATCACCACCGCCTACGACACGCTGCGCGCCACCGGCTTCGTCGTCAGCCGTACCGGGGCGGGCAGCTTCGTCACCGTGCCCTCGACGGCCCGGCGCGTGTCGTCCACCCGGTGGGCGCCGACACCGGTCAGCTCGGCCGACGAGATCGACCTGTCCTGCGCCGCGCTGCCGGCGCCGCCCGAGCTGACCGGGGCGCTGAGCCACGCGACCGGGCAGTTGCCGGCCCTGGCCGCCGGCACCGGCTACAACCCGCTCGGGTTGCCCGAGCTGCGCGAGGCGGTGGCGGCCCGGTTCACGGCCCGCGGCCTGGCCACCCAGCCCGAGCAGATCCTGATCACCAACGGCGCCCTGCACGCCTTCGACATGCTGCTGCGCCTGCTCGTCGGGCCGGGCGACCGGGTGCTGACGGAGCTGCCCACCTACCCGGGTGCGCTCGACGCCCTGCGGGCCAACGGCGCGCGCATCGTGCCGGTGGCGGTGTCGGCCGAGCACGGCTGGCACGTCAACGAGATGCAGGCCACGCTGCGCCAGACCGCGCCCCGGCTGGCGTTTCTCATTCCCGACTTCCACAACCCGACCGGCATGGTGGTCGGCGAGCGCGAGCGGCGCGAGGTGCTGCGCGTCGCCCGGCACACCGGCACCACCGTCGTCATCGACGAGACGTTCGTCGAGCTGGGCTTCGCCGGACCGCGCCGGCCCACCGCAACGCTCGACTCGTCGGTGATCACGCTCGGCTCGCTGTCCAAGCCGGTGTGGGGCGGGCTGCGCCTGGGCTGGATCCGCGCCTCGGCCGACATGGTCCGCCGGCTGGCCGTGCAGCGGGCGGCCACCGACCTGGCCGGATCGATCATCGACCAGCTGGTCGGCGTCGCCCTGCTCGAGCAACTCGACGACATCGCCGCGCTGCGCCGGCGGCAACTGCGCGAACGGCGCGACACCCTGGTCGCGGCGCTGTCCGAACACCTGCCGCAGTGGCGGGCCCCGGTGCCTGAGGGCGGCCTGTCGCTGTGGGTCGAACTCGACGCGCCGCTGTGCACGTCGCTGTCGCTGGCCGCGTCCCAGCAGGGCATCCAGCTGGTGCCCGGAGCGCGGTTCGGCGTCGACGGCACCCTCGAGCGGTTCCTGCGCATCCCGTTCGCGTTGCCGCCCGAGCAGCTGACCGAGGCGGTGCGCCGGCTGGCCCTGACCTGGCACCGCCTCGACCGCTCGGCGGCCGCCACCCGCCAGCTCGTCGTCGCCTAGTGCCCCGCGCCGGGAATTCAGACGATAAATTCCGCCCAGTTCCCGGCGCGGGACACTAGCGGCTCGTCGCCTTCTTGTACCGGGCCACCGAGAGCGGCACGAACACGGCGACGATCAGGGCGGTCCACAACAGCGTGTACGGCACCGGGTGTTGCAGCGACCAGTAGTCGCCCACCGGTGCACCGCTGCCGTTGCCGAACAGGTTGCGGCAGGCCTGGGTCAATGACGACACCGGATTCCAGTTGGCGATGTCCTTCAGCACGCCGGGGAAGTTGTTGGTTGGCACGAACGTGTTGGCGATGAACGTCAGCGGGAAGATCACCATGAACGCGGCGTTGTTGACGACCTCGACGCTGGGCACCATCAGCCCGACCCAGGCCATGATCCATGAGATCGCGTACGCGAACAGCAGCAACAGCAGGAATCCGCCGATCGCGTCGAGCACCGACGACCGGATGCGCCAGCCCACCGCGTAGCCGGTGAGCGACATGATGAAGATGACCAGGATGTTGTTCACGACGTCGCTGCCGGTGCGCCCGATCAGCACCGCCGCACGCGACATGGGCAGCGACCGGAACCGGTCGATGATCCCCTTCTGCATGTCGTCGGCCAGGCCCGCGCCGGTCGTCGTGGACACGAAGATCACCGTCTGCGCGAAGATGCCCGGGATCAGGAACTCGCGGTAACTGGTGCCCGGCACGTCGATCGCGCTGCCGAACACGTACGCGAACAGCAGGATGAACATGATCGGCGACATCGTCGAGAAGACCAGCAGGTCGGGCACTCGCTTGATCTTGATCAGGTTGCGCTTGGTGATGACCAGGCCGTCGTTGAACGCCTTCGTCGCACTCATCGCTTGGCCGCCTCGCCGTTCGCGGGTTCCTCCGACATGTGACCGGTGAGGGTCAGGAACACGTCGTCGAGAGTCGGCCGCCGCAACGCGACGTCGGACAGGGCGATGTTGTCGGCGTCCAGCCGGCGCAACGTCTCCATCAGCGCCGACGCGCCATGGGTGACGGGAGCGGTGAGCCGGCGCGCCCGGTCGTCGACCTCGACCGCGCCTTCTACCACGCCGCTCAGCACGCCGTGCGCGGAACCCAGATCATCCGATGAGGAAAGGACGATCTCGATCCGCTCGCCCCCGACCTGCGCCTTCAGCTCGTCGGCGGTGCCCTCCGCGATCGCCTTGCCGTGGTCGACCACCAGGATGTTGTTGGCCAGCTGGTCGGCCTCCTCGAGGTACTGCGTGGTGAGCAGCAGCGTCGTGCCGCCCTTGACCATGTCGATGATCACGTCCCACATCTCGGTGCGGCTGCGTGGATCGAGGCCGGTCGTCGGCTCGTCGAGGAAGAGCACCGGTGGCTGCGCGACGAGCGCGCCGGCCAGGTCGAGGCGGCGGCGCATGCCCCCCGAATAGGTCTTGACCGGGCGGTCGCCGGCATCGGCCAACCGGAACTGGTCCAGCAGCTCGCGGGCCCGCACCTTGGCCGGGCGGCGGCCCAGGCCGTACAGCCGTCCGACCATGTCGAGGTTCTCGTACCCGGTCAGGTATTCGTCGACCGCGGCGTACTGGCCGGAAAGCCCGAGCTGCTCGCGCACCTTGCCCGGCTCCTTCGTCACGTCGAGCCCGGCCACGAACGCCTGGCCCGCGTCCGGCTCGATGAGGGTCGTGAGGATCCGCACGGCGGTGGTCTTCCCGGCGCCGTTGGGGCCGAGCACGCCGAGGATCGTGCCCTCCGGAACGGCCAGGTCCAGGCCGTCCAACGCGCGTACCGTGCCGTAGGTCTTGACGAGCCCGCTCGCGCGGATCACGTCGGCCATGAGGTCTGCCTCCGATCGTAGGGCCGTCCCCGATGTTGTGGGTACCGTGAGTCGATGAGGCGCGCGTTGCCGGTCATTGCGTTGCTGAGCGGCGCCGCGCTGACAGCCTGCACCGACAATCCGACAACGCCGGGCCCGCCGACATCGGTTCCCGTGATCACCACCAGTGCGGGTCCGACCGGATCCCAGGCGATACCGCGACCGAGCGACTCGTCGCCGGGTCCGGCCGCCGTGCTCACGTCCAACCTCGCGGTCGCGTGGGGTGTCGCGTTCTTGCCGGACGGCTCGGCGCTGGTGACCGAACGCGACTCGCACCGCATCGTGCGGGTCGACCGACGCGGCTCGGTCAGCCCGGTCGGAGTGGTGCCGGGGGTGGCCGACAACACCGGCGAGGGCGGACTGCTCGGTATCGCGCTGTCGCCGTCGTTCGCCGACGACGGGCTGGTGTACGCGTACCTGACGTCGGATACCGACAACCGCGTGGTGCGGATGCCTTATCGCAACGGGCAATTGGGCCCGGCCAGCGTCGTCTTCTCCGGCATCCCGAAGGCGGCCATCCACAACGGTGGCCGCATCGCGTTCGGCCCGGACGACCGGCTCTACGTGACCACCGGCGACGCGACGCAACGTGATCGCGCCCCCGACCGCGACTACCTGGGCGGCAAGGTCCTGCGAATGACGGCGGACGGGGCGCCGGCGCCGGGCAATCCGTTCGCCGGATCGGTCGTGTACACCGTCGGGCACCGCAACCCGCAGGGGCTGGCCTGGGGGCCGGACGGCTCCCTCTACGAGGCGGAGTTCGGCCAGAACACGCTCGACGAGATCAACCGGCTGCAGCCGGGCCACGACTACGGCTGGCCGACCGTCGAGGGAACCGTCGGCGCGTCGAACCCGGACCTCACCCCGCCGCTGCTCACCTGGGACACCGACGAGGCGTCACCGTCCGGGCTGGCCTTCGCCGGCGACTCACTCTGGCTGGCCGCCCTGCAGGGTGAGCGGATCTACCGCATCCCGGTGCTCGAACCCGGGCGGGTCGGCCGACCCAGTGCCTTGCTGGACGGTCGGTTCGGCCGGCTGCGCACCATCGCCCGTGCCCCCGACGGCTCCCTGTGGGTGACGACCAGCAACCGCGACGGCCGCGGCGATCCGGTCGACGGCGACGACCGCATCATCCGCATCCCGCTCGGCTAGGCGCTAGACGGTGGCGACCCCGTCGCGGTGGGCCTGCTCGGCCACCGCAGCGGCCACGGCCGGCGCCACCCGCGGATCGAACGGGGTCGGCACGATCTTGTCCGGAGCCAGCTCACCGGCCACCACCTCGCCCAGCGCGGTTGCTGCGGCCAGCTTCATGTTCTCGGTGATCGCCCGGGCGCCGGCGTCGAACGCCCCGGCGAAGATGCCGGGGAACGCCAGCACGTTGTTGATCTGGTTGGGGTAGTCGCTGCGCCCGGTGGCCACCACCGCGGCGTGCCGGTGCGCGACCTCGGGCGCCACCTCGGGCGTCGGGTTGGCCAGCGCGAAGATGATTGCCTTGGGCGCCATCTGCGCCACCGAGATCTCGTCCACCGCCCCGGCGCTCACCCCGACGAAGACGTCGGCCCCGGCCAGGGCGTCGGCCATCGAACCCGTGACGCCGCTGCGATTCGTCAGGGCGGCCAGCTCGGCCTTGACCGGGGTCAGATCCGACCGTCCACTGTGGACGATGCCGCGCGAGTCGGCGACGGCGATGTCGCCGATGCCCGCCGCCAGCAGGATCTTGGCGCACGCAACGCCGGCCGCGCCGGCGCCGGAGATCACGACACGCAGGTCGCCCAGCTCGCGGTCGGTGATCGCCGCCGCGTTGCGCAGGGCGGCCAGCACCACCACGGCGGTGCCGTGCTGGTCGTCGTGGAAGACCGGGATGTCGAGGCTGTCGCGCAGCCGGGCCTCGATGTCGAAGCAGCGCGGCGCCGAGATGTCCTCGAGGTTGATGCCGCCGAACGACGGCGCGATGCGCTGCACGGTCCGCACTATCTGGTCGGCGTCGGTGGTGTCGAGCACGATCGGCACCGAGTCGAGGCCGGCGAACTCGCGGAAGAGTGCCGCCTTGCCCTCCATCACCGGCAGGGCCGCCGCCGGGCCGATGTTGCCCAGACCCAGCACGGCGGTGCCGTCGCTCACCACGGCGACCAGCCGCGACCGCCACGTGTAGCGGCGGGCCAGCGCCGGCTCGTCCGCGATGGCGGTGCACACCTCGGCCACGCCGGGCGTGTAGGCCAGGGAGAGGGATTCCCGATCCGTCAGCGCGGTCTTGCTGCGCACGGCCAGCTTGCCACCCTCGTGGACCCGGAAGACCGGACTGGACGGATCGAATTGCGCTGTACTGCCCATGAGCTGCGTTCGCCCCACAATCAGCATCGACTAGGGCGCGCCAGGGGTGCGGCACGTGATGAGGATCCAGGGTTCACCCGGTTGACCGAGTCTGACACGGTTGGCCACTCGACCGGTAGGCGAGATCCGTCACCGCACCCGGTGCGGCCACCACGCGCGCCGGCCGGGCAGCCGCAGGACGACCCGGGCCAGGACGTCGGCCACGCCGTGAACGCGACTGTCGCCGCCGGCCGCGTCGTTGTCGCTGCGCAGCAGCCAGCCGTCGCCGTCGGGGCGGTCGGCCCGCTTGACCACGTACAGATCGGGCAGGCTGCGGAACCGGGCGAGCACCACGTCGCCGGGCCGGATCGGCGCCCCGTGCCGCACCACGACAACGTCGCCGTCGTAGAGCGTCGGCACCATCGACGGCCCGGCCACACGCACCTTCTGCCACGGCAACACGGGCACATCGTGCCCGAACCCCGGGAGTAGGGTCGGCGGGGTAGCCACTCGGCGTTTCAGCAGGAGGTCATAGCGATGCCACTGTTCCGCCCGACTATCACGGCCCACGCGCACTGCGACTTGCCGTGCGGCGTCTACGACCCGGCCCAGGCCCGGATCGAGGCCGAGTCGGTCAAGGCGATCATGGAGAAGTACCAGGGCAACGACGACCCGGTGTTCCGCACCCGCGCACTGATCATCAAGGAACAGCGGGCCGAA
>DATBER010000013.1:0-17728 GCA_036558905.1 Jatrophihabitantaceae bacterium | reverse complement strand
GCTGTTCACCGCACTCGACCCGCAGCCGGCCATCGCCGACGCGTTACCGCCCCGGGCTGCATTCCTGGCCGGCCCGATCACCAACGGGGTGAAGGGCTTCGTCCAGGACCAGGCCAACAACATCCTGGCCAGTCAGCAGTTCCAGCAGGTCTGGCTGGCCGCGAACCGGACCGCGCACGCCGCGTTGATGCGGGTCCTTCGCGGGCAGAGCAAGGCCCTCACCGAGAGCAACGGGCAGATCGTGCTCAGCGTGGTGCCGCTGCTGAACGAGGTCCTGCAGCGGGTGCAGGGAACCGTTTCCGGGATCACCGGGAAGAACATCACGCTGCCGACGCTGTCCGGCAACGAACTGCCCAGCCAGGCGTGCGCCAAGATCTCCTCCGCGCTGAACCGGCCTTTACCATCGACCTGCGGGCAGATCCCCCTCTTCCCGGCGGACAAGCTTGATCAGGCGCAGTGGGCCATCCGGGCATTCGACCGGGCGACGATCGCCCTGCTGATCATCACGCCCTTGCTCTTCATCGCCGCGCTGCTGATCACCCGCCGGCACCGCCGGACGTTGCTGCAGTTGACCGTCGGCGCGCTGCTCGTCATGGTCATCCTCCGGCGGGTCATGTTCTGGCTTCAGGACAAGCTCATCAGCAGCGGCCAGCCGCAGAACAAGGACGCCCGCAGCGCGATCGTCCACCAGGTGCTGCACGGCTTCTTCACGGTGAGCCTCTGGGTGCTCTGGATCGGCGTGGCGATCGTGGTGGTCGCGCTCGTCACCGGCCCGTACCGGTGGGCGGTGCGATCGCGCGAGTGGGTCGCGGCCACGGCGACCGTCGCGTGGCAGCAGACCCGCAACGCGGTGGCCGGGCGCGAGGTAGCCGGCGCCTGGGTACGCGCGCACCTGGATCTCCTGCGGATCGCCGGCGGGGTGCTCGCCCTGCTGCTCATCCTGATCCTCAACGTGTCGTGGGTCTGGTTGCTCGTGATTCTGGCTCTGCTTGCCGTTTACGAGTTCTGGCTGTACCGGCTCGGTGAGGACCGTCGGCGCGCGGCGGCCACACAACCCGGACCCGGGCCGGCCGGCTGATCGCTCGGTATCACCCCACGTGGGTGACGGCACCGCGGACGTTCCGGCAAAGACTGAGCGTCGCGACGGCGGGCGTGGGGCCGCCGCAGTACAGGCGCGAGGCCAATCGACGGGCGACACGCCCAGACTGGGGATGATCTAAATGTCAGAGCTGATCGCGATCGGCTACAACGACGAGAACACCGCCGCGGCGGCAGGCGACGAGGCTCGGCGGCTGGCCAAGGACCTCATCATCGAGGCCGACGCCATCGCCGTGATCCGTCGCGACGCCGAGGGCAAGTACCACGTCACGACCACCCACCACCCGGTTGGCACCGGCGCCACCTGGGGCATGTTCTGGGGACTCCTGTTCGGCTTGCTGTTCTTCATTCCCGTGTTCGGCCTGGCAGTCGGGGCCGGCATGGGCGCGCTGATGGGAAAGATCACCAAGACCGGCATCAGCAAGGAGTTCCAGGAGCAGGTGCGCGGCATGGTCAAGCCGGGCACGTCCGCGCTCTTCATGGTCGTCGAGAAGGTCACGCCGGACAAGGCCGTCGAGGCGCTGAGCCAGTTCGGCGGCACCGTGCTCAAGTCCTCGCTGTCGAAGGACGCCGAGAAGGAACTGCAGGCCGAGCTGAGCGGTAAGGCGCCCGCCGGCGCCGGCGCGAGCTGATCCGCCCACGGCCCGGGGTGATACGGGGACCGGACACCGCTCCGGTCCCTGTGAGCTGCGCCGGTGCGCCCGCCGAGCTCAGCCGAGCCAGCGCCGGACCGCACCGCGCTGGGCCGCCTTGCGGGCCCGCGGGTACCGGGCCAGCGCCCGCTCACCTCGCCAGCGCTCCAGCCCGTACAGCACCCCGAAGGTGAACGTGTCCTCGCCGGCTTCGTGCGCCGCGGCGGCCAGGCCGGCGACGAGCGGTCGCGTCGTCAGGCTGTCCTGGTACTCGCCGAGCACCTCCTGCAGTCCCGCCATGGCCTCGGCCAGACGGGTCGCCGGCCGGCCCATCGCCGGGGCCACCGACTCCGCCGCATAGCGGGCGCGCTTCGCCGCGAGCCGAACCTGATGCAGCGCGGCGTCGCGCAGCTGCGGATCGTTGATCCGGTCGGCCCGAGCGGCGCGGCGGTCGACCCGGCGACTCGAGTCCCGCACGAGCTGAACCAGTCCGGCCCGAGCCGGGCGGCGCGCCGCGTCCAGCAACGGCGGCTCGGTCGTCAGCTGCTCCAGCGCGTCGAGCAGGCTGAGCAGGCGCTCGCCGTCGAGCGCCCGTACCAGCTCGGCATGGGCGGCCGCGTGCCGCACGACCGTCTCCTGCTCGATGCGCGCCAGCACCGGACCCCGCACGAGTTCGGGCGCGAGCTCGGACACCTCGTCGCGCAGCCGGTCGCGAACAACCTCCGCGTCGCGCGGTGCGCCCAGCACGGACGCGAGCCAAGCGAGCTCCGCCCGTACCGGCTCGGTACGGGACCGATCGAGCAGCGGGCGGTACGTGGCCAGGCCGGCCCGCAGCCGGCGCGTCGCCACCCGCATGCGGTGCACCGCGTCCGGCTCGTCACGACGGGCGCGGGCGTCCTCGCGGATCAGCTCGGTCAGCTGCCCGCGCAGGTAGCCGAGCAGGACATCGCCGGAGCTCGTGCGGGGACCGACGGCGACGGGGCCCGGCAGCCGCGAACCGAACACCCGTCGCATCACCGGCGGCGCATCCGTCGGTTGCATCCCGGCCGCGGCCAGCCGGCAACGCACCGCGTCGCCGAGGTCCGGGTCCTCGACCAGGACCGTCGTGGTCACCTGGCGCCACACCGAGGCCGGGGTCCGCGTCGAGGCCGGGGTCCGCGCCGGCGCCGGAGTCCGCGCCGGCGCCGGTTCGGCCCGGACGACGTCATCGGCCACCGTGGCGAGGACGGTTCCGGTCTCGTCCAGCAGCCGGCGCTGCGTCCGGGCCGTGTGCAGCGTGACGACGCGGCGCACCCCATCGTGGCGGACCAGCGTGCGCAGCCTCCTGGCCAGGGCGGCGGGGACACGCGTCGACCGGCCGAGTGGCTGCCCGATCCGGGTCGACCGCCCGTCGTCGGCCGTCTCCAGCCACCAGCCCTGGTCGTCGCCGCCGTGGACCCGGTACAGCGTCACCGCATAGCGCGCCAGTCGCAGATCAGCGGTGTCGAGATACACCGCATCGAACTGTTCGATCTCCGGATCACTCACGCCGATGACCCGATCGAGGTAGACCAGATTCGGCAGCGGCACGTTCATCGACACCTCGAGGACCTGGCGACGAGGGTCGATCATGGGACCCGATCCTTCATCCGCATCGCAGCGAGCGTGAGCGATGGAGGAGCACAGCCCGGCTGAGCTGCCGGTCCCGATGATCCGCCGGGCGCCCAGCGGTTGCCTCATCCCGCGCGGGTGAGGCAGCCCAACGGGCACCGTTCGAGACTTGGCCTGTCAACCGCCGTCGGCAAATTGCGGAGGTCGGGTTCGCATGTCCGATACCACGAGCCGGGTCCCCGGATCCCGCCTTGGATACGACGAACCGATCGGGCGATCCGATCACCGAACCGGCTGGACCGGCTGGGTGGTCTTCGCCGCCGTAATGATGATCGTCATCGGTGCGTTCCAGATCATCGAGGGGCTCACCGCCCTGTTCCGCGACACCTACTACGTCGTCGGCCACGACGATCTGCTGCTGCGCGTCGACTACACGGGATGGGGCTGGATCCACCTGGGCATCGGCGCGGTGCTCGTCATCTCCGGTCTGGGTCTGTTCAGCGGTGCGATGTGGGCCCGCGTGGTCGGCGTGACCGTGGCTGCCCTGAGCGCGCTGGCGAATCTCGTGTTCATCGCGGCCTATCCGGTCTGGGCGATCACGGTGATCGCCCTGGACGTCTTCGTCATCTACGCGATCACGGTGCACGGTCGCGAGATGCGGCTCCGAACGTAGGGGCGACACCGTTGGCCGGGTTGGTCTCGTACCGGGCCGTCGTGGCCGACCACGACGGCCCGGCTTTCGGGCCGCCCGGACCGGGCTGGGATCCGGGCCGGGCCTACTTGCTCGCAGTACGGTTGCTGCGCGATCTGCCGAGCCGGCTCGCGCACTCGTTGCGGGCCGGACAGCAGGCGCAGCGGGTCCGGGTCAGCGTCGGTGAGGCGGACCGCGATCTGCTCGTGTCCGCCGCGCTCCTGCACGACATCGGCTACTCCCCATCCTTGTTCCGGACCGGCTTCCATCCGGTGGACGGTGCGGACTACCTGCTGCTGTCAGGCGCGCCGGAACGGCTCGCCGCCCTGGTCGCCCACCACTCCGAGTCTCGATTCCTGGCCGCTGCCGGCGGACACCGGGCGGAACTGTCGCGATTTCGCCGCGAGGAAGGAGCGGTGATGGACGCGCTCGCATTCGCCGACATGACCGCCGGGCCGGACGGCCAGCCGATGACCGTTCCGGAGCGGCTGGCCGACATCGCCGCCCGTCACGCCGACGAAAATCCGGACCGGTTGACGGCGCGCCAGGCCAGGGTTCCGTACCTGGTGGCGGCCGCCGAGCGCGTCCGCGTCCGCATGGCAATGTCCGCGCCGGACCGGCCATGACCGTCCGGTACGGGAGTGCCCGCCGGCGCGGACGCCACAGCGACATCGTCAGTACGCTCGCCACTCTGCTGCTGACGCTGACCTTCATGCTCGTCGTCTTCGCGGTGGGGCTGCTGCTGCTCCGTTCGGCGCTTCGCTAGCACCCGCCAATCTCATCCGGCCGGGGCGATGCGGCCGGGCGGTTCCGCCCGCGACCCTCGCAGGATGGGCGTGCCGAACCCGAACGAAGCCGACGGGACCATCGCCATTCCCGCCCGCCAGCGGCATCAGGCGGCCTGGCTGGCCCGGCTGGCCGTGCTCTCAGCGCTGGCCGCCGTGGTGGTCCTGATCGTCGGCAGCCGCAACGTGATCGGCCTGGTGCTCGCGGTGGTGATCGGACTGGCCGCCATACTGGCCGGTACGTGGTGGTATCTGAGCAACACCGGCGTGGTGCGCCTGCTGGCTGCGTTCGTGGTGATAGCCGCGCCTGTCGCCCTGATCGTTGCCTGCATCGTCCACAACCGGGTGGGCGAGCTGGTCACGGCTGTCGCTCTGATCGCGCTGGCGGCCAGCGCTGGCCGGGCGGCGATCGTGTGGGTTCGGCCGGCCACCCGGATGCCGGAGCGGGCGACCCCGCCGCCGCAGCAGCCGTTCCTGATCATGAACCCACGCTCGGGTGGCGGAAAGGTCGGCAAGTTCGACCTCGTCGCGAAGGCGTCCGGCCTCGGCGCGAAGGTGCAACTGCTCGACGGGCCGGGCATCGTCGACGTCGCCGAACTGGCTCGACGCGGCATGGCCGACGGCGCCGATCTGCTCGGCGTGGCCGGTGGCGACGGCACCCAGGCAATCGTCGCCGGCCTGGCGGCGGACAACGACCTGCCGTTCATGGTCCTCTCGGCGGGTACCCGCAATCACTTCGCGATGGACCTCGGCCTCGACCGCGAGCGACCCGACGCCGGGCTCGACGCGCTGACCGACGGCGCCGAACTCTCCCTCGACCTGGGTCGAATCAACGATCGAACGTTCGTCAACAACGCGTCGTTCGGCGTGTACGCCGAAGTCGTGCAGAGTCCGGCCTATCGCGACGACAAGGCCGGGACCACGCTGAAGATGCTTCCCGACCTGCTCAACGGGCGGCGCGGGCCGAAGCTGATCGTGCGCATCGACGAGATGCCGCCCATCGAAGGCCCGCAGGCCGTGCTCGTCAGCAACAACCCCTACGAGGCCGGCGATCTGGCCGGGCTGGGCCGGCGCGCCCGGCTGGACGCCGGCGTGCTGGGCGTCATCGTCGTCACGGTGGACAGTGCAGCCGCCGCCGTCGAGTTGCTGCGGGGCCGGCAGTCGACCGGCGTCCGCCGGTTCCTCACCCGGCAGGTCGTCATCGACGCGGACGTCGGCGAGATCCCGGTGGGCGTCGACGGCGAAGCGCTCATGCTGCAAACCCCGGTCCGCTGCACCATCCGCCCGGGGGCGTTGCGGGTGCGCGTTCCCAAGCATCGGCTGCAGGCGCGGCCGGCCGCGCAGTTCGACGTCGGCGACTTGCTCCGCGTGGCGGTGAACCGGCCGCCGCGCGACCGGTCAGGGTGAAGGCCTCGCGCGCGAGCGGGCGTAGAGGTCCAGGACGTGGGTCGTGAGCTGCGCGAGAACAGTGCCGAGAATGGAGCCGACGACGACGTCGCCGGGATAGTGCACCCCGGTGTGCACCCGCGAGTAGGCGACGACCCCGGCCGCCGCGTGCAGCGGAACGGCGGCGATCGGCAGGCCGCTGCCGACGGCCGTCGAGAAGGCGAAGGCCGACGCCGCGTGTCCCGACGGGAACGACGCCGAGGTGGGCATCCGGACCTGGCGGGCGACGACCAGGTCGTCGGGCAGCTCCGGTCGGGGCCGGCGGCCGAGTCGCTTGGCCGCGAAGTTGACGGTCGGGCTGGTCACGCCGATCGCCAGCAGGCCGCGCACGGCAGCGCGCCGGCCCGCCCGGCCGCCGACCAGTGCCAGCAGGCCGGCGACGGCGAACCAGCCGCGCGAGTAGTTCGCCGCGTTGGAGACCTTCCGGATGGTCGGATCCAGCGCGGGTGTGCTGATTCCGGTGATCGCGGCGTAGACCGCGGCGTCCACCCGCTTCGCGTCCGCCAGCCAGGCCGGGTCCGAGCCGCCCGGCGGTTCGCCCGGTTGTGCGCTGAGTCGCTCAGTCGTCACGACCGCCCTCTTCCTGCGCCCGCCCCTCGTAGGCCGCCACTATCCGTTCGGCCAGGCCGAGCGGCGCTCGCGTCCGGTAGACCGCTTCGTCGGCGACGTCCAGGCTGCGGCGGAGGATGTCGGCCAACCGGGCGCTCGTGGTGTCCTCGATCTCCAGACGATGCAGCGGAACCAATGCGGACATCGCGCCAACAGCTCGGACGAGCCGGAACGTCGACCGTTCCATGACCTGAACGCCGGGGAACAGGAGCTCGAGAAACGCGCCGACGATGGCGTCGATGCCGACCAGCCGCTCGGCGTCGAGTCGCACCAAGCCGCTGCGGAACGGATGCATCCCGAACAGCTGGTCGGGTAGGGGCACGCACGCGAACCTCTGCTGCCGGGTCTCGCAGTCGCGGACCAGGGCTGCGACGTGCAGCGCCATGGCCGGGATGTAGGGGAACGGATGGGTGGCGTCGACGGCCAGCGGCGTGACGAGCGGATAGACCACCTTGTCGAACAGGGCGCGAAGCTGCTTGCGATCGGCGGCGCTCGTCTGGTCCCACCCGATGATTTGCACGCCTTCGGCGGCGAGCGCGGGCAGCACGTCCTCGAGGACGCCGTCGCGTTCCGTGCAAAGGACCTGCAGCAGGTTGTGGAGCAGACGTCGGCCCAAGGGGTCCGCGGCCACGTCGCGCGCCAGGATGGTGTCGAGCTGTTGCGAGAACTCCGCCAGCAGCCGGACCCGCTCGAAGGGCGCCGCACAATCGTCAGCGGCGAGCGTAAGGGTCCGGACCAGACCGTCCAGTCCGTCGCGATCCACTTCGGCCCGGCCGACGCGCCGCACGCGGGCGCCGGCCACCTGTCGTCGCCCGAATCGCGCGCCGAAGCCGGCCGCTACGGGATCGTTCGACGCGCTCATCGGCCCACTGTCGGCTGCACGGCCGATATCTGAATCCTCCGCGCGGGGTGATCAGCAGTCGAGGTTCACTCGGGCCGGGTGATTGCCGTGGGGCGGTCCCGGGTGATGCTCGATCGTGTCAGGGCGTATCCGCACCGGCCCGGACCAGAGTCCGGCGAGCGACGGTGACAGCGTGCTCACACGGTGGCGCGGGCGGGCCGAACGCGTCGCCGACCGGTACCTGCGCCTCGCCGAGACGCGGTGGCGGTACCGGATGCCGCTCACGTTCGCGCGCTGGTACCTGGCCCGGCAGGGCATTCTGATGGCGAGCGCCGTTGCGTTCCGCCTGTTCCTGTGGCTGATGCCGCTCTCGTTGCTGTTCGCGGGAATCCTCGCCGGAACGGCCGGAAGCAACGAGGCGGCCGCCCGGTCGCTGACGAACACGTCCGGAA
Source organism: Jatrophihabitantaceae bacterium (assembly GCA_036558905.1). Classification (GTDB taxonomy): domain Bacteria; phylum Actinomycetota; class Actinomycetes; order Mycobacteriales; family Jatrophihabitantaceae; genus DASXRA01. The sequence goes on along the minus strand of DATBER010000013.1, from coordinate 9,584 downwards.
TCACCGGCACGGCCGGCAAGGAGGTCGTGTCGGCGTTGTCGGAGGGAAACAAGTCGTGGTGGATCGCCGTCGTGATCGGCGGCGTGGGCAGCCTGTGGGGGGCGAGAACGTTGCTGCGCTGCCTGTGGCTGGTCCACGCTCACGCCTGGCAGATCGCCGTCCCGAAACCACGGCCGCCTCAAGTTGTGGCCACCGTGTTCGTTTTCCTCGGCGCCTGGGCCGGCCTGTTCGCCATCAGCGCCGTGGCCCCGCGGCTGGATCACGCGCTGCCCGGCGGCGTGCTGGTCGCGATCGTCGCCGAGGTCGCGCTCGCATCGGCCGTCTGGTTGGCGGTCAGCCTGCGCCTGCCGCACCTGCGCAGCGCCTGGTACGACCTCCTGCCCGGAAGCGTCGCCTTCGGAGTCACCTTCGCCGTGCTGCACGCGGTGGGCCGCGTCTACATTCCACGCAAACTGGAGCACTCGTCAGAGCTGTACGGCGTGCTGGGCGTCGCGGCCGTCATCCTCACCTGGCTGCTGATCATCGGTCAGGTCATCGTGGGGGCGGCCCTGACCAATGCGGTATGGCACGATCACCGGCAGCCGGTCAACCCATGAAAGTTCCGGGTGGCCGCGCGACCATCGGACGGTCGGCGGTCGTTGCCTCCACGCTTTCAAAGCCCATCTCCGGGTGGCGCAGCCGGGGTGTGATGCCCACGTAGATGATCGCGCCGATGAACGGGATCAGCACGAGGGCCAGGTACGCGAGCCGCTTCCACCAGACCAGGTCGTGGCGATTGAAGATGACGTCGACGATGCAGACGATCCAGAGAATCGTGACGGGAATGACCACGAGACAGATCCACAACGCGTGCCAGAACCAGTTCACGACCCGACCTCCTCGGCGGCGTGCCGGCCACTTCGTCCTTCCAGGATCCGCTGCCTGCCCGCTTCGAATTCCGCGTCGGTCAGCACGCCGGACCGACGCAGCCGGTCCAACTCGGTCAGATCGCTGACGTTCGTGGGCTCGGCCGGGGCCGACCGAGGCAGGTCGGCGGAGACTTCCTTCCGGCCGACGCTCCGCCAGCTCACGATCAGGTAGGTGATCGCGCCCAGCAGCGGAACGATGAGGATGGCCAGCAGCCAGCAGATCCGCTGGAAGACGCTGAGGTCGGGCCGACGGAAGATCTCGACCGCGACGGCCAACCACATGATCGTTATCGGAATGACGATCACGCAGATCACCAGGACGTGCCAGAACCAATCCATGATCAATTCCCGTCTTCGGCCGACCGCCGCGGCCCCACGCGCGGGCCTATACCGGCCATCCCGGCGACACCGGCAGTGCCGGGCAGAGTCCGCTCGCCAGGACGTCTACCGCCAATAGCTGACATGTTCTTCGCCGATCTGCCCGTTCTCCGAGAAAGGCGTCACGCGTCCCTACGGCATTTCCGGGCAGTCTGAATATAGAAATCAGCACACCACGCGACGTCACCGATTTCGGGTGAGGCATCAGCGGGCGCGCCACTACATCGTCGACAGCACACGGGCTGCTCGAAGGGCGGTGAGGGGCATCTTCGCGCGACTTGCTTATCCGCCGCAGGGCCGGGCGCAGCCTCCGCCCGCCCGGGCCGAATACCGGCGTGAGCCTCACGTCGCGCCCAGCCGTCGTTGATCCGCTATGTCGATCTGGGTGCGCGGCGGCAGCCACTACGAGGTCGTGCTGGCGCTGGTCATCGCAGTCGTCGCGTTGACGCCGCTCGACACCGGCACGACGCGACCGCTGACCGTCGCCATGCTCGGCGCGGTATTCATCTTCTCGTTCTGGACGTCCGGAGCGTCGCGGCGCCTGGTCTATTCCGCGACCGGTCTGGTGATCATCGCAGTGATAGTGGCGTCGGTCGGACAGCTCGCCGGCGGCCGAGCGTCGCGCATCTTGTTCACCGTGATCGGCTTCGGGCTGTGTGCGGCCGCGATCGCGACGATATTCGGGCAACTCGCGGCCCAGGCCCGGGTCACCCGGCGCACGGTCACCGGCGCCCTGTGCGTCTATCTCCTGCTCGGGCTGCTCTTCACGTACCTGTTCGGATTCGTCGGCGCAGTCGATTCGCACGGCTTCTTCGCCCAGCCGGGCGCGCACGGTGCGACCGACTACATCTATTTCAGCTACGTCACGCTGACGACCGTCGGCTACGGCGACCTGACCGCGGGCTCGAACCTCGGTCGCGTGCTGGCCGTGCTGGAGGCGCTGATGGGCCAGCTCTATCTGGTCACGATTGTCGCGGTCGTGATCGGCAACATCGGGCGCCAGCGGGCCCTGCCGCCGAGCGGCCCGCGCAGCCGGCGGGGGCGTTCGCAGGTTGCCGATACGGACGACGGTCCGTCGCCGGCAAGTGACATACCAGGCGCCGGCGAGCCGCGCATCGTCCGCGACGAGTGATAGCCGACGTCAGCGGGTGTCGGCCGAACTGCGGCGGCCCCCCCGGCGTGACTTGTCCGAGCGCCGCAGCGGGAGTACCAGTTGGGAGAGCCAGCTCAATACGGCGATCAGGAAGCCGCCGAGCAGCGCGGCGCCGAAGCTGTCGATGTCCAGGTGCTTGGACAGCCCGGCCGTAATCGCCAGTAACGCGGCATTGATGACGAGCAGAAACAGGCCCAGCGTCAAAACGATGAAGGGCAGGCTCAGGAGGGTGAACAGCGGGCCCAGGACGAGGTTGACGACCGCGAAGATAAGGGCGACCCAGAACAGCCAGATAAACCCGCCATGGAAGTGAATTCCGGGCACCACTGCAGCGACAATGCCGATGAGGACGGCGAGCACGACCAGCCTGATCACCAGACGCTTGAGCATGGTGGTATCGAAGCAACCGGGCGCCCGGCCCGGCTCATCCGCCCGGCATGATCAGCGCCTCGTACGGCGCAGCGAAACGGCTCTCCAGCGTGACTCACTCCGCGCGGAGGATGGATCAAGCAGGCGATGGGCGCAATCTCCGGGAACGAACTCGACCGCCAGGGAAGCGCCGTGCTGAAGCGTTACGAGATCAGGATCGTCGGCGAACTCGACGCCGAGGCCGTTGATGCCTTCGCCGGACTCGACCTTGCCTGGGACGGCCGAATCACCACGCTCAGCTCCGAGCTCGACCAGGCCGGGCTGCACGGACTACTGGAACGCATCAGGAACCTCGGCCTCGAGCTTCTCGACGTGCGGCAGATTCGTGCGCGGAGGTGAGCCGGTCGCGAGGCCGGACCGGCGTACCGACGGCAACGCTACGTCGAATTTTCGGCTGACCGAGCGTGACGACTATCCACCGGTCAGCGAACCCGTCCGGGCATAAGCCAAATTCAGTCACACCACAAAATGTTGTCGGTTAACAAAGAGCGCACGGATCAATTATTTCGGTAGGGACGTTGTCCGGCTCGGTCGGGACGAAGGTCCTTATGTTGCGGATCAAAATTGGCGTAGCTTTGTTGCTTCAGCTGGTTGCTGCCAGGTTCGAGTTTTGCATCGACTCCGGGGGGAGACGACATGCCGACAGCCACCGACCTCCGTCTGCCGATGCCACCCATGCCGCGGCGCCACGTTCCCCGGCCCAGACTCACCGCGGCATTGAACGCGGCCGGGCACGAACCGCTCGTCCTGATCTCCGCCGGGCCCGGTACCGGCAAGACGGTGCTGCTCAGCGAATGGGCGCGCGGAGTCGACGCTCCGGTCGCCTGGTTCGCGCCGAAGGCGGACGACAACGACCCGCTGCGGTTCTGGCGACAGCTCCGCGCCACCGTCCGGGCGAGCGGCGCGCTGGACAGTCACGACCCCGAGACGGACACAACCGCCGACGCGGCGACCGATCCGTTCGAAGCCTTCTTCCGCGACATCCAACGACCGGCGCTCCCGATGGTGATCATCATCGACGACGCCCACGTGCTGACGCATCCAGGGATCCTCGAAGGATTCGACAGCATGGTGCGGTGGGGAAGCCCGCGGGTACACCTCGTGCTCGCCGCGCGGAGCGATCCCCTGCTGCCACTGCATCGCTATCGGATGTCCGGCGAGATGTTCGAGTTGCGGGCCGCCGACCTGGCGGCGACCCAGGACGAGGCCCGCGCGATCCTGGAGGCGCACGGGGTAAACCTCGCACCCCAGGCGTTCGAGGTCCTGACATCGCGAACAGAGGGGTGGATCGCCGGCATCAGGCTGTCGGCGATGCGGATGGAAGGCACCGAACGCCCCGCCGATTTCGTGGCCGAGTTCGCGGTCGACCAGGGCAGCATCGGCGAGTACCTGACCTACGAGGTACTCGATCGGTTGCCCGAACACGCCCGCGAAATGCTCATCCAGACGGGATTCCTCGACGTCGTGAGCGGCGACCTCGCCGACGCGGTCACCGGCCAGAGCATTTGCACGGAAACGCTCTCCGCGATGGCCCACACCAATTCGTTCGTTATCCCGTTGGACGGGTCTTACACGCGATACCGATATCACCATCTTCTTGCCGAGATTCTCCGCTATCTGCTGCAAAGGCAGGGCGAGGATCTACGCCGTGCGCTGTTCGGTCGGGCCGCAGCCTGGTTCGAGGAGCAGAACGACTTCCAGAGCGCGTTCCACTGGGCGGTCAGCGCTGACGACACCAAGCGGGCCGCCGCCCTGCTCGCACGTGGCGTCATCGCCGACGTGTGCCTGCGCGGCGACGTCCTGGTGCGCTCCGACCTGCTCAAGCTGCAGCCGCTGGTCGTCCCGTCGGACGCCGGCGACCTGGACGCCGCGGAACTCTCGATCGCCCGCTCCGTGGTGATCGCGCTGACCGCGGACAGTGCCTCGGCGGCCCGCGAGCTCGACGGCATCGAGCAGGAGCTGCAGGCCACCCACCTACCCGACACCGACCTTCAGATCAACGCCGATCTGGCGGTGCTCACCCTCGGCCAGAAGTCCGGCGACGTGCACTCCGCCGAGCTGGCCGCCGACCGCATCATCACGGTCGCCGAGCCGGCGCTGCACGGACAGGGGCGGGCCGTGCGGGCCGGCGCGATGGTCGCGCGAGCGCAGGCGCAGTTCTGGGACGGCCGGCACGACGACGTCGAGGCTCAGTTGAGCACCGCTCTCGCGCTGGCCGAGTACGACGGATACAACTTCGCCGAACTGCAGGCGCTGGGCATGCTCGCCCTGGCGAACCGCTACTGGTCGAGGAGTGTGAGCGCGGACGACGCCGCCAAGCGGGCGGACGACCTCATCGGCGCATCGATCGACCTCACGGCACCGATCACGCTCGAGCTGGCCGAAGCGCAACGCGCCTACGACGCCGCGGAGTTCCAGGTCATGTCCGGGGCCGTGAGCCGGGCCCTGGCCGCCGTGCCGATCGAGAACGACCTCGCACTCGCCGCCCTGGCCGCCCAGATGCGGGCCCGACTGCTGCTGGCCACCGGCCAGGTCAGCGGCGCGAAGAGCGTCCTGGAGGTCGCGCCGCCGCTGCGCCGCGGCACGGCGATGCTGCAGGCCGACCACGACATCCTGCTCGCCACCGTCGAGATAGCCCTGGGTCGGCCGCACCGGGCCCTGCGACTGGTCGAACATCATCGCGAAGGGCAGTTCGAAGCACCGATCGCCGTCACCGCAGCGAAGGCGTACCTCGCACTCGGCGAGCTCGACCTGGCCGAGAACTGCATCCGCAAGGTCGTGGCCGGACCGGCCAAGCAACGGGGCCGTGGTCCGCTGGTCGACGCGCTGCTGTGCGGCGCCCAGATCGCGCAGCTGCGCGATGACGCCCCCCGCGCGGTGGAGCTGGTGTGCCGGGCGATCGAGATCGCCGACGGTGACTTCGCGCTTCCCTTCGTCCGCCTCGCCGACGTGTTCGCGCCGCTCCTCGGCAACCACCCGCTGGTCGCCGCTCAGTGGCCGGCCCCCGTGCATCGCGCCGGGGACCACCTGACCATCGAGGCCGGCCACAACGGTAAGCCGCGGCTGCCCGAGCCGCTCACCGAACGGGAGCAGGCGGTACTGCGCTTCCTGGCCACGACGATGTCGACGGCCGAGATCGCGGCCGAGCTCTACCTGTCGGTCAACACGATCAAAACCCACCTCGGCTCGATCTATCGCAAGCTGGCGGCCAACCGGCGAAAGGAAGCGGTCGTTCGGGCCCGCGAGCTCGAACTGCTCTGAGCCGGGCCGCGGCACCGCCAGATTTTCGCGCTTCACCGCCGTCGGGTGACCCACGACGCCGTTCCCCTTGCCATCGTGGCGTGATGACTCCAGGCGTCACTTCGAGGGAACCCCACGTGGCCAAGAACAGCTACGAGATCCGGGTGATCGGGACGCTCGGTCCGGCTGCCCAGGAAGCCTTTGCGGATCTCGTGCTCGACGTCGAGCCGCTGACGACTGTGCTGACCGGCGATCTCGAACAGGCTGAGCTGCACGCGCTGCTCGACCGCGTCCGCGCCCTCGGGCTCGAGCTCGTCGACGTGCGGCAGGCGCCGCCGCCCGCGGGCCGGGTCGGCTAGGGGCGTCGGGCAGGCCCGTATCCCTGTATCCCTCGTATCCCAAGGCGACCGTGCGCCGGGCGCCCGCGCCTACCGGTCCGCCTCGTTGGCCGCCGCATCGGCCGGTACCGAGACGGCGGCGGGCATCTCGCCCGATCCGGGTCGGGCGGCCAATTCGGTGCCGGCCGGCTCGGCCGAGATCCACTGCGTGTGCGTCTCGTTCTGGAACGCGGCGACGGCCGTCTCGATCGTCGGGTAGAAGTGGAGCGGATTGATGGTGCGGGTGATCCCGTAGCGTTCGATCTTGCGCCGCACGGGATCCTTGAGCTCGGCGAACACCAGAGAGATGCCGTCGCGGTTGAGCTCCTCGTCCAGATCCTCGAGCACGTCGGACGCGGTGGTGTCGACGTCGGTCATCGGCTCGGCCGCGATCAGGATCCAGGTGGGCTTCGGCTCGGCCCCGGCCAGCCGCCGTACCTCGTCCCGGAACGTCTTGGCATTGGCGAAGAACAGCGGGGCGTCGAAGCGATAGATCACCAGCCCGGGCAGCCGCTTGGCGTCGGGGTAGGAGCGCACGTCGTGGTAGCCCGCCACCCCGTCCACGCGGCCCAGCGTCGTGTCGTAGGGCCACCACGCGCGCCGGAAGACATTGAGGATGGACAGCCCGACCGCAATCGCGATACCCGGCAGTACGCCCAGCAGCGCCACGCCCAGAAACGCCGCGATGCACAGGAAGAATTCGATTCGGCGCTGACGCCACAGCCGCACCGTGCCCGGGATGTCGGCCAGGGAGAGCGACGCCGTGATGACGACCGCGGCCAGCGCCGGCTGCGGCAGGTTGCGGAACAGGCCCGGTAGGAAGACGAGCATGAGCACGATCAGCACTGCGCCGACGACGCCGGTCACCTGCGTCTTGGCCCCCGACCGTTCGGCGACCGCGGTCCGCGACGCGCTGGTGCTGACCGGAAAGCCCTGGAACAGGCCGGCCGCCAGGTTCGCCGACCCGATGCCCAGCATCTCCTGATTGCCGCGAACCTGCTCGCCACTGCGCGCGGCGAACGCGGACGCGGTCGAGATCGTGTCGGCCACCGAGACCAGCGCGATCCCCAGAGCTCCGCCGACCAGCGGGCCTATGTCGGACAGTTGGACGCTCGGGAAGGTGAGCGGCGGGAAGCCCCGCGGCAGGGTGCCCACCAGGCTGACGCCGTGGTCGCCGAGATCGAAGAGCACCGCCGCACCGATCGAGAGAACGACCATGATCAGCACGGCCGGCACCTTGGGCAGCCAATGCTGCAAGACCAGGATGACGGCAATGCCCGCAATCCCCACCGCTGCGGCGGCGCCCACCGCCTTCCCGTCGGCCAGGCCGGACACGAAACCGGTCACGTCGCCGATGAATCGATCGGCGTCGACGCTGAAGCCGAACAATTTCGGCAGCTGGCCGACCAGGATGGTCAGCGCCAGGCCGTTCATGTAGCCGATCATCGTGGGCTTGGACAGCAGATCGGCGATGAACCCGAGCTTGGCCACGCTGGCCAGGACCATGATCGCCCCGACGATGAGCGCCAGCATCGAGCCCAGGGCCACCGCCCGCGCCGGATCGCCGCCCGCGGCCAGCGGCACGATCGCCGCCGCGATCATCGGACCGAGTGACGAATCCGGGCCCAGGACGAGGATGCGCGACGGACCCACCAACGCGTAGCCGAGCAGGCAGAGAATCGAGGTGTAGAGACCGGTAATCGGCGGCAGGCCCGCCAGTTCGGCGTACGCCATGCCCTGCGGGACCAGCAGCGTGGTCAGCACGACACCGGCGACGACATCCTTGGCCAGCCACTTCTGCCGGTACGACGTGACAAGTCGTATCCCGGGCACCGCGCGGAGCTTTGACGCGATAGCTCCAGGACGGTGACGGTGCTCCACGGTCCGCAATGTCCCCGTGGCTCCCGGGCAGCGGCATCACCCGCGCAGGATGAAGCCCCGGCGCCCTGCGCGCCCCGTTCTCGAAACAGCTTTCTGGCTTTCAATGTGCTTTAGGCCCGTCAGAACTGTGCGCGCAGCGCGGCAATCCCAGCGCGAGGCGAGTCATTTCCCGGCTGGGGGTTGCCGTTTGGACGGCCCGGTGCTTACCGTCAGGCGTGGCGTCTCGCGCCGCCACAAAATTAAGGCCCAAATTCGTGGGGTTAAGGCACATTCCGGGCCTCGGCATTCGTATTCTTGGCGCGAGTGGGGGATTTCATCGTGGACAACGACCGCGAGCAAATGAGATATCAGGCGACCACCCGGGCTGCCCGACGTCGACACGAAGTCGATCTCGTCATCCTTGAACTACTCCGACTGGTCAGCGACGAGTCCTGGAGTCCGCGCCGGGCGGCGGGCACGCTGCGCCGCCGGGTGCCCGACGAGTCCGTGCTGCGCGGAGCCCGTCGCCGGGTGGTGCGGGCGCTCGCCGAACGCCCGAGCAGGGTGGCCCGCCGGGCCGCGGCGACCCTTGACGCCGCCCTCGACGGGCCGTCGGTCGGCCGCCCGCTGGGACTCGTCGGGTCCCACTGAGCGGGGCGAGCCCCGATGACGCCGCAGCACCTTCGGCAACGCCGCGCCGATGCGGACCCCTCCGAGCTGGGTCGCCTCTACCCGGCCGGTGCCCGGCCGCGTCGGCTGGCCATCACCGACCGGGCCCGTAACGCGCTGGCCCGGCTGTGCCGCGACCACGGCCGGCAGGCGCTGCTGCTGAGCTGGCCGGGCGGAGCGGCCACGCTCCCGCTGACGCTGTACGCGCCCGGGCAGTTCGACGTCATCATCGGACATGTCGCGTGCTGCCCCATCTATGCCGATGTACGCCAACTGGGCGGATCTGTTACGTCCTCGGCCGTCCTCGACATCGACCCGAGCGTGTGGCATCGCAAGTGGCCGCTGCTGCGCCTGGAGCTCGCGGCCGGCGGGCCGGCTGCAGCCCGAGTCCCGGCCGCCGCCCGGTGACGCCGACGTCGGGTTGATCGACCACATCGCGGGCTGCGTCGGCGCGCGAGCCGGACGCGCACCTTGCGCGGTGTCACCGAGGACGAACCGCACGCTGCCAGCGCACCGCGCGCGGCACGATTGCGGCTAGGCCGTGTCTGGCAATTCCCGCTCGTCGCGAGC
>DATBER010000012.1:0-7469 GCA_036558905.1 Jatrophihabitantaceae bacterium | reverse complement strand
CCGCTCGCGGTGGAACAGGGCGGCCAGCACGGTGTAGACGATGGTCAGGCCGGCCACCTTGTCGGCGACCAGGGTCGGCACCAGCCGCGGCTCGCCGTAGGCGCGGCGGGCGGCGTCGGCGACGCCCGTGGCCGACTGGATGATGTCGTCGTAAGCGGGGTCGTTGGCGCGGTCGGTGTCGGCGGGAAAGCCTTGTGCCTGGCAGTAGACAACGTCGGGCCTGGCGTGGCGGACATCGTCGTAGGTGAGCCGGAGGCGGCCGAGCGATGACGGGCGCAGGTTGGTGACGAACACGTCGCAGGTCGCCGCGAGTCGCATGAGGACGCCGCGGCCGTCTGGGTGCTTCAGGTCGAGCGCGATGTTGCGCTTGCTGCGGAGCAGGTTGAGCGAGGTTCCGGACAGTGCTGAGTGCGGGCCGGGCCCCATGACGCGGTTGGTCTCGCCGGCCGCGTTTTCGACAGTGATGACGTCGGCGCCGAGGTCGCCGAGGATCTGGGTTGCCATAGGGCCCATCACAACGGACGTCAGGTCGAGGACCCGAATGCCCTGCAGCGCGCCGGCCATCTAGGCGTGCCGGGCGAGGAAGTCGACGACGGCGTCGTTGAATGCGCTGGGCTGGTCGATGTTCGCGGCGTGCCCGGCGCCCGGCACGACGACCTTCTCCGCGTGGCAGATCGTGGTAGCCATGTAGTCGGCCGCGGCGAGGAAGTTCGTGTCGTCGGCTCCGGCAAGGACGAGCGTGGGGACGGTGATATCCCGCAGTGAAATGATGACGCTGGCGTTTTGCTGTGTGAGCATGCCGCGGGCAGCGTGGGCGAGGCCCGTGACGTTCGCGGTAGCCCGGGCTACCTCCGGGCTGCTGCTGAGCGCGGCCGTGCCGTCGTGCTCGAGGCGGTCGGCGGTCCGGCGCGCGTAGTCGTTCCACGCCTGCCGTGATTCGTCCTTGTTGAACCCCGGGCCGGTGTCGAACAGCAGCAGGCAGCGCACGCGGTCGGGGTGGGTTCGGTGGAAGTCGAGTGACATGAAGCCGCCGAGGCTTAGGCCGCCAACCGCGGCCACAGGAATGTGACAAGCATCGAGCACGGCGACCATGTCTTCGACAGTGTGCTCGTGCGAGTAGAGCTTCGGGTCCTGCGGTGAGTCGGTCTGGCCGTGCCCGCGCATGTCCCAGGTGACGACGGTTCGTGTCGCCGCCAGCGCGGCGAGGTTCGGCCGCCACATCGCCCGGCTCGCGCCGTAGCCGTGGGTCAGCAGCAACGGCGACGCTTCGACGGGACCGGGGACGACGTCGTAGGCGATCTGCACTCCGTCGCGGTCGAGGGTCGGCACGGGTCAGCTCCGGTTCTTCGGCACGTCACGGAACGGGATTGACGCGTCCAGCGTCGGGTCCTTGGGCAGCCCGAGCACGCGCTCGCCGATGATGTTGCGCTGAATCTCATCGGTGCCGCCGGCGATGGACACGGCCGGCACCGACAGGATGATCTCGGCGATGATGCCGTCGACGGGCGAGTCTCGGCCTGCGAGCAGGGCGGTCGGCCCGGCGATGGCGAGGTGAGCGGCGCGCGCGGCGCGGGCAACGTTGCTGCTGGCGAGCTTGCCGAGTGACCCTTCCGGCCCCGGTGGCTTGCCCAGTTTGCGGGCGGCGGCGGCGCGTTCTGCAGTCCATCGTGCGGTCCACGCGAGCGTGACGGCACGCGCCAGCTCCTGGCGCACGTGCGGGTCAGCAGCGCGGCCCGTCGCGAGTGCCCGGGGCACGAGCAGGTCGACGCGGCCTGCGCGCTGCGGGTACCACCGGTACGGCGCCCGGAGATGAAAGGCCTCTTCGGTCGCTTCCCGCCACACGCGTCCTTCGCGGTGCACGGTCGGAGGTGACGGGATCGCGGCGCGACGTTCGTGCGCGAGCGTGGCCAGCGCGACACGCCATCCGTCATCGACGTCGCCGATGACGCAGCTGGCTGGGATGCATGCGTCGTCGAGAAACACCTCGTTGAACGACGCGTGGCCGTTGGCTTGGCGCAGCGGCCGGACCTCGACGCCTGGTTGTTTCATCGGCAGGGCGAAGTAGGTGAGGCCGTGGTGCTTGGGCACATCCCAGTTGGTGCGGGCGACGAGCAGCCCGTAGTCAGCATGGTGTGCCGATGTGTTCCACACCTTCTGCCCGCTGACGCGCCACTCGTTGTCAGCGAACTCTGCCTTCGTGGTCAGCCCGGCGAGGTCGGAGCCTGCGCCAGGTTCGCTGAACAGCTGGCACCAGGTGATCTCGCCCGTGACCGTGGGCGGCAGGAACCGAGTTTGCAGCTCGTCGCTGCCGTGCTCGAGCAGTGTGGGTGCGGCCAGCGACATCCCCACGCCTTCGGGCGGCCCGACGGCGCCGAACTCCGCGAGCGTCGCCGCGACAAGGCCGACCGCGCTCGGGGGCAGGTCGCGGCCGCCTAGGCGGGCCGGCCACGTCGGTGTCGCCCAGCCAGCCTCTGCGAGTCGTTTGCGCCATTCGACCAGGCTGAGCTCGGGGTCCCAGGCGTCCTGCAGCCAGTCGAGCAGCGCTGCGCGTGCGTCCTCGGTCATCACGCCCCCACAAACGTGGGCTCGCGGCGTTCCAGCGAAGCACGCACACCCTCGCGCCAGTCGGCCGTCTGTTGCAGCCGCTGCTGCTCGGCCGCCTCACGCTCGACCGCCTGCCTGACCGCGTCGAGCAGCGGCGCGCGCATCGTGGCGCGGATGGACCGTACGGCGAGCGGAGCGGCTGTCGCGATGTCGCGCGCGATCTTGTGAGCCGCCGCCCACAGCTCGTCCGTGTTGGCGATGTGGTCGGCGAGGCCGAGCCGGTGCGCCTCGTTTCCGTCGATGCGGCGCCCGGTGTAGAGCAGGTCCAGCGCACGCTGTTGCCCCACGATGGCCGGCAGAGTGGCGGTCAGCGCGAAGCCATGGTGGAACCCGAGCCGCGCGAAGTTGGCGGCGAACCGCGCCTGCGGCGCCGCGACCCGGAAGTCGGCCGAGCATGCGAGGCCGAGGCCGCCGCCGATCGCGGCGCCCTGCACCGCCGCGACAACCGGCAGCTCGGCCGCGAACAGCCTGATGGCCTCGCGGTAGAGCTCACCCGGACGGCCGGTCGCGCCGCTGCCGCCGCTGAAGTCGGCGCCGGCGCAGAAGTGCTTGCCGCTCGCGCAGAGCACGATCACGCGCACGTCACGCTCGGCGGCGAGCGTGTCGTACAGGTCCGCGATACGACGGATCATCGCGACGTCGAAGAAGTTGTTCGGCGGCCGGCACAGCTGCACCGTCGCGACGTGATGGTCCCCGACTGTTGCCGCGACACCGTCCTGCTCAATCCAGATTGCGTCCGACATCTAAAACGCGACCTCCCACTCGTGGCTCGCCACCGTCGGGTCGACGCCAAAGAACTCGATCGGATAGACGTACCACCAGACCGCGTGCCGAACCCTGGCGGGCGCCTGCACCGGAGGGGCCGTCTCGATCATACGAGCCGCTCCATCACGAGCGCGGCAAGCCGCAGTACCTCGACCTCGAGGTCAGAGACACCGGACAAGGCCTCCGTGAGCCACTCGTCACGCCGCCGTACCTCGTCCCTCAGGGCGACTGCGCCGGCCTCAGTCAGCCGCAACATGCTGCGACGCGCGTCAGTGGCGTCTGTTTCGCGCACGATCAGGCCTGTCGTCTCCAGATCCCGAAGTGGGGCGGTCAGCGATTGCACGGTAACGCGTTCGGCAGCGGCGATCTTGGACGGAGCGCGAGGTCCTGCCTGCAGGTTCGACAGGACGGCGGCACTGATTGCTGGCAGCCCGGCCTCACCGCGCTGGGTGCGGAGTTGACGTGCCAAGCGCGTCACTGCTCGTCGGATGGTCGCCACCACGTCCGGTTCGGGCGTCCGCTCCTGCTTCGACCCGGGCCGACTCTTGTCAACCATCACAACACTAAAGTAGCTTTACCTATATATAACGTCAAGGCATGAGAGCTCAGTCCCGAGCGGGACCGATTAGGTTCATCGGTCTTACCACTGGCGAACTGCATCGATGCCTCGACACGGGCGATGGCGGCTGCCCTCTTCACGGGGGTTCGCCGCGGGTCCGGAGACATTCGCATACCGAGACCTGACGCATCAGGCGCACATGAACGATCAAGACGCCGCGATCCTGACCGCGCGCTACTCGGCCGGCCGGGGCAACCGCTCCTGTGTCCAGACGAAACCCGGCCAGCTGAGGAGTCGACGTACATGTCCATGACATTCACCGAAGAGCAGGACGAATTCCGCAAGAGCGTCCGGCGCTTCCTGGAGCAGAAGTCGTCATCGGCAGACGTCCGCCGGCTGATGGAGACCGACGAGGGCTACGACCAGGCGGTTTGGCAGCAGATGGCCGAGCAGCTCGGCCTGCAAGGCCTTGCGCTGCCGGAGGAGTATGGCGGCAGCGGCTTCGGCTTCATCGAGCAGATCGCCGTGCTCGAGGAGATGGGCCGGGCGCTGTTGTGCGCGCCGTACTTCTCCTCCGTCGTGCTCGCCGGTACCGCGCTCATGCAGTCGGGCGACAACGCGGCGAAAAGGGACCTGCTGCCCGGCATCGCCGACGCCTCGACCATCGCGACCCTCGTGTGGGTGGAGAACCCGACCGAATGGGGGACGGGATCGCTGTCCACGACAGCGAAACGGTCCGGCGACGGTTACACGGTCGACGGTACGAAGACGCTCGCGATCGACGGGCACACCGCGTCGCTGATCCTCGTCGTCGCGCAGGCCGACGGCGGCCCGTCGTTGTTCGCGGTCGACGCTTCGGCGAGCGGGCTCACCCGGCGCAAGCTCGAGACGCTCGACATGACCCGCAAGGTCGCGGCGCTCGAGTTCGCCGGCACGCCGGCGCGGCTGATCGCGGACGAGGGCGCGGGCGCCGGCATCCTCGAGCGGACGCTGCGGCTCGCCGCAGTCGCGCTCGCGGCCGAGCAGGTCGGTGCGGCGCAGAAGTGCCTTGACATGAGCGTCGAGTACGCCAAGCTGCGCGTGCAGTTCGGCCGGCCGATCGGCTCGTTCCAGGCGATCAAGCACAAGTGCGCAGACATGCTGCTCGAGGTCGAGTCGGCGCGATCGGCGGCGTACTACGCAGCGTGGGCCGCGGCCGAAGGCTCGGACGAACTGCCGCTGCTCGCGTCGCTGGCGAAGGCCTACTGCTCCGACGCGTTCGCCAACGCGGCGACGCAGAACATTCAGATCCACGGTGGCATCGGCTTCACCTGGGAGCACGACGCGCATCTGTACTACCGGCGGGCGAAGTCGACCGAGCAGTTCCTCGGCAGCCCGTCCGAGCATCGCGACCTGCTCGCGCAGCGGCTGCTCGCTGGCGAAGGGGTCTAGCCCTAGGTATCCCAGAAAGGGCCGCGTCGATCATCATCACCCGCATGCACTCCGGAGCCTGCAGATCCCGTGCGTGAGGGTATGCCGGGGCCGGTGAGGCACATCAATCGCAGATTTGCCGGTTCTGCGCTGCCCGCCTGCGGCGTCCGTGACGCCGTAGCAGGCGCGTGTCAGCATCCCGTTGAAGAGCGGGTATTGGCGGGGCTCCGCGTGACTGCCCGGGACTGGGTGTGTGATGGGCAGTGTGGCCGGCCGGGCCGTGGTGGTGGCCGGTGCCTTGATGCTGGTGCTCGGGTCGGCTGCGGGGGCGGCGGCCAAGCCGCGGCCGCCGGTGCTGGCGTTCAGCCCCGCCCCGTACGACTACGGGGAGGTCGCCGCCGGGCAGGCGGTCTCACAGACGTTCACGCTGGCCAACTCGGGCCGGTCGGCCACCGGGAGGCTGCGGGTGACGCTGGCCGGTGCGGCCGCCTTCACCATTGCCGGCGATACCTGCCGAAGCCTCGGGCCTGGCAAGACGTGCACCGTAACGGTGCGGTTCGCGCCCGCCCGCGCCGGGCACCGTCGCCGCCACCCTGACCGCCGCCACCAAGAAGGGCGCCGTCGCTACCGATGCGCTCACCGGCACGAGGGGGGTGGGCGGGCCGGCCCTGGCCATCTTTACTGGGCCGCTGACGGCTCGATCTGGGAGTCCGGCCTGTACGGCAGCAGCCCGGTTGCCATCGTCACCGGCCAGCACCACCCGACCGGGGCGGCCGTGGGCCCGCAGTGAGAGCAGTCCGGCGGCGCCGGCTGGTGACGGAGCCCGCGCTGCGGTAGGTTCTGCCGGTGGATCAGCAGGCGCGGCGTGGCATCGGCCCGATCGTCGACTGCAACGTGCACCTGTGGGATCAGGCTGATAACCCGGTGTTCTGGCTGTCCGATCGCACTGTCGTCCGGGGCATGCTCGGCGATTACGACAGCCTGCCCGACAGGTACACCTTGCCTGACTACCGGCGGGAAACGCTGGGCTATGACGTGCGCGGCGTGGTCTGGTCCGACGCCGGGGCCGCCGATCCGCTGGCCGCTGCCGACTGGGTCAGCCGGGACCGGGACGGGCCGCCGCCCGTCATCGCGATGGTGACATTGGGTGACCCGACGTCGGCGGGCTTCGCCGGCCTGGTGGAGCGCTGCCGGCAGCGGCCCCTGATCCGCAGCGTCCGGATGCGGCTGGTGCCGGAATTGTCCGGGCGGGCCGCCGGCGGGGATCTGCTCGATGACCGGCTGGTCCGGGACAACCTGGGACTGCTGGCCCGCAGCGGCCTGGTCGCCACGGTCGAGGCGACGTCTGGCCAGCTGGGTATCGTGGCCCGGCTGGCAGCGGAATTCCCGGCGCTGAGGATCGTCGTCGACCACTTCGGGTGGCCCGAGACCAGCCCGGCCGACGAAGACCTCTCCGGGCATATGCACCGTCTGGGCAGCCTGGCAGCAGCCGGCAATGTGGCGACCCGGATCGACGCTGTCGGTACCATCTTCGGCGACTGGACCCTCTCCCGGATACGCCCGTGGCTGCTCGGGGTAACCGGCCTTTTCGGCCCGCACCGGTGCATGCTCGGCTCCGACCTGCCGATCGAGAATCTGCGGTCGGGGTTCGGGCCGCTGTATACCGCCTACGACGCCATCTTCTCAGGTTTCCCCGACGAGGACCGAGCCTGGTTGTTCCACCGCACGGCCGAGCGCTGGTATGCGCAGCGCGACCACTGATGATCCAGAGGCCGCCGGTCTCAGTCACTCCACTGAGGACCACGACCGGCGGGCCACCGCGACCCCGAGCCGCCTTACCAATCCCGGACGGCACAATGACCGTTCGGTCACAGGGGTGATGGCTGCCTGCGGATATTGGTCATGCCATCCATCAGGCGGTTCACGAGCTCCCGAAACGAGTTCGTGCGTCACGTCCGGCCGGTACCGGTGTGGCTGGCCTGCGGGTGAGGACGCCGGCGATGAGGGGCCGCTGAATTGGGTTGCCGCCGGGCCAGTAGCACCGGGAGCATAGA
Organism: Jatrophihabitantaceae bacterium; assembly: GCA_036558905.1. Taxonomy (GTDB): domain Bacteria; phylum Actinomycetota; class Actinomycetes; order Mycobacteriales; family Jatrophihabitantaceae; genus DASXRA01. Next base: position 77 of record DATBER010000012.1, on the reverse strand, counting down.
GGGTTATGGCGGAGCGGTTCGATGTCAGCCGGGGCGGCACGATCCTGGCGGGTGAGCGGTGGCCGGGCGGGGCACAG
>DATBER010000011.1:0-16001 GCA_036558905.1 Jatrophihabitantaceae bacterium | reverse complement strand
GCCAGGCCGGCCGGATAGCCACCGTCGTCGTCGGAACGGACTTCGCGGTCGCGACGTCAGGGGTGGAGCAGCGGGGCGCGCACATCGTCGACCCGCACACCGGACGGGCTCCGACCGGACTGCTCAGCCTGACGATCGTCGGACCGCGGCTCGTCGAGGCCGACGTGTACGCGACGGCCGGGTTCGCCATGGGCGGCACCGCCCGCGAGTGGGCCCACAGCCTCGCGGACTACCGGGCGTTCGCCGTCACCGCCGACGGCAGCACCTGGTCGACGTTCTAGTGTCCCGCGCCGGAAATTCGTTGCGTAAGTCCGGATAGATCCAGGCGTGCGCCGGCAAGGCGGAGGAGGGTTGCTGTACTTGACCGTCCTGCGCCCGACGACAACGCGGCCGGCGTGCGTTTGGGCGCCGGAATTATGTGGCGAATTTCTGGCGCGGGACACTAGCTCGTGACGACGGCGGCGCGCGGCCCGGCCGCGGCGGCGTACACGCCGGCCGTCTGCTCGGCGACGGCCGCCCAGGCGTAGTCGCGCCGGACCCGCCGCTGCGCCCGGGCGGCCAGCCGCCGGGCGGTCGGGCGGTCGCGCAGCAGCCCGGCGACGGCCTCGGCCAGCGCGCCCGGATCGTCCGGGGCGAAGCGGGCGCCGGCGAAGTCCAGGTCGCGCAGCCCGCCGGTGTCGGCCACCGCGAGCGGGGCGCCCGCCGCCGCGGCCTCCAGGGCGACCAGTCCGAACGGCTCGTACAGCGACGGCACCAGCACCGTGTCGGCCGCGCCGAGCAGGGCGGCCAGCTCGCGTTCGGGCACGAAGCCGGCCCACTGTACGGAATCGCCCAGCCGTTGGGCCTGCCGCTGCAGATCGTCGGCCATCGGCCCGGTGCCGGCCACCACGAGGCGGATGCCCGGGAATTCGCGGCGCAGTCGGGGCAATGCGGCCAGCGCGACCTGCACGCCCTTCTCGTGCACCAGCCGGGCGGCGATCACCAGCAGCGGGCCGTCGCCGGCGTAGCGGGTGCGCGCGGTCAGGCGGGCCCGGGCCGGCGCTCGCCAGGCGTCCGCGTCCAGCCCGTTGGGGACGACCTCGACCCGCTCGACGTCGAACAGACGAGCCACCTCGTCGCACATGAACGTCGAGCAGGCGATCGCCCGGTCGGCCTCGTGCACCAGCCAGCGTTCGACCGAGTGCACGGCCCGGTTCAGCGGCGCCGGCAGCCAGCCCTGATGCCGCCCGGCCTCGGTGGCGTGCACCGTGGCGACGACGGGGCGCTCGATGACCTGGCTGAGCGTCACCGCGCTCTGGGTGACCAGCCAGTCGTGCGCGTGGATCACGTCCGGCCGCCAGCGGTGCACGACCGGCAGCGCCGCCCGGATCAGGCCGTGCTCGAACGCCTGCGTCCAGGCCAGCAGGCTCTCGGTGGTGAAGTCGAGCTCGATCGGGTCGCTCGCGGATCGCCGGACGCGCACGCCCTCGCGCACTTCGTCGACGACGTCGGAGCTGCCCCGGGTCACCACGCAGACCTCGTGCCCGGCCGCGACGAGCTCGCGGGAGAGCGCGTCGACGTGCCGACCCAGACCGCCGACGATGAGGGGCGGGTACTCCCATGACAGCATCAGTACGCGCACGTCGCGAGATAGTGCCACGCCGTGTCACAGTTTGCGCGACGGGGCCCCGAGCGGTGAGGAGTCGACGAGTGCGGGATGCGGCGCGGTCGTTCGGCCGGATCGTCATGCGCCGACGCGGCCCGATCGCGGTCGCGCTGCTGCTGGCCGGCGTCCTGTTCGCCGGGCTGTACCGGGTCGCCGACGGCATCGAGAAGCACTCGTACAACTCCGGCGCGGTGCCGCCGCAGACGGTGCAGCTCACCCGCGGCCACCAGTACGAGATCTCCGTGCCGGGCGGGCGCACGGCGCTGGAGAAGCGCGGCATCCCCGCGACGGTCGGACAATGCACGCTCACCCCGAACGGCGGCGGCCCGGTGCCGGTAATGGTCACGCCGATCGCGCAGGACGTGCGGCCGACCAACGCGCTGGCCACGTTCGCGTCGCCGGTCAGCGGCCGAGTCCACCTCGACTGCGGCGTGTGGGGCGCGGTGTACGTCGACGACTCCGACGACAGCGGCTGGGACTACTCCGGGCTGTTCATCGTGCTGACCGCGATCCTGCTGACCCTGGGCGTCGCGCTCGGGCTCTCGGCGCTATACGCCCGATCGGCGCGCGACGACGAGGAGATCGAGCGCCGCATCGGGTTCCTCGGCGGTCACGACGAAGTCGGTCCCGGTGACGCCGACGACGTCCTGCGCTAGCCCGGCACTCCACCGCTCGGGCGGGCCGGCCAGCTGGGCGTCGGTGAACGACCCGCCGTACTTGGCGTCGAGTTCCCGCAGGCGGGGGCCGGCGTGCAGGCTCCGGACCTCCGCCGCGAATCCACTTCGGCTCAGCAGTTCCGTCAGCTCGGCGGCGGTGTACTCGTGCGTATGGAACGGATTCGTCGGCGTGTCGCGGCCGGGCGAGAACGTCACCCGGTTGGGGGTGGTGAGCAGCAGGACACCCCCCGGGCGCAGCACGCGCCGGCATTCGTGCACGAACTGCGGGTGGTCCCACACGTGCTCGATCACCTGCAGGCCGGCCACCACGTCGATCGCGTCATCACGCACGGGCAGCGCGGCCAGATTGGCGCGCAGGAACGTCGGGCCGGCGTAGCGCGACGCGGCGTGCCGCACGGTGGCGGCGTCGTAGTCGAGGCCGATCACCTCACCGGCGACGGACGCGAAGCGGGCCGTGCCGTAACCCTCGCCGCAGCCGATCTCGAGCAGTAGCCGTACCGACGCGTACGTCAGCAGATGCTCGTACGCCGCCTCGTGCCGGCGGAACCAGTAGTTCTCGTGCCACACGCCCGGCGCAGTCCGCTCGCCGGTAAGCGGCAGCTGGTCGACGGGGGAGCCGGGTTCACGCACAGGTCATAGTGTGACTGGATTGCATCGGGCCGTGGCGCCGCATGTAATTTCCACTGCGCCGCTTGTAATTACAGGTCGATCCGCGCGATACCGGGGGAGACGAGACTGCCCAACCAGACCGTGCCGTCCACCTCACGTACGCCGGTGACCATGTGGAACCACTCGTGGCTGGTCTGCAGGTCGTGGACCAGCCGGCCGTCGAGGTCGTAGGCCTGCACCCAGACGGTCTTCTTCTCGCGGGGTTGCAGCCACGGCGGGAGCTGCCACACGACCTTGCGCAGCACCGGGGCACGGGGCAGGGCCAGGTCGAGCAGCGGATCGCGCGCGCTGGGCAGGGTGACCCAGATCAACCCGTCGCTGCCGGTGCTGATGTTGTCGGGGAAGCCGGGCAGGTTGTCGACGAGCAGCTCGCGGCGACCCTCGTCCGGGCCGGTGAGCCACAGTCGCACCAGGCTGTAACCCGACGTCTCGGCCACGATCACGGACGACTCGTCGGGGGCCAGCGCCACGCCGTTGGCGAACTGCAGGCCGTCGAGCAGCACGTCGACGGCGCCGTCGGGGGTGCGGCGCAGCAGCCGGCCGGTGCCGGTGTGGGCGATCACCTCGGCCCGCCAGTGATCGAGGCCGAAGTGCCGCGAGCTGTCGCTGAAGTAGATCGTGCCGTCGTTTGCGAGGGCGCCGTTGTTGCAGAAGCACATGGCCGCGCCGTCGACCTCGTCGGTGATGACCCGGACCTCGCCGGTCGACACCTGCACGGTCAGCAGGCCGCGGTGCGCGTCGCAGACGAGCAGGTCGCCATCGCCGAGGATCTCGACGCCGAGCGGGCGCCCGTGCGTGTCGGCCAGCGTGTCGATGTGCCGCCCGTCGGGCGAGATGCGCAGAATGCGTCCGTCGCGGATGCCGGCGTACACGTTGCCGGTGTCGTCGACGGCGACGTCCTCGGGGCCGCGGCCCGGGACGTCGAACACGGCGAGCTGCACCGGCACCGGGCCGACGCGCTGCCGGGCCCGGGCGGGTGCCTTGGGCGGCAACCAGGTCTGCGGATCGATCGGCGGCTTCGGCATCGGTCAGATCGGGGGCTCGGGATCGTATTGGATCTCCCGTTTCACCCGGCGGGCCGCATCCGCGGAGTCGAGGCGCATCACCAGATGCAGGGCCATGTCGATGCCGGCTGAGACGCCGGCCGCCGTGACCATGTCGCCGTCGTCGACGAAGCGCGCGTCGGGACGGAGCTGGATCGACGGGTCGAGCGCGGCCAATTCGTCCAGGGCGGCCCAGTGCGTGGTGGCCGGCCGGCCGCGCAGGAGCCCCGCCGCGGCGTACACGAGCGAGCCGGTGCAGACGCTGGTCATCAGCGTGCCGGCCTCGGCCAGTGCCTGCAGCGAGGTGTGCAGCGGCTCGTCCGGGCCGAGCAGCGACCGGGTGCCGCGCCCGCCCGGCATGACCAGCACGTCGAGCGGCCCGGCGTCGGGCAGCGTCGTCTCCGGCAGCACGCGCAGCCCCTTGGCCGCGGTGATCGGCTCGGTCGACGGGCCGATCGTGATCACCTCGCCCTTCGGTTCGGCCACCTCGCTGGCCCAGAAGCCCAGCACCTCCCAGGGACCCGCGAAGTCGAGTTCCTCGGCCCCGTCGAACAGGGCGATGCCGATGCGCACCTGCCGACCGTATCGGCTCAGCCGAGTGGTACGTGCGCCGTCCGTGCCGGCCGCGCAATTCCGGCGTCGTGAGAGGCTTCGCTACTGGAGACCACTGCCACATTGCTACTCGCCGGTAACATAGGCAGTATTTCCAGCAGGTTGCGACTCGAGCAGCGTGAGCCCCGATGCGAGAGGTCAGTCGAACGCATGAACATAGTGGTGCTGGTGAAGCAGGTGCCCGACACATCGGCCGAGCGCAAGCTCAACCCGGCCGACAACACGCTCGACCGTGATGCGGTCGATGCCGTCATCAACGAGATCGACGAGTACGCCATCGAAGAGGGCATGCTCCTCAAGGAGGCCCACGGCGGCGAGGTCACCATCCTGACCGTCGGGCCGGACCGGGCCACCGAGTCCATCCGCAAGGCGTTGTCGATGGGCGCCGACAAGGCGGTGCACGTCAGCGACGAGGCGATTCACGGCTCGGACGTCATCCAGACGGCGAAGGTCATCGCCAAGGCGCTCGGCACGATCGAGTACGACGTGGTGATCGCCGGGTCCGAGGCCACCGACACCCGGATGTCGGTGCTGCCGGCTCTGGTCGCCGAGGCGCTGGGCGTCCCGCAGCTCACGCACGCCCGCAAGGTCTCCGTCGACGGCTCGTCGATCACGATCGAGCGGGTCAGCGACGCCGGCTACGACGTCGTGCAGGCGTCCACCCCGGCGGTGATCAGCGTGGTGGAGAAGATCAACGAGCCGCGCTACCCGTCGTTCAAGGGCATCATGGCCGCGAAGAGCAAGCCGATCCAGACGCTGAGCGTCTCCGACCTGGGCCTCGGCGCCGACGAGGTGGGCCTGGGCAACGCGGCCTCGCAGGTCGTGTCGTTCGAGGTCGCGCCGCCCCGGCAGGCCGGTCAGATCGTCAAGGACGAGGGCGACGGCGGGGCGAAGATCGCCGACTTCCTGGCGTCCAAGAAGCTCATCTGAGGAGATTTCGATATGGCAGAGGTTCTTGTCCTGGTCGATGCCGCCGACGGCGCCGTCAAGAAGTCGACGCTCGAGCTGCTGACGGCGGCCCGCTCCATGGGTGAGCCCAGTGCCGTGGTCGTCGGCGCGCCGGGAACGGCCGCCGCGGTCAAGGGCACCCTGGCCGAGTACGGCGCGGCCAAGGTGTACGTGGCCGAGAGCGACGACCTCGAGGGCTACCTCGTGGCACCCAGGGCCGAGGTGCTCGCCTCGGTCGCCGGGCAGGCGTCACCGGCTGCGGTGCTCGTGTCGTCCACCCCGGAGAACAAGGAGATCGCGGCCCGGGTCGCGTTCAAGCTCGGCAGCGGGCTGCTGACCGACGCGGTCACGGTGAACGACGACGCGTCGGTGGTGCAGAGCATCTTCGGCGGCGCGGTCACCGTGCAGTCGAAGGTCGGCGGCGGCGTGCCGGTCATCACGGTGCGGGCCAACTCGGTCACGCCGTCGGCCGCCGAGGGCGCCGCGGAGGAGGTACCGGTCACCGTCGAGGTGTCCGATGCGGCCAAGGGGGCCAAGGTCGTCGACCGGGTGGTCGAGGCCAAGGGCAGTCGCCCGGCCCTGACCGACGCGTCGGTGATCGTCTCGGGCGGCCGCGGCGTCGGCGGCGCCGACAACTTCTCTGTCATCGAGGCGCTGGCCGATTCGCTCGGGGCGGCCGTCGGTGCCTCCCGGGCGGCCACCGATGCCGGGTGGGTGCCGCACCAGATGCAGGTCGGCCAGACCGGCGTCACCGTGTCGCCGCAGCTGTACATCGCGGTCGGCATCTCCGGCGCCATCCAGCACCGGGCCGGCATGCAGACGTCCAAGACGATCGTCGCCATCAACAAGGACCCCGAGGCGCCGATCTTCGAGCTGGCCGACTTCGGCGTGGTGGGCGACCTGTTCAACGTCGCCCCGCAGCTGACCGAGGAACTGACGAAGCGCAAGGGTTAGTCGCGGTTTGCCCTGCCCGTTGAGGCACCGATCCGCTCTACTCCCTTCCCCTGGACGCTGCGGGCGCTCATGCTCGTGGCGTGCAGGGGGAACGGGGCATCTACTGGGATCTCAACGAGGCCGCGTGGGTGACGGTCGACGGTGAACCCGTGCTGCCGGTCGAGCAGTTCGAGGACGAGGTGGCCGAGCTGGCCGTCGATCCGGAAGTGATCGAAGGGCACTAGATCGAATCCAGTTGACCTGAACCAGGGTTGAACTTGCATCCTGGTCGGGTGACGACGGCGGCCGGGACCCAACCAGCGGCCGAGCGTTCGATCTTCGCCCCCGCGTACCGCAGCAGCAGCGGGGGCATCCTGATCCTGGTCACGCTGATCGCCTTCGAGGCGATGGCCGTGGCCGCCGCCCTGCCGACCGCCGCGCGGGAGGTGCACGGCATCGGGGCGATCGGCTGGGCGTTCACCGGCTTCCTCGTCTCGGACGTCGTCGGCATGGTCGTGTCCGGCCAGGTGTGCGACCAGCGCGGACCCCGGTTGCCGATGATCGCCGGTCTCGCGGCGTTCGTCGCGGGGCTGGGCGTGGCCGGTACCGCGACCTCGATGGCCCAGCTGGTGGCCGGGCGATGCATCCAGGGCCTGGGCGGCGGGTTGCTGATCACCGCGATCTACGTCGTGCTCGGTGCCTGCTATCCGGACGAACTGCGCCCCAAGATCTTCGCCGCGATGTCGTCGGCCTGGGTGGTGCCGTCGCTGCTCGGGCCGATCGTGTCGGGCACGCTGGCCCAGCACGCCAGCTGGCGCTGGGTGTTCCTCGGGCTGATGCCGTTCGTGCTGTTCGGCGCGCTGCTGATGGTGCCGGTGCTGCGCAGCCTCGCCACGCCGGCCCTGCCCGGGCGGCTGGCCGATCCGCGCCGGGTGCTGCGGGCCGTGGCCGCGGCCGGAGGGGTGGCCGCGCTCGAGGCGGCCGGGCAGCATCCGTCGCCGGTGTCGCTGCCCATCGCCGGCGTCGGCGTGATCGCGCTCGTATGGGGGCTGCGCGCGCTGCTGCCGCCCGGCACGGTGCGGGTGCGCCGGGGCGTGGCCGCACCGGTGGCGATGCGCGGGCTGTTCGCCGGGGCGTTCTTCGGCGTCGAGTCGATGGTGCCGCTGACCCAGACCGTGCAGCACGGGTACGGCGCGACACTGGCCAGCCTGGCGCTCGTGCTGGCCGGCGTGACGTGGTCGCTCGGCTCGTGGTGGCAGGGACGTGACCATCCCTCCGAGGGACCCGAGCGGCGGGTCGTACTGATCCGGACCGGGTTCGCGCTGATCGCCGTGGCGGCCGCGCTGGTCGCGATCGCCGCCCAGCCGCGGTTGCCCGGCTGGCTGATCTTCCCGGCCTGGTCGATCGCCGGGCTGGGCGCCGGGTTGACGATGTCCAGCCTGGGCGTGCTGCTGCTGCGCTACACCAACGACGCCGACCGGGGCGCCGACTCGGCCGCACTGCAGCTGTCCGACGCGGTCACCAGCGCGCTGACCACCGGTATCGGCGGCGTGCTCGTGGCGGCCGCGGCCCGCGACGTGTTCGGCTACACGACGGCGTTCACCGTGCTCGACCTGGCGATGGTCGCAGTGGCCGGGCTGGGCGTTGCCGTCGCCGGCCGGGCCCGCCCGCCTGCGGTGTCGTCGCGTGAGTCGGTTTTGGTCACCGAGACGGCTATATGAGACCTGGTGACCAAAACCGGGTCAGGCCAGCTTGGCGGTGATCATCTCCGCGATGGGGATGGCTGACGTGGCCGCCGGCGAGGGGGCGTTGCACACGTGCAGGGTGCGGGGCGTCGAGGCGAACAGGAAGTCGTGCACCAGGGTGCCGTCGCGCAGCACCGCCTGGGCCCGGATGCCGGCCGGCGCGGGCAGCAGGTCGGACACCGTCAGCTCCGGGCAGTACTTGCGACACTCCCGCAGGTAGCCCCGCCTGAGCAGCGAATTGCGCAACTCGCGCGCCCCGGTGCGGATGTTCGCCCGGGCCACCCGCCACATGCCGGGGAAGCGCAGGTAGGTCGCGACGTCGCGGCGACGGAAAGAGCCCTTGCGGTACCCCTCGCGGGCGAAGCCCAGCACGGCATTGGGGCCGACCGTCACGCCTCCGTCGACCGTCTTGGTCAGGTGCACGCCGAGGAAGGGCAGGGCGGGGTCGGGGATCGGGTAGATCAGGTGCGTGATGATGCCGTTGCGGGCGGCGGGCAGCCGGTAGTACTCGCCCCGGAACGGGACGATCTGGAAGTCGCTGCGGGCACCGGCCATCCGGGCCAGCCGGTCGGCCTGCAGGCCGCCGCAGACGACCAGCCGCCGGGCCCGGATGCGGCGCTCGCCCGCCGACACGGTGACGAGGTCGGGCGTCTCGGCGATGCCGGTGACCTGGGCGCCGAACTCGATCGTCGCGCCGGCCGCCCGGATCTCGTCCCCCATGGCTGCGGCGACCGCCTTGTAGTCGACGATGGCGGTGCTCGGCACGAACAGGGCGCCCACCCCGCGGATGTGCGGCTCGCGCCGGCGCAGCTCGGCGGCGTCGATGCGCTCGGACGCGACCCCGTTCACGCGCGAGCGCTCGTACAGGGCGTCCATCCGGGCCGCCTCGGCCGGGTCGGTGGCGACGAGCAGTTTGCCGCAGACGTCCACCGCGATGCCGTGCGCGGCGGCGAACTCCTTGGTGGCCCGGGCCCCGCGCCGGCACAGTTCGGCCTTGAGGCTGCCCGGCGCGTAGTAGATGCCGGCATGGATCACGCCGCTGTTGTGCCCGGTCTGATGTACGCCCAGCCCGGACTCCTTCTCGAGCAGGACCAGCCCGGCGTCGGGGTGCTTCTGCAGCAGCTGCCGGGCGGTGGCCAGCCCGACGATGCCGCCGCCGATGACGCAGTAGTCATAGACCATAAACTTGTCCCGATGCCTTACCTCGACCATGCGGCGACGACGCCGATGCGGCCGGAGGCTATCGCGGCGGTCACCACGGCGATGGCCGACATCGGCAACCCGTCCTCACTGCACGGCTCCGGGCGGCGCGCCCGGCGCCGCGTCGAGGAGTCGCGCGAGCAGCTGGCCGACGCCCTGGGCGCCCGCCCGTCCGAGGTGATCTTCGCAAGTGGCGGCACCGAGTCGGACAACCTGGCCGTCAAGGGCCTGTTCTGGGCCCGCCGCGACTCCGCGCCGCGCCGGACGCGCATCGTGGCCAGCCCGGTCGAGCACCACGCCGTGCTCGACACCCTGGACTGGCTGGCCGACCACGAGGGCGCGCAGATCAGCTGGCTCGACGTCGACCGCACCGGCCGGGTCACGCCCGAGGCGCTGCGCAAGGTACTCGACGACGACGTCGCCCTGGTCACCGTCATGTGGGCCAACAACGAGATCGGCACCGTGCAGCCGATCCGCGAGCTGGCCGCCGTCGCGCACCAGCACGGCGTGCCGTTCCACACCGACGCCGTACAGGCGGTCGGGGCGCTGCCGGTCGACTTCGCCGCGTCCGGGGTCGACGCGCTGTCCATGACCGGGCACAAGCTGGGCGGCCCGGTCGGCACCGGGGCGCTGCTGCTGCGCCGCGACGCCGTGGTGGTCCCGTTGCTCCACGGGGGCGGGCAGGAGCGCGACGTTCGGTCGGGCACCCTCGACGCCCCGGGCGTGGTGGGCCTGGCCGTGGCCGCCGAGGCGGCCGTGGCGGCCCAGCCGGACGAGGCGATCCGGCTGGCCACCCTGCGCGATCGGCTGGTCGACGGGGTGCGCCAGGTCGTGCCCGACGTGATCGTCAACGGCCACCCGACCGAGCACCTGCCCGGAATCGCCCACCTGTCCTTCCCCGGCTGCGAGGGCGATTCGTTGTTGATGCTGCTCGACGCGCGCGGCATCGAGTGCTCGACCGGATCGGCCTGCTCGGCCGGCGTGGCCCAGCCCTCGCACGTGCTGATCGCGATGGGCGCCGACGCGGCCAGCGCGCGCAGCTCGTTGCGGTTCTCCCTGGGCCACACGTCCACGTACGAGGACGTCGAGGCCGTGCTGGACGAGATCGGCCCGGTGGTCGAACGGGCCCGGCGGGCGGGGCTGTTCGCATGAAGGTGCTCGCTGCGATGAGCGGAGGCGTCGACTCGGCGGTGGCGGCCGCCCGAGCCGTCGACGCCGGGCACGACGTCACCGGCGTGCACCTGGCCCTGTCGTCCGCGCCGGCCACGCTGCGCCACGGTGCGCGCGGTTGCTGCACGGTCGAGGACGCCGGCGATGCCCGCCGGGCGGCCGACGTGCTGGGCATCCCCTTCTACGTCTGGGATCTGGCCGAGCGGTTCCGGGCCGACGTCATCGACGACTTCGTCTCCGAGTACGCCGCCGGGCGCACGCCCAACCCGTGCCTGCGCTGCAACGAGAAGATCAAGTTCGCCGCCGTCCTGGATCGGGCGCTGGCGCTCGGCTTCGACGCCGTTGTGACCGGCCACCACGCCCGGCTCTCCGACGGGAGGTTGCGGCGCAGCGTCGACCCGGCCAAGGACCAGTCCTACGTGCTGGCGGTGCTGACGCCCCGGCAGCTGGCGGCCGCGATGTTCCCGATCGGCGATTCGACCAAGGCGCAGGTGCGCGTCGAGGCGGCCGAACGGGGGCTGGCCGTCGCCGAGAAGCCCGACTCGCACGACATCTGCTTCATCGCCGATGGCGACACCCGGGGCTTCCTGTCCCGGGCTCTCGGCGCCCAAGCCGGGCCGATCGTCGACGCTGTCACCGGCGACACGGTCGGCGAGCACGGTGGATCGTTCGGCTTCACCGTCGGGCAGCGCCGCGGCCTGCACCTGCAGCGCCCGGCGCCGGGCGGCGAGCCGCGCTACGTGCTGTCGATCCAGCCCAGGACGAACACGGTGCTGGTCGGACCGGGTGAGCTGCTCGACGCCGACGAGGTCGTCGGTGACCGTCCACTGTGGACGGCTGGATCGGCGCCGGGCGAGACCTTCGACTGCCACGTGCAGCTGCGCGCACACGGCATGGTCACGCCGGCCTCCGTCGTCGCGTCGACCGACCGGGTCGTCGCCCGGCTGCACGGCACCCAGCGCGGGGTGGCCGCCGGGCAGGCGCTCGTCATGTACGACGGCGACACCGTGCTCGGCTCGGCCACGATCGCGTCCGCGCGGCGGGCGGCGTGACCCACCCCTGGCCGGCCGGAGCGGCCACCGGCATCGGCTCGCTGCCCGGCACCGATATCGACGAAGCGCTGCGCATCGTGCTGGGCGAACTGCCCGAGCTGCCGCATCTGCCCGAGCTCCCGGCCCGGGGCGCCGGCGCGGACGTGATCGGCCGGGGCGCCGCGCTGCTGGCTGAACTTCCGGTCGAGATCCAGCCCTCGGGGTGGCGGCTCACCGCCCGTCCGGGCCGCGACCTGCGGCGGTCCCGCGACTTCCTGGACCGCGACCTCGACGCCCTGGAGGCGGCTGCGTCCGGATATGCGGGCGTGCTGAAGATTCAGGCGGTCGGCCCATGGACCCTGGCCGCCGGCGTCGAGCTGCCGGGCGGGCACCGGGTCGTGTCCGATCACGGCGCGGTCCGCGATCTGGCCGAGTCGCTGGCCGAGGGGCTGCGGGCGCACCTGGCCGAGCTGGCTCGCCGGGTGCCGGGGGCGACGATCGTGACCCAGCTGGACGAGCCGTCGATCCCGGCTGTCCTGGCCGCGAAGATCCCCACTCCGTCCGGCTACGGCACGGTGCGGGCCGTCGAGGCCAGCGTGGTCGAGCAGACGCTGGGCGACGTGCTGTCGGTCGTCCCCGAGGGCGCGCGGGTTGTGCACTGCTGCGCGGCCGAGGTCCCGATCCCGCTGCTGCGCGGGGCCGGCGCCGACGCGATTGCGGTGGATGCGGCGCTGACCCTCGACCACGACGCCGTGGGCGAGGCCGTCGAGGCCGGCACGTCACTGTGGCTCGGGGTCGTGCCCGGCACCGACGCGACGATCAGCCTCGACGCGGCGCGCGATCCGGTGCGCAAGCTCTGGCGCGAGCTGGGCTTCGCCGACTCCGACCTGGCCGGCGCGGTGGTGCCCACCCCGGCGTGCGGGCTGGCCGGCGCCTCGCCGGACTACGCCCGCCGGGCGCTGGCGGTGGTGCGCGACGTCGGCCGAGCGCTACGCGATCTCGACGGCTAGCTCGCTGCCGACGTCCACCGTGCCGTCGGCGGCCAGGTGCACGTCGAGCGGCTGGCCGGCCAGGCGCAGGCCGCGCACCGTCAGCTCACCCACCGGCGAGGGCCGCATCGGGGACACGCGCAGCACGCCGCCCGGCACGTCGGGGTCCAGCCCGAGCACGCTGCGCAGCACCTCGACCGCCGCGGCGGCCGACCAGGCCTGAGGGTGGCAGGCCGGCGGGTAGGGGATCGGCTCGCCGGCCTCGGCGCCGTAGAGCTCGGGAAGGCGGTAGTCGAACGCGGCGCCGGCGGTGAGCAGGCCGTTGACGAGACTCGCCGACCGCAGCCCGCGCAGGACGATCGCCGTGTCGTGCGGCCACACCGACCCGCAGTGATAGCTCAGCGGGTTGTACCCGGCCGAGATGCTGGCCATGGTGCGCAGGCCCAGGCCGCCGTCCATGTCCGGTTCGGCCAGCCGGGCCGCGACGCGCGCCTCCTCGGCGGGGTCGAGCAGCCCGGTGCCGAGCAGGTGCCCGATGTTGGACGTTACGGTGTCGACCGGGCGGCCGGCGCCGTCCAGGGCGATGGCCGGATAGCCGTCGACCCAGAACCGGTCCCGGAACCGGGCCGCTAGCCCGTCCGCCCACTCACGCCAGCGATCCGCGCCGGGCCGGCCGAACGCGTCGAGCAGATCGGCTCCCTGCCGGGCGGCGGCGTAGGCGTAGCCCTGCACCTCGCACAGCGCGATCGGCGGATCGGCCAGCGTCCCGTTACTGAACTGCACCGCCTCGGGGGAGTCCTTCCACCCCTGGTTGCTCAGCCCGCGGCCGGACTCGTCGCGGTAGGAGAGGAACCCGTCGTGGCGGCCCAGCCAACCCAGCGCGCCCTCCAGCGCGGGCAGCAGCCGCTCGACGTGCCCGGCCGGCAGCCCCCAGCGCCAGGCGTCGTACAGCAGCGACACCCACAGCGCCGTCGCGTCGACCGTGCCGTAGTAGACGGGCGGCAGCACTGCGGCGAGGTCGGGCCGGCGGATCTCGTGCGGGATCTTGCCGGGCTGCTCACCGGTCGACGGATCGTCGCGGGTGCCCTGCCGGCGGGCCAGCGTGCGCAGTGTGCCGGCCGCCAGCTCCGTCCCGAGCGGCAACAGCAGCCGGGCGGCCCAGATCGAGTCGCGTCCGAACAAGGTCAGGTACCAAGGGACGCCGGCCCCGAGGAACGCATCGTCCGGGGCGAGCGGATCGGTGAGCAGCAACCCGTCCAGGTCGGCCACGCTCTGCGCCACCAGCGGGGCCAGGCGGCGATCGTCGGCCTGGACCTGCGGGGCTGTGAACGCCCGCGCGGCCGCCGGGAGCACCACGGGCACGGCCCTCTCGCGTACCCCGACGGTGAGCGTGACCGCGAACGAGTCGCCCCGTTCGAGGCTGACCGGCCATTCCAGCTGGTCGGCATCGACGCGCACTTCCACGCCGTCGGCCGACCAGGGCGGACCGCCGGGCAACTCGGTCACCGGCTCGCCGTAGCGGACCGCGGTCATCGACGCCAGGTCGCAGCCCAGCTGCACGGCCAGCCGCGTACGAACCGGCGTCCGGGCGTAGGAGGTTACGGCGATCCGCTCCTGGATGCCGTCGGGCCGGGCCCGGCGCTCGCGGTGCACCAGGACGGTCGGGTCGGTGCCGGGGTCGCCCAGCCCGCGGGCGGTGGCCACGAACCGGGCCGTGTCGCCTCGTGCGTCGGCCCGGAGCGGCGCCGGCTCGGCCCCGTCGAGGGTCACGAGCAGGCGGGACAGTATCCGGCGGTCGCCCACGAAAACCCCCTGGGCGCCCTCGGCGCGGATCTGTGCGTCCGGCCCGGACAGGGCCTGGCCCGGGGCGCGTACCACGCTGATCAACTCGTGCAGGTGAGGCTCACGCATGCCGCCATTCTGTCGGGCCGAGTCGGTAACGTTCGACCCGTGACCGAGCCGAAGACGGCGACCGCCGAGGCGCGCGAAGAGCACGCGCTGCTGAGCCAGGACATCGACGAGGCCCGCTACCGCTACTTCGTGCTCGACGCGCCGACCCTCAGCGACGCCGACTACGACGTCAAGATGCGGCGGCTGCAGACCCTCGAGGACGAGTTTCCGGACCTGCGCACGCCCGAGTCGCCGACCCAGAGCGTGGGCGGCACGTACTCGACGCAGTTCACGCCGGTCGACCACCTCGAACGGATGCTCAGCCTGGACAACTCGTTCTCGACGGACGAGCTGACCGCGTGGGCGCACCGGGTCGAGCGCGACGCCGGCGTCGTCCCGGCCTACCTGTGCGAGCTCAAGGTCGACGGGCTGGCCGTCAACCTGCTCTACCGCAACGGGCGCCTGGTGCGCGGCGCTACGCGCGGCGACGGGCGCACCGGCGAGGACATCACCCCGAACATTCGGACCATCGAGGGCATACCGCACCGGCTGGCCGGCAAGAACCATCCGGCCGTCCTGGAGGTGCGCGGCGAGGTCTACTTCCCGGTCGCCCGGTTCGAGGAGCTGAACGCGGCCCTGGTCGCGTCCGGCAAGGCACCGTTCGCCAACCCGCGCAACACCGCAGCCGGATCGCTGCGCCAGAAGGACGCCCGCATAACCGCTGAGCGGCATCTGCAACTGGTGCTGCACGGCGTGGGCCGGGTCGAGGGCGGTCCCGAGATCGTCGCGCAGTCGCAGTGGTACGAGGCGCTGCACGGTTGGGGGCTGCCCACGTCCACCCGCTACAAGGTGGTGCCCGACCTGAGCGGTGTGCAGAGCTACATCGACCACTACGGCGAGCACCGCCACGACGTCGAGCACGAGATCGACGGCGTCGTCGTCAAGGTCGACGACCTGGCCCTGCAGCGCCGGCTCGGCTCCACCAGCCGGGCGCCGCGCTGGGCCATCGCGTTCAAGTACCCGCCGGAAGAGGTCAACACCAAGTTGCTCGACATCCGGGTCAACGTCGGGCGTACCGGCCGAGTGACTCCGTTCGGCGTGATGGAGCCGGTCAAGGTCTCCGGATCGACCGTCGAGATGGCCACCCTGCACAACGCGTCCGAGGTCGCGCGCAAGGGCGTGCTGATCGCCGACACGGTCGTGCTGCGCAAGGCGGGCGACGTCATCCCCGAGATCGTCGGGCCGGTGGTCGCCCTGCGCGACGGCACCGAGCGCAAGTTCGAGATGCCGACGCACTGCCCGGCCTGGGGCACCAAGCTGGGCTACGAGAAGGAGGGCGACGCCGACCTGCGCTGCCCGAACACCCGCTCGTGCCCGGCCCAGCTGCGCGAGCGGCTGTTCCACCTGGCCGGACGCGGAGGCTTCGACATCGAGGTGCTGGGCTACGAG
>DATBER010000010.1:0-23053 GCA_036558905.1 Jatrophihabitantaceae bacterium | reverse complement strand
CGTGCTGGGTCGGGGTGGTTTCGTTGTGATCAAACGGGCGGGGGGAGTGTCTGCAGTCTGTTGATCATCGTGGCGAGTAGTCCGGCCCAGGGTGCGTGGGCGGACAGGTGCAGGCGCCGGGTTCGGCCGTGGGTGGCGAGCCGCCCGGCGATCGAGAACAGCCGTAGCCGTAGGCGTTTGGGTTCCCAGCGACGCGCGTCGTGTCCGGCCAGGGACAGCATCTGCATCCAGGCGGTGAGTTCGACGGCGAGCGCGACCAGGGCGCACCAGATCTGGTTCTGGGCGAAGTCGTGCAGCGGCAGGTTGGTCAGCCCGGTGTCTTTGGAGTTGCGGATGCGGTCCTCGCAGCGGGCCCGGCGCCGATGCCGCAGCTCGAGGTCTGCGAGTTGGCCGCGGGCGGTGTTGGTGGCAAACGCGGTGACCCGCATGCCGTCCGGGTCGGTCAGGCGCAGCTGCGCGCCGGGGTGCGGTCGTTCCTTGCGCACGATGACCCGCATCCGGTCAGGCCACGACGTGAGGTCAAGCATGCCGGTGACCTCGGCGACCCAGGCCCCCTCGCGCGGTTGGCCGTCGGGGTCGTAGGCCGGCGTCCACGACTCGGGTGGCATCGTGGCCAGGGCCACGGCGAAGCTGTCCGGCAGGGTGAACCCGACCGAGTAGGACAACCGCTGCCCGACCAGCCAGGTCAGGAACTCGTGCGTGGCGCCCGCGGCGTCGGCACGGATGAGGACCTTGCGGCCGGGCCGGGCCCCGTGGCGGCGACCGGGCAGGTGGGCCAGCGCCGCCTTGACCACGGCGATGTGATCGGCGGCGGTATTGGAGCCGGCGTTGCCCGCCCGGAGTAGGAACGACAGCGGCTCGCCCGTGCCCTCAGCACCGTGGTCGGCGAAAGCCCACAACGGGTGGAACCCATAGCCACGTTTGAACGTCGGCGCCGCCTGTTCCTTGTCCGAGTGCGCGGTGATCAGCGTGGCGTCGGTGTCGATGATCAGCGGCTGGTCCGCGCCGATGCCGTGATCAGGTGCGTGCTCACCGGCCAACGTCCACACTCGAGCCCGCGCAGCGACCCTGGCCGCATCGATCGCGGCCAACGCGGCCGGCGCGTCGGCGGCCAGCGCGTCGATCGTGCGCGAGACCGTCGGATCCGAGGCCACCGCGCCGAAGACCGCCGGCTCGGCGCGCAGCAGCGCGACATCGGCCAGGCAGTCCCCACCCAGCGCCAGCGCCACCGCCAGATCGATGAGCACCTTGGCCGGGTCGTGGATCGCCATCGGCTTACGCCACGGCGCCAACGCCGCCGACAGCGCGGCGTCCAACCCCGCAGCACGGACCGTCTCGACCAGCGCGACACCGCCAGCCTGCGACACGACACCAGCACCGTTCGTGTCGGCAGGCACCCGCGGGTACAGCCCGATACGCTTCACCGTGAAGGTGCTCCTCGCTCAACAAGATCTTGGCTTCGACAACCCTGATCCTTGTTGGCCTGGAGCACTTTTCAGTCCACCGCCACGCGGTCACCGTGAAAGCGCCGGGCTAACCGGACGAAAGATCGGCTCGGCTCCGGCGCCGTGTCCACGCGTTGATCGCGAAGTGCACGGCGAGCGCGTAGACGACTCCGGCCGCCAGGTCGACGACATAGTGCTCGCCCAGATAGACCAGCGAGAGTCCCATGGCCAACGGGTAGAGCACGATCAGGTAACGCCACGGGCTCTTCAGGCGCGAGGCGACGTACAGCGCGATCAGCGTCGCGAACGCGGTGTGCAGCGACGGCATGGCCGCCACCGGGTTGGACGCAGCCTGTCCCTCGCTGAGCAGGTTCCCGGCGTGGTTGACGTGCAGCCACAGCCAGCCTCGGGACGTGGCGCGGATCGCCGGCTCGATCACGCCCTCGCGGGCGGCGTACCAGGGCGGGGCCGCCGGGAAGAGCACGTAGGTCATCAGTCCGGCCAGCGACAGGACGACTACCCGGGTGGCGAACCCCTTCCACGCCTCGCGACTGCGCAGCCAGAGCACGGCGGCCACCACCGGCGTCGCGATGAAGTGCGAGGTGTAGATCAGGGTGGCCGCCGCGTCGTACCAGTGCGGCGAGCCCGGGTCGAGGAAGTGCTGCTGCAGCCAGACGGTGGGCACAGTGCCGCCGAACAGGTCCCGGTCGGCGGCGGCGACGTCCGAGACGTGCAGCGGCATGCCCAGCCCGTCGGCGATGCCCCGCGACAGGTCGTACACGACCAGGACGGCGGTGAAGGGCAGCCAGTCCAGCAACGCCTTGCCGAACGCCCGCCAGCCCCGGCCCAGGCACGGGATGCCGATGCCGGCCAGGACGATGATCAGCAGGCTGCCCCGGTCGGTGGGCACGCCGGCCAGCACCACGACGACGACCAGCGCGGCCGCGTAGAGCACGGCGGCACCCACCCGGATGCGGTGCCAGCGCGCGTCGTCGGAAGGCACGCCGACTACGGCGCGTGAGTCCTCCTGCGCCGTCAAGCCCATTCGGACAGCTTAGGAGGCCCGCCTCAGGGCGAGATCGCCAGCAGCTGGGGCAGCACGTCGCCGATCGGCTCGCGCACCACGGCGGCCGCGACGTCGTCGTAGGGCGTCGGCGAGGCGTTGACGATGATCACCGGCACACCCCGCGTGGCGGCCAGTCCGGTCAGGCTGGCCACCGGTTGCACCGACAGCGACGTCCCCACCGCGAGGAACAGGTCGCAGTCGCGGGCGGCATCGACGGCCCGGCCCAGC
Organism: Jatrophihabitantaceae bacterium; assembly: GCA_036558905.1. GTDB lineage: Bacteria > Actinomycetota > Actinomycetes > Mycobacteriales > Jatrophihabitantaceae > DASXRA01. The sequence goes on along the minus strand of DATBER010000010.1, from coordinate 20,314 downwards.
ACCTCGGGATTGAGCGGCTGGCCGAAGAAGACGGTGCCCGACTTGAGCAGCCCGCCGCAGCTGTGGCAGTCCGGGTCGACCTCGCCGGCGTTGACGCGGGCGAGCGCCTCGCTCATCGGCCGGCGTTCGCCGCAGCCCAGGCATTCGGTGTCGCGGATCGAGCCGTGCACCTCGACGACGGCCTCGTCCGGCACGCCGGCCCGCTGGTGCAGCCCGTCGATGTTCTGGGTCAGCAGCGCGCGCAGCCGGCCCTGCTCGTGCAGCCCGGCCAGGGCCAGATGGGCAGCGTTGGGCTCGGCGGTCAGGGCCGGATGGGCGGCGCGGCGTCGCCACGACTCGCGGCGCACGTCGGGGTCGCGGCGGTAGAGGTCGAAGTCGACGTAGCGCTGCGCATCGGGGTTGCGGGTCCACAGGCCGCCCGGACCCCGGAAATCCGGTATACCCGAGTCTGTGGACACACCGGCCCCGGTCAGCACCGTCATCCGCTGGGCCCGCGCGAGCATCTCGCTGACCGTCACGCACTTCATTGTGCCAGGCTGAAGAGGGCATAACCTGCAGTGATATCTTGACGTCGAGAGATTTCGCGCGCGAAGGAGCATGCGGTGCCTGCTGAGAGCAAGAACAGCTTCGGATCCCGGGCGACGCTCGAGGTCGCCGGCTCGTCCTACGACTACTTCCGCCTCGATCAGGTCGACGGGGCCTCGTTGTTGCCGTTCAGCCTCAAGGTGCTGCTCGAGAACCTGTTGCGCACCGAGGACGGCGCCAACGTCACCGCCGCCCAGATCGAAGCGGTCGCCAACTGGAAGCCGGACGCCGAACCCGACACGGAGATCCAGTTCAGTCCGTCCCGAGTCGTGATGCAGGACTTCACCGGTGTGCCGGCCGTCGTCGACCTGGCCACCATGCGCGAAGCGGTGCGCGACCTCGGCGGCGACCCGGCCCGCATCAACCCGCTCTCCCCCGCCGAGCTCGTCATCGACCATTCCGTCATCGCCGACCTGTTCGGGGCACCCGACGCATTCACCCGCAACGTCGAACTCGAGTACGAGCGCAACCGCGAGCGCTACCAGTTCCTGCGCTGGGGGCAGACCGCGTTCGACGAGTTCAAGGTCGTGCCGCCGGGCACCGGCATCGTCCACCAGGTAAATATCGAGTACCTGGCGCGGGTGATCTTCGCCCGCGACGGCCTGGCCTACCCGGACACGGTCGTGGGCACCGACTCGCACACCACGATGGTCAACGGCCTGGGCGTGCTGGGTTGGGGCGTCGGCGGCATCGAGGCCGAGGCGGCGATGCTCGGCCAGCCGGTCAGCATGCTGATCCCGCGCGTCGTCGGCTTCAAGCTGACCGGCGAACTGCCCGAGGGCTCGACGGCCACCGACCTGGTCCTGACGATCACCGAGATGCTGCGCAAGCACGGCGTGGTCGGCAAGTTCGTGGAGTTCTACGGCACCGGCGTGGCCGCCGTGCCCCTGGCCAACCGGGCCACCATCGGCAACATGAGCCCCGAGTACGGCTCGACCTGCGCCATCTTCCCGATCGACGACGAGACGCTGCGCTACCTGCGCTTCACCGGCCGTCCCGACGACCAGGTCGCCCTCGTCGAGGCGTACGCGAAGACGAACGGCCTGTGGCACGACGCCTCGGTCGAGCCGCAGTTCTCCGAGTCGCTCGAGCTGGATCTGTCCACTGTGGAGCCGTCGCTGGCTGGGCCGAAGCGCCCGCAGGACAGGGTGCCCCTCAAGTCGGCCAAGCCGATGTTCCGCGAGGCGCTCGGCGCGTACACGGCGTCGGTGCAGGACGCCCAGGACGAGGCCGAGGACGAGTCGTTCCCCGCGTCGGACGTCCCGAGCTTCAGCCCGGCGGCCACTGTGCCCTCGGCGGCCGCCGGCGCGAACGGCCGCACCTCGCACCCGACCCCGGTCACGCTGGCCGACGGCGCCGAGGTGGTGCTCGACCACGGAGCGGTCGCCATCGCCGCCATCACGTCCTGCACCAACACGTCCAACCCGTCGGTGATGGTGGCCGCTGCGCTGCTGGCCAAGAACGCCGTCGACAAGGGGCTGTCCCGCAAACCCTGGGTCAAGACGACGCTCGCCCCCGGCTCGAAGGTCGTCATGGACTACTACGACCGGGCCGGCCTCACCCCCTACCTCGACAAGCTCGGGTTCAACCTGGTCGGCTACGGCTGCACCACCTGCATCGGGAACTCCGGCCCGCTGCCCGACGAGATCTCGGCCGCTGTCAACGACTCGGACCTGGCTGTGGTCAGCGTTCTTTCCGGCAACCGCAACTTCGAGGGCCGCATCAACCCCGACGTGAAGATGAACTACCTCGCGTCCCCCCCGCTGGTCGTCGCCTACGCGCTGGCCGGCTCCATGGACGTCGACATCACGACCGAACCCCTGGGTACGGGCAGCGACGGGCAGCCGGTGTACCTGCACGACATCTGGCCCTCGGCGGACGAGGTTCAGCAGGTGGTCGACACCGCCATCGCCAGCGAGATGTTCACCCGCGACTACGCCGACGTGTTCGCCGGCGACGAGCGGTGGACCAGCCTGCCCACCCCCGAGGGCAACACGTTCGAGTGGGACGCCGAGTCGACCTACGTGCGCAAGCCGCCGTACTTCGACGGCATGGAGCGCGAGCCGCAGCCGGTCACCGACATCGAGGGCGCGCGGGTGCTGGCCAAGCTCGGCGACTCCGTCACCACCGACCACATCAGCCCGGCCGGTTCCATCAAGGCCGACTCGCCGGCCGGCCAGTACCTGAGCGACCACGGCGTCGAGCGGCGCGACTTCAACTCCTACGGATCCCGCCGCGGCAACCACGAGGTCATGATCCGCGGCACGTTCGCCAACATCCGGCTGCGCAACCAGCTGGCGCCCGGTACTGAGGGCGGCTTCACTCGCGACTTCACCGCGGTCGGCGAGGTCACCACGATCTACGACGCCTCGGTGAACTACGCCCAGGCCGGTACGCCGCTGGTGATCCTGGCCGGCAAGGAGTACGGCTCGGGGTCCTCACGCGACTGGGCGGCCAAAGGCACGGCGCTGCTCGGCGTGCGGGCCGTGATCGCCGAGTCCTACGAACGCATCCACCGCTCGAACCTCATCGGCATGGGCGTGCTGCCGCTGCAGTTCGGCGATGGCGACACCGCCGAGTCGCTGGGCCTGACCGGTGAGGAGACCTTCACGATCACCGGCGTCACGGCCCTGAACGAGGGCCAGACGCCCCGCACCGTGCAGGTCCGGGCCGGCGACGTGCGGTTCGAGGCGCAGGTCCGCATCGACACTCCGGGCGAGGCCGAGTACTACCGGCACGGCGGCATCATGCAGTACGTCTTGCGGTCGCTGTTGTGAGGCCCGCGGATGATCTTGACAGGCCGAGCGTGTCTCCGTTGACACGCTGGTTCCACCCGAGTACTAACCGGCACGGACAACATGCGGTACGTCCGGCGGTCGTTGCTCTGAACCGATTCGGATGGGTCGCTCCGGGGATCGCCCAATGCAGTCAGTCGGGTGCATGCTACCGGGGTAACGAAACGGTTTCGATGTGGTTGACGCCGGAGGTCGTACCGATATGTTGACGCGCACAACATTCCTAGACCGGAGCGCGAGTGCCCCGGTCCACAGTCCCGCGAAAGGCGGTACAGCACTATGCGCAAGAGCGCAATCGGCTTGGTCGTCGCAGGGGTCGCGGCCTCACTCGTGCTGAGCGCCTGCTCCTCCAGCAAAAAGAACAGCTCCACTTCTGCGCCTGCCGGGGGCGGCACCTCGGCCCCCGCCTCGGCGCCCGCGTCGGGCGGCAGTGGCGGCGCGCTGGACGGCAAGGGCGCGAAGGTCGGCATCATCCTTCCGGACACGAAGTCCTCGCAGCGCTGGGTCACCGCTGACCCGACCGCGCTCAAGGCGGCCTGTCAGAAGAACAACCTGAACTGCAACATCCAGAACGCGCAGGGCTCCGCGACGACGATGAAGACCATTGCCGAGAGCATGGAGAACGACGGCGTCAAGGTCCTGATGATCGTCAACCTGGACAACGCGTCCGGTGCGGCGATCGAGAAGGAGGCCCAGACCAAGGGCGTCACGACGGTCGACTACGACCGGCTGACGCTCGGCGGCAGCGCCGCGCTCTACGTGTCCTTCGACGGTGTCGCCGTCGGTGACGCGCAGGGCAAGGCCCTGGTGCAGTGCCCGCAGGTCGCGGGCAAGAGCTCGGTGACCTACGTCGACGTCAACGGCGCGCCCACCGACAGCAACGCGGCCGCGTTCAAGCAGGGCTACGACGGCGTGCTGTCCAAGCAGACCGGGTGGAAGAAGGTCTCGGACCAGTCGATCAAGGACTGGGACAACCCGACCGCCGGCACGACGTTCGCGTCGATGCTGCAGCGCAATCCGAACATCCAGGCCGTCATGGTGGCCAACGACGGTATGGCCAACGCGGTCATCGGCCAGCTGACCAACCAGCACCTGAACGGCAAGCTCGCGGTGTCCGGCCAGGACGCCACCGCTCAGGGCCTGCAGCACATCATGGACGGCGACCAGTGCTTCACGATCTACAAGCCGTCCACGAAGGAGGCCAACCCGGCCGTAGACGCGATCACGCAGATCGTGAACGGCAGTCTGCCGCAGACGACCGCCTCGGTCACCGACACGCAGACCGGCAAGAAGGTGCCGGCGATCCTCGCGACGCCGATCACGATCACCAAGTCGAACGTGGCGGAGCCGATCAACGACGGCTACACGCCTAAGTCCCAGGTGTGCATCGGCAAGTACGTGTCGCTCTGCACCCAGAACGGCGTCAAGTAATTACTGCGTGCGGTCGCGGCGGGGGCCCGGGTTACCGGGAGCCGTCGCGACCGCATCGCGTCGTGATTGATTCGGAGGAGTACAAGCCCCATGGGCGATGAACCGATCCTTCATCTGCAGGGCGTGAACAAGAGCTTCGGCCCGGTTCACGTGCTGCGCGACGTGGACTTCGAGGCCCGGGCCGGCGAAGTCACTGCACTCGTCGGCGACAACGGTGCGGGCAAGTCGACGCTCGTCAAGTGCATCGGGGGCACCTACACGCTCGACAGCGGCGTGTACCACTACCAGGGCAAGCCTGCCCATGTGCGCAGCCCGCGCGACGCATCGGCGCTGGGCATCGAGATCGTGTACCAGGACCTCGCCCTGGCCGACAACCTGGACATCGTCCAGAACATGTTCCTCGGCCGGGAACGGATGACCGGCCTGACGCTGGACGAGATCTCCATGGAGAAGGCCGCGCAGTCCACGCTCGAGGCGCTCTCCGTGCGGACCGTCGCGTCGGTACGCCAGCGCGTAGCGAGCCTCTCCGGTGGCCAGCGGCAGACCGTCGCCATCGCCAAGTCGGTGCTGTGGCAGTCGAAGGTGGTCCTGCTCGACGAGCCCACCGCTGCCCTGGGTGTCGCGCAGACCGCTCAGGTGCTCGACCTGGTGCGCCGGCTGGCCGACCAGGGTGTGGCGGTCGTGCTGATCTCGCACAACATGCTCGACGTGCTGCAGGTCGCCGACCGCATCGCGGTGCTCTACCTCGGGCAGATGGCGGCCATCGTCGACCGGTCGAGCGTCGACCAGCAACAACTCGTCGAGCTCATCACAACCGGAAGCTCGGGCGACCGTGGCCTCGGCCGGCCGGCCGCGCAGCCAACGGGGAGTGCGAACCGATGACCGAAACCAAGCTCGAAGAGCAGATCCCTCCCGAGGGCGGGCAGAACGGTGAGGTGATCGCAGCCGCCGTTCCGGTCGAGGGCGGCATCGCCGAGCACGCGCGCACGTACCTGCAGCGCGTGCGCGGCGGCGACATGGGCTCGCTGCCGGCCATCATCGGCCTGGTCGCGCTCTCAATCTTCTTCTGGGCGGTTCACCCGTCGTTCGGCTCGCTGGGCAACTTCGCCAACCTGATGCAACAGGCGGCTTCGTCGATCTTCATCGCGATGGGCCTGGTATTCGTCTTGCTGCTCGGTGAGATCGACCTGGCCGCCGGTACCGCCGCGGGTGTGTGCGCGGTCGTCATGGCCCGGCTCTCGGTCGGGTACGGCTGGCCGTGGCCGGCCAGCATCGGCGCGGCGATGGTCACCGGCCTGGTGATCGGACTCGCCACCGGCTGGCTCTGCGCGAAGATCCGGATCCCGTCGTTCGTCGTGACGTTGGCGCTGTTCCTGGCATTTCAGGGTGTGGTGCTCTACGTCGTCAACAACGGCGCGGGCACGCACGGCAACATCAGCATCAGCGACAACTTCATCAACGGCCTGGACAACGGGCAGATGGCCAACTGGGCCGGCTGGCTGCTGGTCGTCATCCTCGTGGTCGGGTACGCCGCGGTGAAGCTCAGCGCCACCCGGGCCCGGGCCAAGGCGGGGCTGCTCGCCGAGCCGTACTCGCTCGTGGCGATCAAGGTCCTCGTGCTCGCCGGCGTCTCGGTGCTGGCCGTGTACCTGCTCAACCAGAACCGGGCCACCAACCGGACGCCTACGGTGGTGAATCAAGGCGGCAAGCTGGTCAAGGTCACTCCACCCGCGCTGGACGGCGTGCCCTGGGTGGTGCCTCTCATCCTCGCGTTCTTCGTCATCACCACGTTCCTGTTGACCCGCACGAGATACGGCCGGCACGTGTACGCCGTGGGCGGTAACGCCGAGGCGGCGCGCCGGGCGGGCATCAACGTCGACCGGATCCGCATCTCGGTGTTCGTCATCAACTCGTTCCTGGCGGCCATCGGCGGCATCCTGCTCGCCTCGCAGGTGCGCTCGGTCGACCAGAACGAGGGCGGCGGCAACGTGCTGCTGCTAGCCGTGGGCGCGGCCGTCATCGGCGGCACGAGCCTGTTCGGCGGCAAGGGCCGCACGTTCGACGCCATCATCGGTGGCCTGGTCGTCGCGGTGATCGCCAACGGCATGGCCGACCTGGTGCAGGGCAACAACGGCCCGGCGGTGCAGTACATCGTCACCGGGGCCGTGCTGATGCTCGCCGCGGCCATCGACGCTCTCGCCCGACGACGAGCCGGTTCGTCGGGACTCGGCTGAGGCAGAGGACACCGTGGCACGCGCGGGTGCGGCACGTCCGGAGGAGATTCGGCGCCATAACCTGGGCTTGCTGCTGGAGCAGGTCCACCGCGACGGTGAGCTCACGCGCGCCGAGCTCACCCAGCGGTTGGGCCTGAACCGCTCGACCATCGGGGCGCTGGTCGCCGAGCTCAGCGATCTGGGGCTGATCGACGAGCACGTCCCGACCGGCAACGAGCGGGCCGGTCGACCGTCGCATGTCGTAACCCCCCGGGTCGACGGCCCGTATGCGATCGCCGTCGAGGTCGACGTCGACAGTGTCGTCACGGCCGCGGTCAGCCTCGGCGGTGACGTGCTGATCCGGCACGACCACACCCTTCCGGCCTCGGGCAACACGCCCGACGACATCGCCGACCGCATCGCGACCGACGTCGACGCCGTGATCGACGCCTTGCCGGTGGGCGCCCGGTCGGTCGGCATCGGGGTGAGCACGCCGGGCACGGTCACGCCCAGCGGCGGCCGGGTCGAGCACGCGCCGAATCTCGAATGGCGCGACGAACCGTTCGGGGCGATCCTCACCCGGCGGTTGCCCCGGGGCGTCGACCTCGTCTTCGGCAACGACGCCAACCTGGGCGCGCTGGCCGAGCACCTGCGCGGGGCCGCTCGCGGTTTCCACGACGCCGTCTACCTCACCGGCAAGATCGGCGTCGGCGGCGGCCTCATCGTCGACGGCAAGCCGCTCAGCGGGGCAGGCGGCTTCGCCGGTGAGGTCGGGCACATGCTGCTCGACCCGGCCGGTCCACCGTGCCACTGCGGCAGCCGGGGCTGCGTCGAGACCTACGTCGGCGAGGCGGCGCTGCTGCGGCTGGCCGGGCGCACCGATCCGCCCAGCCGAGACAGCGTGGCCGACGTACTGCGCGCCGCGCGGGCCGGCGAACCGACGGCGCTGGGCGGCCTGCGCTCGGTCGCGGTGTTCCTCGGTCGCACCGTGGCCAACCTGGTCAACCTGCTCAACCCGCAAGTCGTGATCATGGGCGGATCGCTGGCCACCGTGCTCGACCTGTGCCGGGCCGAGGTCGAGTCCGAGCTGGACGTCCGGGCGATGTCCGAGGCCCGCCGGAGCGTCGAGCTACGTACAGCCGGGCTGGGTGACGACTCGTCGCTGATGGGCGCGGCCGAGCTCGCGTTCGCGCCGCTGCTGGCCGATCCGGTCGGTACCTCCGGGCTGGGCGAATCCGCCTAGTGCCCCGCGCCGGGAATTCAGACGATAATTCCGGCGCCCAATTCCCGGCGCGGGACACTAGGACGCTACTTCCTCGACGCCGAGGGCCTGTTTCTCGAACTGGGTCCGGTACAGCTCGGCGTAGAGGCCGCCGGCGGCGAGCAATTCGGCATGGGTTCCGGTCTCGACGACGCGTCCCTCGTCCACGACCAGGATCTTGTCGGCCCCGAGAACAGTGGACAGCCGGTGGGCGATCACCAGCGACGTGCGCCCGGTCAGCGCCTCGGCCAGCGCGGCCTGCACGGCCACCTCGCTCTCGCTGTCCAGATGGGCGGTGGCCTCGTCCAGGATCACGATCTCGGGGGCCTTGAGCAGCAGCCGGGCGATGGCGAGCCGCTGCTTCTCACCGCCGGACAGCCGGTACCCCCGGTCGCCCACCACTGTGTCCATACCGTCGGGTAGGGACGAGACCAGGTCGGCGATCTGCGCCGCCTCGACCGCGGCCCAGAGCTCGCTCTCGCGCGCATCCGGCTTGGCGTAGGCCAGGTTGGCCCGGATGGTGTCGTGGAACATGTGCGCGTCCTGGCTGACCACGCCGATGCGCTCGCGCAGCGACTGCTGGGTCACCTCACGCACGTCGTGCCCGCCCACCAGCACCCGTCCGGAGCGGACGTCGTAGATGCGCGGCACGAGCTGGCTGATCGTCGTCTTGCCTGCCCCGGACGGGCCGACCAGCGCGACCAACTCCCCCGGCTCGGCCCGGAACGACACGCCACGCAGCACGGCCTGGGCCGGCGCCTTGTCGAGCACGGCGACGTCCTCGAGCGAGGCGAGCGACACCTCCGCCGCCGTCGGGTAGGAGAAGTGCACGTCGTCGAACTCGATGCTGCGCGCGTCGACCGGCAGGTCCGCGGCGTCGGGGCCGTCGTCGATCATCGGCGGCAGGTCGAGTACCTCGAAGACGCGGTCGAAGCTGACCAGCGCGCTCATGACGTCGACCCGGGCGTTCGAGAGCGCGGTCAGCGGACCGTACAGACGGCTGAGCAGCAGGGCCAGGGTGACGACCGTGCCGGTGTCCAGCGCGCCGGTCAGCGCGTAGTAGCCGCCCAACCCGTACACCAGCGCCTGGGCCAGCGCGGCGACGAGCGTCAGCGCGACGAAGAACGCCCGTGCGTACATCGCCGAGGTGACGCCGATGTCGCGCACCCGGGCGGCCCGCTCGCGGAAAGAGCGGTCCTCGTCGGCCGGGCGGCCGAACAGCTTGACCAGCAGTGCGCCGGCCACGTTGAACCGCTCGGTCATCGTGGCGTTCATCGACGCGTTGAGGTTGTACGACTCGCGGGTGATGGCCTGCAGCCGTCGCCCGATGCGCCGGGCCGGCAGGACGAACAACGGCAACATCACCAGGGCCAGCGTCGTGATCTGCCAGGACAGCGAGAACATGACGCCGGCGGTCAGCACCAGACTGACCACATTGGACACCAGCCCGGACAGCGTCGAGGTGAACGCCTGCTGCGCGCCGGTCACGTCGTTGTTGAGGCGGCTGACCAGCGCACCGGTCTGGGTGCGGGTGAAGAACGCGAGCGGCATGCGCTGCACGTGATCGAACACGGCGGTGCGCATGTCGTAGATCAGGCCTTCGCCGATGCGGGCGGAGTACCAGCGCTGGGCGAATGACAGCACCGCGTCGACCACGGCCAGCGCCGCGATCACGATGGCCAGCTTGACGACGACGCGCACCTCGCCGTGGCGGGTGATCTCGTTGACCACCTGGCCGGCCAGGATGGGAGTCAGGACGCCGATCAGCGCGTCGATCACGATGACGACGAGGAACACCAGCAACTCGGTGCGATACGGCCGGGCGAAACGCAGAATGCGCCTCCAGGTGCCCGGAGGTATCTGCTGGTTGACGATCGACGAATCGCGCCGGGTCATCGACCACACCGCGTGCATGTTGCTCATCGACACCGCGATCACCTCCGCACCCAGCAAACGCTAGCGAGGGGGGCCGACTTCCGAGCGTTCGCTACCGGCTTAGGTGTCAGCGCTCGTCGAACAGCTGGGCCAGGTCGCGCAGTCGGCGGTGCTGGGCCTCGCGTTCGGCCCGCTCCTGATCGGACTGACTGCGCCCGGAGGCGGCCAGTAGCAGCGCCTTCGTCTCGGTTACGGCGTCTCGCGGTGGCTTGAGCAGCGCCTGGACGGTGGCCTGCACGGCCGCATCGAGCTCGGATGCCGGCACCACGGCCGCGGCCAGCCCGAGCCCGGCCGCCTCGCCGGCCACGACCCGCCGCCCGGTCAGGCAGATCTCGGCCGCCCGCGAGTAGCCGACCAATTCGACCAGCCGCTTGGTGCCGCCCAGATCGGGCACCAACCCGAGACTCGTCTCGGCCATGGTGAACTGCGTGTCGTCAGCGACGATGCGGATGTCGCAGGCCAGCGCCAACTGGAATCCTGCTCCGACGGCGTGCCCGTGCACGGCGGCCACGCTCACGATGTCGGGACGGGCCAGCCAGCCGAACCCGGCCTGGTACCCGGCCACCGTCGCGGTGGCATCCCCGGGCGAGGCGGCGGCCAGGGCCAGCAGCCCCGGCGCGCCGTCGACGCCCTCGGTTGCGAACATCGCCCGGTCCAGACCGGCCGAGAAGGCCGGCCCGCGGCCGCGCACGACCACGACGCGCACCGTTGCTGGTAGGTCCGCACCGACCCGGGCCAGGGCGGTCCAGGTGTGCGGTGTCTGGGCGTTGCGGCGTTCCGGCCGATCGAGCGTGATCGTCGCGACGGCGTCGTCGACGTCGAGGCGAAATCCCGCCTCGGGCGGGATCTCGATCAGCGCTCCGGCCAGAACTACTTGCCCTTCTTCTTCGTCCTCGTCGCCCCACCCCGGCCGCGAAGCGTCGCGCCCGATTCGGTCAGCACCCGATGCACGAACCCGTACGACCGCCCGTGACTCTCGGCGAGTTCGCGGATGCTGCGACCTTTGTCGTACTGCTTGCGCAGGTCGTTGGCAAGCTTGTTGCGCTCGGCGCCGGTGATACGCGCGCCCTTCTTCAGCACGGCCATCTCTATCCTCCGGTACTCGTCCCCGCGAGCGACCTGCCTGCCGGCTGATCTCTCCCCGACCAAATGGACGAGCAACTCGCCGACGCACACCGGCTGTGCGTCGACCAGAAACCCGCCCGCCTAACGAGCGTGTAACCCGTAGCGGATTTGATAGCAGCGCTGAGTCTCCACGCGCAAGATCGTCACCCGCATGTGTTGCATAACTGCCGGGACGGCCGTGATCAATCGGACGGATGGCACTCAGGCCAGCGCCACGAGATCAGCCAGCTCCTCGCTCCAGGCGTCCTCGACGCCGTCGGGCAGCAAGATCACCTTTTCCGGGTTCAGCGCCGTGACGGCGCCCTCGTCGTGCGTGACCAGCACGATCGCGCCCGCGTAGGTGCGCAGCGCGTCCAGCACCTGCTCGCGGCTGACCGGGTCGAGGTTGTTCGTCGGCTCGTCGAGCAGCAACACATTCGCCGCGCTCGTGACGAGCATGGCCAGGGCCAGCCGCGTCTTCTCACCTCCGGACAGCACCGCCGCCGGCTTGTTCACGTCGTCGCCGGAGAACAGGAATGCGCCGAGCATCTTGCGCAGGTCGGTGTCGCTCAGCTCGTACGGCGCCGTCGAGCGCATGTTCTCCAGGACGGTGCGCTCGTGATCGAGCGTCTCGTGCTCCTGGGCGTAGTAGCCCAGCCGCAGGCCGTGCCCGTCGCGCACCTCGCCGGTGTCGGGCGGTTCGAGCCGGGCCAGCAGCCGCAGCAGCGTGGTCTTGCCGGCCCCGTTGAGGCCGAGGATCACCACACGGGCACCCCGGTCGACGGCCAGGTCGACGTCGGTGAACACCTCCAGCGACCCGTAGGACTTCGACAGTCCCTCGGCGGTCAGCGGCGTACGCCCGCACGGCGCCGGCTTGGGGAACCGCAGCCGGGCCACCTTGTCGGCCACTCGCACCTCGGCCAGCCCGGCCTCGAGGGCGGCCGCTCGGCGGTCCATCTGGTGTGCAGCCCGGGCCTTGGTGGCCTTGGCCCGCATCTTGTCGGCCTGCGAACGCAACGCCTCGATCTTGCGCTCGGCGTTGGTCCGCTCGCGGTGCCGGCGCCGCTCGTCGGCCTCGCGCTGCTGCAGGTAGGTCTTCCAGCCGACGTTGTAGACATCGACGTTGGCCCGATTCGCATCCAGGTTCCAGACCTTGTTCACCACGGCGTCGAGCAGCTCCACGTCGTGGCTGATCACGACGAGTCCGCCCACGTATTGGCGCAGGAAGCCGCGCAGCCAGGTGATCGAGTCGGCGTCGAGGTGGTTGGTGGGCTCGTCGAGCAGCAGGGTGACCTGATCGTCGCCCTCGCTGCCGAACAGGATCCGGGCCAGCTCGACCCGGCGCCGCTGCCCGCCGGACAGGGTGCCCAGCTGCTGGGCCAGCACTCGGTCGGGCAGCCCGAGGTTGGCGCAGATGCGCGCCGCCTCGCTCTCGGCGGCGTACCCGCCCAGCGCGGCGAACCGCTCCTCGAGCTGGCCGTAGCGGCGCACCAGGGCGGCGTCGTCGGGCCGTTCGGCCAACTCCACCTGGATCTTGGCGATGTCGGTGACGAGCTGATCCAGGCCGCGGGCCGACAGCACCCGGTCGCGGGCGGTCACGTCCAGGTCGCCGGTGCGCGGATCTTGCGGCAGGTAGCCGACGTCGCCGCGCCGCGTGAGGCTGCCGCCGTGCGGCACGCTCTCGCCGGCCAGGACGCGCAGGGTGGTGGTCTTTCCGGCGCCGTTGCGCCCGACCAGGCCGATGCGGTCGCCGGGCTGGATACGAATGGAGGTCGGCTCGAGCAGGATGCGCGCGCCCGCGCGCAGCTCGAGATCTGTTGCGGTGATCATGGCGGAAGCGACTCCCACGGGAGGTAAGCGGATGAGGGCGACGGGGACACGTCGCCTACTCAGCTCGGGAGTCGATGCACCACGCCATTCTAACCGGCGGGCCAGCCATTTTGCCGCTCGTGGCCCGCCGGGCTGGACCTCAACCACACTTCAACCGGCAGCCTGGACGGGGCGCCGAAATTGCGTCGTGCGATGTCGGTGTCGGGTGGTTGGCTGATCGATGGCCGGAACGGACGGATGCGAGGAGAGCGCGTGAGCGCGAGCGAGGTCGAGGTCGAGGGTGAGCCCACCGCGACCGGCGGCGCTGTTCTCCTCCCACCCGGACGGTCCCGCCTGCGGACGGCGGTACACAGCCGGGTCGGGGGTCTGCCGGCGCCGTTCTGGTGGCTGTGGCTGGGCACCCTGGTCAACCGGGCCGGCACGTTCATCGAGCCGTTCGCCATCCTCTACCTCACCGGCCCGCGTCACCTGAGCATCGCCACCGCCGGCACGGTGGTCACCGTCTGGGGCGCCGGGTCGATCGCGGCCCAGCCGATCGGCGGCTACCTGACCGACCGGATCGGCCGGCGCACCACGCTCAGCTTCGGCATGTTCGCGGTCGCCGTGGCCATCGGCGCGCTGGCGCTCGCGCGGGGCCTGCCGTCGATCATGCTGGCCGCCCTGTTCGTGGGCGTCGTCGGCGACATCTACCGCCCGGCCGCGTCGGCCACGGTGGCCGACCTGCTCCAGGGCGAGCAGCGCACCCGGGCGTTCGCGCTGCAGTTCTGGGCGATCAACCTGGGCTTCTCGGTGGCGGCCGTGTCGGCCGGGCTGCTCGTGCAACTCGGCTTCGGCACCCTGTTCGCCATCGATGCGATCACCAGCGCCGTGTTCGGGCTGGTCGTGCTGCGCAAGATCCCCGAGACCCGCCCGGACAGTGCCAAGCATCACGATCACGACGAGCCGGCCTGGCGGCTGATGCTGCGCGACCGGCTGCTGCTCGCCCTGGTAGCCCTGTTCCTGTGCTACGCCACGCTGTACGGCCAGGTGTACGTCGCCCTGCCGCTGGCGGTGAAAGACGCCGGCCTGAGCACCGGCGCGTACGGGCTGATCATGGCGTTCAACGGCATCGTGATCGTCGTCGTCCAACCGCTGGCCCTGTCGTTCATCGCGCGCGCTCCGCGGACCGTGCTGCTGCCGGGTGCGATGCTGCTGGTCGGCGGCGGCATCGCGCTCAGCGCCCTGTGCGACAGCATCTGGGCGTTCGCCCTGACCGTCGTGGTGTGGACGCTCGGCGAGATCGGCGCGAGCACGGCCCTGTTCGCCCTGGTGGCAGCCATAGCGCCCGAGGCGATGCGCGGCCGCTACATGGGCGCCACCGGGCTAGCCTGGGGCGCGTCCGGCGTGCTGGCGCCGTTCCTCGGCTCGCGGGCCTACGCGGCCAGCCCGGGTGGGCTGTGGCTGGGCTGCCTCGCCCTGAGCGCGGTCGCGGCGGCCGGCCTGTTCGCGCTGGCCCTACACCTGCACGAGACGGCCACCCCCGAACCGGCCGCGGAATAGCGCCCGGGGCCCCAGCGGGGCAGGATTCCGGCTGGGTGGCCGCGCCGGCGCGGCCCACGCGTCGGGAGGCGTGCCGATGAAGTACAACGAAGACGCGCAGCTCGACACCTCGGAGGTCCAGGACACCCGACGCAGCGGCGGCCGGCTGCCGAGCAGCCGGGGCGGCCAGGTCGCCCTGGGTGGGGGCGGCCTGGGCATCGTCGGCGTGCTCGTCGTGGTGCTGGTCAGCGTGCTGGGCGGGGGCGGCGGCAACAGCGTCGACGTGGGCAGCGTGCTCGGCGGCCTCGGCCAGAGCGGCGCCCCGGCCATGGCGGACAACTCGCAGGTCAAGCAGGAGTGCCGGACCGGCGCCGACGCCAACACCAAGTCCGATTGCGCCGCCGTCGCCAACATCGACTCCATCCAGGCGTATTGGGCGACGGAGCTGGCCAAGCTGGGCAAGCGATACATTCCGGTGCCCACCGTCTGGTTCAGCGGCCAGGTGTCCACCGCGTGCGGCGGCGCTACGAGCGCGTCCGGCCCGTTCTACTGCCGGGCCGACAAGCGGGTCTACATCGACCTGACGTTCTACGAGGACCTGCAGAAGCAGTTCGGCGCCGAAGGCGGGCTGTTCCCCAACGCCTACGTGCTCGCGCACGAGTACGGCCACCACGTCCAGGACCTGCTCGGCACCGAGGCGCGGGTGAGCAGCCGGCAGGGTCCGACGTCGGGCTCGGTGCGGCTCGAGCTGCAGGCCGACTGCTATGCCGGCGTGTGGGCCAAGCACGCGACCGAGCCGGGCGCCGACGGCTCGCCGCCGCTGATCACCGCGATAACCAACGACGACTTCGACCGGGCGCTGGACACCGCCGGCCGGATCGGCGACGACTGGATACAAACGAACCTGGGCGGCGGCACCGTGCAGCAGGGCGAGTTCACCCACGGCACCTCGGCCCAGCGCCGCCGTTGGCTGACCACCGGCTACCAGACGGGCGACCTGCACGCCTGCGACACGTTCGGCACCGACAACCTCGGCTAGGAGGGCACTGAACGATGCATGCTCTTTTCGCGAGCTCATAGGCGCGTGCCCGAAGCGATCGTCATCGGCGCGGGGCCGAACGGCCTGACCGCGGCGGTCACGCTCGCCCGGGCCGGGGTCGACGTGCTCGTCTACGAGGCGGCCGGCCGGATCGGCGGCGGGGCCCGCACCGACGAGCTGACCCTCCCCGGCTTCCGGCACGACGTCTGCTCGGCGGTGCACCCGCTGGGCATCGGCTCGCCGGCGTTCCGGTCGTTGCCGCTCGAGCAACACGGACTGCGGTGGGTGCACCCGGAGATCCCGCTGGCCCACCCGTTCCCGGACGGTTCCGCCGCCGTGCTGGTCGGCTCGCCGGCCGAGACGGCCGTGTCGCTGGGCGAGGACGCGCGGACCTACCGCCGTCTGGTCGAACCGTTCGTGGGCCGCTGGGACGAGCTGGCCGCCGAGGTGCTGCGTCCCCCGCTGATGACCTGGCCGCGGCACCCGCTGCTGCTGGCCCGGTTCGGGGTGCGCGGGGCATTGCCCCTCGGCGCGCTGGCCCGCCGGTTCCGCGGTGAGCGGGCGCGCGGCCTGCTGGCCGGGCTGGCCGGCCACACGATCACGCCGCTGACGTCGCCGGCCAGCGCCGGCGTCGCCCTGATGTTCGCCCTGGCCGCGCACGAGGCCGGCTGGCCGGTGGCGCGCGGCGGGTCGCAGGCCGTGTCCGACGCGCTGGCCGCGCTGCTCGCCGAGCTGGGCGGGCGGATCGAGACCGACCGCCGGGTGACCAGTCTGGACGAGCTGCCGCCGGCGAGGGCGTACCTGCTGGACACCGACGCGTACCAGTTGGCCGACCTCGCCGGATCCCGCCTGCCGACCCGCTTCACCCGCAGCCTGCGCCGCCGCCGGCGCGGGCCGGGCGTGTTCAAGCTCGACTACGCGCTGGCCGAGCCGGTGCCCTGGACGGCTGACGCCGCCCGCCGGGCCGGTACCGTCCACTTAGGACCGTCGATGGCCGAGATCGGCAGTGCGCTGCGTGCCGTGCGCCGCGGCACGGCACCCGATCCCCCGTTCCTGATCGCCGCCCAGCCCAGCCTGGCCGACGACACCCGCGCCCCGAACGGCCGGCACGTGCTGTGGGTGTACTGCCACGTGCCCAACGGCTGGGCCGGCGACCACACCGAGGCGATCGAGGACCAAATCGAGCGGTTCGCCCCGGGCTTCCGCGACATCGTCCTGGCCCGGTCGGCGACCGGTCCGGCCCAGCTGGCCGCCCGCAATCCCAACCTGGTCGGCGGCGACATCGGCGGCGGGCCCAGCGACGGGCTGCACCTGATCTTCCGGCCCACCTTCTCGCCGGTGCCGTACGCGACGCCCGACCCGGCCGTGTTCCTGTGCTCGTCGGCCACCCCGCCCGGCCCGGGCGTGCACGGGATGTGTGGCTACCACGCGGCGACGCTCGCCCTGCGCCGCGTCTTCGGCGGCTGAGCGGCCATGCATTGGTTCGACGCCCCCGACTACGGGCTCTCCCGCCTGGTGTTCCAGCGCGGGCTGGCCGCGATCTACCTGATCGGGTTCCTGGTGGCGGCCAACCAGTTCCGCGCGCTGCTCGGAGCGAACGGCCTGCTGCCCATCCCCCGGTATGTCGCCCGCGTGCAGATGCGCCAATCGCCCAGCCTGTTCCACCTGCGCTACTCGGACCGGTACTTCGCCCTGGTCGCCTGGACCGGGGCTGCCCTGGCGGCGGCCACCGTCGCCGGGCTGGCCGACGTCGGACCGCTGTGGACGTCGCTGCTGATCTGGGCGGTGCTGTGGGCGCTGTACCTGTCGATCGTCAACGTCGGGCAGACCTGGTACGGCTTCGGGTGGGAGTCGCTGCTGCTCGAGACCGGCTTTCTCGCGATCTTCCTGGGCAACGCCCGGGTCGCCCCGCCGGTACTGCTCTTGTGGTTGCTGCGCTGGCTGCTGTTCCGCGTCGAGTTCGGCGCCGGGCTGATCAAGCTGCGCGGCGACCGCTGCTGGCGCGACCTCACCTGCCTGCGCTACCACCACGAGACGCAGCCGATGCCCGGGCCGTTCAGCTGGTACTTCCACCGCCTGCCCGACCCGCTGCATCGCGTCGAGGTCGCGGCCAACCACGCAGCTCAGCTCGGCGTGCCCTTCCTGCTGTTCACCCCGCAGCCAGTGGCCACCGTCGCCGCGGCGCTGCTGATCGTGACCCAGCTGTGGCTGGTGGCCTCGGGCAACTTCGCCTGGCTGAACTGGCTGACCATCGTGATCGCCGTGTCCACAGTGGACGGATCCCTGGTGACCCACCCGCCACACTTCGACGCCACGCCGCGGTGGTACCAGGGCGTCGTGATCGGCGTGTCCGCGCTGATCGTGGTGTTGAGCTACCGGCCGGCCGGCAACCTGCTGTCGCGGCGGCAGATCATGAACTACAGCTTCGACCCGCTGCACCTGGTCAACACCTACGGCGCGTTCGGCAGCATCAGCCGGCAGCGTGACGAGGTCGTGCTCGAGGGCACCGCCGACTCGGCGATCGGGCCCGACACAGCCTGGCGCGAGTACGAGTTCAAGGGCAAGCCCGGCGATCCCCGGCGGCGGCCGCCCCAGGTCGCGCCGTACCACCTGCGCCTGGACTGGCTGATGTGGTTCGTGCCGCTGTCCCCGCGCTACGGCGCCACCTGGCTGCCCGGCCTGCTGGGCAAGCTGCTGGTGAACGACCGCTCGCTGTTGCGCCTGCTACGGCTCAATCCGTTCCCGGACGTCCCGCCGGTGTACGTCCGGGCCGTGCTCTTCCGCTACCGCTACACGACGCGGGCCGAACGTCGCGCGACCGGCGCGTGGTGGTCGCGCACCGAGCTGCGCGAGCTGATCGCCCCGGTCAGCCTCGACAAGCTGCGCCGGGTCAGCTGAGCCGGTCGCGGGCGGCCAGTGCGGCGCGGACCTCGGTCACCGGGTCGTCCTCGTGGTAGATCCGCTCGTCCGGTTCGATGTGGTCGAGGAAGCGCTGGTAGATGATCGCGCCGACGACCCGCGCCAGCACCGACATTGGCGCCAGCGCGCGTTCCGGGTCGGTGCCCGGGCGCTGGGCCCGCCAGGCGTCGACCCAGGCCCGAGCGGCCACGGCTGCCTGGTCGGCCGGCAGCCAGCCCATCAGCCGCTGCACGTCCGCGGCCGGGTGGCCGAGATAGCAGTCGCCCCAGTCGAGGATCTGTCGATGGGCCCCGTCCGATCGCCAGTTGCCGGGATGGAAGTCGCCGTGCACCAGCGTGAGCGGCAAGCCGGCGGAGTCCAGCTCGGCGACCAGGCCGGGCACGTCGTCGATCAGCCCGGCGGCGTCCAGCCCGGCGGCGTCCAGCCCGGCGTGGCGGGACACCACCGCCGCGAGCAGCCCGGCCAGCTCGTCCGGCCGCCGGCTCGGCAGTCCGGCCAGGTCGGCGTCGTCCGCGGCCGCGGCCTGCACCGCCACCCATCGAGTGACGACGGCCCGGATCGTCGCCGGATCGGTCTGGTAGCAGTCGATGCCGGGGGCCTCGGCCAGCAGCGACCGGTGACCGTCGGATGCGAGCACCTCCGGCGCCAGCCCGGCGTCGTGGCGGCGCACGATGCGAATCGCCTCGGCGTCGGTGGCCAGGAACGGCGCGGTGGCCTTCGCCCATACCGCACCGTCGGGCAGCGGCAGCCGGTAGAGGCAGGACAGGTTCCACGACTTGACCTGGATCGGGCGGCCGGCCGGCGGGACTGCAAGTTCGCCCACCGCCCAGTCGACCAGCCGCTGCGGGCCACCCGGCTCGGCCCATGCCATCCGCAGCGGCTGTGGCCTGGTCACGACCGACCAGTCGGTCGGCACGACCGGGTCGAGCCACCCGGAATCGAGCGGGCCGAGCGCCTCGACGTGATACGTGGCCACGCCGCTCCGCCCGTCCGGGGCACCGGCCACGCGCAGCAGGCGCAGCACGGCGGTCGGTCCCCCGAGCATCGCGTCGAGATGTGCGGTGACCGGCTCGACGTCCGCCCACCACGGCGTCGCCACCTCGAACGGCGGGGCGGCGCCGAGGTAGCGCCCGCCGCGGCTGACCAGCGCGTGGACGGTTCGGCTCACGGTCAGCCGAACTGGGTCTTCGGCCGTTCCTGCAGCACGCCGTCGACGTAGATGTCGAGCTTCTCGTTGTAGAACGCGATCAGCCCAGCGACCTTCTGGCTCTCCGGCAGCGGCATGCGGTACGACCAGGCCAGGTCGGCGTGGCCGTTGACGCTCCAGTACTCGGCCTGGCCCTTGTACGGGCAGTGGGTGGCCGTGTCGGTCGGGATGAGCAGGTCCATGCGCACGTGCGTCTTGGGCAGGTAGTAGCGCACCGGCAGCCCCGTCTCGAACAGCAGCCGCGGGCTGGTCGACTCGGCCACCGTCACGCCGTCGACCTCCACCCGGACGTGCCGCGAGCTGGGCAGGATGTCGACCCGGGTGTACGGGTCGCGCGGGTGGGTGAAGACCTCCTCGTCCTCCTCGAACCACGAGTCGAGGGCGTTCCACTCGAAGCGGATCAGGTCTCGCAGCTCTTCGATCGGCGAGTCGGGATAGCGCACCGCCGCGCTCGGCACCGTGCGGCCGTTCACAGCC
>DATBER010000009.1:0-35146 GCA_036558905.1 Jatrophihabitantaceae bacterium | reverse complement strand
TGATCCCCATGGTTTTGGTCGTTCGGACCGCTCAGCGCGGCTCGAACGACCAAAACCGGATAGGGCTCAGCGAACCCGGGCGGCGCGGTTCAGCGCGCTGATCACCCCGCGCAGCGACGCCTCCACGATCGACTCGCTGACCCCGACGCCCCACAGCACGTCGTCGCCCACCTCGATCTCGAGGTAGGCCGCCGCCTCGGCGTCGCGCCCGGCGGTGAGGGCGTGCTCGCTGTAGTCCAGCACCCGCACCGGCTGCCCACCGTCCACAGTGGACATTGCGGCGCAGAACGCGGCGATCGGCCCGTTGCCCACGCCGGACACGTTGTGCTCGCTGCCGTCGACGCGCACCGTGGCGCTCACCCGCTCGACCCCGTTGTCGGTGGTCGACGTGAAGCGGACGAGCTCGTAGCTGCCCGCAGCCAGGTACTCGGCCGAGAAGATCTCCCACATCCGCGGACCGGTGACCTCGCCGCCCTCGCCGTCGGTGTGCCGCTGGATCACGTGGCTGAACTCGATCTGCAGTCGCCGCGGCAGGTCGAGATGGTGGTCGGTCTTCATGATGTAGGCGACGCCGCCCTTGCCGGACTGGGAGTTCACCCGGATCACGGCCTCGTACGAGCGGCCCACGTCCTTGGGGTCGATCGGCAGGTACGGCATGTCCCACGGCATCTCGCCCGGCGACTTGCCGACCTCGGCGGCGTCCTTGTCGAGCGCGTCGAACGCCTTCTTGATCGCGTCCTGGTGGCTGCCCGAGAACGACGTGTAGACCAGGTCGCCCGCGTAGGGGTGTCGCTCGTGCACGCCGATGCGGTTGCAGTACTCGACGGTACGGCGGATCTCGTCGATGTCGCTGAAGTCGATCTGCGGGTCGATGCCCTGGCTGTACAGGTTCAGGCCCAGGGTTACCAGGTCGACGTTGCCGGTGCGCTCACCGTTGCCGAACAGGCAGCCCTCGACGCGGTCGGCACCGGCCAGCACGGCCAGTTCGGCGTCGGCGACGGCGGTGCCCCGGTCGTTGTGGGTGTGCACCGACAGGGTGACGAACTCGCGCCGGGACAGGTTGCGCGACATCCACTCGATCTGGTCGGCGAAGACGTTGGGCGTCGACCGCTCGACCGTGCACGGCAGGTTGATGATGATCTCGCGCTCCGCGTCGGGCTGCCAGACGTCCATGACGGCCTCGCAGATCTCCAGGGAGAAGTCGAGCTCGGTGTCCATGAAGATCTCCGGCGAGTACTCCAGGCCGAAGCTGGCCTCGGGCAGGTAGTAGTCGGCGAACTTCATGATGTGCTGGATGCCCTCGACGGCGACCGCCTTGCACTCGGAGCGCCCGTCGCCGGGGAAGCCGAACACGACCCTGCGGAAGAGCGGCGCCGCGGCGTTGTACATGTGCACGGTGGGGTTCGGGGCGCCGATCAGCGACTGGACGGTGCGCTCGATCAGCTCCTCGCGAGCCTGCGTCAGTACCGAGATGCGGACGTCGTCGGGTACCTTGCCGCCCTCGATCAGCTCGCGGACGAACTCGAAATCGGTCTGGCTGGCCGCCGGGAAGCCGACCTCGATCTCCTTGTAGCCCATCTTGACGAGCAGGTCGAACATGGCGTGCTTGCGGGCCGAGTTCATCGGGTCGATCAGCGCCTGGTTGCCGTCGCGCAGATCGGTCGACAGCCAGCGCGGCGCCTTGGTCATGGTGCGGTTGGGCCAACTGCGATCGGGAAGGTCGACCGGCGGGAACGGGCGGTAGCGGTAGCAGGGCATGCCGGACGGACGTTGCGTACTGGGGCGGTTCATGAGTGGTCTGCTGCTCTTTCGGACGAAGGAAGTCGGTCGGCAGCAGAACGGCCCGCGACGAGGGGCCGACCGGTCAGAGTTACCGGGCCTCGTCGCGGCTGCGAAGGAGCAGGCCGCGAATCATGACGACGTGAGCCTAACCGACTCGTCCGCAGCGGGCCACCGGAGGTCGGCCGATCAGGTGCCGGTTCCGGCGTCGGAGCCACGGAATCGGCACATCTCCCGAATCGATCCGCAGCACCAACCGCTCACAACAGGGCCACGAATTCCGTCGTTGAGTCGGCGATACGGCGCCGGTACCGTTCGTCGCATGACGGATTCGCGCGTGATCCAGAACTTCGTTGACGGCAAGCTGGTCGATTCCGCGGACGGACGGCGGGCCGATCTGATCGATCCGTCCACCGGTGAGGTGTTCGGCAGCGCGCCGGTGTCGTCGGCCGAGGACGTCGACCGGGCCTTCGCCGCGGCGGCCACGGCGTTCGAGACGTGGCGCGACACGACTCCGAGCGAGCGGCAGCGGGCCCTGGAGCGGTTCGCCGACGCCCTGGAGGCCCGCAAGGACGACCTGGTCGCGGCCGAGTCGCAGAACACCGGCAAGCCCGTCCAGCTGACCCTGGACGAGGAGATCCCGCCCATGGTCGACCAGGTGCGGTTCTTCGCCGGGGCGGCCCGGGTGCTCGAGGGGCGCAGCGCCGGCGAGTACATGAAGGGCTTCACGTCCTACGTGCGCCGCGAGCCGGTGGGCGTCGTCGGGCAGGTCACGCCGTGGAACTACCCGATGATGATGGCGATCTGGAAGCTCGCCCCGGCCATCGCCGCGGGCAACACCGTCGTGCTCAAGCCGAGCGACACCACGCCGGTAAGCACCGTGATGATGGCCGAGATCGCCGCCGAATTCTTGCCCTCCGGCGTGCTGAACGTCGTCTGCGGCGACCGCGACACCGGACGGGCGATCGTCGCGCACAAGACGCCGGCCATGGTGTCGATCACCGGATCGCCGCGGGCCGGCATGCAGGTGGCCGAGGCCGCGGCCGCCGACCTCAAGCGGGTGCACCTCGAACTGGGCGGCAAGGCGCCGGTGATCGTCTTCGACGACGCCGACCTGGGCCAGGCCGCCGAGGACATCGCCATCGCCGGGTACTTCAACGCCGGCCAGGACTGCACGGCCGCCACTCGCGTGCTCGTCGCGCCCGGCATCAAGGACGAGTTCGCCGACGCGCTGGCCGAGCAGGCCCGCGGTACCCGCACCGGACCGCCGTCGGACACCGACGCGCTCTTCGGCCCGCTCAACAACGCGTCGCAGCTGGACCGGGTGGGCGGCCTGATCGGCCGGCTGCCCGACCACGCCCGGGTGCTGGCCGGCGGCGCGCGCGAGGGCGACCGCGGCTACTTCTGGCAGCCCACCGTCGTCGCCGGGCTGCAGCAGGACGACGAGGCGTCGCAGAACGAGATCTTCGGGCCGGTCATCACCGTGCAGCCGTTCAGCGACGAGGACGAGGCCGTGCGCTGGGCCAACGGCGTCGAGTACGGCCTGGCGTCCAGCGTCTGGACGAAGGATCACGGCCGGGCCATGCGGGTGAGCCGTCGCCTCGACTTCGGCTGCGTCTGGGTCAACTGCCACATCCCGCTCGTCGCCGAGATGCCGCACGGCGGTTTCAAGCACTCGGGCTACGGCAAGGATCTGTCCGTGTACGGGCTGGAGGACTACACCCGGATCAAGCACGTCATGCACAACATCGACTACTGACTTTTGGACGTTGCGGCAAGGGGTTCGGCCCGGTCGGCGCGGATAGCCTGACGGGACGACCCCGATCTGAGGAGTGCATGCATGGCGACAGCCGCGACGCTGGACAGTCAGCCGGATCGTCTCGTCCTCGCCGATCTCATCCCCGGAGCGCTGGCCCGCGACGCCGCGCTGATTCTGGGCGGGGCCGGCCTGGCCGGGCTGGCTGCGCAGGTCTCGGTACACACACCGCTGACGCCGGTGCCGTTCACGCTGCAGACGCTGGCCGTGTTGCTGGCCGGTGCGGTGCTCGGCTCGGTGCGCGGCGCCCTGTCGATGGCGCTGTACCTGCTGGCCGGGGTCGCTGGCGTGCCCTGGTTCGCCGGCCACGCGCACGGCTGGGGCGGCCCGTCGTTCGGCTACGTGATCGGCTTCATCGTGGCGGCCGGCGTGGTGGGTGAGCTGGCCCGGCGCGGCAACGACCGGCAGGTGCTGAGCACGGTCGGCCTGATGACGTTCGGTACGGCGATCGTGTTCGCCTTCGGAGCGACGTGGCTGGGCGCCGACCTGCACGTGAGCGCCCAGCGCGCAGTGGACCTGGGCGTGACGCCATTCCTGGTCGGCGAGGCGCTCAAGCTGGCCGTCGCCGGACTGGTGCTGCCCAGCGCGTGGCGGTTCGCGCGGCGGCTCGGATGAAGCACACGGTGGCGGCCGAGCTCGTCGGCAACGTCGCCCAGGTGGGCGTCGCGGTCGGCGACGACGTCGAGGAGACGACCCCCCTGGTCCTACTCGAGTCGATGAAGATGGAGATACCGGTTCTGGCCGAGGTGGCCGGGGTCGTCGTCGAGGTGGCCGTCGCGCCGGGCGACGTCGTCACCGAGGGCGACACGATCGCGGTGATCGAGACGGCCTGAACTGCGCGTTTCAGGCCCTGGACGCGCGATCATTCCTCTCTATAGTTAGCTTCGCCACACGCCCTGGACGGCGGGGGAAGCATGACGGTCGCGAGCCAGCACGAACAGGCCGGATCGCAACAGGCCGGACTTGACGCTGGCGTGCCGGGCATCGAATTGCGTGGACTGCGCAAGACGTTCGGCTCCGTAGTGGCGGTCGACCACCTCGACCTGGACGTCGCCGACGGCGAATTCTTCGCGATGCTCGGACCGTCCGGATCAGGCAAGACCACCGTGTTGCGAATGATCGCCGGCTTCGAGCAGCCGACTGCCGGAACGATCCGGCTGGGCGGGGTCGACGCGACCCAGCAGCCGCCGTTCCGGCGCGACGTCAACACCGTGTTCCAGGACTATGCGCTCTTCCCGCACATGAACGTCGAGCAGAACGTTGCCTACGGGCTGCGCGTCCGACGCGTGCCGCGGGCCGAGCGCACCCGTCGGGTCGGCGAGGCGCTCGAGCTGGTTCAGCTCGGCGGATTCGGTCAGCGCCGGCCCGGCCAGCTCTCCGGCGGCCAGCGGCAACGCGTGGCGCTGGCCCGGGCGCTGGTCAACCGCCCGCGGGTGCTGCTGCTCGACGAGCCGCTCGGCGCGCTCGACCTGAAGCTACGTGAGCAGATGCAGCTGGAGCTGAAGGCGATCCAGCGCGAGGTCGGCATCACCTTCGTCTTCGTCACTCACGACCAGGACGAGGCGTTGACGCTGTGCGACCGGCTCGCGGTGTTCAACAACGGCCGGGTCGAGCAAGTTGGCCCGGCCGCCGAGGTCTATGACGAGCCGTCGTCGGAGTTCGTCGCGAACTTCGTCGGCACGTCCAACCTGGTCAGTGGCGATGCGGCCCGGCAGATCCTCGACCGCGACGGTACGTTCGCCGTCCGCCCCGAGCGGGTGCGCGTGTCGGCGGCGCCCGCCGAGACCGACGGCGTCGCCGTGCCGGCCGTCGTGAGTGAAGTCGTCTACGTGGGAGCTGTGACGCGAGTCGTGGCCGACGTCGAACCCGGCGTCAGATTTACAGCCACGCTGTTGAATGCCGATCCCGGATCCAGTGATCTGCACCGGGGCGACCAGGTCACGCTGTCCTGGGAGCCTTCGGCCGTGCGCCAGATCGGGGGCTGACGCCGTAAACCGATAGAGGGGGACCCATGAATCGCACCGTCACCACCGTTGTCGCGTTACTCGCGGCGGGCAGCCTGGCGGCCGCCTGCAGCAGTTCCAAGAAGGACACCGGCACGCAGGGGCGCACGCCGCCGAAGGTCGCGATGGCCACCTCGATGGGTGCCGGCGAGGGGCAGCTGAACATCATCGCTTGGGCCGGCTACGCCGAGAACGGCGAGAACAACCCGAAACTCAACTGGGTCGGGCCGTTCGAGCAGCAGACCGGGTGCAAGACGAACGTCAAGATCGGCAATACGTCCGACGAGATGGTGCAGCTGATGAAGACCGGCCAGTACGACGGTGTGTCGGCCTCCGGCGATGCGACGCTGCGGCTGATCTACGGCGGCGACGTCGCGCCGGTCAACACGGACCTCGTGCCGAACTACAGGACGATCAGTTCGTTCCTCAAACAGGGTTCGTGGAACTCGGTCGACCGGCAGATGTACGGCATCCCGCACGGCTGGGGCGCCAACCTGCTGATGTGGAACCCGAGCAAGGTCACGCCGGCGCCGGATTCGTGGTCGGCGGTGTTCGACAAGGCCGGCGCCTACAAGGGAAAGGTCACGGCGTACGACTCGCCGATCTACATCGCCGACGCCGCCCTGTACCTGATGAAGACCCAGCCGTCGCTGGGCATCACCGATCCGTACTCGCTGACGTCCAAGCAGCTCGACGCCTCGGTCGACCTGCTCAAGAAGCAGAACGCCGATGTGGGCGAGTACTGGTCGGACTACACCAAGGAGGTGCAGGCGTTCGAGACGGGAACCTCGGTCGTGGGCACGACGTGGCAGGTCATCGCGAACACGATCAACGGTGACGGCAAGGCGAAGGTAGAGACCGTCCTGCCCAAGGAGGGCGCGACCGGGTGGTCGGACACGTGGATGATCTCGTCCAAGGCCAAGCACCCGAACTGCATGTACAAGTGGATGAACTACATCGTGTCGCCGAAGGTGAACGCCGAGGTGGCCGAGTCCTTCGGGGAGGCGCCCGCGCAGACGCTGGCGTGCGCGCAGACCACGGACAAGACGTTCTGCGACACCTACCACGCCCTCGACTCCCACTACGCCGCCAGCATCCACTACTGGACGACACCGCAGACCCAGTGCGTGGACGGAAAGGGTGACAACTGCACCGACTACTCGCAGTGGGTCGACAAGTGGCAGCAGATCAAGGGCTGACCCCCTCAGGTTTTGGTCACCAGGCCGGTTATACGAGACCTCGTGACCAAAACCGGAAAGGGCGCGGCGCGCTATCGGCGTTCTTCGCCACCAAGCGCAGGACGCGACTCGGCCTGCTGCTCAGCGCCCCGATGTTGTGGCTGGGCGTCGCGTATCTCGGCTCGCTGGTCGTGCTGCTCGTGTCGGCGT
Organism: Jatrophihabitantaceae bacterium; assembly: GCA_036558905.1. Taxonomy (GTDB): domain Bacteria; phylum Actinomycetota; class Actinomycetes; order Mycobacteriales; family Jatrophihabitantaceae; genus DASXRA01. The sequence continues at coordinate 28,160 of DATBER010000009.1, read as the reverse complement.
TGTGGACCACCGACTCGTTCACCGGCAACGTCATCCACACGTACACCACCGACAACCTGCGCACCGTCTTCACCGAATCGCTGTACCGGACGGTCGCGTTCCGGACCATCCTCGTCGCCCTGCTCGTGACGATCGTCGACGCCGTGATCGCGTTTCCCATGGCGTTCTACATGAGCAAGGTGGCCAGCCGCCGGACCAGCCGGATCCTGGTCGTCGCCGTGCTGACGCCGTTGTGGGCCAGCTACCTCGTCAAGGCCTACGCCTGGCGGACGTTGCTGGCCCCCGACGGTCCGCTCAGCTGGGTCACCAACGGCCACACGCCAGGGTACGGACTGACGGCGACAGTGATCACCTTGGCCTACCTGTGGTTGCCGTACATGGTCATCCCGGTCTACGCCGGGTTCGAGCGCGTACCCCGGTCACTGTTCGAGGCGAGTTCCGATCTGGGCGCCGGCGCCGGGCGCACGATCCGGTCGGTGGTCGTGCCGATGGTGTTCCCGGCCATCGCGGCCGGGTCGATCTTCACGTTCTCGCTGACGCTCGGCGACTACATCGCGGTGGGCATCGTCGGCGGCAAGACGCAGATGCTGGCCAACGTCATCTACGGGCAGCTCGTGACGGCCAACAACCAGCCGCTGGCCGCCGCGCTGTCGATCATCCCGCTCATCGCGATCGTGCTGTACCTGCTGCTGATGCGCCGCACCGGGGCACTGGAGAACGTCTGATGGACCTGTCGCCCCGCCTTCGCTGGACGCTCCGCATCCTGATGATCATCGGCCTGGCGTTCCTGTACGTGCCGCTGATCCTGGTGGTGCTCAACGCGTTCAACCGATCGCGCACCTTCTCTTTCCCGCCGAGTGGGCTCACCCTGAGGTGGTGGCACGCCGCCGCGGAGAGCGACGCCGCCCGGACCGCGCTGTGGACGTCGGTCAAGGCCGGGCTGGGCGCGACCGCCATCGCCCTGGTGCTGGGCACGATGGCGGCATTCGCCGTGCAGCGCTACCGCTTCTTCGGGCGGACGACGGTGAGCTTCCTGGTGATCCTGCCGATCGCGCTGCCCGGCATCGTCACCGGCATCGCCCTGAATGCCGCGTTCCGGACGGCGCTCGATCCGCTGGGCATCGGGTTCGGGTTGACGACGGTGATCATCGGCCACGCGACGTTCTGCATCGTCCTCGTCTACAACAACGTCCAGGCCCGGCTGCGCCGGATGGGCGGCTCGCTCGAGGAGGCGTCAGCCGACCTGGGCGCGACCGGCTTCCAGACGTTCCGCCTGGTGACGTTCCCGGTGCTGCGTGGCGCCCTGGTGGCCGGCGCGCTGCTGGCGTTCGGGCTCAGCTTCGACGAGATCGTGGTGACGACGTTCACCTCCAGCCCGAGCGTCCAGACCCTGCCGTTGTGGATCTTCGGCAACCTGTTCCGTCCCAACCAGGCGCCGGTCGTCAACGTCGCGGCCGCCGTGCTGATCGTCGTCGCCGTGCTGCCGGTGTGGCTCGCCCAGCGACTCGCTGACGACTCCGCGACCAGCCGATTCTGAGAGAGTGGTGACCATGGCCGACATCACCCAGCAACGTGTACTGCGCACCGACATACCGGGGCCGCGCTCGCAAGAACTGCACACGCGCAAGACGGCGGCAGTCGCGCCCGGAGTGGGCACCACCCTGCCCGTCTACATCGAGCGGGCCGGCGGCGGCATCCTGGTCGACGCCGACGGCAACCAGCTGATCGACTTCGGGTCGGGCATCGCCGTCACGTCGGTGGGCAACGCGGCGCCGCGCGTCGTCTCCGCCGTCCAGGCCCAGGTCGAGGACTTCACGCACACCTGCTTCATGATCACGCCGTACGAGGAGTACGTCGCCGTCTGCGAGAGGCTCAACGAGCTGACACCCGGCTCGTTCGAGAAGCGCAGCGCCCTGGTCAACTCCGGCGCCGAGGCCATCGAGAACGCAGTCAAGGTCGCCCGCTCCTACACGGGGCGGGCGGCCGTAGTGGCGTTCGACCACGCCTACCACGGGCGGACGAACCTCACCATGTCGCTCACCGCGAAGAACATGCCGTACAAGCACCGGTTCGGGCCGTTCGCCGGGGAGATCTACCGGGCGCCGATGGCCTACCCGTTCCGCTGGCCCACCGACAACTGCGCCGACGAGGCGTTCGCGGCGTTCACCGAGATGGTGCACACGCAGGTCGGTGAGGCGAACACGGCGGCGGTCGTTCTCGAGCCGATCCAGGGCGAGGGCGGGTTCGTCGTGCCGGCGCCCGGGTTCGTGGCCCGGGTGGCCCAGTGGTGCCGCGACAACGACGTCCTGTTCATCGCCGACGAGATCCAGACCGGGTTCTGCCGGACCGGCGACTGGTTCGCGTGCGAGCACGAGCGCGTCGAGCCGGACCTGATCACCACCGCCAAGGGCATCGCCGGCGGGTTGCCGCTCGGGGCGGTCACCGGCCGGGCCGACGTCATGGACGCCGTGCACGTCGGCGGGCTGGGCGGCACCTACGGCGGCAACCCGGTGGCCTGCGCGGCGGCGCTGGCCGCGATCGAGACGATGCAGGCGTCCGATCTGTGCGGTGCCGCCCGCCGGATCGAGTCGATCATGAAGCCACGGCTAAATGCGCTGGCCGGCAAGTACGAGGCGGTGGGCGACGTACGCGGACGCGGCGCCATGCTGGCGATCGAGCTGGTCCGTCCTGGGACGAAGGAGCCCGACCCGATCCTGACCGCCGAGGTGTCGTCGGCCTGTCACCGCGAGGGCGTGGTCACGCTGACCGCGGGCACGTTCGGCAACGTGCTGCGCTTCCTGCCGCCGCTGGTGATCGGCGAGGCGCTGCTCAGCGAGGGGCTGGACATCCTGGAGGCCGCGTTCGCCGCCGTGGCCTGAGCCCGGCCGTCGCCTTATCCGGTTTTGGCCCCCGGCCGTCACATCGCCGTACTGGCGGCCAAAACCGCTGAAGGCGCGCCGGTATCCTTTGAACCCGTGGCTCTGGTCGTGCAGAAATACGGCGGTTCCTCGGTTGCTGATGCCGAGCGCATCAAGCGGGTTGCCGAGCGGATCGTCGCCACGCGCCGCGAAGGCCACGAAGTCGTGGTCGTCGTGTCGGCCATGGGCGACACCACCGACGAGCTGATCGACCTGGCCGAACAGGTCGTGCCGGTGCCGTCCGGGCGCGAGTTCGACATGCTGCTGACGGCGGGCGAGCGCATCTCGATGGCGCTGCTGGCCATGGCCATCAACTCGCTGGGCTACACCGCGCAGTCGTTCACCGGGTCGCAGGCCGGCGTGCTCACCACGTCCGTGCACGGCCGGGCCCGCATCGTCGGCATCACGCCCGGACGCGTCGAGGCGTCCTACAAGTCGGGGAACGTGGCCATCGTCGCCGGCTTCCAGGGCGTCAGCCCCGACACCAAGGACATCACCACGCTCGGCCGTGGCGGCTCGGACACCACCGCGGTGGCCCTGGCCGCATCGCTCGACGCCGACGTGTGCGAGATCTACACCGACGTCGACGGTGTGTTCACCGCCGACCCGCGCATCGTGCCCAACGCGAAGCGGCTGGATTCGGTGACCTACGAGGAGATGCTCGAGCTGGCGGCGTGTGGGGCGAAGATCTTGCACCTGCGTTCGGTCGAGTACGGACGGCGGTACGGCGTGCCCATCCACGTCCGCTCGTCGTTCTCGAACAAGCCCGGCACCACCGTGGCCGGATCGATGGAGGAACTACCCGTGGAACAGGCGATCATCAGCGGCGTCGCGCACGACCGCAGCGAGGCGAAGGTCACCGTCGTCGGGGTGCCCGACAAGCCGGGCGAGGCGGCGGCGATCTTTCGCGAGTTGGCCGTCGCCGAGATCAACATCGACATGATCGTGCAGAACGTCTCGACGCGGGGTACCGGCCGAACCGACGTGTCGTTCACGTTGCCGGCCACCGACGGGGCTATGGCGCTGGCCGCGCTGAAGAAGATCCAGACCGAGGTCGGATTCGAGGACCTCCTCTACGACGAGCACATCGGCAAGCTGTCGCTGATCGGGGCGGGCATGCGCTCGCACCCCGGCGTGTCGGCCACGTTCTTCTCGGCGCTGGCCGAGGCCGGGGTCAACGTCGAGATGATCTCCACGTCCGAGATCCGCATCTCGGTCGTGTGCCGCGACACGGATCTGGACAGCGCCGTGCGCGCCGTCCACGACGCGTTCGAACTCGGCTCCACGGACGAGGAAGCCGTCGTGTACGGAGGTACCGGGCGATGAGGGTCGGAGTGGTCGGCGCCACCGGACAGGTCGGCGGCGTGATGCGTCGCCTGCTGGCCGAGCGGTCGTTCCCGGTGGATGAGATCCGCTACTTCGCCTCGTCCCGCTCGGCCGGTTCGGTCCTGGACGGCACCACCGTCGAGGACGCGTCGACGGCCGACCCGTCCGGGCTGGACATCGCGCTGTTCTCGGCCGGCAAGAGCACGTCGCTCGAGCAGGCGCCGCGCTTCGCCGCCGCCGGGGCCGTCGTCATCGACAACTCCTCGGCCTGGCGCATGGACCCCGACGTGCCGCTCGTCGTGTCCGAGGTGAACCCTTCGGCGGCGCAGCGCCGCCCCAAGGGCATCATCGCCAACCCGAACTGCACGACGATGGCGGCGATGCCGGTGCTCGCGCCGCTGCACCGCGCGGCCGGGCTGGTGCGCCTGGTCGTGTCGACCTATCAGGCGGTGTCCGGGGCCGGGCTGTCCGGGGTGGACGAGCTGTCCGGGCAGGTGCTCAAGACGGCCGATGCCGCGGCGGCGCTGACCCACGACGGGTCGGCCGTCACGTTCCCGGAGCCGGTGAAGTTCGCCCGCCCGATCGCCTTCAACGTGCTGCCGCTGGCCGGTTCGGTGGTGGGCGACGGTTCGTGGGAGACCGACGAGGAGCAGAAGCTGCGCAACGAGTCGCGCAAGATCCTCGACATCCCTTCGCTGCTGGTGAGCGGAACGTGCGTGCGGGTGCCGGTGTTCACCGGGCACTCCCTGTCGATCAACGCCGAGTTCGAACGGCCGCTGTCGGTAGCCCGGGCGACGGAGCTGCTGCGGGACGCGCCGGGCGTTTCGCTCTCGGACGTCCCCACTCCGCTGGAGGCGGCCGGCCAGGATCCGTCCTTCGTGGGCCGCATCCGGCAGGACCCGGGTGTGCCCGACGGCCGCGGCCTGGCCCTGTTCGTCAGCAACGACAACCTGCGCAAGGGTGCCGCCCTGAACGCCGTCCAGATCGCCGAGCTGCTGACGTCCTAGCGAGTTCGGCGATTGTGCAACCTTTGGCGTCGTGGTGACGCCGAGGGTTGCACGATCGGAGGGGTCTGTGGATGACGGCCCTGACTGATCGGGCAATACCGGCACACTGCCGACGTGGATTGGCGCGACCGGGCCCGGCGGCAGGCCGGGGTGATCAGTCGGCGCCAGCTCGCCCGAGCCGGTGTCAGCGACACGCGCATCGACAGTCTGGTCCGCCGACGCGAGCTCCACGAACTGCTGCCGGCGGTCTACTCGCCCCGCCCCGTGCCTAGCTCGCCCCGCCAGCGCATGTGGGCGGCGGCGCTCTGGTCGGGCGGAGTGATCAGCCATCGTTCGGCGGCCGCCCTGTGGCGCCTACCCATGCCGGAGCCGGCCGTGGTGCACGTGACCGTCGATGATCGGCGCTTCCGCAAGCCGGTGTCCCACGTTCGGCTTCATCGCGTGCGACTCGGTCGACTGCACTGCACGAGATTCGACGGCCTGCCTGTCACCGACCGCAGCCGGACGGTCGTCGACCTCCTCCGTACCGAGCAGTACGGTGCCGCACGTGACCTGCTCGACCGCGCGCTCCAACAGCGATGGGTGACAGAGTTCGATCTGTGCGAGGCCGTGCGGAAGGAGCCGGGTCGTGCCGGCAACGGGCAGCTTCGCCGGCTCATGTCCGAGCTCAGCCCAGGGGCGCAAGCCGAGTCCGAACGGCGTCTGCACACCCTCCTGCGGCGGCACGAGATCGGCGGATGGGTAGCTCAGTACCCGGTGCGACTTCCCGCGGGTGTGGCCTACATCGACGTGGCGTTTCCCTGGCAGCGCATCGCGATCGAGGTGGACGGCCGCCGGGCGCACGACATCGCGTCGGGGCGATTCGAGAGCGATCGGATACGGCAGAACGAACTGGTTGCCCTCGGCTGGCGAGTGCTTCGGGTGACCTGGAACGAGCTCACTCAGCACCCTGACCGCGTTCTGGCCAAGATCGTGCAACTTCTGGCGTCATAGAGACGCCGAGGGTTGCACGATCGGGAGCGAGAGCTAGGTGACGTTCCACTCGTACGGCACCATCTCGCGCAGCACCCGGCGGCGGCGGTTCCGGGGCAGGTGGTCGATGTAGAGGATGCCCTTCAGGTGCTCGCTCTCGTGGATGAGGCAGCGGGCGAAGAACCCGGTACCGGTCACCTCCACCGGCGCACCCGTCTTGTCGACGCCTCGGACGGTGGCCACCGCCGGGCGGGGTAGCTCGTGGTAAGGCCCCGGCACGGACAGGCAGCCCTCCTCGCCCTCGTCCACCGGCCCGGACGTCGAGACGATCTCGGGGTTCACCACGTGGCCGACGTGCTGGACGCCATCCGCATCCGGGCAGTCGTAGACGAACACGGCCAGGTCGACGCCCACCTGCGGAGCGGCCAGCCCGACCCCGGACGCGACCTCCATCGTCACGAACATGTCGTCGATCAACTCCGACAGCGACTCGTCGAACGAGGTCACCGGTTCGCTGATCTTGGCCAGCACGGGGTCGCCGACCACCGTCACCTTGCGCGCCTTGCCTGCCACGGAAGGCCACCCTACTTGTCGGAGCTTCGTGCTGGGATGAGGCCATGGTGACGGTGGACGACGTGCGGCTCATCGCCGCCGACCTGCCCGGGTCGTACGAGGTGGTGGTGCGCGACCGGATCAAGTTCCGGGTCGGCCGCTACGTCTACATCGCGTTCTCGCGAGACGAGACGGTGATGGGTTTCGCCTACCCGCGCGAGGAGCGCGACGCGCTGGTGGCCTCCGATCCCGAGACGTTCCTGCCGCCCGATCCGGTCGACGTGCGCTACCAGTGGGTGCAGGCCCGGATGGCCGCCCTGGACGAGGAGCAGCTGCGTGAGCTGGTCGTCGACGCCTGGCGGATCGCCGCCCCGAGACGGCTGATCGCGGAGTACGACCGTGCGTGAGCCGCCGGCCACCGACGAGTCGATCACCGGCGAGGACTGGTACGGCGAGGACATCGGCGGACGAGCGTGGGAACGAACCGCGCTGCGCGACGTCGATCTGACCGAGACGACGTCCACCGGCGCGCTGACCTTCGCCGACTGCGTGTTCCGCGAGGTGCGGTTCAACGTCTCGGTGCACGCCGGCGCGGCGTTCGCCAACTGCTACTTCGCGAACTGCTCCTTCTTCGACGCGTCGTTCACCGGCTGCAAGTTCCTGGGCAGCACGTTCGAGCGCTGCACGTTCGACCGGCTGACCGTGCGCGGCGGCGACTGGTCGTTCGTCACGCTGGCCGGCGCCGATCTCGGCACGGCGACGTTCGAGGACGTGCGGATGCGCGAGGCCGACCTCACCGCAGCGCGTTGTGACGGCGGCAAGCTACGCAACGTCGACCTGTCCGGGGCGTCACTGGGCCGGGCCAGCTTCGAACGCTGCGATCTGCGCGGCTCGGACATCTCCGCGATCGATCCGCTGTCCATGCCGGTCAGCGGGGCGATCATCACCTGGGAGCAGGCGGCCGTCCTAGCCGCAACACTGGGGCTGGACGTCCGCTCCGAATAACGCTACCTCTGGAATTCGCCTGGGCCGAGACCTTCCACGGCGTGCCACAAGACGCCCGCCACGTTCGTCACGAAGGGACGCGAACGCCGCGCTTGGCCAGATGCCGGGCAACGTAACCGGCGTCGCGGCCCACCCCGCCGAACAGCATGGACGCGAACGAGTACTGGAACTTCAGCCCGACGAAGTACAGCCCCGGCGACGACGGCACCACGCCCCGTCGCTGCAGCGGCCAGCCGTCCTCGTCGAACACCGGCAGCTCGATCCAGGCCTGGTCGCGACGGAATCCCGTGCACCAGATGACGTTCTCGACGTCCAGCAGGGTGCCGTCGTCCAGCAACGGCAGCCCGTCGCGCGCGCCGACCGTCTTGGCCTCGACATGCTGCACGCCGGCCGCTTCCAACTGCGGCAGCTTGACGCGCAGCAGCGGCGCGCCCTTCGTCCGGACCTCTTCGCGCATCTTGCGCCCCATCGGGGTGCGCTCGGTCAGCACGTGGTTGGCGGCGAACCAGAGCGCGCGCAAGACGCGCCGCCCGGCCTTGCCCTCGAGGTCGAACGGCAGCTGTCCCCGGATCGGGCCGGACAGCCAGGTCCGGTGCCCGGCCGCCACCTCGTAGGCGATATCGCCGCCGGAGTGGCTGGCGCCCACCACCAGCACCCCGCCCGGCCGCAACTGGTCCGGGTTGCGGTATTCGCTCGAATGCAGCTGCCGGATTCCGTTATCCAGCTCGGCTGCGAATTCGGGAGTCTTCGGGGTCTGTTGGGCGCCGGTGGCCACGACGACGTTGGCCGCCTCGAAGCGCTGCGCCCCGGCCGACACGACGTACCGGTCATCCGATCGGCTCAACCCGTCGACGGCCACGCCGCCCCACACCGGTAGCTCGAACCGCTCGGCGTACGCCTGCAGGAAGTCGGCCGTTTGCCTCCCGGTCGGCCAACTGTGTTTGGGCGCCGGGAAGTCCATACCGGGCAGTCCGTCGTAGCGGGCCGGCGTGTACAGCCGCAGCGAGTCGTAGTGCCGGCGCCACCGGTCGCCCACCCGGGGCAGGGCGTCGAGGATGACGAACGACTGCCCGCGCTGGGCGAGGTGGTAGCCGGTCGCGAGGCCCGATGGGCCGCCGCCGATGACGATCGTGTCGAACCGTTCGGTGCGTTCGCGACCTTCCTGGGCCGATCGGGCGGCGGAACGGATGGTGCTGGTCATGAGAATGCCTCCGTGCTCGGTGTTTCCGAGCACGTTATGGAGGCCGGCTGTCTATTCGCGTCGGGCTGACTGACCATCTTGGCGACGCCGCAGCGATGGGTATTTCTGTGTAGGCGGCTCAGATCAGCTGCTGCTGGTAGGCGTACGCGGTGGCCGCCGCCCGTGACGGCAGGTCGAGCTTGGCCAGGATGTTGCTTACGTGCCGGGCGACCGTCTTCTCGCTGATGACCAGCTGTTCGGCGATTGCCCGGTTGCTGCGACCGTCAGCGATCAGGCGCAGCACCTCGAGCTCGCGGGCGGTCAGCCCACCTGCGCGGCCGGACTGGGGCAGCCGGGCCAGGTCCGGGCCGGCGCCGAGCTGGGCGAACACCGTGCGGGCGGCGTCGCGTTCGAGCTCGGCCGAGTCGGCGTCGCCGAGCACCTCGGCCGCCTGCGCGATCAGCAATCGGGTGCGCGCCGCCTCGTAGGGCGTCTCGAGCTGTTGCCACACCTCGAACGCCCGGCGCAACGCCTGATGCGCAGCGCGCGCGTTGCCCTCGGCCAGCAGCACCGCGCCGCTCGCGTGATCGGCCGACGCGTGAACGTACGGCGCGGTATGTCCGGCGGCGATCGTGGCCAGCTCGTCGGCGGCGGCCCGCGCGGTCCCGACGTCAGCCGCGGCCAGGCTGATCTCAACCTGGGCCGGCAGCAGCCGGCAGCGCACGTGCGGCTCGGCGGTTTCGTCGAGCAGCCGGCTGATCGTCGCCCGGGCGGCGTCGGGCCGGCCCTGGGCCAGGCGCAGCAGCGCGAACCCGGGCTGTGGCGGCCCGCCCCAGCGGATGGCCTCGCGGTAGCCGGCCTCGGCGGCGGCGAACTCGCCGCGCAACCGGTGCAACTCGCCCTGCTGGTAGCACGCCATGCCCACGGCGGGGCGGGGGATCGGTTCGGAGAGCCGCTCGCGGGCCGAGATGGCCTCGCGCATCGCCTCGGGCCAGTCGCCCCGCTGCTGGAGCACTTCGGAGCGATGCACCTGGCAGTGCCCCCGATAGGCGACGAGTTCGGGCTGGGCGCCACACCAGTCGCTGAGCGCGAGCGTCCACTCGGCGGCGCGGCGTAGGTCGAACGTCTCGCGGCAAAAACCGATCACCGCGCAGTAGGCCAACCCGGCCAGGACGGGCGACACCTCGTTCGCCGTGACGGTCACCATCACCTCGTCGAGCAGGACGAATCCGGCCGTGACCTGCCCGAGCTCGACCAGCGCCTGGCCCTGGCCGAGCCGGCCGAGGGTCTGCACGTCGATGTCGGCGAATCGCTCGCCGGTCCGGATGGCCTCGGCGAAGCCGGCCTGCGCGCCGGCCGCGTCGCCGGACTGCAGCAACATCACCGAGCTGAGCGCCTGGACGTAACCCCGGACGGCCGTGTCGCGGCCGCACTCGTCGAGCAGCCGCTGGGCCCGGGTCAGCCAGCCGCCGCCGCGTGCGCCCTCGCCGATGGTGAGCAACTGGAACGCCTGCCAGAACGCGCAGCGTGCCGCGCTCTCGCGATCGCCGGCCGCCACCAGCTCCTGGTAGGTCTGCGTCCAGGCAGCCAGGCTCGTGGCGTCGTCGCCGGCCAGGTAGGCCGCCGTCGCCAGGCACTGGCGGTCGGCCAGGCTCAGGGGCTGCTCGGCGTCCGCCGCGACGAACGCATCTCGGGCGTGGGCCCACGCGCGCTCGCTCCACGCAACGCGGGCTCGTTCCAGCACAGTCATTCGGGCCCCTTGCCGGCACACCCTAATTCACCGACCGCCCGTCATGACGAGAGAATGCGCCGCATGAGCCAAGACGTGCGCGCTGTCGTCAGCCTCGCCAAGGGCGAGCCGGTACAGATCACGACGATCCGGGTGCCCGACCCCGGACCGGGTGAGGCCGTGGTCGCGGTCCAGGCCTGCGGCGTCTGCCACACCGACCTGCACTACCGCGAAGGCGGCATCAACGACGACTTCCCGTTCCTGCTCGGCCACGAGGCGGCGGGCATCGTCGAGGCGGTCGGCCCCGACGTCACCGAAGTGGCGCCCGGCGACTTCGTGATCCTGAACTGGCGGGCGGTCTGCGGCCAGTGCCGGGCCTGCCGGAAGGGCAAGCCCTGGTACTGCTTCGCCACGCACAACGCCACCCAGAAGATGACCCTCGCGGACGGCACGGAGCTGTCGCCGGCGCTGGGCATCGGGGCGTTCGCCGAGAAGACGCTGGTTGCGGCCGGCCAGTGCACTCGCGTCAGCGCGGAAGCGCCGCCCGAGGTGGCCGGCCTGCTCGGTTGTGGCGTGATGGCCGGCATCGGGGCGGCCATCAACACCGGGCAGGTCGGCCGGGGCGACAGCGTCGCGGTCATCGGCTGTGGCGGGGTGGGCAACGCGGCCGTGATGGGCTCGCGGCTCGCCGGCGCGCGGACGATCATCGCGGTCGACGTGGACGACCGGAAGCTCGAGCTGGCTCGCGGGTTCGGCGCGACGCACACCGTCAACTCGACCGGCGCCGATGCGGTCGCCGCCGTCCAGGAGCTGACCGACGGGTTCGGCGCCGACGTCGTCATCGATGCGGTGGGCCGGCCCGAGACGTACCAGCAGGCGTTCGCCGCCCGCGACCTGGCCGGCACCGTCGTGCTCGTCGGCGTGCCCACCCCGGACATGCAGCTGACCATGCCGCTGATCGAGTTCTTCTCGCGGGGCGGGGCGCTCAAGTCGTCGTGGTACGGCGACTGCCTGCCGTCCCGCGACTTCCCGATGCTCATCGACCTCTACCAGCAGGGCCGGCTGCCGCTGCAGGACTTCGTCAGCGAGCGCATCGGGCTCGGCGACGTCGAGGCGGCGTTCGACAAGATGCAGCGCGGTGAGGTGCTGCGTTCGGTTGTGATGTTCTGACGCTCCGACGGGACGGTGCCGCCGCACGCGGCGCCGCCCGTCCGCGCGCTCAGTCGCCGAACAGCCGATAGGAGCCGACGACCTGCAGCGGCTCGGCGGTCGGCGGTCCGGCCAGCCACCCCTTCAGGTTCGCCTGCAGCTCGGCGAATTCGGGGATGGCCATCAGCGGGTTGGCGCCCGGGTCGGCGTCGCCGGGCAGTTCGAGCAGCACCACGAACGTCACGCCGTCGGCCAGCTTGGTCGACGCGTACCGCACACCCTGCGGCTGGGCCGCGTCGATCGCGGCGAACGTCTTCTGCACCGCCGCCTCGACGTCAGCCACCCGGTCCGGCCGGACCTGGGTGCGGACCATCATCACGCTCATCGTCATCTCCTCGGTCGTTGGTGAACTTCACTGGTATGACGGAGCGCCGCGACGAATTCTGACGACTCGACGCCCCATGGGCTGCTTGCATGGCCGAACAACCCACCGGCACGGTTCGGCAGGGTCTGGGCCTGGACGTGCCTGATCATCGTGGCCGAACCGGACTGGATCAGCTCGGGCGCGCCCTCGACCGCGACCCCGGTGTCATCGTTCGCGATGTGGAGCTCACGGCGTCGGGCTGGCATGTCTTGCGGGGCACGACGTACGACTTCCCGCGCCGGGACGGGCGCTGGGTGACCGAGCAGCGCGAGACCTACGACCGGCGAGCTGACGCACGTCTTCGACGTGTACATGAGCCCCGGATCCGTGACCGAGCGACTGCACTTCTACGCAGCGCCCTACTCGCCGGAGATGCGCATGCACGCGGGCGGCGGTGTCGCCGACGAAGGCGAGGACATCGAGGCCGTCGAGCTCGAATTCACCGAGGCCCTCGACATAATCGCGGACGGCCGCATCGCCGACGCCAAGACGATCATGCTGCTGCAGTGGCATTGCGCGGTCCGTTCGCCGCCCGAGGCTAGGACCCGGGAGCGATTGCGTCGGTCGCCCGCGAGGTGAGTTCGACGAGTACGCGATGAGCCGCCGCCAGGTCGTCGCGGTCGAGGCCGGCGAAGACGGCGCGGGTCACCGGGGCGACCACGGCGGCCAGCCGATCGAGCAAGGCTCGCCCGTCGGCGGTTAGCTCGACCGGCTGGGCCGCCAACAGTGCCTGGGCCCGCATCCGGTCGAGCATCGCCGTGACGCCCGCGGGATCCAGGCCGAGCTGTCGCTGACCGGCCAGGTACTCGGTCAGTTCCGCGGCTGTGCCGAACGCTCCGCGGGTCGCGAGCACGCGCAACGTGACGTACTCCGCGCGGCTGCGGCCGCTCGGCGCGATGGCGCGTTCGAGCAGTGCGGTCAGCGCCCCCTCGGCCTCGCCGATGTCCTGCCCGGTGAGCAGTGCGGCGTCGGTCATCTCGTCAGCTCCACTGGCCGGGCTGGTAGTCGCCGGCCGGTTGCCGGGTGATGACGTTGAGTCGGTTGAACGCGTTGATGACGGCGATCACCGAGATCAGCGCTCCGAGCTGCTCGTCGTCGTAGTGCTCGGCCGCATTCGCCCAGGCAGCGTCCGTGACGCCTCCGGACGCGTCGGCGAGTCGCGTGCCCTGCTCGGCGAGTTCGAGGGCGGCGCGCTCGGCATCGCTGAACACGGTCGCCTCGCGCCAGGTCGCCACCAGGTTGAGTCGGTGCTGGCTCTCGCCGGCGGCCAGGGCGTCCTTGATGTGCATGTCGGTGCAGTAGCCACATCCGTTGATCTGGCTGGCCCGCAGCTTGACCAGTTCCTGCGTCGCGCCGGGCAGCGTCGAGTCACCGGCGACCCGATCGGCGGAAGCGACGTACTTGGACATCTTCATGACCACGTTGTTCTCGAGCAGGTTGAGACGGGCGTCCACGATGGTTCCTTTCCGTTCGTGATTGCTAGGACTGGAGGAAGCCGAGCTGCTTCATCTGGGCGAGGACGTCGACGACGCCCCAGGTCTCGACGATCCGGCCGTCGGCGAAGCGAACGACGAAGATCTCGTTGTAGGTGACGGGCTTGCCGGTTGCCGGCCGGCCCATGTACTCGCCCCGGTGGGTGCCGGTGACGGTGTTGCGGGCAACGACCTTGTCGCCCTCGGCGATCATGTCCTCGACGGTGACGTGCACGTCGGGGTACGCCCGAAGCAAGGTGGCCCACACCTGCTTGACCGCCTCCGCGCCCGTCGCCTCGATCGGCAGTGGCGTGCTGAGCCGCACGTCCGGATCGAAGACCTCGTCGATCGCCTTCGAGATGACCTCCAGGTCGCCGCTGCTGAGGGCGTCGTGAAAGCGGGCGACCGTCGCCTTGTTGTTGGCTACTTCGGTTGCTGACACGGGATTCTCCTTCTGATGTCGGGGTTTTACGTCTGGCGGACGGCGTCGATCTCGAGGCGGACCGCGACCTTGTCGCTGACCACGGCGCCGCCTCCGCTCCATCGGTCGATGCCGAACTCGCCCCGCTTGAGCTGTGCCGTCGCGGAGAAGCGGACGCGCTGCGGGCCGAAGGTGGTTCGCGTGATGGCGAGCGGTACCGGCCGGGTGATTCCGTGCAGGGTCAACTCGCCGTCGACGACCCAGGCGTCCTGCGCCGGCCGGATACCGGTGGAGCGGTAGCTCGCCGACGGGTGCTTCGCCGCGTCGAGGAACGTGGGCGAGTTGAGGTGCTCGTCGCGTTTGGTATTGCCGGTGTCGGCCGACGCGAGGTCGATCGTTACGGCAACGGACGAGCGGAGCGGGTCCTGGTCGGTGACGATCGTGACGTCGTGCCGGGTGAACCGGCCCCGCACCGGAGTGACCAGCAGCTGCCGGACGGAGAAGGCAATCGTGGACTTCGCCGGATCGGCCTTCCACGTTCCGGCCAGGTAGCCCGGAATCGTCGTACTCGGTCGTTCAGAGATTTTGTCGTTCACGCCCAAGCGACGATCGAGCGCCCGCCCAGGGGACCGTCCGGCTAGAGCTCTTCGAGCCGCCGGGTCAGGAACCGCTGCTCGGGGGTCGAGGTGGCCAGCTCGAGGGCGCGGCGGTAGGCCGCGCGTGCCTCGTCGTTGCGCCCCAGACGCCGGAGCAGCTCACCCCGCGTCGAGTGAAAGTAGAGATAGGCGTCGAGGTCGAGGCGCTCGACCAGCTCCAGCGCCGCGCCGGCATCACCGGCCTGGGCCAGCGCGGCGGCCCGATTGAGCTCGACCACCGCCGACCCGGTGAGCTCGGCCAACCGCCGGTACATGTCGGCGACCTGCGGCCAGTCGATGGGCTCGGCCGCTTGCAGCGACGCGATGGCCGCCTGGATGACGTAGGCCCCGCGCGCGCCCAGCGCGATCGCTCGGTCGAGCACCGCCCGGCCCGCCACGATCTGGTCCATGTCCCACAGCGACCGGTCCTGATTGTCGAGTAGTACGAGGTCCTCGCCGGAGAACCGGGCCCGCTGCCGGGCGTGGTGGATCATCATCAGCGCGAGCAGCCCGTGGACCTCGGGCTCGTCAGGCATGACGGCGGCGAGCACCCGGCCCAGGCGAATGGCCTCGCCGCCGAGGTCGACCCGGCCGCTGTATCCCTCGTTGAAGATCAGGTAGATGACGGCCAGCACGGCGTCGATGCGCTCGGGCAATCGATGCGCATCGGGAACCGCGAACGGGATTCCGGTCGCCTTGATCTTGGCCTTGGCCCGCGTGAGCCGACGCTTCATCGTCTGCTCGGAGACGAGGAACGCGCGGGCGATCTCGGCCGTCTCCAGTCCGCCCAGGGCGCGCAGTGTAAGGGCCACCTGCCCGTCCATCGGCAGCGCCGGATGGCAGCAGGTGAAGATCAGTTCGAGCCGTTCGTCCTTGATCACAGTGTCGTCGAATTCGTCCACGATGGGGTCCGGCACCGGCAGCCGGCGGATCTTCTCGGCCAGGTTGCGCTCGCGGCGCAGGCGGTCAATCGCCTGGTTGCGGGCCGTCGTCGTCAGCCAGGCGCCGGGGTTGTTCGGTATGCCCGACTCGGGCCAACGCTGCGCCGCGATCGCGAACGCCTCCTGGGTGGCATCCTCGGCCTTGTCGAAGTCGCCGAGGTAGCCGACGAGCGTGGCCAGCACCCGGCCCCACTCGTCGCGGAAGACCTCCTCGAGCACGCTCAGCGCTGCACCACCGGCCTGATCTCGACGACGCCGTCGAGCCGGGCGGCCGGGATGCGCGCGGCCATCTCGATCGCCTCGTCCAGGTTGTCCGCCTCGATCAGGGCGAGCCCGCCGAGTACCTCCTTGGTGTCGGCGAACGGGCCGTCAGTCACGAGCGTCCGGGTACCGTCGACGCGCACGCAGGTCGCGGCCTCGACCGGATGCAGCTGTGAGCTGCTGACGCACCGTGGATCATCACCCAGCGCGGAGTAGTCGAGGGCGGCGGCCTCGCGTTGCGCATCGGTCAGGCCGTCGTCGTAGCCGGGCTCGGCGTAAATCAGCAGGGCGTACTGCATGGCAAACCTCCGGGACAGTGGTCTCATCGGCACGACGAACCGGCGGCCGGGCCGGGGACGCCACCGGCGAAGCAGTTTCGGCACTCCCGACGCTATCGCGGCCGGGGTCGTCGGCCGCATCGTCAGGCTGTGCGCTCGGCAGCGAGCGCGGCGGCGTCCTTGGCCAGTCGAGGCCAGCCGAATCGCGCGCACCACGCAGGGAAATCCTCGGTGGGGCCGGCCCATTTCCAGTCGTCGACGGTGCCGACGGCGGAGTCGGTGCGCACGGTGGCCAGGTCCTTGAACGTCTCGGCGGCGGCCCGCTGTTCGACGAGCGTGGCCGCCAGCTTGGCCGCGCCGCGCACCGTGACGTCCCAGTCGGCGGGGTCGGCCGGGATGTTTTCCAGGTGCCGATACCGGGCGAGCAGCGTCGCGGCCGACTTCGCCCCGAAACCGGGCAGACCGGGAAAACCGTCGGCGCTGTCGCCGACGAGGGCCAGCCAGTCGGGGATCGACTCGGCCGGCACGCCGAACTTGGCGGTCACCCCGTCGGCGTCGATCAGCTTGTCCTGGCGGCGATCCAGCTGGACGACCTTGCCGCCCACGCACTGCCCCAGGTCCTTGTCGGGCGTGCAGATGATCACCTGCTCGACCCGCGGGTCGGCCGCCGCGACGACCGCCGCGCTGGCCAGGCCGTCGTCAGCCTCGACGTCCACCATCGGCCAGACCGCGACGCCCAGGGCCCGCAGCGCGTCCTCCAGCCAGGGAAACTGGGCCAGCAGCAGCGGGTCCATCCCGGCGCTCGACTTGTAGGTCGGCCACATGTCGTTGCGGAACGACTCGATGACGTGGTCGGTCGCCACACCGATGTGGGTCGCGCCGTCCTGCAGCATCGTGAACACGGACTGGACGACGCCACGCGTCGCCCCTATTTCGATGCCGTCGCTGTCGAGATGCCCGGGCCGAGGCGCGTAGTACTGCCGGAAGATCTCGTAGGTCCCGTCGACGAGATGAACAATCACGACGCGAGCCTGTCACAGCGAGCCTGCGCTGCGTCGTACCCGGCCGGTACAACCATCAGGTGGAGTTCACCGACCTGCTCCGTCAGCACCGGATCCGCGGGCGCGTCAGCCAGCTCGATCTGGCACTTCGGGCCGACACGACGCAGCGGCATCTCAGCTTCATCGAGTCCGGCCGGTCCACCCCCGGACGGGCCATGGTGATCCGGCTGGCCGAGTCGCTCGACCTGTCGCTGCGCGAGCGCAACGACTTGCTGCTCGCCGCCGGGTACGCGCCGGCCTACGCCGAGACACCCTGGACGGCGCCGGACCTGGCCCCGGTGCGCTCGGCGATCGAGCACATCCTGGCCGGCCACGAGCCGTACCCGGCCGTGGTCGTCGACCGCAACGGCGACATCGTCGCGGCGAACAGCGGCCTGGCGCTGGTCGCCGAGGGGGCCGCGCCGGACCTGGTCGGCATCGGGTGCAACGCGTACCGGCTCGCGCTGCACCCGGCCGGCATGGCGCCCCGGATCGTCAACCTCACCGACTGGGCCCAGCACGTCCTCAACGGCACGCGGCATCTACCGCAACTGCAGGCCGAGCTGCGCGGATACGTGCCGGCGGTCGAGCCGAACGACGACTACCTCGGCTTCGCCGTGCCGTTGCGCCTGCGGACGTCGCTCGGCGAGCTGCGCCTCGTGACGACGGCGACGACGTTCGCCACGGCGGTCGATATCACGCTCGCCGAGCTCCGGCTCGAGGCGTTCCTGCCGGCCGACGCCGCGACCGCCTCGGCGCTGCGAGTTGCGTCGTCTCGACGGCCGGCGGTCGCGTCATAGGTCCGGGAACTGGTAGTCGGTCCGCACTCGTCCGCCGTCGAGCACGAAGACATCGAGCCCGCCGCCGACCGCCGCACCGCCGCCGGCCGGCGCCATCTCCCATCGGAACGTGACGATGTCGTGCAACCGGACGGCCGGGCCGCTCGTCCGGAACGTGTACTCACCCGGCGCGACGAAGGCGTCGTAGGCCCGGGTCACCCGCGCCTCCAGTTCGTCGTAGCCGCGGGCCTCCAGCGTCGGACGGACGAAGCCGAGCGTGGTTGCGGCCTCGCGGATCTCGGCCGGTGGATGCAGCACGTGAGCGCCGTCCTCGGTCCACAGCTGCTCTATCGCGGTGCGCCGCGCGGCTGGATCCGGTTCTGTCCATACCGCGACGTATTGACGCACGAGATGTTCGGTATCGATGTTGGTCATCCCTCGATGCTGCGGACGCCCGCCGGGTGGCTCAATTCCCTCCAGGGAATAGCCGTTCGGCAACGTCGAGCAGGCCGGGCTGATCGCCTTCGCTGACGACGGTGACGACGATGTGGTCGGCGCCGGCCGCCCGGTGCTCGTCGATGCGCCGCCCGATTGCGTCGGCGTCGCCCCACGCCACCAGCCCGTCGACGAGGCGATCGCTGAGCTCGGCGATGTCGTTGTCGTCGAAGCCCATCCGGGCGAAGTTGGCGCGGTACCCACCTACCCCGGCGAGGAACCGGAGGTGGCCACGCGCCGCTTGCCGGGCCCGGTTCGCATCGGTGTCGAGCACGACGAACTGGTCGACGACCAGCGTCGACTCCGCGCCCAAGGCGGCGCGAGCCTCAGCCGTATAGGCCGGTGTGACCAGCAGCGTGATGGCGCCGGCACACCGCGTCCGCGCGATGTCGAGTTTGCGGGGACCGAGCGCGGCCAGCAGTCGACGCTCGGCGGCCACCGGCGGGACAGCCCGGTCGAGCCGGTCCAGGTATCGGTGCAGGCCGTCGAGCGAACGCGGCTGCTGCGAGCCGCCCAGACCGACCACGAATCGGCCCGGGGCGCCGGCCTGCAGGTCGGCGTGCAGCTCGGCGACGTCGTCAGCCGCGTAGACATCCGGGGAGATGATGGCGGGCGCGATCCGAGCGATGGTCGTCGCGCGGACGAGCTGACTGATCCGGTCGAGGCGGTCGATCTGTCCGCCGGGCAGCCAGATCGTCTGACACCCGAGGTGTTCCAATTGCTTCGCCTCGGCCAGATGGCTCTCGTCCGGCTTGACGTTTATGGCTACCCCGAGTGGTCCGAGATCGAGCCGGGTCATCGGTCTCCCTCCATATCGCGTACACCTTGTCCCGCGACGGTAGGAGCTGAACCGAACTTCAAGTCAACCGCTACGGCCACGGCATGATGATTCATTGTGGAGAGCGCGATCGTGTTCGACCTGGACGGGGTGCTCGTCGACTCCGAGCCGACCTGGGAGGAGGTTCGCCGGGCCTTCGTCGCCGAGCACGGCGGTCGGTGGCCGGCCGACTCCCAGTCCCGGCTGCTGGGCATGAGCACCGCGGAATGGGCGCGTTACATCAGCGAGGAGATGCACGTCGAACTGCCCGCCCCGCGCGTCGCCGAGGCCGTCATCGACGAGATGGCCAGGCGATACGCGGCGCGGGTGCCGGTGCTCCCCGGCGCCGATGGTGTGCTGCACCGGCTGGCCGGGCGGTGGCAGCTCGGCCTGGCCAGCTCGTCGCCGCGGCGCCTGATCGACACCGTGCTCGCGACGATCGGCTGGCAGGACCTGTTCGAAACCACCGTGTCGACCGAGGAAGTCGAGCGAGGCAAGCCGGCTCCGGACGTCTACGAGACAGTCGCGCACCGGCTCGGAGTACCGCCGGCGTCCTGCGTCGCGGTCGAGGACTCCGGCAACGGCATGCTCGCCGCGGCGTCGGCCGGGCTCACCCTCGTCGCGGTGCCGAGCCGCCGCTATCCGCCGTCCGCCGAGGCGCTGGCCCACGCCGCCGTGGTGCTCGACTCTCTCGCCGAGCTCACCCCGGACGTCATCGCCCGGGTCGGATGACGGCCGTCAGGCCACCCGGGGCGGCGGGCCCTGGTCGCCGTGCACGACGAGCACCGGGCAGGGCGCGTGTTCGGCCACGCTGGCGCTGACCGAGCCGAGCAACAACCCGGCGAAGCCGCCGTGGCCACGGCTGCCCACCACCAGTAGATCCGCTCCCTCGGCGGCCTCCAGCAGGACGTGGGCCGCGCCGCCCTCCCGCACGCTGGTGTCCAGGGGCACCGGACGGTCGGCGCCGAACACCGTCTCGACGCTGTCGCGCAGCACGACCGCCATGTCCGCCTCCGGGTCCCAGTCGGCGGTGGACGGCCCGTAGCTGGCCGGCAGCTGCCAGGCGATGACCGCTTCCAAGCGCGCGCCCATGGTCCGGGCGAGGAACGCCCCCCACTCCAGGGCCCGGTGCGACGGTTCGGACCCGTCGACGCCCACGACCACGCGCGTGCTGTCCGTCGCCGGCTTCGAAGTCGATGTCACTGTGTCGTTGCCTCCTCTACTTGCGCAGGAGCGCAAGTAGAGAGTTGACGCTACTGTCTCGGGGAGATGGCGGGCCGCCGACAAGGAGCCCAACGTGACGACCCCGGCTGACCCGGCGCGGACGCGAAAGCGCACGCGGACGCCTGAGGAGCATCTGCGCCGCGCCGATCCGGTCCTGGCCGCGATCATGGACCAGGTCGTACAGGCCTCCGGCGGCGTCGGACCGAAGCTGCCGCCCGACCCGGACAGCCCCGGCGATCCGACCATCCCGTCCGACCATTACGGCGTGCTCGTCCGCGCGATCGTCAGCCAGAACATCTCGAACTACGCGTCCCGCGCGATCTTCCGGCGACTGAGCGAGCGATTCGGCGGCCGGCCACCGACGCCGGAGGAGATCCTGGCCGACGACCCCGACGAGTTGCGCCAGGCCGCCGGTCTTTCGAGGGCGAAGACGGCGTCGCTGCGCTCGCTCGCCGAGCACATCATCTCGGGCGAGCTCGACCTGGGCCGCCTGCACGAGTTGCCCGACGAGGACGTAGTCACCCAGCTGTCCGCGGTGCGGGGCATCGGCACGTGGACCGCCGACATGTTCCTGATGTTCCACCTGTACCGGCCGGACGTGTTGCCCGTCGGCGATCTAGAACTCCGCAACACCGTGGGCCGGGTGTACGACCTGCCCAAGCCGCCGACCCCGGCGGAGTTCGAGCGAACGGCCGAACCGTGGCGCCCTTACCGGACGCTCGCGTCCGTCTACCTCTGGCAGTGGGCCGAGAAGACGTCGCGCGTCTAGGCGCGCCGGGAATGCTCGTCCCGCCCAGCCCGTTGGTTGATTGGTCAATAAACGAGAGAGGCTCGGCGATGGCTGCGGTTACTGCTGACACCCTGACGCTGCCCCGTCTTCGCGCGGCGGCGCTGCAGGAGTCCGAACGACCGGTGCTGGCGATCTCGACCGGGCCGACCGGGTTCGAGGGAGAAGGCTTCCCGGTTCGGCGCACGATGGCCGGGATCCGTTACGAGTACACCGACCCGTTCGTGATGATGGACCACATGGGCGAGGTCGACTACGCGGCCGGCGAGCCCAAGGGCACCGACTGGCACCCGCATCGCGGGTTCGAGACGGTCACGTACCTGATCGAGGGGCAGTTCCGGCACCAGGACTCCCACGGCGGCGGTGGCTTGATCACCGAAGGGGCTACCCAGTGGATGACGGCCGGGTCCGGACTGCTGCACATCGAGACCCCGCCCGAGGCGCTGGTCGAGGCGGGCGGTCTGTTCAACGGGTTCCAGCTGTGGGTCAACCTGCCGGCCAAGGACAAGTGGCTGACGCCGAAGTATCAGCCGGTCGAGGCGGGCGACCTGCTGCTGCTCGCCAGCGACGACGGTGGTGCCCTGCTCCGGGTGATCGCCGGCGAGGTCGACGGACACAAGGGTCCGGGCTCGACGCATTCCCCGATCACGTTCCTGCACGCGTCGGTGGCGCCCGGTGCGCGCCTGTCGTTGCCTTGGCAGCCGGCGTACAACGCGCTGGCCTACGTCTTCACCGGTTCGGGCACCGTGGGTCCCAAAGCGGAACCGATCCACGGCGGACAGCTCGCCGTGTTCGGCCCGGGCGACCGGATCACGCTCGCCGCGGACACCACGCAGGACAGCCGAACCCATTCCCTGGAGGTGCTGTTGCTCGGCGGCGAGCCGATCGGCGAGCCGATGGTGCACTACGGCCCGTTCGTCATGAACTCGCGCGCCGAGTTGGTGCAGGCGGTCGAGGACTACCAGGCCGGGCGCCTGGGCGTGATCCCGCCGAACGCGATCATGCCGCACGTCCCCCGGGAGACCCGATGACGCTGGCTGAGCGCTACGACAGCGCCCGGGTCTTCTTCGACGCCGGCGACTACATCAGCGCCGCCAAGCGGCTGGCCGAGGTGGTCGCCGGGGCACCGGACAACCTGGCGGCCCGGCTGCTGCTAGCCCGGGCCTACTACCACTCGGCGCAGCTGACCAAAGCCGAGGCGACGTTGCGCGAGGTGATCGACCGTGACCCGAGCGAGGCGTACGCGCATCTGATGCTGGGCCGAGTGCTGCAGCGGCAAAGCCGTCACGAAGACGCCGTCGGCCCGCTCCGGGTGGCCGCGGCGATGAGCGACTACGTCGAGGTCGAGTGACCGTTGTCCAACCTCGGATGGACTACCTCGGCCCAGCGTTGCCCGTAGGCGGTTAGGGCAAGCGTCGACGGCCGTGCCGTGGAACAGATCATTCTGATGGCCGACGCCGGTGTCGCCGCGGTCGCGGTGGACGACACCGGTGAGGAGCTCCACCGGCCACCCGCCCTGCAGCGGCAGTACTTTGCCGGCTACGCCGATCGCCTGCCGGCCGCCCACCCCGACTGGACGTCCCGGCAGATCCACGGCGCCGCCAGCCGCTTCGTCTCGCCGCCCGAGCTCGCGCCCCACAGTGCGGGCGCCGCCGTCGATCTCATGCTGGCCAACTCCGACGGCCGCGAGCTCGACATGGGCTGCGCACTCGACGGGAGTCCCGAGGAGAGCCGCGGCGCTCCCGTCCTCACCAGTGGCCTGACGCTCGCCCTTTCCCAGAAGGACGTGCTGCTCATCGGATAGTCGGCCTGAGTTGTCCTGCTTCTAAACAATCGGGCGAATCCCGCCGTCCGACTTCGAGCAAGCCGCAAGTCGTTGGGCTGTCGCACCACCACGAGCTAGCCGATACTGACGCGATGAACACCTCCGACTCCGGACGGCCGCATCCGACACCCGAGCAGCTCGCATCGGTCCCGCTCCTCGCGTCCTTGGATCGCGAGCAGTTGAAGGACCTCGCAGAGTTGTTCGAGGTTGCGGAAGTCCCGGCCGGTCTCCCCATCGTCAGCGAGGGCGCGCCCGGATACGCGTTCTACGTCCTGGCCGAAGGCACTGCGGAGGTGCAACGTCGCGGCAACGTCGTACGCACGCTGGGTCCGAGCGATTACTTCGGTGAAATCGCAATGATCGAGAACACCCCCAGGACTGCATGGGTTCTGGCCGTCGAACCGTGCGTCGTCTGGATGATGTTCGGCAACGCCTTTCGCACCTTGGAGACTGGGCACCCGGAGGTCGCGAAGGTCCTTCAGGACGCAGCCGACGCGCGTCGCGGCTAGCGGAAGGGCTGGGCCCACGAATTCCTCGTCCGCCGTACCTACAGCTGCCCTGTACAAATGCGCCATCTTCCTGCTGGCACAGTCGACCCCGAAACCGTCTCGCGGCCGGAAAGTTCTTGAATGAAGTCCGGGAGGCGATGTCGGATCGGGGCAGCAGCGTTCGTAGCAGAGGTGAGCGGCCGTCCACAAAGGGCGCCCCACGTAAACAGGAGATGATCCGCGATGCGGTACCTGGTTTCCGTGATCGATGACAAGAGCAATCCCGGCAGCACGGACCGGCAGCCGGCCATCAGTGCGTTCAACGAACGATTGATCGCCGAGGGCTACTGGGTTTTCGCGGGCGGACTCGCGGACACCGACGCGGCCACGGTCATCGACAACCGGGGCGAGCAGGCGGTGTTCACCGACGGGCCGTTCGTGGAGTCGAAGGAATACCTCGCCGGAGTCTGGGTGTGGGAGGCCCCCGATCTGGATGTGGCGCTCAAGCTCGCCACCGAGGCGTCGAAGGTCTGCGATCGGAAGATCGAGGTGCGGCCGTTCCTGTGAGCGTGGTCGAGGCCCAGCAGGCGATCACCCGGGCGCACCACGAGGAGTGGGCCCGGGTGGTCGCCGCCTTGACCAGGCGTTTCGGTGATCTCGACATCGCCGAAGAGGCGGCGGCCGAGGCGTTCGCGACCGCCGTGGAGCGATGGCTGTCCGACGGTGTACCCCCCAACCCCGGCGCCTGGCTGACCACCACCGCCAACCGCAAGGCCATCGACCGGATCCGGCGCGAGAGCAAGCGCGACGACAAACACCAGGAGGCGCAGAGGTTGTACGACGACGACCCGCCCGAGCCTGTCGATGCCGTCAGCGCCGTCGAGGACGAGCGGCTCCGGCTGATCTTCACCTGCTGTCACCCGGCGCTGGCGATGGAGACCCGCGTGGCGCTGACGCTGCGGATGGTCGGCGGTCTGACCGTGCCCGAGATCGCCCGCGCCTTCCTGGTGCAGGAGAGTGCCATGGGTCAGCGGATCACCCGCGCGAAGGCCAAGATCAAGGCGGCTCGCATCCCGTATCGGGTGCCGTCCGCGGAGGATCTTCCGGCCCGCGTCTCCGGCGTGCTCGCCGTCCTCTACCTCGTCTTCAACGAGGGCTACCTGGCGACCGGCGCCGACACCGATCCCGTACGTCACGACCTGACGGCCGAGGCGATCCGGCTCACTCGCCTGGTCCGTGCCCTTCTGCCGGATGACGGTGAGGTGGCCGGACTGCTGGCGCTGATGCTTCTCAGCGAGGCCCGCCGCACCTCCCGGGTGTCGGCTGGCGGCGAACTGGTCGCCCTCGGCGAGCAGGACCGGGGGGCCTGGGACGGGGCGCTGATCGCCGAGGGGCACCGGCTGGTGCGCGAGCGTCTCGCTGCTGCTGCCGCCGGGGTGGCTCCGGGTCGCTACCAGATCCTCGCCGCGATCAACGCCGTGCACACCTCCGCCCGCGACGTCCGCGACACCGACTGGGCGCAGGTCGTTGCCCTCTACGACCAGCTCGTCCGTCTCGACTCCTCGCCGGTCATCGCGCTCAACCGGGCCATCGCGGTCGCCGAGCTCGACGGGCCGGAGGTGGCGCTGGCGGCCGTCGACCGTCTCGAGGACGAGTTGGCCGGCTACCACGCCTACCACGTGACGCGCGCCGACCTGCTACGACGGCTGGGTTGCAGTCAGCAATCGCGCGCGGCGTACGACAAAGCCATCGAACTGGCGGGCAATACCGCCGAGATCGCCACGCTGATCCGCCGCCGCGATCAGCTGGGGTAGTTCCAGCTTGAGGGCCTGGTCGCTGATACGGGGCGTCGCAGGACGTCAACCGTCATCATCTGAAGCTCGGCAGTCGGCCGAGTGTGACGGCTAGGCCGCGGACCTCCCGCCGCTGCTGCAGTGCCGATGGGGTAGGCGTCATCCCCGGGACAGGCGGACGCGAGAGGGGCTCCGGGCCTGGGTGAAAGGGCAGGCGCCCTCGAGGGTCGGCAACGGTAGGGATCGCTGCAGGCTCGATGTCGTCTCGCTGTCGAGGTGCCGGTTTCACTGGCTGGCTGCCAGCGAACAAGGTCCGCGGCCTCGATCCGCGTGTCAGACCTACTCCGTTGAGGCCGGGCGGGTCCAGGGCATGGTTCCGACGATGTTGGCGATGATGAGGGTTCGGTTGGTTGGATCCCAGGCAAGTGTGGTGCCGCCTTGTGCCAGCGCAGCCAGGGCGGTCATGGTCGCGGGGCTGGTTCTTAGCACGTGCTGTTCGTCGTCGTCAGTGACGATCATGACTTCGAACCGGCCGTCGGGCAGGTCATAGTTGGGCTGCCAGTTGGCGTTGAGGTGCTTGACGCGGTGGGTTTGCTCGCTGGCACCGGGCATCCGTAGTCCCTCCGTCGGTTTAGGCGGCGCGCTGCGCGGTGGGGGTGATGGCGGCCGCGAGGGCGGTGAGGGCGTCGTAGACGATGCGGTAGTAGGCCCACTTGCCGCGTTGCTCGCGGGTGACCAGGCCGGCGTCGGCGAGTTGCTTCATGTGGTGCGACACGGTCGGCTGGGCCAGGCTCACCGGGTCGATGAGGTCGCAGATGCAGGCTTCGCCGTCGTCGTGGGCGGCGATCAGGGACAGCAGCCCGACCCGGGTGGGGTCGGCAAGGGCCCTGAACCGAAGGGCGAGTTGCTCAGCGTCGGCGGCGGTGATGGCCTCGCCGGCGGGGGCGCAGCAGACCGCGAATTCGGTAGTGACGAGGGGCAGGCGCGCGGCAGGCATGCCAATCAGTCTGCCACATCGTATTGACACTGGTCGATGTATCGCTGACCTGCGCCGCTAGCTGACATGTTGGCCACGATCTCGATTGCGGGGTCGGGTCCGGTGTTGTCCAGGTGCTGATGTGGACGTCAAGCTCGTGGAGCAGGTATCTCGACTTGACGCATGCCGATATGGGCATATGATGGCGGCCATGGCGCGAGCAGCGACGACGTCGGACGTCTTCAACGCGATCGCCGAGCCGCAGCGCCGGGAGATCCTGATGTTGCTGCGTGCGGGTGAGCGGCCGGTGACCGGGTTGGCCCAGGAGCTGGGGATGACCCAGCCGCGCGCGTCCAAACACTTGCGGGTGCTCCGCGAGGTCGGGCTGGTGCGGGACCGCAAGGCGGGCAAGCAGCGCCTGTACGGCCTTGACGCCCGCGGGCTGCGGCCGGTCCACGAGTGGACCAGCGGGTTCGAGCGGTTCTGGAACGAGAGCTTCGACCGGCTGGACGCATACATGCAGGACCTGAAGCAGGCAAGGCAGGAGGAGTGAGCGATGGCAGCGACAGGACGGGACGCGCCGGCGCAGTCAGCGACGGCCGACCGCGAGATCGTGATTTCCCGGGTCATCAGTGCCCCCCGGGAGCTGGTGTTCGAGGCGTTTACCGAGGTGCGGCACCTGTCGCGGTGGTGGGGACCGGAGGGGTTCACCACGACCACGCGGTCCTTCGAGTTCCGCGTCGGCGGGGAGTGGGACTTCGTCATGCACGGACCCGACGGGACGGACTACACCGAGTGGATCTCGTGGACCGAGATCGCCCCGCCGGAGCGGATCGCCCTGCTACACGGTGAATCCCGCGGCGACCCGAACGCCTTCGAGTCGGTCCTGACGTTCGAGCCCGACGGCGCGGCGACCCGGATCGAGATGCGCACGGTGTTTCCCACCAAGGGACTGCGCGACACGGCGGTCGAGAAGTACCACGCCATCGAGGGTGGCCAGCAGACCCTGAGCAACCTGGCTGCCTACGTCACCGAGATCGTTCGGAAGGGAGCGGAGGGCTGATGGCCGGGAACGTGTTCTTCAGCGTGTCGATGTCGCTGGACGGCTTCATCGCGCCCGAGTCCGTCGAGGACCTGATGGGGCAGCAGTGGATGGAGCTGCAGCGGTGGATCTTCCCGCTGCGGTTCTTCCGGGAGAACCTGAAGCTCGGCGAGGGCGGCGAGGAAGGGCGCGACAACGACATCGCGCGGGAGACGTTCGAGCGCACCGGCGCGAGCGTGATGGGCAAGCGCATGTTCGACGCCGGCGAGCAGGCGTGGCCTGAGGAGGCGCCGTTCCACACGCCGGTCTTCGTCGTGACGCACGAGAAGCGTGACCCCTGGAAGCGGCCGGGCGGGACCACCTTCCAGTTCGTCAACGACGGCATCGAGCCCGCGCTCGACCAGGCCCGCGCGGCCGCCGGCGACCGAGACGTCCGCATCGCGGGCGGCGGCGCCACGATCCTGGAGTACGTGAACGCCGGGCTGATCGACGAGTTCACGATCGCGCTCTCACCCGGTGCCGGCTCTGCCTCCCAGCCTAATGAGGTTGGTGAGCGCGCCTCATACATGCGCGCAGCGCGCCCCTCTGAACACCACACTCGTACAGCGAGTAGACGGACGTGTC
>DATBER010000008.1:0-62883 GCA_036558905.1 Jatrophihabitantaceae bacterium | reverse complement strand
TCGTGTCCGGCTCCGGAGCGGGCTGCACGGCTGCCGGAGGCGGGCGCTTCGCCAGCCGTAGGTCCCCGTCGCCGTCGACCCGCCGCGCCGGGATCTGCTTGCCCTCGTCCCGCAACCGGTGGTCGACGTACGCGTAGATGTCGGAGAACGAGACGTACCCGTCCTGGTCGGAGTCGCGCGCCGTCAGCAGGCCGTCGACGAGGTGCTGGGTGAAGAAACTGGTGCCGTTCTCGACGGTGGCGTCGTTCGCCAGCTGCGTCCCCCGGCAGCTCGACAGCACGTACCGGCCCGGTCCGGCGACCGCGTCGCCCAGGTCGGCGCCGCGGAAGGCGCCGGCGTAGCAACAGTCGAGGATGAGCACGATGTTGCGGGCCCGCGAGGCGTCGGCGAACTCGTTGATCCGCACGTTGCTGACCGCGGTCGAGAGCAGGTCGCTGGTCTCGGTGTCCTGCATGCACAGGTGCAGCCGCCCGGACTGGTCGATCTTGCCGTGCCCGCTGAAGTAGAGCAGCAGGACGTCGTCGCGTCCGGCCTCGGCGAAGAAGCGGCTCAGGGTCCGCAACGCTCGCGACGACGTGACCTCGGCGAGCAGCGTGACGTCGACGTCGGAGAACAGGCCGCTGTCGCGGTCGACCAGTGCGCGGTTCAGCGCAGCGATGTCTTTCACCGGACCGCGCAATGGCTGCAGGTTGTGCTCGTCGGCCGGATAGGTGGAGTTTCCGATCAGCAGCGCTCGGTACCTGCCGGCCATCGCCGACCTCCCACGGGCGCTACCTCGTAGAACCGCATGCCCACCCCCGCCGCACGCTGAGGTCTCATTGTGCGTACGGCAACGTACGGACGGCAACCGCGACCGACTATCCCTGCTCCGGTATGTGAGTCGATGTCCACTTGGCGAGCTGGACACGCCGGTTCAGCCCGAGTCGGAGCATGGCGTTGCGGATGTGCGACTCGACGGTCCGTTCGGACAAGACCAGCCGGGCGGCGATCTCCTTGTTGGTGAGGCCGCGGGCCACGAGCTGGGCGATCTCCTGCTCCCGGGTGGTCAGCGGGCCCGGTGCGCCGGCCGCGGCGAGCCGGCGGGCTCGCGCCGCGGGGCCGGGCATCCCGAGACTGTCGGCGAGCTCGGCGGCTTCGCTCGCGAGCCGGCGCGACCGGCCGTCGTCGTCGCCACGGCGATGCTCGACCTCTGCCGCGGCGAGCTTGCTCAGCGCGACGTAGGGCACCGCTCCGCTGCGCTCGGCCGCCTGCCCGGCCGCGTCGATGTGCCGCAGCGCAGTGTCGAGCTCTCCGGCGGTAGCGGCGAGACGGCCGAGCACCAGGTCGGCCGGGCCGTGGCAGAACACGGTTCCGGCCGATCCGGCCAGGAACGTCCCCTGGCACTCGAGCAGCGCGTCGTACAGCCAGGCTGCCGTGTTGCGGTCGTCGAACGCGATGGCGAGATCGGTGGTGAGCACGTGCGTCGGCAGCTTGCGACCGTTGTCGGGCAGACCGGGCAGGGCGGCGGCGACCGTTCGGTAGATGCGTTCGGCCCGGTCGCGCTCACCGCCCAGCAGCAGCAGACGGGCCCGCGTGGCGTCGACGAGCGGAAGCCGCGGAGCGAACCGGAACATGTCGGCCGACTCCGGCGGCAGCTGGTCCGGATCGCCGAGCATCATGGCGAACTCGACGAGAAACGTCTGCGTCAACCCGACCATCAGCTGATCGCCGAGCGCATGGGCTTCGGCCGCTGCGAGATCCGCGTGCTTGCGGCTGTCCGCGAACTGGCCGATCACCGCACAGCGGCTGGCCTCGAGCCGGTGGAAGTGCCAGCGTCCGAGGGCGAGCCCGCTCGACTCGTTCAGCAGCTGCAACGCACCGATCCGGGCGTCCACCGCAGCCAGGTCGCCCTGGGCGAAGCCGGCGTCGACGAGCCACAGCAACGCCCACATGCGAGCTGCATCGGAGGCGAGCTGGCCGGCCAGCGCGAGGGTCCGCTCGGCCAGGGTGATCCGCTCGTCGAGTTCGCGCGGGGCGGCCAGCACCAGGTGCCGGGCCCGCAGCGCGTCCAGCTCGGCGAGGGGATCACCCGACTCACGGGCCTCGTGCAACGCCGCGTCGGCCTGGTCGACGGACTCCTCGACCCGGTCCAGCGCCGACAGCGCCGACGCCCGGACGGCCAGCAGCCGGGCCCGCGTCGCTGCGTCGGCCGCCGCGGGTAGGGCACGATCGGCCAGCTCCAGCAGCGTCACGTTCACCGGCGGGCTGCCGATCCCCTGCACGACGAGGGCCGCGTCGACCAAGGCTGTGGCGTCACCGGCTTCCTGCGCGGTGATCGAGGCACGGGTCGCGACCTGCACCGCGTCGGGCAACCGTCCGGCGCGGTAGGCGGCGCGGGCCAGATCCACCAGCCCTCCGGCGAGCTGGGCCTCCGGCGCGTGCGCTCGCTCGGCGGCGTCGACCGCGGCGGCGTAGAACCGGGTGGCGTCGGACCACGCGGCCTTCCGGTCGGCGGCCGCCCCCGCGCGCGCCCACCACTCGACGGCGCGGAGCAGCTCGGCGTCGTCGATGGCGGCCCGCGACCAGTGCTCGGCGATCTCTGCGGCGTGGCCGTCACCGGCGTGGCGTTCGAGGCGCGCCGCGAGCCGCCGGTGCAGTTCCCGGCGCCGCCGATCCGGCAGCTCGGCGTACACGGCGTCGCGGACCAGGCTGTGACTGAACTCGAACCGGCCGCCGTTCGCTGCCACGATCGCCTCGGCGGCGATGGCATCCTCGATGGCAGCCGACGCGTCCTCGTCGAGCAGCGCGGCAATGTCGTTGCCGCCGAACTGCTCGCCGACCACGCTGGCCGCAGCCAGTACCTCGCGGCAACGCGGCGACAGCGTGGCCGCCCACGCCGCAACGACACCGCGCAGCTCGGGCTCGGTGCTCAGCCACTCGACCGCGCCGACGTCCCGGCCGGCCGGCGGGAGCTGCCGCAGCAGCCGCGCCACCGTCTGCACGAAAAGGGGGTTGCCGCCCGTCCGCTGGGCGACCAGCTCGCCGACCGCATCCGGCACGGGATCGCCGAGCTCGCCGAGCAGGACGCCGTGCACGGCCGGCGCCTCGAGCGGCCGCAGCCACGCCGTGCCGACCCCCGGTCGTGATCGCAGCGCCGGCAGCGCCTCGGCAAGTGCCCCGGATCCGCCGATCGGGACATCTCGATGCGTTGCGACGAGCAGGATCGCCTGGTCGCCGAGGTGGTCGACCATCGCCCGCAGCATCGCGATCGACGCCTCGTCCGCCCACTGCAGGTCTTCGAGCAGGATCGCCAGTCCCGCAGGCGGCGCGCGCTCCGCGACCGCAGCCGCGAGCCGGTGCAGCGTCCGGAAACGCTGAATTGCCGCGTCCTCCGCCGCCGGGGTCGCGACCGCCGTCGCCGCGCCGGCGTCCACGCCCAACCGGTCGAAGACCCGTTCCCACAACCACAGCGCCGGCGCCGCCGACTCGTCCGCGCGGCCCGACACCACCACCATTCCGGCCGACCGGGACCGCCGCGCCGCCTCCTGGACCAGCGAGGTCTTGCCGATCCCGACCGCTCCGGCGACCAGTAGCACGCCCGGCTGCCCTTGTCGGGCACGGTCGATTCGCTGGTCGATGTCGGCCAGCTCCCGTTCCCGCCCGAGGAGCGGCGAGTCGCTCACACGCGAAGTGTGGCAGCCGCACAGCCCGCTTCCGTATCGAGATTGCGTGCTTTCCCTGATGTCGCCGGACGTCCCGCCGCCGAATATCGGCGTTGACCTTATCCAGCAAGCAATTCGGAGCAGACATGTTCACGACATCCACCACCACATCGGACTATCGTCCGGCCGCCACCGAACGCTGGCGGGTAGCCGTAGCCGACACCGTCGCGGCGTTCTCGGTGCGCGAGCTCGGCGTATGGCGAGTGCGCGGGACGATCCCGGTCGTCGACGGCGTCGTCGAGGTCGACTCGGCCGGTGTGGTCACCTCGCTGACCGCCACTTTGGACCCGGCCGGCATAGCAACGGGTAACGCCCGGCGCGACGCCGACCTGCGGGGCCGGAAGCTACTCGACGTCGCTTCGCACCCGCGATGGACGTTCCGGGCCGATCAGGCCGAACGCACCGCGACCGGCTGGACCGTCCACGGTTCCTTCGAGGCGACCGCACCGGTCGAGCTCACCCTGCACGTCACCGAGACGGCGTCCGGCCGGTTCACCGCGACCGCGACGCTCGACCGCCGCGCGGCCGGTGTCCGCGCACCGCGCTTTCTCATCGGACGGCGCGTCGACGTCGAACTGGACGTCCGCCTCGTCCGCGATTCCCAACCGAGGGGCACTTCATGACCGCCACCCTGACCACGCAACTCGACGATCTGGTCGCCGGCCTGCGGGCGACGATCACCTCGCGGACCGACGACGGGCACATCACCCGCCGGGTCGCCGACCGGTTACGCAAACAGCTTCCCGGACCGGACATCCTGACGCCGGCCCAGCGGGAGGGCGACCCCGCGCACTACCGCAGTCACCTGTTGCATGCCGAGGCGGACGGCTCGTTCTCCGTCGTCGCCCTCGTCTGGCTGCCCGGCCAGGCCACGCGGATCCACGACCACATAAGCTGGTGCGTGTTCGGCGTGATCCAGGGCATCGAGCACGAAGAACTCTTCGACGAGCAGCTGAACCCACTGGGCGAGAACGACAATTGTCCCGGCGACGTCAGCGGATTCGCCCCGCCCGGCGACATCCACCGCGTCCGCAACATCGGCGACATCACGGCCATCTCGCTGCACGTCTACGGCGCCGATCTGTCGCAGGTCGGAACGAGCGTGCGCCGCAACTACGACTAGCGCGTGCCCGACCTAGATTGGGTGGATGGCTCGGGTTCACCTGCCCGTTGTCGTCGCGGCCGTCGTGGTGGCTGACCAGGCCGCGAAGTGGTGGGCGTGGCGACACGTCGACGGCGTGCTGATCAACAGCGGCGGGTACATCCTGCTCGGGCCGGCGTTTCGATCGTGGTTCGCGCACCCGGTCGCCGGCGCGGTCTTCGACGTCCTGGGCGTGATTGCGCTGCTCGTCGCCGGGTGGTGGCTGGCCCGCCGACCCCGCCCGGCCGGCGTACTGCTCGGCGGCGGCCTGCTCATCGGCGGGTGGACCAGCAATATCCTCGACCGGCTGGGCCTGCACGACTGGACGGCACCGGGCAGCGCCCGCGGTGTGGTCGACTTCGTCCCGGACGGGACGCCGGGTCGGAGCAATACAGCCGACCTGTGCATAGCCGTGGGCGTGGTCGTACTGGTCACGACGCTGGCGCGGCGGCACGGCGAGCCGTTGCCCCCCGTTGCCCGCCGCATCAGCGTCCGCGTCTGGATTGCCGCGTTGATCGCCCTCATCGCGGTCATCACGCTGGCCGTAACGGGCGCGATCGGCCCGGACGGCCGGCACGCACCCGATCGGTCGTCGAGCGTGGCCGCGCCCGACGTGAGTGTTCGTCAGGCGGGGGAAGGCCGTCGCGACGGGTGAGCCAGGCGAACTCGATGTGGGCCAGCGCGGTCGGCACCAGCCATTCGGGCACGTCGGCCCGGTCGGCGCGCTCGGCGGCCCGGGCCAGCCACGCCTCGGCCTCGTCACTGCCCCGGCGGACCAGCACCCGAGCGAGGACGGGAACGGTCTCGCGACCGATCATGCCGGGATCGCCCTGCCCGTCCACCAGCTGACGAGCCTGTGCTCGGCGCTCGCCCAGTCACCGCGCGTCGACGCGAGCCGGCATCGACGGGCGGCGAACATGTACTCGTGAACCGGGAAGTCTCGATCCCGTCCGAACTCCTCGGCCTGGTCGAGTGTCCAGCCCGGTCAGGCCGGGTATCGACCACGCTGCGAGCGCGGTACCCACCGCGTCGTCCGGCTGTTTCAGCAGCTCGGCGAGCAGCTGCTGCGCCGACTCGACATCGGTGCCCAGCGCGTCGGTGATCTCCGCGCGCAACTGTCCGTCCGCGGTCGGCGCCGCCAGGGCGAGCACCAGCCACGCGCCGAGCGGCGAGCCGACCTGATGCTCGTCGCCGCCCAGTGCCGCGAACCGCTGCGCGTACCGGCGAACCAGCGTCGACAGATCCATGGGCCTAGCCTGGCCGGTGATCGCCGGTCAGTGGCCGCGAAAGGCTTCCTCCAGCCACCACGATCCGCGATCGGCGGTGACTTTCGCGTCGATCAGCAACGGGCGGTCCCGCGCGCCGTCGAGCCACGTCCGCACGGCCGCGAGGTCGCCCGCCCGGTTGACGGTGACGGCGTCGAAGCCGAAGCCGCGCGCGATCGCGGCGATGTCGGTGGGCGGAAAGCGCACCGTCGACAGGTCGAACCCGTCCGGCCCGAAGTGGTGCACTTCGGCGCCGTACGCGTCGTCGTTGTAGACGATGACGACCATGGGCAGGCCCAGCCGTCGGACGGTGTCCAGCTCGGCGACGCTCATCAACGTGCCGCCGTCGCCTAGCGCGGCGACCGGCAGGCGATCCGGCCGGGCCAGCGCAGCGCCGATCGCGGTCGCGAGACCGAGGCCGATCGACTGGAACGCCTGGGTGAAGCAGAAGCCGTACTCGTCCGGCACGGACAGGAACATGCTCGGGTAGCCCATGAAGTTGCCCGAGTCGACGCCGAGCACCCGCTCGTCCGGAAGCAGATCGTCGAGCGCGATGGTCAGCGTTCGCGGGTCGATGCGCTCGGACGTCGACGTGTCCTCGTACGGGACGTCGCGCCAGCGGATTCGCTCGGCGATGGCGGCCCGGACCTCGTCGCTGCGGTAGCCGGTTCGGGTCGCGATCGCCGTCGTAGCGGCGCGCGCGGTTCCTGTGACGCCGCCGACCACCCCGAACGTGATCGGACGCTGGGCGCCGAGCGCGTCGGCGTCCAGGTCGACCTGCGCGACGGTGGCGGCCGGTCCGATGAGGTGGCCGTGCCGGGTCGTCCACATGTTCAGCGCGCAGCCCCAGCCGACGACCAGGTCCGCGTCACGGATCAGCTGCGCGGCCAGCGGCGAGGCGAACCCGCCCGAGACGTCGAGCGACCAGGGACCGCCGTGGAACAAGCCCTTCGCGACGGCACTGGTGGCGAGCAGCGCACCACACGTGTCGCCCAGTTCGAGCAGTGCCTCGCGTGCTCCGGGCGCACGCGCGCCGCGCCCGGCCACGAACACCGGGCGCTCGGCACGAATCAGCGCGTCGACCAGCCGGGCCAGGCCGGCCTCGTCGGGACCGGGCTCGGGCGGGCGCGGCCGTGGGGACACGGTCGGGTCCGGAGCCGGGCCCGCCTGGACGGCCAGCGGCAGGTTCAGCACGACCGTGCGCCGGTCGTCGCGGGCGAGGTGGAACGCCCGCGCGGCGAGGGCGGCGGCGTTGTCGGCGGAGTCGGCGCGCAGCGCGATCGCGCCGACCGACTCGGCCAGCCTGTCCTGGTCGACGTAGAAGTTCGAGCGCTTCTCGGTGACGTCGGCGGCCAGGGCGAGCAGCGGAGTGCGGCTCTTGGCCGCCTCGGCGATTCCCGTCATTGCGTTGGTGAGCCCGCAGCCCTGGTGCACCGTCAACGCGGCGACCGTGCCGCTCATCCGGGCATAGGCGTCGGCCATCGTCGCGGCGCCGCCCTCGTGCCGGGCGGGGACGAAGCGCACGCCGGCGGCGATCAGGGCGTTCGTGACGTGGAAGTTGCCTGAGCCCACCACGCCGAACACGTGGTCGACGCCCAGCCCGGCGAGGACGGTGCCGACCGCCCGCGCGGCCGTCATCAGCGTTCGACGAGCGCGAGCACCCGGGCCGGGCTGCCGGAGCCGCCGACGATCTTCAACGGCGAGGCGACGAGCACCGTACCGGTCGGGGGCAGCTGCGCCAGGTTCTGCAACTGGGTCAGACCGTACTTGCCGGCGCCGTGCATCATCGTGTGGCACGGGAACATCGGGTCGAACCCGGCGGCGGCACCGGCATCGGTACCGACCGTCTCCACGCCGAGGCCGACGATCGGCGACTCCTCGGCCAGCCACTTCGCGCACTCGACCGAGACGCCCGGGGTGTGCGGTCCGTTCTCGTCGGCGTTGCGGAACGCCGCCTGGTCGTGCGACCGGGCGTCCCAGCCGGTGCGGTACAGCAGCCAGCCGCCCTCGGGCAGCGGTCCGTGCTCGCTCTCCCAGGCCCGGATGTCGTCGACCTCGAGCAGGAAGTCCGGGTTGTCGGCGACCTGCGCGGAGAAGTCGAGCACCGCGGCCGGCCCGATCAGCCGCCGCAGCGGCACGGACGCGACGTCCTCGCCGCCCTTACCGCTGATCCAGTGGCACGGCGCGTCGAGGTGCGTACCGGTGTGCTCGCCGGTCCGGAAGTTGTTCCAGTACCACGCCGGTCCGCGGTCGTCGTAGTTGCTGATCTCCTCGAACTCGAACTTCGCGGTCTGACCGAACTGCGGCGGCAGCTGGAGGGTGGGCGTACTGCTCGACAACGGCGCGGTGAGATCGACGATCTCGACCGTCCCGGACGCGAGGGCCGCGGCGAGTTCCGGAAGCACCGACATGCTGGCTCCTTACGCAGGTGAGGGCACTGCGCACGCTACCGACTACGTGCGCAGATACGACGCCCCGTTGACGTCGACGATGGCGCCCGTCGTCGTCTCCGACCCCGGCTCGGCCAGGAAGACGACCACCCGGGCGATCTCGTCGGCCGTGGCCACGCGCTGCATCGGGCTCTGCGCCCGGATCGCGTCCCCGCCCGGGCCGTCGAGGATCTCGGCCGCCATGTCGGTCTGGACGAATCCGGGCGCCACCGTCGTGACGTAGACGCCGTGCGGGGCCAGGGCCTGGGCCAGCGACTGTCCCAGGCTGTTCAGCCCGGCCTTGCTCGCCCCGTAGGCCGGGCATATCGGCTCGCCCCGGAACGCGCCCCGCGACGAGACGTTCACGATGCGCCCACCGCCCTGCGCCACCATGTGCGGCACCACCTCGTGGATGAGGTTGGCCGGGCCGACGAGGTTGGTGTCCAGCGTGCGCCGCCAGGCATCGCGCCATTCGTCGTAGCTGGTCGACAGCACCGGATGGGCCTCGTAGATGCCGGCGTTGTTGACCAGCACGTCGATGCGTCCGCGGGCCGCGACCAGCTGCGCGACGAGCCCGGCCACCGCGTGCGGGTCGGCCAGGTCGGCCGCGATCGCCAGGTGGCCGGTGCCCGGCAGGCCGGCCAGCGTCTCCTGCGCCGCGGCCTCGTTCACCGCGTAGTGCACGACGACCGTCGCGCCGCCCTCGGCGAACCGGGCCGCCACCGCCCGTCCGATCCCCCGCGACGCACCGGTCACCAGCACCACCCGATCGTCGACTGCCACATCGCCTCCTCAGAACGGCCGCAACGACGTCTAGGTTCTTACCGTGTCCGACTCGCCATCGCTGAACGACGCCGCCCGCATCGCCGCGGACGTGTTCGGCATCCGGCTGCGGGAACCGCAGCGACGGGCGCTCACTCCGCTGATGGCCGGTCGAGACACGCTGGCCGTCCTGCCGACCGGAAGCGGCAAGAGCGCGATCTACCAGGTGGCCGGGCTGGCGCTGGGCGGGCTGACCGTGGTGATCTCGCCGCTGATCGCCCTGCAGCGCGACCAGTTGCGGGCTCTGTCGGACAGGGTCCGCACGGCGATGCTGAACTCCACGCAGCATCGCGACGACCGCCGGGCCGCGCTGGCCGCACTGGACTCCGGCGAGCTCGACTTCCTGCTGCTGGGCCCCGAGCAGTTGCACAACCCCGAGACGCACCAGCGGCTGGTCGACCGTCCGGACCGGGTCGGCCTGTTCGTGGTGGACGAGGCGCACCTGGTCAGCCAGTGGGGTCACGACTTCCGCCCCGAGTACCTGCGCGTGCCCGAGACGGTCGCCGCGCTCGGGCAGCCCCGGCAGCTGGCGCTGACGGCCACGGCCGCTCCCCCGGTCCAGGCCGACATCACCCGGGCGCTGCGGATGGAGCAGCCGGCTGTGGTGGTCACCGGGTTCGACCGGCCCAATCTGAGCCTGGCCGTTCGGACGACGCGCCAGCACCTGCCCGAGGCGCAGGCAGTCGACGACCGGGTGGTGGAGGTGATCATCGCGCACGAGACGCCGGCCCTCGGCTACGCGCTGACCCACGCGCGCTGCGAGAGCCTGGCCGACCGGCTGCGGCAGGCCGCGTTCACGGCCGCTCCGTACCACGCCGGGTTGCCGGCCGCCGAGCGCGCGAAGGTGCAGGACCGCTTCTTCGGCGGCTCGCTGGACGTGGTGGTGGCCACCAGCGCGTTCGGCATGGGGATCGACAAGCCCGACGTGCGCACGGTCGTGCACGCCGGCGTCCCGGGCAGCCTGGACGAGTACTACCAGGAAATCGGCCGGGCCGGACGGGACGGGAATCCCGCCGCCGCAGTGCTCGTGCACGATCCGCGCACGATCCGCATCCCCCGGCTGCTGGCCACCCGCTCGCGGCTGCGGGCCGGCGACGTCCACGCGGTCGTCGACGTCCTCGACGGCACGAGCGAGCCGGTCGCCCTCGAGGACCTCGTCAAGGCCAGCCGGGTGTCGCGCCCGGCGGTCGAGCGCGTGCTCGCCGAGCTGGGCGAGGTGGGCATCGTGACGATCGACGCGAACACGGTCACCTGCCACGTGCTGCCCTCCGACGCGGCCGTCCGGTTGGAAGCCACCGGGCAGCGGCGCCAGGCCGTGATCGCCAGCCGGATCCAGGCCGCCCGCGCCTACGCCGAGACCACGCACTGCCGCCGGGCCGAGCTGCTCGCCTACTTCGGCGACTACTACGACCCGCCCTGCGGCAACTGCGACAACGACCGGGCGATCGACGCGGGACGCCAGGCGGCTGTCCACGCCGAGCCGGCCGACCGTGGCCGGCGGGTCCGGCACCGGCTCTGGGGTGACGGCACGCTGCTCCACCACGACGACCACGAGCTGATCGTCGTGTTCGACTCGGTGGGTTATCGCACTCTGACGCCGGCCGCGCTGACCGACGGCCGGCTGACCGAACTCGGACCGTCCGACCCGCCGGCGCCGAGCAAGGCGCCGAGCTAGACGCCGAGCTAGGCGGTCGCGAGCACGGCGTCGAGCAGGCCCGGGAAGCGCTCGTCGATCTCGGCCCGGCGCAAGGTGATCGTGCGCTGCCGACCGGCCGGCTCGTTGCGGATCAGGCCGGCCTCGCGAAGCGTCTTGAGGTGGTGCGAGAACGTCGACTTCGGCACGTCCGGGTCGTGCGCCTGGCATTGGGCCACCGTCAACGGTCCCTGGCCGGCCAGCTCGGCCACCAGCTTGAGCCGGGCCGGGTCGCTCAGCGCGAACAGCACGGCGGACAGCTGCACTTCGGCGAGGTCGGGGTGCGGCAGGTGGCGGGTCGTGGCGGTCATCACAGTTCGACTTTCTTGGAACTATTTTCGCGGCAGCCGGGTTGCAACCATTCGATTCTAATCGAACGATAAGCGACCCGGAGCCCAAGATGACAACTCTGCTGCAGAGCTCACCGCCGCCGGTGGTCGCGACCCGACCGCGCCGGACCCACAACGTGCTGCCGCGGTCCGTGGCGTTCTGGCTGGTGACCGGCACGACGGCGACGCTGCTCGCGGCGTCGAGTGCGCCGAGCCCGCTCTATCCCGTGTACCAGGCCGAATTCGGCTTCTCGGCCATAACGCTCACCGCCATCTTCTCGGTGTACGTGCTGGCCCTGCTGCTGAGCCTGCTCACGGTCGGGCGGCTGTCCGACTTCCTCGGCCGCCGGCCGGTGCTGGCCACGGGCCTGGTCGTCGAGGCCGGAGCGATGGCCGTGTTTCTCGGTGCGAACGACGTGGCCGCACTGTTCGCCGCCCGCATCGTGCAGGGGCTGGCGACCGGTGCCGCGATCGGCGTCCTCGGTGCGTACCTGCTCGATCTGCAGCCGCCCGGCAACTCCCGGCTCGGCTCGCTGGCGAACAGTGCTGCAGCGACCGGCGGCCTCGGCGTCGGGGCCGCGGCTACCGGCGCGCTCATCCAGTACGGCCCGCACCCGACGCGGCTCGTGTTCGCAATCCTCACCGCGCTGTTCCTGGCTCTCGCGCTCGCCACGACTGTCCTGCCCGAGACCGTCCGGCGGACCCCGGGTGTTCGCGCCGCGCTGCGCCCGCGCGTGGCCGTTCCCACCTCGGCCCGGCGCGCGTTCGCCCACGCGGTCCCGACCATGGTGTCGACCTGGATGCTCGGCGGGCTGATGCTCTCGGTCGGCGGTTCGCTGCTGGCCGGCGTGTTCGGCCAGGACAACCACGCGGTCGTCGGCCTGGTCCTCGGGCTGTTCGCCGGGTCGGCCGCCGTCGCGTCGATCCTGCTCCGGCACCGCGTGCCCGAGTACATGGCGACGTTCGGCACCGTGCTGCTGTCTGCTGGCACGGGGCTGTTCCTGATCGCGCTCGCCTCGTCGTCGCTGACGGTGTTCGTGCTCGGCGCGCTGGTCGCCGGGTCCGGGTTCGGGCCGGCCTTCCTCGGCGCGTTCCGCACGGTGAGTCAGCTCGCGGCGCCGCACGAGCGGGCGGCGCTGATCTCGGCGATCTACGTGGTCAGCTACCTCGCGTTCAGCATCCCGGCACTGGTGGCCGGACTGGTCATCACGTCGGAGGGCCTGCGCGCCACGTCCCTCGGCTACGGCGCGGTGGTCGCACTGGTCGCGGCCGGCACGCTGGCCTACGAGACCCGGGCCGCCCTGCGCGACAGCTAGCACCCGGGTGATCGACGGGCGCGACGCCCGGCCGAGGGGACGACACTCTTCCCGAGACCACCACGACCGCAGGAGGAGCCATGACCGACGCAGCCGCCCGCGAGCCGGCCCTGCTCGGGCAGACCGTCGTCGTGCTCGGCGGCAGCGCCGGCATCGGCCTGGAGACTGCCCGCCGAGCGCGCGCCGAAGGCGCCCGGGTCGTCATCACCGGCCGCAACGCCGAGCGTCTCGAGCGAGCCGCCGACGAGGTGGACGCGCTCGACACCGCGGCGTTCGACGTGACCAACTTCGATCGGCTCGCGCAGTTCTTCGACGAGCTGCCCGGGCCGATCGACCACGTGCTGGTCAGCGGCAGCGGCCCGTACTACGCGCCCCTGGCCGAGCTGGACCTGGACGAGGCGCGCCGTGACCTGGAGCAGCACCTGTTCCTGCCGATCCAGGTCGCCCGGCTCGCGGTCGGGCGGGTGCAGCCGGGCGGATCGCTGGTGCTCATCGGCGGCACCGGCGGGCGCAAAGCGGCAATCGGCTTCTCGATCATTGCGCCGCTGACCGCGGGGCTGCCGGCCCTCGCCCGGACGCTTGCCGTGGAGATCGCGCCGATCCGCGTCAACGTGGTCGCCGCCGGCTTCGTCGACACAGACCTGTCGGCGCGACTGCTGGGCGACGACATCGACGCCCGGCGGGCCGAGCTGCAGGCCAGCCTGCCGATCGGCCGCGTGGTCGGCCCCGGCGACGTCGCCGCGCTGGCCGTCCATCTCATGACGAACACCGCGCTGACCGGCGCCACCTACGACGTGGACGGCGGCCAGCAGCTCGTCTTCTAGTGTCCCGCGGGACACTAGGACGTATTCGTTCGAGTCGGTGATCGACAGACGCAGCGCGGTCGTGGTGACCGGGTCGAACGAGCTGGTCACGGCGCCAAGGAATCGACCGATATCGGCCGACCTTGCGCTACCGCCTTGTAGACGGCGAACCCGACCGCTCTGCTCGAAGAGACGAACCTGGACGGGTTACGAGAGGACATCGCGAGGAGCCTCATGACCGAACCACTGCTGCGTCGAAACATCAGCCGATCGACGTTCCTGAAGGGCGCCGCCGCCACCGGACTGGCCGGCCTGGCGCTGTCGTCCCCACGAGTGGCGGCGGCCGCCCCGGCGCCGCGGGACGACGGCCTGCAGGTGGCGGCGTACTACTTCCCGCAGTGGCACGTCGACGTGCGCAACGAGGGCTGGCACGGCGCCGGCTGGACCGAGTGGCGGCTGGTCCGGGACGCCACGCCGCGGTTCCCCGGGCACGAGCAGCCCAAGGTTCCGATGTGGGGCTACCAGGACGAGAGCGACCCGGCGGTGATGGGCCAGAAGATCGACGCGGCCGCCGACCACGGCCTCGACGCGTTCATCTTCGACTGGTACTGGTACGACAACGCCCCGTTCCTGCAGCGCGCCCTCGAGCAGGGATTTCTGCGCGCGGCCAACAACCAGCGGCTGAAGTTCGCGCTGATGTGGGCCGACCAGGACTGGTGGGACCTCTACCCCCAGAAGCGGGCGCGCCTCTCCACTGCTTCGCCGTACGAGACGCTGATCCCGGGCGCGACGAAGCCCGACTCGTTCCGGGCCATGACCGACTACGTCATCGCGACCTACTTCGGCCACCCGTCGTACTGGCGGGTGAGCGGCCGGCCGTACTTCTCCTTCTACGACCTGGGCATCCTGCAGGCCGGCCTGGGCAGCCCGGCCGACGTCCGGACCGCGCTCGACGACTTCCGCGCCCGGGCCCGGGCGGCCGGCCACGGCGAGCTGCACCTCAACGCGGTGGTCACCCAGTTCGTCGCCGACGCCAGCCGGCTGGTGCAGACGATGGGCTTCGACAGCGTCACCAACTACACCTGGATCCACTTCGAGTACGACAAGTTCCAGGGCATCAGCACGCCGTACCGTACGGTACGGACGGCGGCGGAATCCGGCTGGGCCGACGTCCAGGCGCAGTTCAGCGTGCCCTACCTGCCCAACGTCACGGCCGGCTGGGACGCCAGCCCGCGGACGGCGCAGACCGACACGTTCGACAAGATCGGCTACCCCTTCGAGACCATCCTGACCGGCAACACGCCCGACGAGTTCCGGGCCGCGCTCGCGGCGGCGCGCGAGTACCTGGCCCGCCCGGAGACCACCATCAAGATCGCCACCATCAACGCGTGGAACGAGTGGACCGAGGGCAGCTACCTGGAACCGGACCGCCGAGACGGCCTGGCCCGGCTCCAGGCGATCAAGAAGGTATTCGGCTGAGGCCGGCCCGGTCGGCGCTCGCCGCCGCGCAGCGCGCGGCGTCGCGATGGTGGCCGGCGGAACGGTAGAGCCGGGACGCCTGCACCAGCAGGTCGGCGAACTCGTCGTCGCGTCCCTCGGCGCGAACCACGTGGGCCCGCGCCTCGCAGATCGCGGCCTGCCAGGCGCTGGCCTCCCAGCGGGCGGCCGACCGCTCGGCGGCCCGGAGGTGGCGGTGGGCCTCGTCGATGTCGCCGTAGTCGGCACACGCGATCGTGGCCGGCACGGAGAGCATCACCTGGCAGAACACGCACCGGTCGGTCTCCCCCAACGTGGCCTCCGCCCGGTCGACGACGGCCCGCGCGGTCGCCGGATCCGGCATGGCGGCGATCATCGTGCCGTAGATGCGGTAGAGCAGGTGCGACGCGACGACCGACCACCGGGCGAGGGGCAGCGCGCGCTGCAGCAGTCGCTCGGCCTCCGCCTTGTCGCCCTGCGCCAGGCGCACCTCGGCCAGCCGCTGCAGCCCATGG
This sequence comes from Jatrophihabitantaceae bacterium, assembly GCA_036558905.1. GTDB lineage: Bacteria > Actinomycetota > Actinomycetes > Mycobacteriales > Jatrophihabitantaceae > DASXRA01. The sequence continues at coordinate 47,393 of DATBER010000008.1, read as the reverse complement.
GCCTCACCGGCCGGGGCGTCGACGTCGCGATGCAGGTCGACCGCTTCGACCAGTTCGCGTTCGGCCCGTTCCAGATCACCGGTGAACATCGCGGCCTCCCCGATGAGTGCGGTCGCGAACGCGACACCGCGCAGGGCGCCGGCCTGGGCCGCCTGGCGGCGCAGTTCCTCGGTGTCGGCGATGAGCTCGGCGTACGGGACCGTCCCGTAGAGCAGGTACTCGGCGACGCACAGGTGCGCGTCGAACAGCGCGGTGACCAGCCGCTCCTTGCCCTGGGTCCGCCGCAGCTCGAGCCGGAACCGCTCGAACCACTCGCCGCGGTTGTGGGCGATGAGACCCTGCAGGGTCACCAGGTCGACCAGGTGCCACGGGTCGCTCGGGGACTCGAGCATCTCCCGGGCCTGACCGGCGATCTTCCAGGCGGTGTCGACGTCTCCGGAGAAGTAGGCCAGGTTGCCCTGCGCGCGCAGGATCGTGCCGTCGGCCGCGTCGCCCTCCAGGGTCAGTCCGGCCAGCGCCGCCCGGGCCGTGTCCAGGTCGCCGGCGAATCCCGCGGCCCGCGCCAGCCGGGCCCGGACGAAGCGGTGCTCGGTGCCCTGGGTGACCGCGACCGCCTCCCGGTACGCGGCGACCGCTGCGGGATCGCCGAGCGCGAGCAGCAGGTCGCCGCGCCGGGCGAGCAACCGCGGCAACTCGGCCGGGCCGGCGTACTGCCGGACGGCGTCGACGAGGCTCAGCCCGTCGCGGTAGGCACCGAGCGCACCCGCGGTCTCCACGGCTCGCAACGCGTAGGGCACCGCCCGCTCGGCCAGCCCGGCGGCCAGGAACTGCCGCGCGACCCGGCCGGGTGGCGCGCCTGTCGCAGCCAGGGCCTCGGCGACCTCCCGCCGGGCGGCCGACTCGACGCCCGGGGGCATCGCGAGCCGGAGCGCGTCGCGCACGAGCGCGTGCCGGAAGCGGTAACCCGTGTCGGCCCGTTCCACGAGCATCGCCCCGCTGGCCACGTCGAGCTGGTGGTAGGCCTCGTCCTCGTCCACACCCGACACGGCGAGCAGCTCGTCGGTGCTGAAGGTCGAGCCGAGCAGGGCCAAGCGGGCGAACGTGGTCTGCACGGCGGCGGGCAGGACGGGCAGCACGGCCGGCGTGCCGTCGGCCGAGCTGCGGCCCAGCTCCAGCGCGATGAACGGCAGGCCGCCGCTGGCCGCCCAGGCGTGGTCGATCGCGTCACGGCTCAGGTCCGGGTAGCGCTCGGCGAGCAGTTGCCGGATCGCGCTCTCCGACAACGGCGCCAGCGGCACCTGGGTACCGGTACCCCGGGCGACGAGGCTCTCGGCGACCTGGCGCAGCGGCTGGCCCCCGAGCGGCCGGTGCGCGAGCGCGATCAGCACCGGCTCGGTCATCGCGCAGCGCGCGAGGTAGTGCAGCAGCCGCAGCGAGGCGTCGTCGGCCTCGTGGACGTCGTCGACCACGATCGCCAGCCCGTGCCCGGCCGCGGCCAGCCGGACCAGCTCGGCCGCCGCGACGAACAGGCGCTGGTGGCCGGACTCCCCGCTCCAGCTGACGTCCTGCCCGGACAGGGCGCGTTCGAGTTCCACGCGGTACGCGTCGTCGAGGCCGTCGAGCAGCGCATGATGCTTGCGGCACAGGTCGTTGAGCGCCTCCAGCACCGGGGCGTACGGCCAGGGCTCCTCGACCGCCGAGGCGGTGCCGCGCCCCACGCGCCAGCCGCGCCGGGTGGCCAAGCTGTCGACCAGGTCGAGGACGGCCGACTTGCCCACTCCGGGCGGCCCGGTGAACAGCAGCGTGCTGCCCCGGCCGTCGGCGGCCTGGTCGAGCCGCTCCCGCACCAGGTCGCCGATGTCGCGGCGCCCGAACAGTCGCCGGCCGGTGGGCTTCGCCGCGGCGGGCGGGCCACGCAGGCCGGCCTCGATCCGGTCGCGCAGGCGCTGGGCATCGGGACTCGGCACGGTGCCGAGCTCCCGGCGCAGGGCCTGGTCCATCCGCTCGTACTGGCGCAGCGCCCCGCGCACATCGCCGCGGTCGGCCCGGGTCTGCATGAGCGCGAGGTGGGCCTGCTCGTCGGCCGGCTGCTCGTGCAGCACGGCGTCCCAGCGGCCGGCCCGGCGCAACAGGTCCAGATGCAGCTGGCCCAGTCGGTACCGGGCGTCCTCTGTCCACGGTGCGTAGAGGTCGTCGGGCAGCAACGGCCCGCGGTAGGCACCGATCGCCGCGGTCACCGCGTCGGCGCTGCCGCCGTCGAGGGCTCGCCCGGCGAGAGCCCGGAACTCGTCGACGTCGACCCACGCGTCCTCGCTCAGCAGCAGCATCTCGCTGCGGGACACGACGGCGGCCGGGCCGAGCGCCCGGCGGGCGAAATGCGTGGCCTTGTGCAGCCGGGGCGCGACGTCCTGGATCGGGAGCCTGGGCCAGAGGGCCTCGAGCACCTGCTCGCGGTGCAGCCGTCGGCCCGGTGCGAGCGCGAGCAGTTTCACCAGCGACGCCGCATGCCGACGTGACCACGCCTCGGACGGGACGGGCGTCCCGTCCACGACGACCTGGAATCCCCCGAGCAACCTGACGTCGATCGTCATAGCCCCCGACCTTCCGTCGGCGTCAAGCTAACCGCGCGTTCGCGACGCTGTCAGCCCGCACAGACCGGGGTAAAGACCGGCCAAGTCGACGATCCGGCAGCGATTCGAGGTACTCGACCTCGTCGCTCATCGCCGAGCTGACCCGGCGCAGCAGCCCCTGCACTCGCTGTACGTCCCAGTCGTAGCCGGCAACCTGCTCGGTCGCCGCGAACAGCTCGGCCGACATCCGGTCGCGGGCGGCCTGGTAACCGGCCAACGCGACCGGCTGCGGCAGCCGGCCGCCGTAAGAGGCGAGGACCGCGTCGGCGAGCAGTTCCGCGTCGCGCAGTGCGTCGGTCATCCCGTGGGTGGTGATCGGGTCCTTGAAGTAGCCGGCGTCGCCCACCAGCGCCCAGCCCCGTCCCCACGAACGGCGGACGTATCCGGGCGTTCCGGCCCACCCGTGCAAGCGGCTCGCCGGTCGGGCGGCGCCGACGCGATCGACGAGCGACGGCGCGGCCGCCGCGAGCAGCACGCCGAATGCCTGTTCACCTCCGAGGCGGCGAAGGGCGCGCATCCGGCCGGCCGTCGTGCTGACAAACACGCACGTCTGGCCGTGGTTGGTGGGGATCAGCCCGGCAGCGGCGTGATCGCCGTAGGCCCACTCGTACCCGTCCGTCGGCAGCTCGGCGACGTAGCGGTACAGCACCCCCGAGGCTGCGTGGCCACGCCGGACCACGGGCGCCGACACGAGGTCGGCCACGGTGGATCGGACGCCGTCCGCGCCGACCGTGATCTCGGCCGGCAACGTGACGGAGTGGCCGTCGCGCCCTGTGGCGTGCACTCCGCCCACCCGCGAGTTGTCGCGGCACAAAGCGGTGACGGTCAGCCCGGGCACTACGTCCGCGCCGGCTTCGGCGGCCGCGTCCACCAGGAGCTGGTCGAGCAGATGGCGACGAGGCGCGTAGAGCGCGGCGACCCCGGCCCGGGGGCGGATGGACACGCGCGTGTCCGGGCCGCCGCGGTACCGGAACACCGTGCCGGCGATCGGTGGCGTTCCGGCGGCGACCACCCGGTCGAGCAGGCCCCAGCGGCGCAGTTGCAGCACCCCGGCCCGCATCAGGCCGTGCGTCGAGACCGTGTCCCGGCCCGGCCCGGATCGCTCCACGAGCGCGACCCGCACTCCGGCCCGGGCCAGCAGCAGGGCGGTCGACGCGCCGGCCACCCGTCCGCCCACGATCACGACGTCGTAGCCCGTCATGCCACCGACTCCCGGTCAGCGGCCCGCGCGAGCAGGTGCCTGACGACCGCGGCGGCATCGTGCCGAGCGCCGTCGATGAGGCCTGAGTCGCGGCGGTGCTGGAACCGCTGCCCGACCACGTAGAGGCCGGACGCGGCCGTCACGCCGCGGTACTGCGAGATCGACCCGTCGGGGTTGACCACCGGCACCCGCAACCAGGGATGGTGCGCGCGGAAGCCGGTGGCGAGCACGATGCTGCTGATTCCCTCGGCGGTCAGGTCCAGCGTCTCGGCCGGGACGGGCAGGTCGACCGGCCGGGGCCGCACCGGGTCGCTGACCTCGCGGGTGAGGCCGGACCGGTCGACGTAGTCGTCGACCACGTTGAGGAAACGGTGCATGCGGCGGTCGGCGATCGCGACCTCGCCCGCGAGATCGTCGCCGAACCTTGCCCGCCCGTTGCCGACCTGACGCAGCCGGCCGGCGAGCCGCACGCCGACGGCCTGCAGCGTCGCCAGGTCCAGGCTCTGCTCGAAGAGCTCCGCGTCGTTGCGACCGGCCAGTTGCAGCGACGTCTCTCGCCGAGCCGCGGCCGCATCCGACACCTCGTCGATCGTGCGAGCCATCCGCCCGGTGCTCTGCAGCCACCAGAAGATGTCCATGCCCCGGTAGCGGCGGGGCATCCTCGTGTGCCGCCCGACGGACAGGACGACCGCCCGGCCGGCGCGGGCGAGCTCGTCGGCGATCTGCACACCCGACGAGGACGCGCCCACCACGAGCACCCCGCCGGCGGGCAGCTGCGCCGGATTGCGGTAGCGCTGCGAGGTGATCACCTCGATCGGGCCGAGGCCGCCGGACCGGACCGCGGCCGGGATGTACGGGCGGCCGTGCGGGCCGGTCGCGACCACGACATTGCGCGCCCGCCACGTCCCCCGATCGGTCACGACCAGGTAGGGATCGCCGGTCGGGGCAAGCCCCACGACCTCGACGTCGGTCCGCTCGATGACCGGGGCGTCGAACGACGTGGCGTAGCGGTCGAGCAGGTGCACGAAGCCGGCGGCGCTCAGGTACGCCTCGGGCCCCGGCGGCAGCTGCTGCCAGCCCGGCAACCGGGTCATCCAGTTCGGCGTCAGCAGATGCAGCGAGTCCCATCGCTCGCTGCGCCAGCGCTCGCCGACCTGCCCGCGTTCCAGGACGACGTGGTCGTGCCCGGCGGACGTCAGCAGGTTGCTGACGGCCAGCCCGGCGTGGCCGGCGCCCACGACGACGGTGTCTACACGGCTCATGACGATCTCTCGTTCGGTTGGTCGTGGTGGGCCGGATCGCCCGGCCCGCCCTTGGCCGGATGCTCAGCCCGTCACCACGTCGACGACGACGGGCGTCGGGCTCGTCAGCGCGTCGTACACGGCCGAGCGCTGCCGGGACTGTTCGACGATGCCGCGCAACGTCTCGTCGTCGGCGTCGCCCTCGATGTGGAACGTGACGCGGATCTGCTCGTAACCGTTGCGGACCGATCCGCCGGACAGCCCGAGGATGCCGAGTAGATCGATGTCGCCCTCGACCGTCGAGGTGACCTTGGTCAGGTCGACCTTGCGAGCGGCCGCGACGTTGGCGATGCCGGCCGTCAGGCAGCCGGCGATGGCGTGCAGCAGGTACTCAGCCGGTGTCGGCGCGTTGTCGGTGCCGACCAGCACGGCCGGATGGTCGGCATCGTGTGTCGTGGGCTGCTTGTGCTCCATCTCCTGTTGGGCCCCGTAGAAACGGGAGATCGTCGTGCGGCTGTGCGTCCCGTTCACCCACGTGTTGCTGGCCCGGAACTGGAACTTGGCGATCTCGGGCTGGCCCTTGACGGCGTCGAGCGTGGCGAACAGGGTCGTGGTGTCCACTCCGTTGCGGTATGCGCTCTCGGCGGTGGCGGTCATGCGTCCTCCAGGTGCAGTGGGCCGGCTGAACCGGCGTCCATTCGGATGCCAGGACGCTAGGAACAGCGCCTTCCCCCGGCCTTCCCGCGCGGGGAAGAGCCGTGGAAGACCGGTCGCGCAGCCTCGTCCCGTCCCGGTACAGATCCGGGGCGGAGGAGGTTCGAACATGAGCGCCACCGGGACGTTGCTGGGCGTGTGGGCCCATCCCGATGACGAGGCCTACCTGTCGGCCGGGCTGATGACCACGGCCATCCAGGCCGACCAGCGGGTCGTGGTCGCCACGGCCACCCGCGGTGAGCTCGGCACCGACGATCCGGCCGCGCTGCCGCCCGAGCGGCTGGCCCGGCTACGCGAGGGCGAACTCGCGAGCAGCCTGGCGGCGCTGGGCGTGATCGATCACCGCTGGTTGGGCCCGGCCGGCGCGCCGCTCGTGGACGGGACGCTGCACACGGTCGACGACGAGGTCGGAGCCCGGATGGTCAGCCGGGTGCTGGCCGACGTGCAGCCCGATACTGTCGTGACCTTCGGGCCCGACGGCCTGACCGGGCACGCCGATCATCGCGCGGTCTCGCGATGGGTCACCCGCGCCTGGGAGGACGCCGGGTGCCCGGGGCAGCTCTGGTACACGGCGCTCACCGCGGACTTCCTGGACGAGTGGGGCGAGGCCTGCGCCGAAGTCGGTGTGTGGATGGACGGCGGACCGCCCGCGCCCGCACACTACGACGACTTGGCCCACGTGCACGTCTGCGCCGGCGACGTGCTGGACCGCAAGTACGCGGCGCTGCGCGCGCACCGGTCGCAGACCTCCCGGCTGATCGAGCACGTCGGGGCGGAGCGGTATCGCCGCTGGTGGGCCACCGAGGCCTTCGTGGCGGCGCGACCCACCTTCGAGGAGGTGGCCTGAGATGCGGATCGGCGACACGGCCAGCCGCACCCGGAAGGTGCGCGCTCGCGACATCGAGTTGTTCACCGAGATCACCGGTGACCGCAACCCGTTGCACTACGACCCGGAGCTCGCTGGGCGGTCGCGCTTCGCCGGCATCGTCGTCCAGGGCGGCGTCACGAGCGGGCTGCTGAACGCGCTCGTGGCCGAGGACCTGCCCGGCCCGGGCAGCGTCTTCCTGCAGGTCGACTGGGCGTTCCGCGCGCCGGTCCGGCCGGGCGACGTGCTGACTGCGCGCGCCGAGGTCACGGCGGTCCGCGACGACAAGCCGGTCACGACGCTCGCGACCACCATCACCAACCAGGACGGGATCACTGTGCTCGAGGGCACCGCCGTCGTCTGGCGGGATCCGGCCATCGCCTCCAGCGCCCGGCCGGCCTAGACGCACCACGGCGGGTGTGGATGGCGCGAACGTCGCCTTCCACACCCGCCGGGCGTACCGCCGGGCCGGCTCAGACCGGGACCTTCCGCGGCGGCGCGGGGCGGTCGTGGTCGAGCTGCTCGCCCTCGATGTCGACCTTCGGCAGGATCCGGGCCAGGCCCCGGGGCAGCGCCCACGCGCGCCGTCCGAGCAGGGCCATCGCCGCCGGCACCAGCGTCATGCGCACGATGAACGCGTCGGCCAGCACGCCGATGGCCAGCGACAGGCCGATCGACTTGATCACCGGATCCGGGTCGATCACGAACGCGGCGAAGACGCCGGTCATGATCACGGCCGCGGCGGCGACGACCCGTCCGCTCTGCGCGTACCCGGTCAGGATCGCCTCCCGCGCATTGTTGGAGCGCACGTACGCTTCCCGCATCCGGGACACCAGGAACACCTCGTAGTCCATGGCCAGGCCGAACAGGATGCCGATCAGCAGCACCGGCAGGAAGCTCACGACCGGGCCGGTGCGGGCGATGCCGAACAGGTCCGCGAGGTGGCCGTCCTGGAACACCCAGACCACCACGCCCATCGCTGCGCCGATGCTCAGCAGGAACCCGAGCGCGGCCTTGATCGGCACGAGCAGGGATCGGAAGACGACCGTCAACAGCAACAGGGCCAGGCCGACGACCACGAGCACGTACTTGGGCAACGCCTCCGCCAGCTGATCGGCCGTGTCGATGTTCAACGCCGTCCGGCCGGTCACGTAGGCGTCGATGTCCGGCGGCAACTCGCCCGCCTTGTCGCGCATGAACGTGACCAGGTCGCGGGTCTCGTCCGACGAAGGCCCGGCCGTGGGCGTGACGTTCACGATCGTCACGTCGCCGCGCGGGTTCTGCAGCGGCTGGGACACGGCCGCGACATGCGGGAACTTCCGCAACTCATCGGCCACGCCGGCCGCCAGGGCCTTCTGCTGCGCACGCGGCACGTCCGGGGCGTCGACCACCACGGTGAGCACGCCGTTGAAACCAGGGCCGAAACCTTCGGTCAGCAGGTCGTACGCCTTGCGCTCCGTGCTGTCGGCGGGTTGCGATCCGGCATCGGGCAGGCCGAGCTTCAGGTGCAGCATCGGCCCGGCCGCGACGAACAGCGCGCCCAGCCCGGCGACCAGCACCACCCACGGCCGGCGGGTGATGGAGCTCGCGTAACGCCGGCCGAGCGGTTCGCCCCGCGTCTTGCCGCGTCGCGGAGTCAGCAGCCGGTTCACCCGCAGGCCTCGGTAGCCGAGGTAGCCGAGCAACGCAGGCAGCAACGTTGTCGCGATCAGCACGGCGACCACCACGGCGCCGGCCGCGGCAAGGCCCATGACGGTCAGGAACGGGATGTTCATCACGGCCAGGCCGACCAGGGCGATCACCACCGTGGCGCCGGCGAACACGACGGCGCTGCCCGCGGTGCCAGTCGCCCGAGCGGCCGCCTCCCGCGGGGGCATTCCCTCGGCCGCGTTCTGCCGGTAACGGGACAGGATGAACAGGGCATAGTCGATGCCGACGGCCAGTCCGAGCATCGTCGCCAAGGTCGGCGCGGTCGTGGTCAGCTCGATCGAACCGGACAGCGCGGTCAGCGCGGCCCCGGCAATGCCCACGCCCAGGACTGCGGTCAGCAAGGGCAGTCCGGCAGCGACCAGGGACCCGAGTGTGAGGGCCAGCACGATCAGCCCGACCAGCAGGCCGACGCTCTCGGAGCCGACCTTGCTCTCCTTCTTGACCAGCCCGCCCCCGAACTCGACGTCCAGCCCGGCGGACCGCGCCGGGTCGGCGGAGTGCTCGAGCTGGTCGCGGGCAGTCTGGTCGATCTTGTCGGCCGGAACCGGATAGACCACGTCCGCGTAGCCGATCCGGGCGTCCTGGCTCAGGGCGCCGGCCCGGAACGGGTCGACCACGAAGGACACGTCGGCCGCGTGCTTGACGAGGGCGACCGATGCCTCGACGGCGGCCCGGTTTCCCGGATCGGTCAGCCGCTCGCCCTCGGGCGCGGCGAACACGACCCGCGCCGACGCGCCGCCCGCGCCGGGGAACTTCTCGTGCAGCAGGTCCTGGGCCTGCTGCGACTGGGTGCCGGGGACCTCGAACTTGCTCGACAACTGGCCGCCGAATGCGGACGCGCCGCCGATGACCACGCCGAGCAGCACGAGCCAGCCGAGCAGGACGCGGCCGCGATGGTCGAATGCCCATCGGCCGAGTCGATAGAGATATGCAGCCACGTTTCTCGCCTCCACGGATTTCTGATGTGGCGGCGAGTCAAGTGCGCCGGGCGACTGGTCGAGTCGATGAAATCCCTAGTTCGCGCCCTCACCGACCAGGGTGCGGGGCGCGGCGCGGGCGAGCTCGACCCGGGAACTCACGCGCAGCTTGTGGAAGATCTTGCGCAGGTGGTACTCGACCGTCTTGGGGCTGACGTAGAGCTGCGCGGCGACATCACGGTTGCTGGCGCCGTCGGCCACGAGCTGTGCGATGCGAAGTTCCTGCGGAGTCAGTTCCTCCAGGGTGGTGACATCGCGTTTGCGCGCCTTCTCCCCGGTCGCGTCGAGCTCGGCCTGCGCGCGGGCGGCCCACAGCCGGGCGCCCAACCCCTCGAACGCGTCGCGGGCGGCGTTCAGCTGCACCCGGGCGTCGCTCTTGCGACGCTCGCGCCGCAGCCATTCGCCGTAGGACAGTCGCGTCCGGGCCAGCTCCTGCGCGGGCGCGTCGAGGTGGTCGCGGATGGCGGCGTCGAACAGCGCTTCCGTCTCGCCGGAGGGCCCGGACAGCACGGCCCGGCAGCGGGCGACCAGGCCTTGCACCCAGCGCGCCGAGCTCACCGGGGCCCAGTCGACGAACCGGTCGAGGGCGAGCCGGGCGCGACCCTCGTCGCCGATTCGCACGGCGGCGTCGATGATGTCGGGAGTCGCGAGGAGCCCGATCGGCGGCACCGGGCCGGGATCCACCTGGTCGAGCTGCTCCAGCGCGGCCTGCGGATTGCCCAGCCCGAGTTCGAGCTCGGCCAGCGCCAGCCGCGCGTACTCGGTGGCCCAGTTCAACTCGACCGCCAGGCTGCGACGCAGTGTCGCGTCGGCCAGCTCCCGGCAGGATCGCTCGTCGCCCTTGCGCGCCGCGATCCGCGCCTGGAGCGCCAGCAGGCCGGTCTCGTCGTTCGCGAAGCCGAGCCGCCCGGCGATGTCCAGGCCTTCCGCGATCGTGGCGACTGCTTCGGTGAGCCGGCCATCGCCCAGCTGCGCGATCGCCAGCAACGGGAACATGCCTACTCCACTGGACAGTGAGCCGTTCCGGCGGGCCGTGGCCACCGACCGCTCCATGACGGTTCGGCAGCTGACGAAGTCGCCGGTGAAGGTACCCAGGAAGGCTGTGAGTATCTGCGGCGTCCCGTCGGTAAAGCCCGCCGCCTGCTGCTCAGCCTGACTGTACATCGAGCTGGCTTCGGCGGCATTGCCGGCCAAGGCCGCGGACAGCCCGCGGACGACCGTCGTGGCGAATCGCCCTTCCCGGCCGCTGGTGTCGACCTGAGCCAGGATCTGACCGGCATCGGCGACCGCGGTCTCGATCCGCCGCCCGCCGAGCGCGGCCATGACCGACCACAGGGCCAACTCGCTCGCCCGTTCCGGCGCCGCTACCGCGACCTCGCGCGCGGCCGCCGCCAGCAGCCGCTGCGACTCGGCCGGCGACCCCCGGCGGCCGGCGTCGCCGGCCCGGAGCATGACGAGGGCGACCTCGTCCAGAGGATCGCTGACGAACCCGCGGGCCCGCTCGCCCAGCGCCAGCGCGGCATCCGGCCGTCCCGCGTCGAACGCGGACTGGGCCGCGAGGGTCAGCCGGTGACCGCGCCGAAGCGGGTCGACGCTGAGTTCGGCCGCCCGCTCGAACGCCCCGGACGCCGACGCCTGGGCCCCGCGGGCGAGCGCCAGCACACCGGCCGCCTCGAGCTCGCCGGCCAGCCCCTCGTCGGCCCGCTCGGCGATGAGCGCGCGGTGCCAGGCACACGTGACCTGGTCGGCCACCACCGCGGCCAGCGCCTCGTGAGCAGCCCGCCGGTCGTCGCGGTTGGCCGCCCGGTACACCGCAGAACGCACCAGGGGGTGGCGAAACGTCACCGAGTCACCCAGCCGGATCAACCCGTCCACCTCGGCGGCGGCCAGGTCGGACTCGGCCAGCCCCAGCCGCTCGGCGGCGTCGCGGATCGTCGGCAGCTCGGCGCGCTCGTCGGCGGCCGCAATGACGAGCACGCGCCGGGTGCGATCAGGCAGGGCCGAGACGCGCGCCCGGAACGCATCCTCGACGGCGGGCCGCACCGGGGGCGGCCCGAGGATCGGCTGCGCGCCCTGCAGCTGGGCTGTACTCAGCGCGGCCGGCAACTCCAGCAGGGCCAAGGGATTGCCGTGCGCGTCGGCCAGCAGGCCCTCCACCACCTCGGGCGCGGCGTCCTGCGCGAGCCGTGACGTGAGCAGCCTGGACGCATCCGGCTCGGCCAGCCCGGACAGCTCGAGGTCGGGCACTCCGGGTACTTCGAACGGCGATTCGCCCGACCGGACGGCGATCACCACGGCGATGCGCTCGGCCTCGAACCGACGTACAGCGAAGCTGAGCGCCTCGGCCGATGGGGCATCGAGCCACTGGGCGTCGTCCACACAGCACAGCACCGGGGCGTCCTCGCAGGCCTCGGCGAGCAGGCTCAGCAAACCCAGGCAGACCAGGAACCGGTCGTCCACCCCGCCGTCACTCAGGCCCAGGGCGCTGCGCACGGCGGCCGATTGCGGACCGGGCAGGCGCTCGACCAGATGCAGGCAGGGACGGACCAGCTGGTGCATACCGGCGAAGGGCAGCTCGTACTCGGCCTCGACGCCGGCACAGCGCAACACCCTCATGTCGCGCGCCCGCGCCGCGGCATACGCGAGCAACGCGGACTTGCCGATCCCCGGTTCCCCGCGCACGACGAGCGCCGCACTGCGCTCGGCGCGAGCGTTGTCGAGAAGCTGATCAAGCGCGTCCATCTCGGCCGCCCGACCCACGAGCATGGCCAAGCCTAAGCTGGCCCACCGGCGAAACCTAGGGGGCCGAACCTAGCCGGCGGACTAGGTATTCGATCGATTCGACAGCGCCCGGACCTACCTAGCGTCCCTGCCGTGATCTCGACAGCTGACCGCTCGCCCACTCGCGTCGCGCGCGGTGGAGTACTCGTCCTCGGCGGTGGGTTCGCCGGCGCACGCGTGGCGCGACGACTCGGCCGTAGCGGCGCAACCGTCGTGAACCCGGACAACTTCCTGCTCTGCCGGCCCCTGCTGTCCGGAGTCGCGGCAGGCAGCGTCGAGCCGCGCCGCGCCGCGGTACCGCTGCGGAACCTGTGCCCCCACGCCGACCTGGTGGTGGGGTCGGTGACCGGACTCGACGCGCGCCGCCGGATCGCGAGCGTGACCACCGACACGGGTCGGTGCGCGATCGCCTACGCCGATCTCGTCGTCGCTCTCGGATCCGGGCGGCCGACGCCCACCGCGCCCGGATTGGCCGAGCACGCGTTCGGCCTGGACGACCTGCGCGCCGCGGTGGCCCTGCGCGACCACGTCCTGCGCCAGGTCGAGTTGGCCGGCTTCGACCCGGGCTCGGCGGCCGACCGGCTGACCTTCGTCGTGGCCGGGGCGCCTCACGCGGTCGTGGACACCGTGGCCGAACTGGTTCAACTGAGCGCCGCCGCGCTTCGCCAGCACCCCCGGCTGCGGCACGTGCACGCGCGCTGGCTGGTGATCCGTGAGGCCGACCTCCCCATTCGGCGCGACCGCGCACTACGCGACCGCGGCGTCGAGATCGTCGGCGGCGCGACGGTCGGCTCGGTGACGCCGACCGGCGTGGTGCTGGCCGACGGTCGCCGCATCGCGACGCGCACCGCCGTCTGGTGTCCGCCGGCAACGCCGCATCCCGTGCTCGCGCAACTGGGGCTGCCGCTGGACGCCGGCCGCCTGCGGGTGGACGAGACGTTGCGGGTGGCACCGAGGGTCTGGGCGCTCGGCGACTGTGCGGCGATCCCCCGCTGCTCGCCGAGCGGCGACACGGCCGGCCGGCCGGTGCGCAAGCAGGCTCGCGTCGTCGCGGTCAACGTTCGCAATCCGCCGCGACGGTACCGGGCTCCGGCGCTCGACCCGATCCGCATGGTCGGCCTCTCCGGTCACCGGGCGGGCGGCTCGATCGCGGCCGGCCATCGACTGAACCGGCACCCCTTCGTGTCGCGTCGCCTCCGGGCCGTCCTCGACTGGATCACCGCCGCGCTGTTCTGCCGCGACCTCGCCGAACTGTCCCGCTCGAACGGAGGAGACAACGATGCGAACCCATAAGGTCCCTCTGGCCGCGATGGCGCTGATCCCCGTGGCCGTCGCCGTCGTGCTGACGCTGTTCGCCTGGCCCAACGCCCGGCTGGCGCCGCGAGACCTGCCGATCGGCGTGGCCGGACCGGGCGCGGCCGCCGCGGCCGACCGGTTGGCCGCCCAGCGCGGAGCGTTCGACGTCCATCGCTACGTCGACGAGACGGCCGCTCGCAACGCCATCGCCGACCGCGAGGTGTACGGCGCATTCGTCCTCGAACCGTCCGGGCCGAAGGTGCTCACGGCCAGCGCCGCGAGTCCGGCGGTCGCCCAGCTGATCAACCACGCGGCCGCCGGGCTGTCCGATCCGGAGGGCGCCGCTGCGGTCGCCGACGTCGTGCCCGCCCCGCGCGGCGCCGCGTTGGCCTCGTCCGTGCTGCCGATGGTGCTGGCCGGCATCCTTACCGGTGCCCTCGCGGCGATGATCGCGGCGCGGCGGGTTCGCGAGGCGGTGCTCGTGGTGGTCGGCTCGGTGCTGGCCGGCCTCACCGCCACCGCGATCATCCAGAGCTGGCTGGACGTAGTCGAGGGCGAGTGGCTGGTCAACGCCGGTGTGCTGTCGCTGACCGTGCTCGCCATCGCCGCGACGGTCGTCGGCCTGCACCACGTGCTGGGCGCCAAGGGCATCGCGCTGGCCGCGCTGGTGATGGTGCTGATCGGCAACCCGTTCTCGGCGGTCGGGGCCGCTCCCGAGCTGATGCCCGATCCGGTCGGCGGCATCGGGCAGCTCCTGCCCCCCGGCGCCGGCGGAAACCTGCTCCGCAGCGTCGCCTTCTTCGACGGCGCTGCGAGCGGCAACCACCTCGCGGTGCTCGCCGCGTGGACGCTCGCCGGGCTCGCCCTGCTCCTCGTCCCTCGACGGGTGCCGCCGGCGTCCGGCGACTCCGGCCCCGCTCGAACGGGCGAGCTCCGGGCGACGGCCACATGACCGAAGTCGGCTCAGGCGTGGACCGTACGGTGGCGCAGCGCGGGACGGATCCGGGTCAGCAGCACCTGAACCGCGAGGGTCAGCGCGATCGCGACGATCGCGACGACGACGAAGGTCCACACCGGTGAACCGTGATGGGTCACGACCACCGACGGCTCGGGCTGGGCCGCGGCCGGGACACCCGTCGCCGCACCGGCGCCGTCGGCGGGCGGTGGTGCCGGATGAGCCATGGCGACCGGACTGAACGCGAGCAACGTCGCGGCGCTGAGCAGCAGGCCGGCGAACACGGTACGGACGTACTGGATTGTTCTCATGACGGATCTCCCTCGACGGAAATGCAATTCGATCCGTCGAACAATGCGCCGACGCGCGGCGCATATCCATGTGACGTTCTGCGTATCGTCACCGGCATATGCGCGGCCTACCCTGTGGGCCATGCCCGGAAAGGTGGTGCCGCCATGAGCAGTCCGATCAGCCTCGGTACCACGGACCTGCGCCGGCTCTGCGCGGCAGTCGACAAGAGCCATCTGGCCCAACCGGGCGAGTCCATGCCCCTGTCCGTGCTGGAAGCGTTGCGGGAGTTGGTACCGTGTGACGACGTCACCTATCAGGTAATGAACCCGTTCCGGGAAATGGTGCTCGAAGTCCGAAATCTCGTGCCGGTTGAATCTGAAGGCGACGGCGGGGAGACAGAGGAACTGTTCTGGCAGGTTTTCCGCACCTCGCTGGCGTGCAGTTATCCCCAGCGAACCGGAGATTTCACCAGTGTCCGTCGCGCAACCGATTTCTATTCCAGCCGGGAATTCGGGTCGAACCTCGTCTCCGAGTTGTTCCGCGTGCAAGGTGTGCGCTACGAAACGCTCATCCCGCTCCCCCCTGACGGTGATATCGACCATCGCATCCTCCTGTGGCGGTTCGACGGGCCGGACTTCAGCGACCGGGACCAACTGCTGCTCACCTTGCTCCGGCCGGCGTTGGCCGAACTCGACCTCGCGCTACGCGTGCGGAACAGCACGCCGTTGACCGCCCGCCAGTCGCAGCTGCTCGAGCTCGTCGCCGACGGTCTGACCAACCGCCAGATCGCCAGGCAGCTGGAGCTGTCGGAGGGGACGGTGCGCCGCCACCTGGAGAACAGCTTCGAGCGGCTCGGCGTCCGCAGCCGGGCCGCGGCTGCCGCCCACGTCGTCCGGATGCGAAGCGGCGCCAGCCACCTCACGCCGGTGCAGGACGCCGCCGCGTCCTAGTGTCCCGCGCCGGGAACTGGGCGAATAAGTCCGGTGATCCAGGTGTGCGCTCGCAAGGCGGAGGAGGAGCCGATACCGCTGTTGTATCGGCGACGACGACAACGCCGCGAGCGTGCAGCTGGGCGCCGGAATTATCGTCTGAATTCCCGGCGCGGGGCACTAGTGGCCGGCCACCCAGGGGCCGACACCACCGATGCGTTCGACCGAATAACGGACGATGAAGCCGGGACCCTTCGGCGCGGGGAACGCCTCGGGCGACACGTAGACCTTCATCAGCCGATCGAGCAGATCCCACGCCTCGTCGCTCGGCTCGACGGTGGCGTGCGCGCGCAGGACGGCGTACGGGTTCAGGACGACGCCGGGCGTGCGCGGTGCCTCGAACGACAACACCACGCGTGGATCGCGCTGCATGTTGCGCAGCTTCGCGTACCAGGACATGTGCCCGCTGACGAGATCGTCGCCGTCCAGGCCCACCCAGACGACGGAGACCTGCGGGCTCCCGTCTGGGTTGATCGTGCTCACGTGCACCAAGGGGCCGGACTCGATCAGGTCGCGCAGCTCGGGCGGCAGGGTGGCCATGGTGGTTGAACCTATCCGCGGGTCGAACCCTTCCGGCAGATCTAGCCAGCACGCCCCGATCGCGCTACACCTACCGGATGCGTACTCGTCCAGTCTTTGCCCTGGTTGCCGTAGGCACGTTCGCCGCCCTCACGGGATTGGTGTCGGCCAGTGCCAGCCCGTCCAGCCAATCGCTGGACATCCAGAAGGCCGCCCCGGCCCAGGCAGGGGCCGCCACCGCCGCGGACCCTTGCGGCTACACCGCCGCGGTGCCCGCCGACCGGTTCAAGGGCGTCCCGGCTTTCGACCCGGCCAAAGCGGCCCAGCCGTACAGCGCCACGCTGATCACGACGCAGGGCGCGATCACGTTCCGGGCACTGACCGACAAGGCGCCGTGCACGACGTACTCGTTCCGGTTCCTCGCCGAGCGGTTCTACTACAACCTGACCCACTGCCACCGGCTCGTGACGCAACGGATCTTCGTGCTGCAGTGCGGCGACCCGACGGGTACCGGCAGCGGCGGCCCGGGCTACTCGTTCAACGACGAGAACCTGGCCGGAGCCACCTACCCGGCCGGCACCGTGGCCATGGCCAACGCCGGACCGAACACCAACGGCAGCCAGTTCTTCTTCGTCACGCAGGACACCACGCTCAAACCGAACTACACGCCGTTCGGCGTCGTCACCCGCGGCATGGACGTGCTGGCCAAGATCGCCGCGGCCGGCGAGGACGACCAGAACGGCCCGGGCGACGGCTACCCCAACAAGTACGTCGGCATCCTGTCCGTCGTGATCGGCCGGTAGCCGACCACCGCTCGGGGCTCGTCACACGCGGCTTGCCCGACCTGCCGGAATGGCCGCCCGGATTGCTTCTGTCGCCGGGCGGCCTGCGGTGCCACCGTGTGACGATGGCGAACTCTTCCGACGTGGTCGTCGGTATCGACGACTCGTCCGCGTCAGTGACTGCGCTGTACCGCGCGGCGTCCGAGGCGGCGCTGCGCGGCGTCGGCCTGCGCGCCATCCATGTCTGGCACTACCCGTCCACCTGGGGCGTCCCGCTCAAATGGCCGGCCGGAGCCAATCCCGGGCAGTTCGTCTTGCAGCGCCTGACCGAGGTGGTGGACCGTGCGCAAGCGGCCCGCTCGGAGGCCGGCGAGCCGGTGGTGAACATCTCGGTCGAGGTGATCGAGGGCGACACCGAGCACGAGCTACGCGCCGCGGCCGAGAACGCCCCGATGCTCGTGCTCAGTCAGCGGCATCGCCGCGGGCCGGCCGCGATACTCGGCGCGGTCAGCAGTGCGCTGGCCGCCCACCCGCCGTGCCCGGTACTGATCGTGCCGGCGGAAGATCACCGCTGACGCGCCGCTCGAGGGTCGGGCGCCCAGAGGTGGTCGACCTCGCCCGCGGCCAGCCGGCCCCGGTAGACGTCGATCTTGTGGTCGATGAGCTTGAGGTGCTCCTGCACCTCAGCCAGCCGGGCGGTCACGTCGGCGCGGTGCGACTCCAGCAGGGCCAGCCGCTCCTGCTCGTTGCCCGGGCCGGCCGAGACGAGCTGGGCGTAGCGCCGGATCGCCCTGATCGGCATGCCGGTGGCCCGCAGCCGCGTGCAGATGCCGATCCAGTCGAGGTCCAGCTTGTGGTAGCGCCGCCGGCCGCTGGCTGTACGGTCGACGGCGGTGACGACCAGGCCGGCGCGTTCGTAGTACCGCAGGGTGTGCACGCTGACGCCGGTGCGGCGGGCCGCCTCGGCGATGCTCAGCCCCTCGGTCCCGGGTGGCGAATTGACTTCGAGCACGCTCTAAATTCTAGCGTCGGAAACGTGGGTATTGCGAAACCTCCGAGCGAACTGAGCCGGCGCCACCGCCTGCTGGTGCTGGCGATCTGCTGCGCCAGCGTGGTCGTCGTGGTCATGGACATCTCGATCGTCAACGTCGCGCTGCCGGCGCTCCGGCACGACCTGCACGCCTCGGTGTCCGGTCTGCAGTGGACGGTCGACGCGTACACGCTGCTGCTGGCCAGCTTCCTGGTGCTGGCCGGCTCGACCGCCGACCGGGTCGGCCGCCGGCACGTCTTCCAGATCGGGCTGGCCGTGTTCGGGATCGGGTCGCTGCTGTGCGGGCTGGCGCCGGGCATCGGCTGGCTGATCGCCGCCCGGGCGGTTCAGGCCGCCGGCGGCACCATGCTGAACCCAGTGGCGATGGCGATCGTGGCCACGACGTTCCCGGACCCGCGCGAGCGGGCCCGCGCCATCGGCGTGTTCGGATCGATGGCCGGGCTGTCGCTGGCCCTGGGCCCCATCCTGGGCGGCGCGCTGGTCGACGGCCTCGGCTGGCACTCGGTGTTCTGGATCAACGTGCCGATCGTGGTCCTCGCGCTCGTGGGCACCGCCCGGTTCGTGCCGGAGTCGCGCGCGCCGCGGGCCCGCCGGTTCGACCCGGTCGGCCAGATCCTGGTCGTCCTGGTGCTGGGCTGCGTCGTCTACGCGATCATCGAGTCGCGCACATCGGGCTGGACGTCACCGGTCATCATCGGCCTGCTCGCCGTGGCCGTCGTGGGCATCGTGGGCCTGCTGCGCTACGAGCCGCGGCGCGTCGACCCGTTGCTCGAGCTGCGCCTGTTCCGCAGCGTGTCGTTCAGCTCGGCGATCCTGATGGCGCTGTTCGCCCTGTGCGGGTTCGGCGCCTTCCTGTTCGTGACCACCCAGTACCTGCAAGACGTCCGCGGCCGGTCGGCCCTGGTGGCCGGCCTGTGCCTACTGCCGGTCGGCGTGCTGGTCGTGGTGCTGTCGCCGGTCACCGGGCGGATGGTCGGCACGCGCGGTCCACGACTGCCACTGGTCGTCGCCGGGTCCGCGCTGGCCCTGGGCGGCGTCGCGTCGCTGTGGATCGGGCCGGCTACTCCCCTGCCCGCCGTGCTCGCCGTCTACGTCCTGTTCGGGATCTTCCTGGGCACCGTCAACCCGCCGATCACCAACACGGCGGTGTCGGGCATGCCGCGCTCGATGGTCGGGGTGGCCGCCTCGCTGGCCTCCGCCGGGCGGCAGACCGGCACCACCCTCGGCGTCGCGATCGCCGGCACGATCGTCGGCTCTGCGCTGGCGAACGGCGGGACCGCGTACACGCGCGCGGAGCACGAGGTCTGGTGGACGGTGCTCGGCCTCGGCCTGGGGTTGTTGGCGTTGGCGCTGCTCAGCACCGGACGCTGGGCCGCCGGCACGGCCGCGCGGGCTGCGGCCCTGTTCGAGAGCGTGGACGCCGGTCGGGTCGAGCGAATACCAGTTCCGGCCGGTCGCTGAAAGATGGCAGACTCGCACTCGTGCGATTCGGTCGGCCGGCACTCGTCTTCCCGTTGTACGGCGAAGACTTCCGGCGCGGCGACCTCGCTCCCTGACGACGAGGGTTGAACTCCCTCCCCGGCGCGCCCTCCGGTGCGCCCACCCGTCGTCGTCTCCCTGGAGTTGCCGTGTGCCTCCTCTCTCGCGCGTGAGCGCGCGCCCGCTGGTGGCCAGCCCGGGGGTTGCCCCGCTGGCCGCCGCGTCCTTCGTCGGCCGGCTGCCCACGGCCGCCGCCGCGCTGGCCGTGCTGACGCTGCTGCGGGGCCGGCCCGACGGGCTGGAACGCGGCGGCACCGCCGTCGGGCTGTTCGGGCTCGGGCTCGCCTTCGGCCAGCCGGCCCTGGCCCGGTGGGTCGACCGGCGGGGCCAGGCGGTGGTGCTGATCGGCTCGGGCGCGCTGAGCGGCGGCGCGTTCGTGCTGATGGACGTCGCCGCGTCGTCGCCGGTCGTCGTGCTGGCCGCCGCCGCGCTCGCCGGGTTGGCCACCCCGCCGCTGGAGCCCTGCCTGCGCGCGCTCTGGCCGGCGCTCGTCCCCGACCGCGAACGGCTGGCCGCCGCCTACGCCCTGGACGCCGCGCTCATCGAGCTCGTCTACATCATCGGACCGATCGCCACGGTCGCGGCGGTGGCGCTGATCGGTTCGCGCGGTGGCGTGGTGCTCTGCGCGGTCACGGTGCTGGGCGGCGCCGCGTGGTTCGCCAGCCGCGGGCCTTCGCGGCAGGCGGCGCGCTCGACGTCGTCGGACGCGGGCCTGCGCGGCCCGTTGTTCGGCGGCGCCTACGTGCGCCTGCTGCTCGTGATCACCGCCGCCGGCCTGCCGGTCGGGGCACTCAGCGTGGTGGCCGTCGACTACGCCCGGGCCCGCGGGCACGACGCGCTGGGCGGGCTGGCGCTCTCGCTCAACGCGGTCGGCGCCCTGGTGGGGGCCGCGCTGGCCGCCCGTGTCCCGGGACGTCCCGGCCGGTACCGCACGCCGCGGGCGCTGGCCCTGCTGGCGGCCGGCTACCTCACGCTCGTCCCGACGCTGCCCCCGGTCGGCTGGCTGGCCGCCTGCGCGGTCGCCGGCGTGGGACTGCCCCGGCTGTTGACGGTGTGCTTCGCCGACGCCCAGGCGCTGAGCCCCCCCGAGCGGACGACCGAGGCGAGCGCCTGGATCATCACCGCGTTCGGCGTGGGCGCGGCCGCATCGGCCGCCGGAGCGGGGCTCCTGGCCGGGGCACTCGCGGCCACTCCGGCCCGGGTGGTCACCGTCGTGACGTGCGCAGCGGCCAGCCTGCTCGTGGCAGCGGCCGTGGCGACGGGCGAACGGCGGTGATCGACGCCCCGGGCCACGCCGCCGTGCAGCGCCTCATCGAGCAGGTCACCGCCACCGAGGTGCTGCCCCGATTCGGCCGCCTCGGCGCCGGCGACGTCCGGGAGAAGGCGCCGGGTGACATCGTCACCGTCGCCGACCGCGCCGCCGAGGCCGCCCTCGCCGCGGGACTGACCCGGATCGTGCCCGGCTCGGTGGTCGTCGGCGAGGAGTCGGTCAGCACCGACCCGGCCCGGCTCGATGCCCTGGCCAGCGACGCCCCGGTCTGGGTCGTCGATCCGATCGACGGCACCGAGGCCTACGCCACCGGCAGTCCCCGGTTCACGACGCTGGTCGCCCTGGCCCATCGCGGGCGCCTGCTGGCCTCCTGGACCCACGTGCCGGTACTCGGCCGGACCGCTACCGCCGTGGCCGGCGGCGGCGCCTTCGTCGACGGCCGCCCGCTGCGAGTCGTGCCGGCCGGCCCGGACCTGCGCGACCTCGACGTCGTGGCCCCGCAGCCGCGATGGTGGGACATCACCACCCGGGAGCAGATGAGCCGCCTGGGCCGATCCGGCATCGCCCTCTCGTTCTTCGACACATCCGGCCTGGAGTACCTGCGGCTGGCCGACGGGCGGCGCGCGGCGATGATCGTCACCTGGGAGCACGCATGGGATCACGCCGCCGGGCTGCTGTTGTACAGCGAGGCTGGAGGAAGCGCCGGCTGCGCCGACGGGCGCCCGTTCGACCTGCGCGGCGGCAACGCGCTGCCGCTCGTCCTGGCCCCGGATCGCGACCTGGTCGCCCGCATCCACCAGTGCCTGCGCTGACTCCCGCCTTGTGCCATTCGTCGAGAATGCGACCATCGCGGCGACGGTTCGGTCAGACACGGGGTACAACCCGCCTCCACCACTCGACCGATGACTTTCGGCCGCGCCGGCCGTCTCATGGATATGGGCGATCGAACGGTCGTGACGATGGACTCTGCGCAGGGTGAGCTGTGGGCGGCGGCGCTGGCCGGTGACCGCGACGCGTTCGCGGCCGTGGTGGGGCGGCACCGGCACGAACTGCAGGTGCACTGCTACCGCATGCTCGGCTCGATCGAGGACGCCGAGGACGTCGTCCAGGAGACGATGCTGCGAGCCTGGCGCCGCCGCGAGACGTACCGGGGCCGCGCGACAGTGCGGGCCTGGCTGTACGGCATCGCGACCAACGCCAGCCTGGACGTCATCGACCGGCGCGGGCGACGTGTGCTGCCGCAGAATCTCACGCCGCCGGCCGACCCGCGGGCCGCGGTGCTGCCGGCCAGCGAGGGCGGCTGGCTCGAGCCGTACCCGGACAGACTGCTCGACGAGACGGCCCCGGACGAGGTGGCCGTCGACCGGGAGACGATCGAACTGGCCTTCCTGGTGGCGATCCAGCACCTGCCGGCCCGGCAGCGGGCCGTCCTGATCCTGCGCGACGTGCTCGGTTGGTCGGCCCGCGAGGCCGCCGAGGTCGTCGGCACGACCGTTGTGGCGGCCAACAGCGCGCTGCAGCGGGCCCGGGCCACGCTCAAGGAGCACCTGCCCGAACGGCGCCTGGACTGGCGCCGATCGCCAACCTCCGACGCCGAGGAGCGGCAACTGCTGGGCCGCTACATGGATGCCTGGCAGCGCACCGACGTCGACGCGCTCGTCGCCCTGCTCGCGCACGACGCCCGCGTGTCGATGCCGCCCAACCCGGGCTGGTACCTGGGCCGCGACGACATCCGCACGTTCCTGGTCAACAACCCGCTGGCGCCCGACGCGCCGCGGCACCTGCACGTGCCGACCCGGGCCAACCGGCAGCCGGCGCTCGCGATCTTCCTGCTCGGCCGGGACGGCGAGCCCGAGCCGCTCGGCATCGCGGTGCTCCGCGTGGTCGACGGGCTGATCGCCGAGATCGACGCCTTCCTCGACCCGACCCTGCCGGCCCGCTTCGGGATCACGGCGCCGGCATGAGCCGGTCCGACCACGTCGAGTCGCCGAGACTGACCCGGCGCGTCGTCGAGATTGCTGCCGGTTCGGCGCTGGCCCTCGACGCCGCCCCCGGTCCGGACGCGATCGTGTTCGTGACCGCCGGCGAGATCGACGTCGAGTGCTCCAGCGGTGCCTCGGCCCGATTCGGCACCGGCGCCGTCCTGTGCTTCACGCGTATCACCGTCCGGGCCCTACGCAATCCCGGGTGCGAACCCGCACGGCTGCTCGTCATCGGCCGCTCCGGAAATTGCACCGGTTAGTTCTCGCCGGTCGCGCCGTCACACAGGCGTCGACTTCGAAACTGACCTGGAGGTTCCGGCGTGACCACGCTAGACATGGCTCCGACGCGAGCCGATTCCGTGCACCGCTGGCGGGCGTTCGCCGTGCTCGCGGTGTCCTTCTTCATGACGATCGTCGACCTGACGATCGTGAACGTTGCGCTGCCGACGATCGGCCGCAAGCTGCACTTCAGCGAGGCCAACCTGCAATGGATCGTGACGGCCTACGGGCTGACGTTCGGCGGCTTCCTGCTGCTGGGCGGTCGGGCGGCCGACCTGCTGGGTCGCCGCCGGATGCTGATGGTGGGCCTGTCCGTCTTCACCGCGGCGTCGCTGGCCTGCGCGCTCGCCACCACTGACGGGTTCCTGATCGCCATGCGTGGCGTGCAGGGCCTGGGCGCCGCGATCGTGCTGCCGGCTGCCCTGTCGATCGTGATGAACATGTTCCCCGAGGGCGCCGAGCGCAACAAGGCACTGGGCGTCTGGGGCGGCATCGGCGCGAGCGGCGCCACCATCGGGCTGATCGCCGGCGGGCTGCTGACCCGCTACCTGGGCTGGGAGTACATCTTCTTCCTCAACGTCCCGATCGGGGCGGCCGCGCTGGTGCTCGCCCCGCGCATCGTGCCGGAGAGCCGGCTGGCGACCCAGCGCCGTAAGGCCGATATCTTCGGCGGCCTGACGATCACCGCCGGGTTGCTGCTGCTTGTGTACGCGCTGTCCAAGGCTCCACAGGACGGCTGGGCATCCGTATCGACGCTGGCCCTGCTCGCCGGGTCCGGGGCGCTCATCGTCGCGTTCCTGGTGATCGAGACGCGGGTCGAGGCGCCGTTGATGCCGCTGCGGATCTTCCGGATCCGAACCGTGGCCGGGGCCAACGCGGTCGGTCTGCTGCTCGGCGGCAGCTTCTTCGCCTTCATCTTCGTCGGCACGCTCTACATGCAGCAGGTGCTCGGCTACTCGGCGATCCAGACCGGGCTGGCCTGGCTGGCCGCGTCGCTGACGTCGGTGGCGCTGGCCGGGCTGTCGCAGGCGCTGGTCACCCGCGTGTCGGCCAAGCTCGTCATGGTCCTGGGCATGGCGCTCATCGGCGGCGGCATCCTGTGGTCCACGACGATGCCGGTGCACGGGCACTTCTGGGCCGACCTGGCCGGGCCGTTCTTCATCACCGGCGCCGGGACGGCGTTCGCGTTCATCCCGGTGTCGATCGCCGGGCTCGCCGGCATCACCGAGCGCGACGCCGGGCTGGCGTCCGGGCTGCTCAACACGTCGCAGCAGATCGGCGGGTCGATCGGAGTGGCTGTCGCCTCCACGGTGGCCGCGACCCGGTTCGCCTCGCTCAGCCACGCCGGCGCGTCCGTTCCGGGCGCCCTGACCGGCGGGTTCCACCTGGCGCTGTGGGTGTGCGGGCTGATCGGCCTGGCCGCGGTGCCCGTGACGTTCCTGCTCGTCCGCCGGGCCGAGCTGTCCCGGGCCGCCGCACCGCAAGTCAACAGCCCGGCTGTACTTGCCGAGGTGACGACATGACCGCGGTCGTCACCGGCGCCAGCCGCGGCTTCGGCCGCGCCATCGCCGCAGCGCTCGTCCGGTCCGGCTCGACCGTGGTGGGTGTCGCCCGGACATCGTCCGACCTGGACGAGGCCCGCCGCGAGTTCGGGGAGCGGTTCGTGCCGGTGACCGCCGACGCCGCTTCGTCCGACACGGCGACCCGCATGCTGGCCGAGCACAAGCCGAGCCTGCTGGTGCTCGATGCGGCGGCCGTCCCGGCGATGGCCCCGCTTCCGGAGCAGACCTGGGAGGGCTTCAGCCGCAGCTGGCACGTCGACGTCCGGCAGGCGTTCGAGTGGCTCGGCGCCGCCCTACGGCTGCCGCTGCCGCCGGGCAGCCAGGTGGTGGTGTTCTCCAGCGGGGCGGCCCTGCGCGGATCACCGCTCAGCGGCGGCTACGCCGGCGCGAAGGCCACCGTGCGGTTCGTGACCGGCTACGCGGCCCAGGAGGCCGAGCGGGCCGGCCTGGACCTGCGGTTCCTGACCGTGCTGCCCGGCCTGACCCCGACCACCGCGCACGGCCGGATCGGCGCCACCGGGTACGCCGCCCGGCAGGGCGTGTCGCTCGAGGAGTTCACCAAGGCACTCGGCCCGGCGCTGACGCCCGAGCTCGTCGCCAGCACGTTGCTCGACCTGCTGCGGGTCGAGGACGCGCCACGGCTGCGCGAGGTCTGGCTGGACGGGAAGGGCGCTCGGCCGCTGCCGACGGGCTAGACGTGCGAGCGGACCGCCCACAGGTCCGGGAAGGCCGGCCGGAACAACGTGCCCCGCAGGTAGGCCGCACCGGCCGATCCGCCCGTGCCGGTCCGCGACCCGATGATCCGCTCGACCATCTTCACGTGCCGGTACCGCCACTCCTGCAGGCCCTCGTCTATGTCGACGAGGGCCTCGCACACTCCGGCGGCCGGCGCCGTCTCGTCGCGGTACACCTCGGTCAGCAGCGCCTGCACCACTTCGTCGCCGGGCCACGCGCGGCGCGGATCCCGGTCGAGCACGTCGGCCGGCACCTCCCAGCCCGTGGCCGCGAGGTAGCGCAGCAGCGAGTCGAACACCGAACGCCGCCCCAGTATCTGGTCGAGCATCGGATCGCCCGAGTCGGGCGGGAAGTCGCGCCGCCCGAGCGTCGCCTCGATGCAGCGGAACTGGCTGGACTGGAAGCCGCTGGAGCTGCCCAGCTCCGGGCGGAACGCGGCGAACTGCCGCGGCGTCATCGTCTCCAGCACGTCGAGTGGGCCCACCACCGTCTTGAGAATCTTCGCGATCCGCCGGGCGGTATGCAGCGCGGCTGCACTTTTACCCTCCTCCAGCCGGCGCTGCAGCAGGGCGGTCTCGTGCAGGATCTGCTTGAACCACAGCTCGTACACCTGATGGATGACAACGAACAGCATCTCGTCGTGCTCGTCGGTCAGCGGCTGCTGGCAGGCCAGCAGGTCGTCCAGATGCAGATACTTGCCGTAGGTCAGCTGATCGGTCATCGCCGTGCCTTCCGAATAACACCCAGCGCGGCAGCCACACCGGCTGCGGCCAGCAGCGTTGCGCGGTTCTGCCGGCGCATCCGCTGCGGGATCTGCGCGTACGGCATCGTCGTGAACGAGACGAGCTCGTAGCGCGACACGTATCGGCCCGGCAGCCGCCGCTCGAGCGCGTGCTGGGCTGCGACCTTGGCCTGGAAGACCCGCGAGTTGACCCGGTCGCGCATCTCGACGAAGTTGTCCAGCGCCATCTCGGCGATCGCGTCGCAGTTCGCCTTGCGGCGTTGCTCGTACCGCGCCAGCGCGCTCGTCCAGTCCCCGGCCGTCTCTCCCAGGCAGCGGTCGATCTCCACGCAATCCTCGAACGCGCAGTTGGCGCCCTGCCCGAAGAACGGCACGATCGCGTGCGCCGCGTCGCCGACCAGCGCCAGCGTGGCGCCGTCGCCGTGGTGCACCCAGGGCCAGCACCGGATCGTGACGAGCGAGCCGACCGGGTTGTGCCGGTAGTCGTCGGCCAGCTGCGGCATCAGGTCGACGACGTCCGGGTAGTGCTCCCGGAAATGGGCTTCGGGCGAGGTGACCGCGGCGAACTCGCCGGCCGGCCAGAACAGCGTGCAGGTGAACGACCGGTCCAGGTTCGGCAACGCGATCATCATCGACGAGCCACGCGGCCAGATGTGCAGTGCGTCCGGGTCGAGGGCGAACTCGCCGGCCCGCGCCGGGATGGTCAGCTCCTTGTAGCCGTGCTCGAGATAGTCCTGGCTGAACGTGAACCCGGGCCGGAACGTGACCGCCCGCCGGGCCGCGCTGTAGGAACCGTCGCAGGCCAGCACGACGTCGGCGCGTGCCTCGTCGCTGTCGAAGTGCAACGTGCCGCTCGCGAGGTCGGCGTCGTGCAGCCGATGGCCGAACCGCAGCGTGACGCCCGGCGTCTTCTCGGCGACGTCGAGCAGGGCGTGGTTGAGCTCGGCCCGGCTGATCGAGTTGATGGCGCGGGTTCCGTCGGCGCTGTACGGCCGGAAGCTCTGCTGTCCAGCCGGGCTGTGCACCATGCGGCCGTGCATCGGCAGCGCCCGGCCGAGCGCCTGCTCGTCCAGACCGACCCGGGCCAGCGCGTCCAGGCCGCGGGCCGAGATGGCCAGGTTGATCGACCGGCCCCGCTCGGCCCCGGCCACCCGCGGGTCGTCGCGCCGCTCGTAGACGGTGACCTCGATGCCGCGCCGGGCCAGCAGCACGGCCAGCAGGCAACCGCCCAGGCCGGCGCCTACGATCGCGACACGCGGCTCAGCCATCGAGCACCGCCGCCAGCGCGGTGGCCGCGCGCCAGCAGTCGTGGAACGTGCAGTACATCGGAACCGGCGCCAACCGCACCACATCGGGTTCGCGCGAATCCGCGATCACCCCGAACTCCTCGCGCAGCCGGCGCGACACCCCGGTCGCATCGGGCACGCGCACCGACAGCTGCGCGCCCCGCCGCTCGGGATCGCGCGGGGTCAGCACGTCGCGGCCGGCCAGCAGCGAGTCGAGGTAGCCGGTCAACCGCACGCTCTTGGCCCGCAGCGCGTCCATCCCGGTCTCGTCGAACATCTGCAGCGCGACCAGCACCGGCGCCATCGCCAGGATCGGCGGGTTGGACACCTGCCACGAGTCGGCCGAGTCGACGGGCGTCACGGTCGGCGCCATCTCGAAGCGGGTCGCCGGCTCGGTTGCCCACCAACCGGCGAGCTTCGGCAAGCTGCGGTCGCAGACGTGACGCTCGTGCACGAACGCGCCGGCCACCGCGCCCGGACCGCCGTTGAGGTACTTGTACGAGCACCACGCGGCCCAGTCGACGTCCCAGTCGTGCAGCCGCAACGGCACGTTGCCGGCGGCGTGGGCGAGATCCCAGCCGACCATCGCCCCGGCCGCGTGCCCGGCGGCCGTGATCGCCGGGATGTCGAGCCACTCGCCGCTGTAGTAGTTGACGCCGCCGAGCAGGACCAGCGCCACCCGCTCGCCGTGCTCGGCCAGGTATCGCGCCACATCGGAGCTGCGAAGCGCCGACTCGCCGGCCCGGGGCGTCAGGCGCACCACCACATCGTCCGGGTCGTAGCCATGAAATGCAGCCTGGCTGCGTACTGCGTAGCTGTCGGACGGGAATGCGGTGTCCTCGATCAGGATGACCGGCCGCTCGGGGGTCGGGCGGTAGAAGCTGACCATGAGCAGGTGCAGGTTGACCGTCAGCGAGTTCATGACCACGACCTCGGCCGGACGCGCGCCGACCAGTCGGGCCGCCGGATCACGCAGCCGTTCGTGGTAGGACAACCACGGGTGCTCGGCCTCCAGATGTCCCTCGACGCCCAGTTCGGCCCAGTCGGCCAGCTCACGATCCAGACGGGCGCGCAGCCGCCGGGGCTGAAGGCCGAGCGAGTTACCGGCGAAGTAGGCCACCTCACCGTCGCGGAACGGCGGCACGTGGAACTCGGACCGCCGCGTGGGGAGCGGATCGGTGCGGTCGAGCTCGAGCGGCCGCCGCTCGTCCGACGCGATGACGGTCATGCGCCGATCCCCAGGAACTGCCGCGCATTGCCGGACAGGATGGCCTGGCGGGTCGCGTCGTCCAGGAAGCCGGCCCGGCGGACCAGGCCACCGGCCGGGCGCTCGCCCAACGGGTACGGGTAGTCGCTGCCGACCACCACGTGATCGCCGCCGACGGTGTCGACCAGCAGCCGAAGCGCCCGCTCGTCGAACACCACGGAGTCGACGTAGAACCGGCCCAGGTAGTACGACGGTGGCTGCTCGGACGTGCCGATGATGTCGGGCCGTTTCTGCCAGGCGTTGTCCATTCGGCCCACCCAGAACGCGAACGATCCGCCGCCGTGGGCGAAGCAGATGCGCAGCTCGGGGCCGACCCGGTCGAACACGCCGCCCAGGATCATCGCCAGCAGCGACAGGTGCGTCTCGGCCGGCATGCCGGTCAGCCAGCGGGCCATCCACCGGTCCAGCCGGGGCGAGTTCGGCATGTCCCAGGGGTGCACGAACACCGGTGCGCCCAGCGCGGCTGCGTGCTGCAGGAACGTCACCACGCCGACATCGTCCAGGTCGCTGTCGCCGACGTGGTTGCCGATCTCGACGCCGATGTGCCCGGCCTCGATGCAGCGGGTCAGCTCGGCGCAGGCGGCGTCCGGGTCCTGCAACGGCACCTGGCACATCGGCAGCAGTCGCTCCGGCGCCGGGGCGCAGATCTCGAGCGCCAGGTCGTTCATGACGCGCGCGATCTTGGTCGCCGGCCCCGCATCGTGCCCGTAGGAGAAGAACACCGGCGTGGGCGACACGACCTGCACGCCCACCCCGTCGGCGTCCATGTCGGCCAGCCGGGTCGGGACGTCCCAGCACTGCGCGGCGATCCGGCGGAACTCCTTGTCGCGCAGCATGATCGTCGCGTCCGTTTCGGAGTCGAGGCGCAGCCAAGGCGCGTCCTGGCCCAGGTCGGGCCAGCCGCGCGGCACGTAGTGCGTGTGGACGTCGATCATTTGCCGGGGTGGACGGTTCCGCACTTCTGGCAGGTGCGCGCCGCCTCGTCGTCGTAGAACGCGCTGAAGATGGGCGGCAGGTCGGCGGCGATGTCGCGCACCTGCAGCTCGACCTCGTGCACCAGCGCGCTGCAGTTCGGGCAGTACCACTGGAACTTCTCCAGCGTGCCCTCGTCGCGGATGCGTTCGAGCACCAGGCCGATCGAGCCGGCCTCGGGGCGCTGCGGCGAGTGCGGCGTGTTGCGCGGCAGCAGCCACATCTCGCCCTCGCGGATATCCACCCGCTCCGGGCCGTCGGCCGTCATCAGGTTGACGTGCATGTTGCCGCGGTACTGGTAGAACCATTCCTCGTACGGGTCGACGTGGAAGTCGGTGCGCTGGTTCGGCCCGCCCACCACCATGACGATGAAGTCGCCGGTGTCGGTGAACATCTGCTTGTTGTTCACCGGCGGCTTGAGCAGGTGCTCGTTGTCACTGATCCACTGGCCGAAGTTGATGGCCGGCGTGACGGTCATGGGCGTCCCCTCTCGATGTGCGCGACGGCCTGCATCTCGATGAGCAGGTGCGGATGCGGAAGCTGGTGGACGGCGACCGTTGTCCGGGTCGGCCCCGATTCGTCGAAGTACTCGCCGTACACATCGTTGTAGCCGCCGAAGTCGTTCATGGACACCAGGTAGGTGGTGATCTGTACGAGGTCGGCCATGTCGGCACCGACCGAGGTCAGCACCGCCCGGATGTTCTCGATGACGGCGCGGGTCTGCTCGCGAATGTCCAGCCTGGCTGTACCTAGGTCGTCGGCCGACGCTCCGGCGATAGAGTTGTCGGGCTGGCGGGCGCTCGTGCCGGAGACGTAGACGAACTCGCCGACCACCTTGACATGCGGGTACCGCCCGCGCGGCGTCACGGCCGTCACCGATCTGCCCCACTCTCTCGATCAACAGCGAATCGTGGTCGCCCCGACGGCCATAATTTCCTGTTGATCAACGACGGCGCAGTCATAGCGCCACGCACACGTTCGTCAGCTCGGAGTAGAAGTCCAGGGAGAACTCGCCGCCCTCGCGGCCGATGCCGGACAGGCCAACCCCGCCGAACGGCGAACGCAGGTCGCGCAGGAACCAGGTGTTCACCCAGGACAGCCCGACCCGCATCCGCTGGGCCACCCGGTGCCCCCGCGAGAGGTCGGTGGTCCACACCGACGAGGCCAGCCCGTAGTCGGTGTCGTTGGCCATGGCCACCGCCTCGTCCTCGGTGTCGAACGGCACCAGGGCCGCGACCGGGCCGAAGATCTCGTCGCGCATCGGCCGGTCGCTGTTGGTCAGGCCGGTCCACACGGTGGGCTCGATCCACGACCCGCCGTCGAGGGCGCCGCCCAGTGCCGGCACGCCGCCGCCCGTCAGGGTCTTCGCGCCACACTCCTCAGCCATCCTGTAGTAGCGCAGGACCTTCTCGCGATGCTCCGGGGCGATCAGCGGGCCGGTCGTCGTCGCCGGGTCGTTCGGATCGCCCAGCCGCAGCGCGCGCGCCCGTTCGGCCAGCCCGGCGGCCAGCTCGTCGAAGATCGGCCGCTGCACGTACACCCGCTCGGTGCACAGGCACACCTGCCCGGTGTTGGCGAACACCGAGCGGGTGAGGCCGTCCAGGGTGGCGTCCAGCGATGCGTCGGCGAACACGACGGCGGCGTTCTTGCCGCCCAGCTCGAACGACACCGGCCGGACCCGGGGGGCCACCGCCGACATGATCGACGAGCCGGTGGCCGTCGAGCCGGTGAACGTCACCCCGTCGATCCCGGGATGGGACACCAGCGCGTGCCCGGTCGCGCCGAAGCCGTGTACAACGTTGTAGACGCCGTCCGGAACGCCGGCCTCGGCCAGCACGGACGCGAGCAGGGTCGCGGTCGACGGCGTGAATTCCGAAGGCTTGACCACCACCGTGTTGCCGCAGGCCAGCGCGGGCGCCACCTTCCAGGTCAGCAGCAGCAAGGGCAGGTTCCACGGCACGATCACCGCTACCACGCCCACCGGCTGGCGCACCGCGTAGTTCAGCGCCTGCCGCCCCTCGGCCAGCGACGTCAGGAACGACGGTTGGCCGGCCGCCGAGATCACCTCGGCGAACGCCCGGAAGTTGGCCACCGCCCGGGCGACGTCCAGCGACCGGGCCGACGCGGCCGGCTTGCCCGTGTCGCCGACCTCGGCCGCGACGAACTCGTCGAACCGCTCCTCGATCCGGTCGGCCACCCGGCGCAGCAGCATCGCCCGGGCCGGCACCGAGGTGCCCGACCACGCCTCCAGGGCCACCCGGGCGGCGCGCACGGCGCGGTCGACCACGTCCGGGCCGGCCCGCTGGACCCGGGCCGCGACCGAGCCGTCGACCGGCGAGATCCGGTCGTACGGATCGCCCGAGTCGACCTGCTCACCGGCAATGACGTTGCTGATCTCCCGAACCGTCATGACGCCCTCCTGCCGGCGATTGTGGCCCGACACTCCCCCATCCTGCCCATGCCGGGGAAATGCCGAGGTAAACCCGAGCCATGCCGGACAGGCATAGCATCGACCCGTGGAACCGCACCTGCTCGACGGGCGGCTGAAGATGCGCCACCTGGTCCTGGTCGACGCGCTGACCGAGCAGGGCAGCCTGGTCGGCGCCGCGTCGCAGCTGCACGTGACCCAGCCGGCGCTGACCCGGGCGCTGCGCGAGTTGGAGGACATCCTGGGCGTCACCCTGTACGAGCGGGGCCCGCGCGGGGCCACGCCGACGCTCTATGGCGCCGCCTTCACCGAGCACGCCCGGGCGGTGCTCGCCCAGCTGGCCCAGGCCGGCCGGCACGTCGCCGAGCTGGCCAGCGCCGAGCGCGGCACGGTGGCGGTCGGCACGCACCTGGCCGGCTCGAACCTGCTGCTGCCTCGGGCGATCGCCGCGCTCAAGGCCGAGCACCCGCGCGTCACGGTGGTGATTCGAGAGGGCACGCCCGAAGCCCTCCTGGCCGACCTGGACGCCGGCCGGGTCGACCTCATCGTCGGGCGTATCACGGGCACGGCCGACCCGGCGACTACTCGCTCGACGGTGCTCTACGACGAGCCGATCCGCCTGGTGGCCCGGGTCGGCCACCCCGCGAATACAGCCGGGCTGACCATCGCCGATCTGCTGGCCTACCCCTGGATCCTGCCCGGACCGCAGACCGCACTGCGGCGCGAGCTCGAGCAGGTGTTCGCCCGGCAGGACCTGCCCCTGCCCGAGAACCGCATCGAGTCGACGTCGATCTTGACGATGCGCAGCTTGCTGGTGCACACCGACGTCGTTGCCGCGCTGCCCATGCTGATCGCCACCGAAGACGCGCGCATCGGGGTCCTGCCGGTCGCGCTCGAGCCGATGAGCCACACGGTCGGCATTACGGAGCCGGCCCACCGGCGACCCAGCCCGTCCACCGCGGTGTTGCTCGCTCGCCTCGAGCAGGTCGCGGCCGAGATCCGCCCGGCCATGGGGGTCAGCGGTCGCAGCCGCCCATG
This sequence comes from Jatrophihabitantaceae bacterium, assembly GCA_036558905.1. Lineage (GTDB taxonomy): Bacteria > Actinomycetota > Actinomycetes > Mycobacteriales > Jatrophihabitantaceae > DASXRA01. The sequence continues at coordinate 14,291 of DATBER010000008.1, read as the reverse complement.
ACGGCGTCGACCGAGGCCACCGAGGCGATCACGTCGGACAGCAGGCCGCCCTCGACGAGCAGCGGCAGGGCCTGCACGTTGACGAAGGACGGCTCGCGGACGTGGACGCGGTAGGGCCGGGTGCCCCCGTCGCTGACCACGTGCGCGCCCAGCAGGCCGCGCGGGGCCTCCACGGTCGTGTAGCTCTGCCCGGGCGGTACCCGGAAACCTTCGGTCACCAGCTTGAAGTGATGGATGAGCGACTCCATCGAGCCGGTCATGATTTCCTCTACGTGTTCGAGCGAGTTGCCCACACCGTCCGGGCCGAGCGACAGGCGGGCCGGCCAGCCGATCTTCGGGTCTTCAACCATCGTCGGACCCGGCTCGAGACGATCGAGCACCTGCTCGACGATTCGGATCGACTCGTGCATCTCGGCCACCCGCACCACGAACCGCGACCAGCAGTCGGCCCGGTCGTCGGTCGGCACCTCGAAGTCGAACGTCTCGTAGCCCAGGTACGGCTCGGTCTTGCGCAGGTCCCAGGCCAGCCCGGCCGCCCGCAGCACCGGGCCGGTCACGCCCAGGGCCAAGCAGCCCTCGACGTTGATCCAGCCGACGTCCTTGAGCCGGTTGACCCAGATGGGTTGGGCGCCGACCAGCCGGTCGAGCTCGGCCAGCTCGCGCCGCATCTCCCGGCACCAGTTCCGCGCGGCCGCGTCGGCGTCCTCGGGCAGGTCCTGCGCCACCCCGCCCGGTCGGACGAACGCGTGGTTCATGCGCAGCCCGGTGATGAGCTCCAGCACATCCAGGCACTTCTCCCGCGCCCGGATCGCGTTGGTCATCACGGTCAGCGCGCCCAGCTCCAGGCCGGTGGCGCCGAGCGTGACCAGATGCGACGACACGCGGTTGAGCTCCATGAGCAGCACTCGGATCAGCTGCGCGCGCGGCGGCGCCTGGACGCCCAGCAGCTGCTCGACGCCCAGGCAGTAGACCGTCTCGTTGAAGATCGGCGACAGGTAGTCCGCCCGGGTCAGAAAGGTCACGCCCTGGGTCCAGGTCCGGAATTCGGCGCTCTTCTCGATACCGGTGTGCAGGTAGCCCACGACCGGGCGGCAGTCGGTGACCGTCTCGCCGTCCAGCTCCAGGGCCAGGCGGAGCACGCCGTGCGACGACGGGTGCTGTGGGCCGAAGTTCAGCCGGATCCGATCGCCGTCGACGTCGTCAAGAGCCTCACCGTCGCCGCCGAGCAACTCGTAGACCGGTCCCTCCGACGTTCGCCGCACGTGCGCCGTCATGCCCGCTCCAGCCTGCCGATTCCGTCCGCCGGGATCGACGCTAGGTCGCAGCCGCGGTCGGCGAATCCGTCATGTGACCGGTCGGCGTCACATCCCTCTCGCGGCGCGGGTCTACTGATAGGACATCCCTGCGGCAAAGGTGGACGAGACCCGGTGGACGACGGCGACTGGCTGACCGAAACATTCGAGCAGCACCGCTCCCGGCTGCGAGCCGTGGCGTACCGCATGCTCGGATCGGTCGGCGAGGCGGACGACGCGCTGCAGGAGGCCTGGCTGCGGGTCACGGCGGCCGGTGCCGACGACGTGGAGAACATCGGCGCGTGGCTGACCACGGTGGTCGCGCGGGTCTGCCTCAACCTGCTGCGGGCCCGTCGCAACCGGCGCGAGGACCCGCTCGACGTGCACGTGCCCGATCCGATCGTGAGCCCCGAGTCCGGTGTCGACCCCGAGCACGAGGCGCTGCTGGCCGACTCGGTGGGGCTGGCCCTGATGGTCGTGCTCGACCTGCTCGCCCCGGCCGAGCGGCTCGCGTTCGTTCTGCACGACATGTTCGCCGTGCCGTACGACGAGATCGCGCCGATGATCGACCGGACCCCGGCCGCCGCGCGCCAGCTGGCCAGTCGGGCCCGTCGGCGCGTCCAGGGTGAGGCCCCGGCCCCTGACCCGGACACCGACCGGCAGCAGGAGGTGGTACAGGCCTTCTTCGCCGCGACGCGCGACGGCGACTTCGAGGCCCTGGTCGCGTTGCTCGACCCGGACGTGGTGTTCCGGTCCGACGGCGGTGCGCGCTCGCGCTTCACGATCCGGCTGTCCGGCGCCCGGACGGTTGCCGACCAGACGCTCACCTCGGCCAACAGCCAGCTGCTGCCGTACCTGCGACCGGCGCTGGTCAACGGGGCGGCCGGGGTCGTCGTCGCCGTGCCGGCGCGGCCGCTTTACGTCATGGGCTTCACCGTGGTGGACGGCCGGATCGCCGCCATCGACGTGTTGGCCGACCCTGATCGGCTGGCCGATCTCGACCTCTCGGCGATTAACCGCTGACGAACTGTGCATACGAACCACCAAATGCAAGGTATGCTCCGTGCCTGGAGCGCCGACGCGCTGGGTGGGCACGGCGTCGATACCCGTACTGCGAATGAGGGTCGCATGGCACATGAGCGCAACGGGCACGAGCGCGGGCAGAAGAAGCGCGACGCGTGGCGACGCAATCCGAGTAGCTGGGACATCGCGCGCGAGGCGAATGTCTCGCAGTCGACGGTGTCGCGGGTCATCAACAACAACCCACGCATCAGCGAGGCCACCCGGCAACGGGTCAAGAAGGCCATGGAGACGCTGGGTTACTCGCCGAACGCTGCCGCGCGCACGCTGATCACCGGGCGCAGCAACCTGATCGGCCTGGTCGTCTCGAACATCACGAACCCGTTCTATCCCGAGGTGATCGAGGCGGTCGTGTCGACGGCAGCCGAGTACGACTACAACGTCATCCTCTGCAACACGCAGGAGAGCCGCGAGCTGCAGACCGCCTACCTCGAACTGTTGATCGAGCACCAGGTCGACGGCGCCATCCTCACCTCGTCGCTGCTGGACAGCCAGCAGCTGCTCGACGACGTCGGGTTCGGCCGCATTCCCCTGGTGATGGTCAACCGCTCGGTGCACGGCGCGCCGGTAGATACAGTCCGGCTGGATAACGACGCGGCCGGGCGCATGGTGGCCAAGCACCTGCTGCAGCTCGGCCACCGCAACCTGGCGTTCGTTGGCGGGCTGGCCGAGACGTCGACGGACAGCATGCGGCTGAAGGGTTTCCGGACCACGCTGGCCGACGCGGGCACCGACCTGCCCGACGACCACGTCGTGCACGGCGCGTTCACCGAGGCGAGCGGCTACGCGCTGACCCGTGACCTGCTGGCCCTGCCCGATCGGCCCACCGCGCTGTTCTGCGCCGACGACCTGATCGCCCTGGGCGCGATGAACGCCGTACTCGACGCCGGCCTGCGCATCCCCGACGACGTCGCCGTGGTGGGCGTCGACGACGTTCCGGCCGCATCGCTGCGCCAGGTCGGGCTGACCACCGTCCGGCAGCCGGCCAGCGACATGGGCAGCCGGGCGGTGAAGCTGCTGCTCGAACGGGTCAAGGGCGGCCCCGACGGCGAGCCCATCGAGATCGTCCTGCGACCCAAGCTGATCGTCCGGCGCACCTGCGGGGCCGAGACGGCCCGGGCGAAGGCGCCGTCCGGCAAGCGTGTCCGGGTCGGGCGCTGACCCGAGACAACGCCCGACCCGACGTTCAGACCGCCGCGGCCGCGACGGCCCGAGCGACGACGGCGGGCAGCCGGGCCAGGCACGAGTCGATGGCCGACAGGATCAGCGGCATCGCCCGCCGGTGCTCCTCGAAGTCGACCTGCTCGACCAGGTCGCCGGCGCCGGCCCGTTCGAGCAGACCGGCGAAGTCGTTCAACTGATCGGCGATCCAGGCCCGCGGATCGGCGGTCAGCTCGTCGTCGAAGTAACGCTCGCCCACGTCGAAGTTCTCGAACTTCGGGTGGTAGTGGAAGCACGGCCGGCCCGGATCGGACAGGATCAGGAACAGGTCGGCCCGCCACAAACCGCCCGCGCCGATCGGCTGGACCGCGAATCCGGCCGTTCCCAGCCGGTCCGGATCGTCGAGGACCGGCTCGACCCGGCGCACCTCGACGCGAGCTCCGCCGTCGACCGCCTCCCCGTGCTGCTCCCAGTACCGGACGACGATCGCGACCGGGCCGTTCACGAACGCGTATCTCATGAGGGTGCCTCCCCGGGCGGGTGTAGGGCGTCAGTCTTGCATACGTAGTCGACGATGAGCCAGGAGAGCCCGCATCAGGCCGATCCGGTCAACGCCGCCACCGCGCGCTGCACGTCGTCGAGGTCGTTGTAGAGGTGGAACGAGGCCCGGGCCCGCCCGGCCCGGCTGGCCAGTCGCGCGATCCGACGTAGCCGGCTCGCCTGCTCGCCGGACAGGGCGAGGCTGACGATCGCGGAATCGCCCGGCGGCAGCCCGAGTCCCTGGCGGAACGCGTCCGCCAGCGCCCGGTCGTGCGCGTGGATCGCGTCGACGCCGATGCCGGCCAGCAGTTCGAGCGAGTACGCGGCGCCGACCCAGCAGAACCAGGCCGGCGAGATGTCGAAGCGGCGCGCGTCGGCGGCCAGGCGCAGGGGCGAGCCGTAGATCGAGGCCCACACGTCCGCGCCGGCGTACCAGCCGGCACTGTGCGGGATCAGCGAGTCGCGCCGGTCGGGCCGGACGGCCAGGAACGCCACCCCGCGCGGCGCGAGCAGCCACTTGTAGCCGCTGCACACGACGTAGTCGATCGACGAGACGTCGAGTGGCAACCACCCGGCGGCCTGGGTGATGTCGAGCAGCACCCGAACCCCGTGGGCGCCGGCCGCCTGCCGCAACGCGTCGACGTCGATCACCCGGCCGTCGGCCGACTGCACGGCGCTGACCGCGACGAGATCGATGCCGTCGCCGACCGCGGCGATCAGCTCGCCGAGCGGCACCTCGCGCACCCGCACATCGCGCCCCTGCTGGGCCAGCAACGGGAACAGCACCGAGGTGAAGTCGCCCGCGGCGACCAGCACCGTGGCACCGTCGGGAAGGGCCGCGGCCACCAGGCCCACGAACGCCGACACCGTCGAGCCGACCGCGACGTCGCCGGGCGTGACCCCGCACAACCGGGCCCACGCGATGCGCGCCCGGGTCACGTACTCGTCGAACGCGGCGGCCTCGAGCCGACCGCGCCGCCAGCCGGCCACCGTCGCGTCCACGGCGTCGGCAGCCACCCGGGGTGGCACGCCCATGGTCGCGGTGTCCAGGTATCCCGGATCGGCGTCGAAGGCGTCGCGCCAGCCGGCCGGCCCGGTCTCAGGCGATGTTGTCGAGCGTGGTGCGGATCCCGTCGGTGATGGCACGCAGCTGCTCCTCGGTGATGACGAACGGTGGCGACAGGTGCAACGCCCCGCCGTCGAGGGTGCGGGTCAGCACCCCGTTCTCGCGCAGACTAGCCACAACCTGGTTGATGGTGGGCCCGTCGAGGCTCAGCTCGACCGCGCCGAGCAGGCCGGCGTGGCGCACCTCGCGCACCAGCGGGTGGCCGGCCAGCTCGCCGAGCAGCCCGGCCAGCAGCGGCTCGAGCGTGCGTACCCGGTCGAGCAGGTGCTCGCGCTCGATGATGTCCAGGTTGGCCAGCCCCGCCGCGCAGGCGGCGGCGTGCCCGGAGTAGGTGTATCCGTGCCGGAAGGAGGTCTCGCTGTCGTGGAAGGTTTCCCAGACGCGCTGCCCGGCGACGATCCCGCCCAGTGGCAGGTACCCGGACGTCACGCCCTTGGCGAACAGGATCAGGTCCGGCGTGATCTCGTAGTGCTCGCTGGCGAACCAGCTTCCGACGCGGCCGAACCCGGTCACAACCTCGTCCGCCACGAACAGCAGGTCGTAGGCGTCACACAACTCGCGGACGGCGGCCAGATAACCCGGCGCGGGCGGGATGACACCGCCGGCCCCGATCACCGGCTCGACGAACACCGCACCGACCCGGTGCGGCCCGAGAGCCTCGATGTTGACCCGCAGATCGTCGGCGTCGTTGCTGGCGGCGTGCACGAACACCGGCGAGGTGCCCTCGGCGCCGTACCCGCTGGCGTTGGCCTCGATGCCGGCCAGCGCGGTGCCGAAGCCGTGCATGCCGTGGTAACTGCGCCGCCGGGAGATCATCTCGACCTTCTCGGGACGGCCGCGCAAGGTCCAGTACCGGCGCACGATCTTCACCGCGGAGTCGACCGCGTCGCTGCCCCCGGAAGTCAGGAACACCAGCGGGCTCTCCAGCGGCGCCAGGGCGGCGATCCGGGTGGTCAGCTGTTCGGTCGGTTCGGTGGTGAACTGGCCGAAGTTCGAGTACGCGGCCAGCGTGGCCATCTGGTCGCGGACCGCGTCGGCGATCTCGGTCCGCCCGTGCCCGACGTTCGCGTACCAGAGGCTGGCCGTCGCGTCGATGTACGAGCGGCCGGCCGAGTCCCAGACGACCGCACCGTCCCCGCGCACCATCGGCACCCGATTCCGGGCCCGATCGGCCAACGACGCGAACGGCGGCCAATACCCGCGCAACGCGTTCGCCAGCTCGACCGTGTCAGTGCGTGCCGCTACCACCTGATCACCATCCCTTCCGGCGCCAGAATAGGTATGCACTAACGTCCTTGCCAAGCACTCTTTTCCTGGAGGTTGTCGTGGACACACCGGAACTGCACGGTCGGGTCGCGCTCGTCACCGGCGCCGCCGGCGGCATGGGACGTGCGATCGCGACGGCGCTGGCCGCCGCCGGGGCGACGGTGGCCCTCAACGATCGGACCGGCGAGTCCCTGGCCGGCGTCGAGGCCGAGTTCCGCGATCGCGGGCAACCGGCCTTCGCCGTGGCGGCCGACGTGACATCCGCGGACCAGGTGCGCGCGATGACCGACCGGGTGGCCGAGCAGGCCGGATCGCTGGACATCGTGGTCAACAACGCCGGCGTGCTCTACCCGACCCGGTTCCTCGACATCGCCGAGCACGAGTGGGACCTGGTGATGAACGTCAGCGTCAAGGGCACATTCCTGTGCTCGCAGGCCGCCGTGCCGCACATGCAACGGCACGGCTGGGGCCGGATCGTCAACCTCTCGTCCACCGCCGGCAAGAACATCAGCACGGTGGGCGGGGCGCACTACACCACGGCCAAGGCCGGCATCCTCGGGCTCACCCGGCACCTGGCCAAGGAGGTCGCCGCGGACGGCATCACCGTGAACGCCGTGTGCCCGGGGTTGATCGACACCGAAATGGTGCACAAGACGATCACGCCCGATGCAGTGGCCGCCTACGCCCGCAGCTTCCCGATACCGCGACTCGGCCGTCCGGGCGAAGTCGCCGACCTGGTCGCGTTTCTCGCGTCTGACCGGGCCGGCTACATCACCGGCGCCAGCGTCGACATCAACGGCGGCGACCTGATGATCTGAGCGCTTCCGGGCGACCACGCCCAGCCGAGCTGGGCATTCGCAGTCGCGCATAACGGCGTGCATAGGCGGCTTCGACGGTGGACTGACTTGTCGGGTACCGACCGCCTTAGCCGTTTGGGAACGCGCTCGATTCACGGATTCTTGGGGCGATATGAAGGACTAATGCCGGCTCGCACGAGCTCTGTTGCATCGCCGTTTCATCCGCTCATGGCGCCTTGACCAGCCTGCACCGATGGTGTTTCGTATGCATAGCCCAACGCCAGGGCATCGCCGCCGTCCACCGCCCTGGTCGTAGTCGGCGGACACAACAGGCCCAGAACCCCCTCGAGGACAAGGACGAGACATGGCGCGCACCCTGGTACGTGGCGGAATCGCGGTTATCGCATGCCTCGCCGCCGTCAGCGCTGCCGCGTGCACAGCGGCGAACCCCAAGAACGGCAACACGAAGACGCCGGACACGTTGCACGCGGTGATGTCCGAGGAAGCCGACAACCTCAACCCGTTGGTGGCAACGGAGCAGGGCAAGTCGCAGATCCTGTCGGTCATCGGCACCCCGATGCTCTACGTCGACCCGAACAGCAAGCCGGCGTCGCGCGTCCTCGCGTCGTGGAACCAGTCGCCCGACCTGAAGACCGTCACTCTGACGCTCAAGCCGAACCTCAAGTGGAGCGACGGCCAGCCGATGACCTCGACCGACATGAAGTTCTCCCTGTCGGCCTATCTCGACGAGAAGATCAGCGTGAACGCCGGGCGGGTCGGCCCTGTGGTCGGCGAGGACGCGGTCACGAACGGCTCCGCGCAGACGCTGTCCGGCGTGACCACTCCGGATGCCCGAACCGTGAAGATCCAACTGGCCGAGCCCGATGCGACCTGGCTGAACAAGTTCGCGCTGCTCGGTGCTTACTCCCCCGTACTGCCGTCGCACGTGATCGGCAACGTGCCGCTGAGCCAGCTTTCGGACAACGCGTTCTTCAAGAACTGGCCGGTGTCGAGCGGGCCGTACAAGCTGGCCAAGTTCGTCCAGGGCCAGTACGTGCAGGTCGATCGCAATGACGGGTACTCGTTCAAGAAGCCGGCGTTCCCGCACGTGGTGTTCGAGATCCTGTCGACCGACCAGATGACCGCCAAGCTGCAGACCGGCGAGGTCAACTACATCTACACGGTCGACCCGTCGGACGTCAGCCGGGTCAAGGCCATCCCGGGAGTCACGGTCGCCTCGCACCAGGGCGTCGCTCCCGAACTGTTCGCCTTCAACAACGCCGCACCCGAGCTGAACGACCCGCGCATCCGGCAGGCGATGGTCTACGCGATCGACCGCAAGGGCATCTGTCAGACCGTACTGGCCGGCCACTGCACTACGCCGACTACCAACCTGCGCCAGATCGGGCCGGCCTGGTCCATCCCGACCGGGCTGAACGACTACAACTACGACCCGGCCAAGGCCAAGCAACTCCTCGCGGCCGCGCACTGGAACCCGTCCACGAAGCTCGTGTTCTACGCCCGGACGCAGCGCAGCTACGTCGACAAGGCAGTGACCGTGGCCCTGGGCCAACTGGCCGCCGTGGGCATCCACTTCTCCGTCCGGACGCTGACCACCGCGCAGCTGCTCGACCAGATCAAGAACAAGACCGGATGGGACGCCTTCTGGATCAGCGGCGCCGACTTCGTCGTCGACCCCGACGAGTGGGCCGACTACCTGCTCTGCGACAACCGCTACCCCAACGGCCCCAACACGTCGCAGTTCTGCGACCCGAAGATCGACACCCTGCTCAAGCAAGGGGTCACGGCGCCGACGCAGGACGCTCGCGCCACGATCTACCACGAGGCATTCATGGACATGAACCAGAACCCGGCCGACGTCTACCTGTATGTCGTGGACACGATCGTCGCCTACGACTCCCACCTGAAGGGCGTCGTCCCCAACGGCAACCTCAGCGCGGGCTACCGGGACATCGAGAATTGGACCTGGCAGTAGTACGACAATCGTGGATCAGCGCGCCGGAACATCGGCGCGCTGATGCCGCGCCCGCAGGGTGAAACCTGCCGGCTGAACAACGACCACGTGCCCGACGGGCGAACGCGAGCAAAAACGTCGGCGCAGTTAGGAGGACAGTGTGCTCGGCTACGTGGCCCGGCGCTTGATCATCGCGGTGCCGGTGTGGTTCGGCATCCTCCTCATCGCCTTCGTCTTCGTACACATGCTCCCGGGTGATCCCGTGCAGATGTTGATCGACCCGAGCCAGCTGTCCGGGGCCTCGCACGAGTTCCTCGCCCAGAAACGGGCCGAGCTCGGACTCGACAAACCCCTGCCCGTGCAGTGGCTGATCTGGATGCGCAACATCGCCGAGGGCAACCTGGGCTACTCCTACCAGCAGGACGTGCCGGTCACCCATCTGATCAGCCAGCGGTTCGGCGCCACCCTGCTGCTCACGCTCACCGCGGTGGGCCTGGCGATCGCGGTCGCCGTGCCGATCGGCGTCATGGCGTCGTTGAAGCAGAACACGTTCGTCGACTACATCGCCAGCGGAGTGAGCATGCTGGCGCTGTCGATCCCGGTGTTCTTCCTCGGCCTGATCGCCATCTACATCTTCGCCCTGCAGCTCAACGTCCTGCCCAGCGGCGGCGAGCACACGCTCGGCGTGCCGGCCACCCTCTGGGACACCATCCAGCACCTGGCCATGCCGGCGTGCGTACTGGCCGCGGTGCTCCTCGGGCCGTACGTGCGTTACGTACGGCAGAGCATGCTCGACGTGCTGCGTCAGGAGTACATCACCACCGCCCGGGCCAAGGGCGCGTCCCGATACCGGGTAGTGGTCAAGCACGCGCTGCGCAACGCCCTCATCCCGCTCACCGCGGTGCTCGCCGTCCAGGTGCCGGCGCTGCTGGCCGGCACGGTGGTGATCGAGACTGTGTTCGCCTGGCCCGGCCTGGGCCAGCTGGTCTACCAGTCGATCGAAGGTCTCGACTACCCGGTGATCTTGGTCATCGTCATGATGAGCGCAGTGCTGGTGCTCATCTGCAACCTGCTGGCGGACGTCTTAGCCGCCGTTCTCGATCCGAGGATCCGGCTATGAGCAGCGACTTCATCGAGCCCCGGGCCGGCGTCGAGGCCGAGCTGATCGCGGCCGCCGAGGCCAATGCCGAGCTGAACGCCGAGTCGACCTCCCGCTCGCCGCTGCGCATCGCGATGCGCGGGTTCATGAACCACCGCCTGGCGATGGTCGCGCTCGCGTTCCTGATCGTGGTGGCCCTGCTGGCGATCTTCGCCCCGCTGATCGCGCCGTTCGATCCGAACGCCGTCGACATCTCGCACTTCCGCCAGCCCCCGAGCGGCACGCACTGGCTGGGCACCGACGAAGCCGGCCGCGACGTGCTCAGCCGGCTGCTCTACGGCGCGCAGGTGTCGCTGACCGTCGGCGTCACCGCGGCGCTGTCGGCCGGCTTCATCGGGTTGGCTCTGGGGCTGCTGGCCGGGTTCCTCGGCGGGTGGGTCGACGCGACGATCATGCGGCTGACCGAGGTCGTGCTGTCGTTTCCGTCGCTGATCGTGATCATCCTGCTGGTCGCCATCGTCGGGCCGAGCATCGGCAGCATCGTCCTGGTCATCGCGCTGTTCGAGTGGCCGACCGGATGTCGCATCGTCCGTCAGGTCACCCGCGTGACCAAGGAGGCCGGCTACGTCACGGCGGCCCGGTCGGTCGGGGTCGGCAACTTCCGGCTGATGTCCCGGCACATGATCGGCAGCGTCACCTCGCCGCTGACGGTGATCGTCACCCTGCTCAGCGCCCAGGCGATCCTGCTCGAAGCCGCCCTCTCGTTCCTCGGCCTCGGCGTCAACCCGCCGCAGGCCAGCTGGGGCGGGATGTTGCAGTCGGCGCAGTCGCTGACGGTGCTGTCCAACTATTGGTGGCTGTGGCTGCCGCCGGGCGTGGCCATCGGGCTGACCGTGCTGGCGATCAACTTCGTGGGCGACGGCTTGCGCGATGCCTTCGATCCCCGTCAGGAAATGCGAGGCAAGGCGTGACGGCCGCACCGATCGAGTCCGGCGTGGACGAAGCGCGCACCCCGCTGCTGTCCGTCCGTGACCTGACCACGACCTTCGCGGCCGGCCGCCGGGCCGTGCAGGCCGTCCGAGGCATCAGCTTCGACCTCTATCCGGGCGAGATCCTCGGTGTGGTGGGCGAATCCGGGTCGGGCAAGAGCGTCAGCGTGAACTCGCTGATGAACCTGCTGCCGCCAGCGCCGATCACCCGCATGACCGGATCGGTGCTGTTCGAGGGCCGGGACCTCATCACGCTGTCCGAGCGGGAACTGCGCCGGGTGCGGGGGCGCGAGATCTCGATGATCTTCCAGGATCCGTCGGTGTCGCTGAACCCGGTGCAGACGGTCGGCAGCCAGATCGCCGAGGCGATCCACGTCCACGACCGCAAGGTGTCGCGCAAAGCGCTGCGCGACCGGTCGATCAAGCTGCTGTCGATGGTCGGCGTACCCAGCCCGGCTGTACGTTATGCGCAGTTCCCGCACGAGTACTCCGGCGGCATGCGGCAGCGAGCCATGATCGCCATGGCGCTGGCCAACCAGCCCAAGGTGATCATCGCCGACGAGCCGACGACCGCGCTCGACGTCACCATCCAGGCCCAGGTCCTGGACATGCTCAAGACGATCCGCGAGGAGACCGGCGCCGCCACGATCTTCATCTCGCACGACCTGGGCGCCATCGCCGAGGTCGCCGACCGGATGATCGTCATGTACGCCGGCGAGATCGTCGAGTGGGGCGACGTCGATTCGGTGTTCGCCCATCCACGCCACCCGTACACGCTGGGCCTGATCAGCAGCCTTCCCCGGGTGGACACCGAGACCGACGAACTCGTCTCCATCCCCGGCCAGCCGCCCAACATGGCCGCACCGCCGTCCGGGTGCGCGTTCCATCCGCGCTGTGCCCTGTCGCAGGACCGCGAGCCGTGCCGGACGCAGCTGCCCGCCCTGACGCCGGTGGACGACGGCCGGATGGCGGCCTGCCACTTCACCGGCGAGCTGGACGTCGCCCCCGACCGGCGGCTGAAGGTGGCCGGTCCCGCGCCTGCCCCGCTACGCGAGGCGCCCGCCGGCGAGCTGCTCGCGGTAAAGGACCTGGTGGTGCGCTTCCCGATCAAGTCGCGGGTCATCAAGCACACGCTGGGCCACGTCCAGGCGGTCGACGGCGTCGACCTGACCGTCGCGCCGGGCGAGAGCCTCGGCCTGGTCGGCGAGTCCGGCTGCGGCAAGTCGACCACCGGGCTGGCCATCCTGCGCCTGATCGAGTCGAGCGGCGGGCAGGTCGTGTTGCAGGGTCGTGACCTGACGAACCTGTCCAAGCGGCAGTTGCAGCCCGTGCGCCGCGAGATGCAGATCGTCCTGCAGGACCCGTACACCTCGCTCAATCCGCGCATGACCGTCCGCGGCATCGTGGGCGAGCCGCTCGAGACGCACGGTGTGGGCAGCGGGGCCAGCCGGCGCAAGCGGGTCGACGAGCTGCTGCGCCTGGTCGGCATGGGCCCCGAGCACGCCGACCGGTTCCCGCACGAGTTCTCCGGCGGGCAGCGCCAGCGCATCGCCATCGCCCGGGCGCTGGCCCTCGACCCGAAGCTGCTCGTGCTCGACGAGCCGATGTCGTCGCTGGACGTGTCGATCCAGGCCCAGATCGTCAACCTGCTGCAACGCCTGCAGCGCGAGCTTTCGTTGGCCTACCTGCTGATCTCGCACGACCTCTCGGTGGTGCGCCACGTGTGCGACCGCATCGCCGTGATGTACCTCGGCCGCATCGTCGAGACCGGCACCACCGCCGACGTCTACGCCCGGCCGACCCACCCGTACACGCAGGCGTTGCTGTCGGCGGTGCCGCAGCCCGACCCGTCCGGCCGCGGCAACCGGCAGCGCATCGTGCTGACCGGCGACGTGCCCGGTCCGGACAAGCCGCCGGCCGGGTGCCGGTTCCACACGCGCTGCTGGCGGGCGCAGGACCGCTGCAAGCACGACTCCCCCGAGCTGATCGACCGGTTCGGGCACGGCCACCCGAGCGCCTGCCACTTCGCGGCCGCTCCGGGCGAGGACGTGCCGGAAGGGGTCGACGACCCGGCCGACGACGCCGTGTCAGCCGACCACCGCTGAGGTCGGCGCGCGAGCCGATCCGGCCAGCTGGCTGGACACGGACGCCAGGTCTGAACCAGCGGCACTGCGTCAGCCCAGCGCCGTACGGTGGCCGCCGAAGTTGACGTGGTGCGTCTTGAGCTGGGTGAACGTCTCGATCGACTCCAGCCCCTTGTCCTCGCCCAGCCCGCTGAGCTTGTGCCCCTCGTAGGGCACGTTCCACTGGCCATGGTTGGGGCAGTTGGTCCAGACGATGCCCGACTCGAGGTGGTCGGCCATCCGCATCGCCCGGCCCAGGTTGGTCGTCCACACGGTGGCGGCCAGGCCGTACATGACATCGTTGGCGATCTTGACGGCCTCGTCCTCATTCGAGAACGGGATCAGCGTGGCCACCGGCCCGAAGATCTCCTCCTGCGCGATACGCATCCACGGCGCGACCCCGTCGAAGATCGTCGGCTCGACGAAGTAGCCGCCCTCGAACCCGGGCACCGTCTTGGCCGCGCCGCCGGCCAGCACCGTGGCGCCCTCGTCCTGGCCGGTCGCGATGTAGCCCTGCACGCGCTCGTGCTGGGTACGCGACACCAGCGGGCCGAGCTGCGTCGACTCGTCGAGCGGGTTGCCGACGCGCAGCTCCTTGGCCCGGCGGACGAGCTCGGCCCGGAAGTCGTCGATCACCGCTTCGTCCACCAGGATCCGCGACCCGCTCGTGCACACCTGGCCGCTGTTGAAGAAGGTGGTGAACAGCGTGCCGTCCAGGGCCTGTTCCAGGTCGGCGTCGGCGAACACGATGCTCGGCGACTTGCCGCCGAGCTCGAGGTGCACGCTCTTGATGCTGTCGGCGGCCGCGTGCAGGATGCGCCGTCCGACGTCGGTGCTGCCGGT
>DATBER010000007.1:0-30629 GCA_036558905.1 Jatrophihabitantaceae bacterium | reverse complement strand
GCGACCGCGACCGGGGCGGCCGTCGCCCTCAAGCGGCTGCCGGTCGACGACGCCGCCGGCGTGCAGGCCGCCCGGGCCGAGGCGGCGCTGCTGTCGACGCTCGAGCATCCGCACCTGATCCGCATGCACGAGCTGGTGCCGGTCGAGCGGGGCGTCGTGCTGGTGCTCGACCTGGCCGCCGGCGGATCGCTGGCCGACCTGATCGCCCGGCGGGGCCGGCTGACCCCGGGCGAGGTGATCAGCGCCCTGTCGCCGATCGGGGCGGCCCTGGCTTACGTGCACAACGAAGGGGTCGGGCACGGCGACGTGACCCCGGCGAACGTGCTGTTCACCGACGCCGCGCTGCCGCTGCTCACCGACCTGGGCGTGGCCCGCATCGTCGGCGACAGCGCCCCGGCCCGCAGCACGCCCGCCTACGTCGACCCGTGGGTGGCCAGCGGGCACACCCCCGGCGCGCCCAGTGATGTGTTCATGCTGGGCGCCGTCGCCGTCCACGCCCTGACCGGCGCGCCGGTGTGGGCGGGCGTCACGCCCGAGGACACGCTGGCCCGGGCCGCGGCCGGCGACGTCGGCGACCTGCCGGCCCGGTTGGCCCAGCTGCCGCCCGACCTGGCCGCCCTGCTCGAGCGGGCGCTGCACGCCCAGCCCCACCTGCGCTGCAACGCCGCCGAATTCGCCCTCGACCTGCGGCACTGCGGACCGCCGTCACCGATCGAGCTGGCCGCCGGCCGAGATGTCCCAGCGCGGCCGGCCGACGCCGGTGCGGCCGTGCCGGACGCCGGCGATCCGGCCCGGCCGAGCTTCAGCCGACCGGGCTACGACGTCCCGTTCTCCGACCCGGCCCAGCTCACCCATGGGGTGCGCGCCGCCCTGCACGCTCCGGTTGCGCGGCCCCCGTCGCGGATGGGCGCCGTGCTGCGTCACCCGGCCACGCGAGTCACTGCGCTGCTGGGCGGGTTGCTGGCGATCGGCGTGGTGGCCGCACTGCACTGGGCGGCGCCGGGGAAGGCGCACGCCGCGCCGAAGCGGCCGGCGAACTCGGCTAGCGCGACGCCGGCCACTCCGGACGAGCGCGCGGCCGGGCTGTTGCGGCAGCTGGACCAGGTGCGCGAGCAGGCGTTCGCCCGGCGCGAGGCGTCGATGCTGGCCGAGGTGTACGTCGCGGGACCGCTGCTGGCCCAGGACACCGCCCTGCTGCGGCGAGTCGTGCCACCCGGGTGCGGTCTGGTGGGCGTGCACACCAGCTACTCGGCCGTGCAGGCCTCGGCGTCGGCGGGCGACCGGCTGGTGCTGAACGCGACGGCCAGCCTGGCCCCGTCGACGCTGAGCTGCCCGGGCGCCGCCGCGGCGAGCGGGGCCGGTGAGGGGCCGACCCGGCTGCGCATCGAGCTGGTCCGGCAGGCCGACGGCTACCGGATCGCCAGCCAGCAGCCGCTCACGTGAGTCAGCCCAGGGTGGCCTGCAGGGCGGCTTCCAGCTGGGGATAGCGGAACCGGAAACCGGCCTCGGTCAGCCGGACCGGTAGGGCACGTTGCCCCCCGAGCAGGCCGGGCGCGAGCTCGCGCAGCACCGGGCGGAGCACGAACTCCGGTACCGGCAGCAGCGCCGGGCGGTGCATGGCCCGGGCGATCGCCGACATCAGCTCGGCGTTGCGGGCCGGGTTGGGCGCGGTGAGGTTGACCGGTCCGGACAGGTCGGAGTCGAGCACGAACCGGATGGCGGCGACCTCGTCGGTGATCGCGATCCACGGCTGGAACTGCCGGCCGCTGCCCTGGCGCCCGGCCAGGCCCAGCCACACGATGGGGCGCAGCGTCTTGAGCAGGCCGCCTTCGCGGGCCAGCAGGATGCCGCTGCGCAGCGACACGACCCGGGCGCCGGCAACGCGGGCCGGCTCGGCGGCAGCCTCCCACTGCCGACAGATCTGCGCGAAGAAGTCCGTGCCGGGCGGGGATGACTCGTCGACGTCGGCCTCGCCCTTGTCGCCGTAGTAGCCGACCGCCGAGGCCGCGATCAGCGGCGGGCGCTGCGCACTCGCGGCGATGGCGTCGGCCAGGGTGCCGACCGTGTCGACCCGGCTGGACAGCAGCTGCCGCTTGTAGCCGGCCGTCGGCGGGCGTGGTTGCAGCGGCGCACCGGACAGGCACACCACGGCGTCGACGCCGTCGAGGGCATCCACGGGCAGCTCGTGCCGCTCGGGATGCCACTCGATCTCGCCCGGCCCGCTCGGCGGGCGGCGCACGAGCGGTCGCACCTCGTGCCTGTCACCGCGCAGCGAGGCAGTCAGGGCCGACCCGATCAGGCCCGACGCCCCGGCGAGCAGGACCCGCACGGCTGGCCCTAGGCCAGGCCCAGGGCCCGCTCGAAGTTGCCGGCCTCCAGGCGGTCCTTGATCGTGCCGAGGAACCGCGCGGCGTCGGCTCCGTCGACGATGCGGTGGTCGTAGGTCAGCGCCAGGTAGACCATCGAGCGGATCGCGATCGTCTCGCCCAGCTCGGGGTCGCTCACCACGACCGGGCGCTTGACGACCGCGCCGGTGCCGAGGATGCCGACCTGCGGCTGGTTGAGGATCGGCGTGTCGAACAGCGCACCCCGGCTGCCGGTGTTGGTCAGCGTGAACGTGCCGCCGGACAGCTCGTCCGGGCTGATCTTGTTGGTGCGGGTGCGCTCGGCCAGGTCGGCGATCGCGCGGGCGATGCCGGACAGGTTCAGGTCGCCGGCGTTGTGGATGACCGGGACGACGAGGCCGCGCTCGGTGTCGACGGCGATGCTCAGGTGCTCGGCGTCGTGGTAGGTGATCGTCTTGGCCTCGGTGTCGATCGAGGAGTTGACGGCCGGGTGGGCCTTCAGCGCCTCGACGGTGGCCACCGCGAAGAACGGCAGGAACGACAGCTTGACGCCCTCGCGGGCCTCGAACGCCGCCTTGGCCCGCTCGCGCAGCCGGGCGATCTTGGTGACGTCGACCTCGACGACGGTGGTCAGCTGCGCTGACACCTGCAGCGACTCGACCATGCGAGTGGCGATGGTCTGGCGCAGCCGGCTCATCTTCTCGGTCCGGCCCCGCGCGGCCGCGGCCGCCGGGGGTGCCGCCGGCTGGGCCGGGGCGGCATCGGCCACTGCGGCCGGAGCCGGGGTCTGGGACGGGGCCGCCGGGGCCGGAGCGTAGCCGGTGGACGACACCAGCGGGGCGCTCGGCGTGAACGCCGGAGCCGGGCCGGTTGCGGCAACCGGCTCGGGCGCGGACGGCTGAGCCTGGGCCGGCTCGGGTGCAGCCGCCGGGGCGGCACCATCGGCTTCGGCCTGGTCGGCGGCCGCGCGCTCGGCGGCGGCCAGCACGTCGGACTTGCGGATCCGGCCGCCCACGCCGGTGCCGGCGATCGAGTTCAGGTCGACACCGTGCTCGCTGGCCAGCTTGCGCACCAGCGGGGTGACGTACGTGCCGGCCAGGTCGTCGTCGCCCGCTTCGCCGGCCTCGACGGCACCGTTCGGGCTGGGGGCCTCCGCGACCGGAGCGGCGGCCGGCGGGGCCGGCTGCGCGCTCGGCTGCGGCGCCGGTGGAGCGGCCGGCGCCGGAGCGGTCGGGGCCGGGGGAGCGGCCTGGGCGACCGGCTGCGGGGCCGGCTGGGGTGGCGCCTCCTGAGCCGGGGCCGGCTGCGGTTGGGCCTCCTGGGCCGGCGCCTCCTGGGCCGGGGCGGCCGGAGCAGCAGCCGCGGCCGGCGTCGACTCGGCGCCCCCGCCGGCCCCGTCGTCGCCGATCACGGCCAGCTCCACGCCGATCTCGACCGTCTCGTCCTCCTGCACCTTGATCGACGTGAGCGTGCCCGACGCCGGCGAGGGAACCTCGGTGTCGACCTTGTCCGTCGAGACCTCGAGTAGTGGCTCGTCGGCCTCGACGTGGTCGCCCTCGTTTTTCAACCACCGAGTCACGGTTCCCTCGGTGACGCTCTCACCGAGGCGCGGCATGGTCACAGAGACCGACATGGTCCAAGGCTCCTTCGAGTCAACTTGTTAGGCGGGGCTCACTCGTGCACGTGCAGGGGCTTGCCGGCGAGGAGCATGTGCGCCTCACCGATCGCCTCGGACTGCGTCGGGTGCGGGTGGATCAGTTGGGCGACCTCGCTGGGCAGGGCCTCCCAGTTGTAGATGAGCTGCGCTTCGGCGATCAGCTCACCGACACGGTCGCCGACAATGTGGACGCCGAGCACCGGCCCGTCCACTCGGGCGACGAGCTTGACGGCGCCCTTGGTCTGCAGGATCGAGCTGCGGCCGTTGCCGGACAGGTCGTAGGTGACGGTCTTGACGTTCTCCGCGCCGTGGCGCTCGACGGCCTGCGGCTCGGTGAGCCCGACCGAGGCAACCTCGGGCGAGGAGTACGTGATCCGCGGGACCCCGGCGTAGTCGATCGGCACGACCGCGAGCCCGGCGATGTGCTCGGCGGCCAGGATGCCCTCGGCGAAGCCGACGTGGGCCAGCTGGGGGTGCGGCGCCGCGCCCATCGACACCAGGTCGCCCACGGCGTAGACGCCCGGGACGTTGGTGCGCAGGTACTCGTCGACCTGGACGAACCCGCGCTCGATGGCGATGCCGACCTCTTCGTAGCCGAGGTTGGCCGACGTCGGCCCGCGGCCGACCGCGACCAGCAGCAGTTCGGCCTCGATCGCGTCGCCGCCCTCGAGAAAGACGCGCACGCCGGTGTCGGTGTGCTCGACGCGCTGGAATCGCGAGTTCAGCTTGAAGGCGATGCCACGCCGGCGGAACGCGCGCTCGAGCAGCTTGGAGTTGGCCTCGTCCTCGAGCGGCACGAGGTGGGGGAGCGCCTCGACGACGGTGACGTCGGCGCCGAAGGACTTCCAGGCGCTGGCGAACTCGACGCCGATGACGCCGCCGCCCAGGACGACCGCGCTGGCCGGCACGTGGTCGAGCTGCAGGGCGTGCTCGCTGGCGATCACGCGCTGACCGTCGAGCTCCAGGCCGGGCAGGGTCCGCGAGTACGAGCCGGTGGCCAGGATGATGTTGGTGGCGGTGAAGACGGTGCTGCCCACCGTGACCTGGTTGGCGCCGGTCAGCCGGCCCTCGCCCTCGACGATCTGGATGCCGCGGCTGCGGACCAGGCCGACCAGTCCCTTGTGGTTCTTGTCGACGACTCCGTCCTTGTACTTGTGGACGCCCGCCATGTCGATGCCTTCGAAGGTCGCGTTCACGCCGAATTGGGCGCTCTCGCGGGCCTGGTCGGCGATCTCGCCCGCGTGCAGCAGCGCCTTGGTGGGGATGCAACCACGGTGCAGGCAGGTGCCGCCGACCTTGTCCTTCTCGACGAGAACCACCGACTTGTTCAGTTCCGCCGCCCGCAGGGCCGCGGCGTAGCCGCCACTGCCGCCGCCGAGCACGACGAGGTCAACGGTGGTGTTGTCAGCCACGTTGTTGTCTCCTGACCGCTTATGGACTGTGCCTGCTCCCATCTTGGCACCCGCCACACAGGCGGCGACACTCGGCGCTCGCCCCGCGGTTGCCGGGGCCGCGCCGGTATCCTCGGCCAAATACGGAGGGGGACCAGTGGGATTGTTCGGTCGCCGCAGAGGCAAGCGCGCCGGGACGATGCGCGGTGCGTCGTCCACGGACATCGCGCACCTGGCGCAGTTCGTGAAGACGCGGCCGGGCGTCGAGGCCTACGTCGAGCCGCGAACCGCCGTGACCGAAACCACTGTGGTTCTCGTCGCGGCCACGGGTGAGTGGACGCGCCGCCGGGTGTCCGGCGCCGAGGGCGCGCGTGACTTCGCCCGCAAGCACGGCGTGCCGCTCTACGACGTCGGGGTGGTCGGCTACCCGCAGCGCATGCGCGAGTGGACGGCCAAGCGCAAGGCGAGCGGCGAATTGGGCCCGCCCGGGGGGTCCGGTCCGTCGGTCTGACCCGGGCCGATCAGGCCGATGCGATCTCATCGATCATGGCGATGAGCGTGCGCGTGCCGGCGCCGGTGCCGCCCTTGGGTGTGTAGTCGTGGGCCGCGCCCGAGTTGAATGACGGGCCGGCGATATCCATGTGCACCCACGGCACGCCCTCGGGCATGAACTCGGCCAGGAACCGACCGCCCACCAGCATCGAGCCCCAGCGGTCGTCGGGCAGGTTGGCGATGTCGGCCACCGGCGAGTCCAGGCCGGCACGCAGTTCGTCGGGCAGCGGCATGGCCCAGATCGCCTCACCCGCGGCGTTGCCGGCAGCGACCACGCGGTCGCGAAACGCCGGCTCGCCCATCGCGCCGATCACGCGCGTGCCCAGGGCGACCACCTGGCCGCCGGTCAACGTCGAGATCTCGAGGAGGTAGTCGGGGTCGTCCTCGCCGGCCCGCACGATCGCGTCGGCCAGGATCACCCGGCCCTCGGCGTCGGTGTCGGTGATCTCCAGCGTCGTGCCGCCGCGCAGGGTGAGCACATCCGAGGGCCGGTAGGACGAGCCGGAGATCATGTTCTCGGCCATCGGCAGCGTGGCCACCACCTCGACCGGCAGCTTGAGCTTGGCCGCCGCGACGATCGACGACAACACGGCGGCCGCCCCGCCCATGTCGGACTTCATGCCCACCAGGCCGGAACCCGGCTTCAGGTTCAGCCCGCCGCTGTCGAACGTGATGCCCTTGCCGACCAGCGCTACCCGCGCCCGCGGCCGCGGCGGGCGGTAGCGCAGCCGGACCAGACGAGGCGGTCGCGCCGACCCCGAGCCGACGCCCAGAATGCCGCCGTAGCCCTGCCGCCGCAGCGCCTTCTCGTCGAGCAGTTCGACCTCGAGGCCGGCCTCGCGCCCCGCCTCGGCGGCGTGCGAGGCGAGCACGCCGGGGTAGAGGTGGTTCGGCGGGACGTTGACCAGGTTGCGCGTGAACGCGACCGCCTCGGCGACGACCTGCGCCCGCCGGATCGCGGCCCGGGTGGCCCGATCGCGCGCGTCGGCGACCCCGATCGTCAGACGGCGCAACGCCGGCGGCGTCGGCTTCGACTTGTACTCGGTGTAGGTGTACGCGCCGAGCAGGGCGCCCTCGGTGGCGGCGCCGGCGGTAGCGGCGTCGCCGATCGCGATGTGCGCCCGGGCCGACGTGCTCAGCGCGCGCAGCGCCGCGCCCACGCCACGGCGGACCTGCTCGGGGTCGAGTCCGCCGTTGCGGTCACCCAGACCGGTGGCGACCACCACCGGGAACGGCGCCAGTCCGAGCGTCGCGATCTTGACGACCTCGTCGGCCTTGCCGGTGGCCCCGACGGCGGCCAGCGCCGCGGCCAGGCGTCCGCCGAGCGCCGCGTCGACGGGTGCGGATCCGGCCTCGGGCTCGGGGCCGTCGGGACCGGAGTGGACGCCGACGACGACCGCAGCATCTTTGTCGAGCGTGGCTGCGTCGACCAGAGAGACCGAAGGCATCCGGGCAGCTTATGCGGTCCTGTCCGGGGCACAGGTGCCCTCCGGCGCCAATGACACTGTCGGTACCGTGCACGCGTGAGCGATCTGCTGCGATCCCCGTTGCACGACCGGCACGTCGACCTCGGCGCCAAGCTCGCCGACTTCGGCGGCTGGGAGATGCCGATCGAGTACGCGGCCAGCGGCGGCGGGGTGCTCAAGGAGCACGCTGCGGTGCGCGAGGCGGTCGGCCTGTTCGACGTGTCGCACCTGGGCAAGGCCACCGTGCGGGGACCGGGTGCGCGGGCGTTCGTCAACGCCAGCCTGTCCAACGACCTGGGCCGGATCCAGCCCGGCCAGGCCCAGTACACGCTGTGCTGCGATCCGTCGGGCGGTGTCGTCGACGACCTGATCGCCTACCTGGTCGGCGACGACGAGGTGTTCCTCGTGCCTAACGCCGCCAACACCACCGAGGTGGTGCGCCGGCTGACCGAGGCGGCGCCCGCGGGCGTCACGGTCACCAACCAGCACCAGGACTTCGGCGTGCTGGCCGTGCAGGGACCGCGCTCGGTCGAGGTCCTCGACCGGGTCGGGCTGCCGTCCGACCAGCCCTACATGGCCTACGTCGAGGCCGACTACGACGGACGCCCGGTGCGCATCTGCCGAACCGGCTACACCGGCGAGCATGGCTACGAGCTGATCCCGGCGTGGGACGACGCGATCGTGCTGTGGGACGCGCTGGTCGACGTGGTCCGCGAGCTCGGCGGGATGCCGGCCGGACTCGGCGCTCGCGACACGCTGCGCACCGAGATGGGTTACCCGTTGCACGGGCAGGACCTCTCCCTGGACATCAGCCCGCTGCAGGCCCGGGCGAGCTGGGCCGTCGGCTGGAAGAAGGACGCGTTCTGGGGCCACGACGCGCTGGTCGCCGAGAAAGAGGCCGGCCCGGCCCGCACGCTGTGGGGGTTGGAGGCGCTGGACCGCGGCATCCCGCGGGCCCACATGAGCGTGCTCGACGGGGACGGTCAGCCGGTCGGCGAGGTGACGAGCGGGACGTTCTCGCCCACGCTGAAGAAAGGAATCGGCCTGGCCCTGCTGCGCGCCGGGGCCGCCGAGGGTGACGAACTGGCCGTGGACGTGCGCGGGCGCACCGTCCCGGTACGCGTGGTCAAGCCGCCGTTCGTCGAGTCGCACGTGCGCTGACGCGACGGCCGATTACCGCCAGCAGGTGCGGGCGAGCTCGACCACGCTGGACGTATGGATCTCGACTTCGCGGACAAGACAGTGATCGTCACCGGCGGCAGCCGGGGCATCGGGCTGGCGACAGCGGCGACCTTCGCCGCGGAGGGTGCGCGGGTGTTCGCCGGCTCGCGGACGGTCACCGACGAGCTGGCCGAGCTGCGGCGGCGCCACGACGTCACGCACGTCCCGGCCGACCTGGCCACGACCGACGGCGTCGCGACGCTGATCGACACCGCCGTTGCCGCGCGTGGTGGCATCGACGTCCTCGTCAACAACGTCGCGACCAGCGAGCCGGCCGAGTCGGTCGTCGCGTTCAGCGACGAGCAGTGGCAACGGGTCTTCGACACGACTCTGTTCAGCGCGGTGCGCACCGTGCGCCGCGCGGTGCCCGCGATGCTCGGCCGGAAAGGGGCGTCGATCGTCACGATCGGTTCGCTGAACGCGCGGCTGCCGGCCGCCATGATCGCGCCCTACAGCGCGGCCAAGGCGGCGCTGGCCAACTACACGAAGGCGCTGTCCGAGGAGCTGGCCCCGCAGGGCATTCGGGTCAACGCCGTGTCGCCCGGGCCGGTGCGCACCCCGCTGTGGACCGGGCCGGGCGGCTTCGCCCACCTCCTCGCCGAGCAGGCCGGCACTACGCCCGACGATGTCATGGACCGGCTGCTGCCCGAGTCGATGGCGATCACGACCGGTCGGGTGAGCGAACCGGACGAGGTCGCCCGGCTGGTGGCCTTCCTGGCGTCGGACCAGGCCGGCAACATCACCGGCGTCGACTACGTGATCGACGGCGGCATGCAGAAGCACGTCGCCTGACGATCACACAGCTTGGCTGCGGGCCGCCGCGCGCAGCACGGGCACGGCGAGCAGCCCGCCCGAACCGTCGCCGGCCTCGACGCCGAGGTCGAGGATCGGGTCCAGTCCGAGTCGGCGCAGCGCGACGGCCTGGGCCGGTTCGGCGGTGCGCTGGGCGGCGCGCCACCAGCGAACACAGCGAGGCTGTAGTTCCTGCACGACCAGTGCGGCCGCGGCGGCAACGGCCCCGTCGAGGACGACCGGGGTGCGCCGCACCGACGCCTGGACCAGGAACCCCACCATCGCGGCGACGTCGGCACCACCGGCGGTGGCCAGCAGCCGCATCGGCGCGGCTCGGTGCTCCCAGGCGCGCAGCCGGGCGTCGCGGATGGCACTCGCCTTGCGCATCCAGGTGCTGTCGTCGATGCCGGTGCCCCGGCCGACGACCTTCACCGGCTCGGTGTTCGTGATCACTGACACGAGCGTGGCGGCGATCGTGGTCGCTCCGACGCCGAGGTCGCCGACGACGACCAGGCCGGTTCCGCTGTCGATCTCGTCGTCGGCCGCCTCGATGCCGGCCCGCACGGCTTCGTCCACGGCCTGGGCGCTCAGCGCGTCGTCCCGGTCGATGCGCCCGCTGGGCCGGCCGACGCCGACGTCGACCACGCGTACCGTCGCCCCGGCCAGTTCGGCCAGGACGTTCACCACGGCGCCGCCGCCGGTGACGTCGGCCACCCAGCCGGTGGTCGCGTCGGGCTCGGCCGCCGACACGCCGGCCGCCGCGATGCCGTGATCGGCGGCGAACACCAGCGCGCGCACCCGCTTCGGATCGGCCGGGGGATAGGCGCCCTGGGTACCGGCCAGCCACTCGGCGAGCGCGCCGAGCTGGCCCAGCCGCGGGCCGCTCGCCGCTCGGTCGCGGGCGGACTGCTCGGCCTCGTGGTCCGGCCAGGGCACCTCGGCGGCGATCGTCGACACATCGGTCACGGCGCTCATCCTGCCGTTTCAGGCGAGGGCCAGGCCGGTCAGGGTGAGTGCCGTGCCCATCTCGACGAGCGCGCCGAACACGTCGCCGGTGACGCCGCCGAGCCGGCGCGTGATGTGCCAGCGCACGGCGGCGGTGACGACCAGTGCGCCAGTGGCCGCGAGCAGCCAGCCGGCGATGCCGGCGCCCACTGCGGCGGCCAGGCCGGCCGTTCCGCCCAAAACGACGACGGTCTCCAGCGCCGCGACCGGCGTCGACACCGACCCGGCCACCCAGGCGCCGAACCCGTCGGCGCGGGCCGAGGGCACGCGCCGGTGCGCGGCGTGCAGCGCGGCCAGCCGCCCGGTTGCGGCGGCGACTGCCAGTGCGGCCACCGGACGCCAGGACGAACCGCCGAGCGCGACCAGCGCGGCGACGTCGACCAGCAGGGCGACCAAGATCGCGAGCACGCCGAACGGGCCGATGTCCGAGCGGCGCATGATCTCCAGGGCCCGCTCGGCGGGCGCGTGCGCGGCGAGGCCGTCGGCGGTGTCGGCCAGCCCGTCGAGGTGCAGGCCGCGGCTGAGCATCGTCAGCAGCGCCACGGCGAGCACCGCCCCGAGCAGCGTCGCGTGCGGCGCCCACGCGCGGATCGCTGCCAGCGGCAGGGCGGCCGTCGCGCCCAGGGCCGCCCCGACGAGGGGGAACCAGCGCAGCGCGCCCACCGCGCGCTCGCGGGTGAGCAAAGTCGCGTCGCGTACCGGCACGACGGTGAACAGCGCGAGCGCGGTCCTCATTTGAGCCGCAGCGGCAGGCCGGCGACCACGAGCTGCACGTCGTCCGCGGCGGCGGCCAGCCGCTGGTTGAGCCGGCCCAGCGCGTCGCGGAATTGTCGCCCGGCCACGGTGGAGGGCACGACGCCGCTGCCCACCTCGTCGCTGACTGCGACGACCCGCCGGGTGGTGGCCGTCCACGCGGCGACCAGCTCGTCGGCCCGGCGGCCGAGGTCGGGCTCGTCCAGAACGGCGGATACCCACAGGGTGATCGAGTCGATCAGGACGGGCTCGCCGGCGTCGCGCAGCACGGCGGCGAGGTCCGTCGTCTCGAGCGTCGACCACAGCGGGGGGCGCCGGGCCCGATGGGCGGCGATGCGCGCCGTCCACTCGGCGTCGTCCGGATCGGTGGCCGCGGTGGCCAGGTAGGTGACGGCGGGCGCGTCGGCCAGCAGCGACTCGGCGAACGCCGACTTGCCCGACCGGCTGCCGCCCAGCACCAGAGTGCGGCTCACTTCTCGGTGACGCCGGCCGAGTCGAAGGTGGCCACGTCGCGCAGCACCCGGACCGCGCTCTGCACGATCGGTAGGGCCAGCACGGCGCCGGATCCCTCGCCGAGGCGCAGGTCGAGGTCGATGAGTGGGGTGAGCCCCAATGCGTCCAGGGCTACCGATGCGCCCGGCTCGGCCGAGCGGTGTCCGGCGATCATCGCCGCGACGCTGTCCGGCGCGAGCGCGTGCGCGACCAGCGCGGCCGCGCCGGAGATCACCCCGTCCAGCACGGCCGGCACCCGGGCCGCGGCGGCGCCGAGCAGGTAGCCGGCGATGGCCGCGTGCTCGAAACCGCCGACCGCGGCGAGAGTCCCGAGCGGGTCGGCCGGGTCGGGGCGATGCAGCGCGAGGGCTCGCGCCACGACGTCGACCTTGCGGGTGAGCATCGCGTCGTCGATGCCGGTACCGCGCCCCGTGACGTCGGCGGGCGAGGCTCCGGCGAATGCGGCGATCAGCGCGGCGGACGCCGTGGTGTTGGCGATGCCCATGTCGCCGGTCAGCAGGCAGCGGGCCCCGGCCGCCACCCGTTCCCGGGCGACGGTGATGCCGACCTCGATGGCGGCCTGCGCCTCGGCCCGGCTCATGGCCGGCTCGCGGGTGATGTCCCGGGTGCCGCGAGCGATCTTGCGGACCAGCAGCCCCGGCACGCCGGCCAGGTCGGCGGCCACCCCGACGTCGACGACCACCACTTCGGCCCCGGTCTGCGCGGCCAGGGCGTTGATCACCGCGCCGCCGGCCAGGAAGTTCGCGACCATCTGCGCGGTGACCTCCTGCGGCCACGGCGTCACACCCTGGGCGTGCACTCCGTGGTCGCCGGCGAACACCGCGACGGCCGCCGGGGCGGGCAAGGGCGGCGGGCACTGTCCGGTCAGGCCGGCGAGCTGCACCGAGACGTCCTCCAGGGCGCCGAGCGAGCCGCGCGGCTTGGTCAGGTTGTCCTGCCGAGTGCGGGCCGCCGCGACGGCGCCGGCGTCGAGCGGGCCGATCGCGGCGATCGTGTCGTCAAGCAAGGTCATGCAACGCCTCCACGAACGTGGTCGATGTCAGGGGATCGCGCACCGCCACCCGGAACCAGTGCGAGTCGAGGCCCGGGAACGTGTCGCCCCGGCGAACTGCGAATCCCTTGTCCCGCAAGGGTTTCCACATTTCCGGACGGTCTGCGTGCACGAGCAGGAACGAGGCGGCGGCGCCGGGTACGACGTCGACGCCGGGCACTTCGGCGAGCCGGCCGGCCAGCCGAGCCCGAAGGCCGGCCAGGTCGCGGGCCCACGCGTCCGCCTCCGCGACCGCCGCAGGAGCCGTGCACGCGATGCAGGCGGCGAGCGCCGGAGTGCTCACCGGCCAGTGCGGCTGGGCCGCGCGCAACTGCTCGACGAGCGCGGCCGGTCCCAGGACGTAGCCCACTCGCAGCCCCGCCAGCCCCCACGTCTTGGTCAGGCTGCGGACCACCACGGCGGAGGGGTCGCCGGCCAGCGACTCCGGCTCGCCGGGCACGCAGTCGGCGAATGCCTCGTCCACGACGACGATCCGCTCCGGCCGGTCCAGCGCCCGAAGCCGAGAGGCCGGGTGCAGCACCGACGTCGGGTTGGTCGGGTTGCCGACGATCACCAGGTCGGCGTCGTCGGGCACCAGCGCCGGATCGAGAACGAACGGCGGGGCGAGAAGTACCCGGCGCAGCGGGTGGCCGGCCGCGACCAGGGCGGCCTCCGGTTCGGTGAACTGCGGGTGCACGACCACGGCGCGTCGCGGCGCCAGCGCCCGGGCCAGCAGCACGAACGCCTCGGCGGCACCGGCGGTCAGCAGCACCTCGGCCGGATCCCGCCCGTGCCGGGCCGCCACCGCGGCGAGCGCCTCGCGCTGGTCGGGATAGCGGGCCAGGTCGACCCGGGCCAGCCGCTCGCGCAGCCAGGCCGGCGGCGTGCCCGGCCGGACGTTGACGGCCAGGTCGACCAGACCGGGCGCGACGTCCAGGTCACCGTGATGGTGCAGGTCAACGGTCATATGCCCGCCAGCACCGCCTCGTGCACGGCGCGGGCCAGCCGGGCGCCCCAGGTCGAGCGGGGACCGCCGAACGGTTCGGCCGGGCCGTCCGCCGGGCAGAGCACGGTCAACGCGTCCGACGCGGTGCCCGTGCCCGGGACGTCCGCCTCCAGCAACGACTGGGTCTTCGCCTCGGTGGCCGTGACCAGCGCGTTGAGCAGCGCGGCGTCGCTCAGCCGGACGGGCACCTGTGCCACGACGTTCACCGTGCCCGGCGCCACGGCCACCGCCGTGTCGGGGGCGGCGGCCCATACCGGCAGGCTCAGCCCGACGGTGGCGTCGACCCGCACTCCGCCGTCTTCGGCCGAGCGCACCTTGCGCACGTCGAGCGCCGTGAACATCACCACGCCGGTTCCGTCCAGGTCTGCCAGGGCGGCCAGTTCGGCACCGTGCTGCTGCAGGTCGCGGCGCCGGTAGTCGTGGCCCACCTGGGCATTGACGACCCAGCGCCGCTCACCCAGGCCGCCGCCGCACGACGCGGTCGACGCCGCAGTCGTCGCCGAGGCGAAGCGCCAAACCAGCAGGGACAGCGACCGACCGTCCTCGATGCGATCCTGGTCCGTCGGCACGATCAGCACTCGACCCTCCCACGCGCGCGTTGCGGTACGACGAGCAGTTGCCCGTCGTCGTCGGTGAGCACCCGGACCCGGCCGCCGAAGCACTCCGAGAGCACCCGCTCGTCCAGGACCTCGGCCGGTGGGCCCGACGCGACCAGCCGCCCGCCCGACAGCAGCACCAGCCGGTCCGCGAACTGGGCGGCCAGCGTCAGGTCGTGCATCGCGCTCACCACGGTCAGGCCCCGCTCGCGGCGCAACTCGTCGACCAGCTCCAGCGCGTCGACCCGCCGGCCCAGGTCCAGCGCGCTCGTCGGCTCGTCGAGCAGCAGGACGGGCGCCTCCTGGGCCAACGCCCGGGCCAGCACCGCCCGCTGCAGCTCGCCTCCGGACAGGGTCGACAGGTGCCGTTCGGCGAGCGCGGCCAGGCCGATCCGGTCCAGCACCTCGGCGCAGTGCTCCCGGTCCGGCCGCGTCTCGACGCCGAAATAGCCGATGTGCGGCGTGCGGCCGAGCAGCGTGTAGTCGATCACCGACATGCCGGCCGGCAGCTCCGGCTGCTGGGCCACGTACGCGACCAGCCGGGCCCGGCGGCGAGGGGCCAGCCGGCCCATCACATCGCCGCCGATCCGCACCTCGCCCTCGTGCGGCGTGAGATTGGCGACCGCCCGCAGCAGGCTGGACTTGCCGGCCCCGTTCGCGCCGATCAGCCCGATCCACTCGCCCCGGGCGGCCGACTCGCTGACGGCGTGCACCGCCACCGCGGCCTGGTAACGAACGGTCACGCGGTCGAGGACGATCATCGGCCCGGTCACAGCACGCCGTGCCGGGTTCTTCGCGAGCGCAGGACGAGCAGGAAGAACGGCGCGCCGGCGACCGCGGTGACGACGCCCACCGGCAACTCGCTCGGCGACTGGATGGTGCGGGCCACCAGGTCGGCCAGCACGAGGAACGCCGCCCCGCACACCATCGACACCGGCAGTACGACCCGGTAGCTGGCGCTGGTGGCCAGCCGGACCGCGTGCGGGACGATGATGCCGACGAAGCCGATCAGGCCGCTCACCGATACGGCGGCCGCCGTGCCGAGGGTGGCCGCCGCGACGATGATCAGCCGGCTGCGTTCGGGATGCACGCCGAGCGAGTTGGCCTCGTCGCCGCCGACGCGCAGCACGTCGAGGATGCGGCGGTGCGCGAGAAGTACAGCCGCGCTGACGATCACGTAGGGCAACACGAGCCGCACGTCCGACCAGGACGCGACCGCGAAGCTGCCGAGAATCCAGTTGTAGATCTGGCGGATCTCCTCGGTGTTGCGTTGCTGCAGGTAGGTCTGCACAGCGGTGAGCATGGCCGCGATGGCCACCCCGGCCAGCAGGATCGCGTACCCGCTGGCCGGTCCGCCGCCGGCCGCCGCCACCAGGTAGGTCATCGTCACCGCGAGCACCGCGCCGACGAACGCCGCTGCCGGCAGCACGATCCCGCCGCCGTGGCCGCTGACGATGGCCACCGTGGCGCCCAGTCCGGCCCCGGCGGCCACGCCGAGCAGGAACGGGTCGGCCAGCGAGTTGCGCAGCACGCCCTGGTACGAGGTGCCGCCCGCGGCCAGCATCGCCCCGACCAGGGCGGCCAGCACGACGCGCGGCAGCCGTAGTTGCCACACGATCGCCTGGTCGACCGGCGAGGCCGTCGGGTGGATGTCGAGGAACGACACGTGGGACAGGATCGTGCCGACCACGTCGCCGACCCCGATGTTCACCGGGCCGACGGCGGTGCCCAGCAGCATCGCCCCGAGCAGGGCAAGCGTGGACACCGCCATCGGCGTCCGGACCGGATGCGGGCGGTCGAGCGGGCCGCGGTCGGACGCGGCCAGCTCAGCGGTCACGACATCGGGTGCTGGTGGATGGCGTCGGCCACCACGCGCAGCAGGTCGACGATGCGCGGCCCCCAGCGTGAGGCGATGTCGTCGTCGAGCGGAACGACCCGACCCGCGCTCGCCGCGGCGAGGTTCGACCAACCCGGGCGCCTGGCCACCGTCGCCGCCGACTGCTTGCAGCACTTGGTGTCGGCCAGGAAGACGTAGCTCGGGTCGGCCTTGAGGATGAACTCGGCCGACAGCTGCGGGTAGCCACCGCTCGCGGCGGCGCCCTTGGCGGTGTCGGCGATGCTCTTGAGGCCCAGCAGACCCAGCACCCGCCCGATGAAGGCCGTCGACGTCACCGAGTAGTAGGTCTGGTCCAGCTCGTAGTAGTAGGTCGCGCTCTGCTTGGGCGTGCTCTTGGTGATCGAGTCGATCTGCTGCTTCATGGTCGCGACCTCGGTGCTCGCGCCGTCGGCGTGGCCGGTGGCCTGGCCGAGCTGGGTCAGCTGGTCGTAGGTCTGGTCGACGTCGGTGGCGGCCGGTTCGTCGAGCACCTGCACGTTCAGCTTGGCCAGTTGCCCGGCCTGCGTCTTGGACAGGCCGGACGCGACGACGAGGTCGGGCTGGTAGTTGGCGATCGCCTCGGGGTTCAGCTGCAACGCGTCCAGGTTGGTGTGCGGCGCGTTCGCCGGGTAGTCGGAGTTCTTGTCGACGGCCTTCACCTGCGATCCGGCGCCGATCGCGAAGAGCATCTCGGTGGCGGTCGGCGAGAGCGAGACGATCGCGGTGGGCTGCTTGGCGATCGTCACGTCGCCGGTCGCGGCGTGCACGGTCACCGGGAACTGCGCGGCCGCACTGGACGACCCGGCGCCGCCGCTGGGCGGCGGTGAACTGGAGCTCGAGCTCTTCGAGCTGCTGCACGCGGCCGCGGACAGCACCGCGGTCGCGGCGATCAGGGCCGCGAGGCCCCGTCGCGAGTGGCTGAGCATGTCTCATCCTCCATGGCATCGCGGAGGACGAAGTGCGCCCGCTACGACACCGGAGGCGTCGAACGAACCGCCCTTCCTCCGAGGATCGGTTTCGTCGGCGCAGGGCAGGCGTCCGGGCTCGCCCCCGGTCAGGGGAGCAGTACCGTTGCGGGACAGCGCCGGATTCTCACCGGTCTTCGCTGCGCCTGCGCCATCCCGGGAGATGGCCCCGGGACCCCGACACCCTAGCAATCACCGCGGCTGTGGCGGCTGCGACGACGGTCACGGCCGCGCACAGCCGGGCGGCGCGCGGGATGTCGTCGTTGCCCGGTGAGCGCCCGTCGCCCAGTTCGGGGCGGTGCTCCACCCGCCCGGCGTACACGTTGCGCCCACCCAGCCGCACCGCGAGCGCCCCCGCGTAGGCCGCCTCGGCGTAGCCGGCGTTCGGGCTCGGGTGCCGGTGCCCGTCCCGGACGGCCACCCGCATGGTTCGGCCCGGGTGTCCGCCGGCCAGCGCGACGAGCCCCGCGGTGAGCCGGGCCGGAACCAGGTTGGCCACGTCGTCGAGCCGGGCCGACGCCCAGCCGAAGTTGCGATACCGCGGCGAGCGGTGGCCGACCATCGCGTCGAGGGTGTTCACGGCCCGGTAGCCGAGCAGTCCGGGGACGCCGGCCACAGCGCCCCAGAACAGCGGCGCCACGATCGCGTCGGACGTGTTCTCGGCGACCGACTCGACGGTCGCCCGCGCGATGCCGTCCACGTCCAGGCTGGCCGGGTCGCGGCCGACCAGGTGGGTCACCTGCTCGCGGGCCGCGTCGAGGTCGCCGCGGGCCAGGTGGCCGTGGACCAGCCGGGCCTCGCGCCGCAGCGATCGGCTGCCGAGCACCGCCCAGGTCGCGACCGCGGTCGTCGACGCTCCGCCCGGCAGCGCCGCGCCCAGGGCCACCGCGCCGCCGACACACACGGCGGTGAACGCAGCTCCACGGGCGCGACGGTCGGCGTAGACGCGTCGTTCCAGCCGGCCGGCCGCGCTGCCGAAGAGCGCGACGGGGTGGCCGCGGCGCGAATCCGGCACGACCGAGTCGAGCGCGGTACCGAGCAGCAGCCCGGCGGCGAGTGAGTACCGGCGGCGCACGCTCGAACGATATCGGCGGCCCACTAAGCTCAGCGCTCGTGAGTTGGACCTGGCGCCTCGAGACGGCCGACGGCACGCCACTGAGCGCGCCGAACTCCCCGCTGCACGCCAGCCAGTCCGACGCTGAGAGCTGGCTGGGCGAGTCGTGGCGCGATCTCGCGCGCAGCGGCGTGGCGCAGGTCAGCCTCTACGACGACGGCCAGCTCGTGTACGGGCCGATGCTGCTCTCCGAAGGCTGATCAAAACCAGCAGCCGGAGCTACCATCGACGACACCTGCGTCGTCGGGGAGGCCGCGATGGCCGTGATCATCCTCGTGCTGGCCCTGCTGGGACTGGCCGCCATCTACTTCGCGCTCGGAGCGCGGACCGTCAAGCAGTACGAACGCGGGCTGGTGTTCCGGCTCGGCCGCGTGCTCGAGGGAACCCGCGGGCCGGGGTTGACGTTCGTGCGGCCCGGCATCGAGCGGCTGCGCAAGGTCAACATGCAGATCGTCACGCTGCCGGTGCCGGCCCAGGACGGAATCACCCGCGACAACGTGACCGTGCGCGTCGACGCCGTCGTCTACTTCAACGTCGTCGACCCGGTGCTCGCCGTGGTGAACGTCCAGAACTACCGGTTCGCGATCTTGCAGGTCGCGCAGACGTCACTGCGGTC
The DNA here is from genome assembly GCA_036558905.1 of Jatrophihabitantaceae bacterium. Classification (GTDB taxonomy): domain Bacteria; phylum Actinomycetota; class Actinomycetes; order Mycobacteriales; family Jatrophihabitantaceae; genus DASXRA01. The sequence continues at coordinate 11,731 of DATBER010000007.1, read as the reverse complement.
GATGATCGGCAAGAGCGACCTGGACGATCTGCTCAGCAACCGGGAGCGGCTCAACCAGGGCCTCGAGGTGATGATCGACAGCCCGGCCCTGGCCTGGGGCATTCACATCGACCGGGTCGAGATCAAGGACGTCGCGCTGCCCGAGTCGATGAAGCGGTCGATGTCGCGACAGGCCGAGGCCGAGCGCGAACGCCGGGCGCGGATCATCTCGGCCGAGGGCGAGTTGCAGGCCTCGGAGAAGCTGTCCCAAGCGGCGGCGGCGATGGCCTCTACGCCGGCCGCGCTGCAGTTGCGCCTGCTCGAGACGGTCGTCCAGGTGGCGTCCGAGAAGAACTCGACGCTGGTGCTGCCGTTCCCGGTCGAGCTGCTGCGCTTCCTGGAGCGCCATCCGAGCGCGCAGGCCACCGCGGACGGGGTGGCTCAGGGCAACGGGAGCCCACCCGCGTCCGACCGCACTAATTCGGTTGCGAACCGTGTCGATGAGCCACCGTCGGCATCGGCGCAGTTACCGTGAGGAGCGTGCACCCCGCCAGAATCCTGGCCTGCTCCGCCGGCGCCGTCGTCGTGCTGGTCGCGGTGAGCGCGTGCGGGTCGAGCCGGTCCAAGCCGCCGTCCGTCACCTCGGCCGCCAGTTCCACCGGCGCGTCCGGGTCCGCGAGCCCCTCGGCATCGAAGTCGGCCTCGCCGACGCCGTCGAGCACCGCGCCGAAACTCGTGGCCAAGCTGCCCGGCAACTGCGACTCGCTGCTGCCCCAGCCGGAGATCGAGGACCTGCTCGGCGTGCGCTTCTCCGGCAAGACCGCGTACGTCGTCGGCATCCCGGAGAAGAACATCGGCCGGCTCGGGAACCTGAACTGCCGGTACGGGCTGGGCGTGAGCGGCAAGCAGACGCCGGCCCTCGAGATCGGCATCAGCCTGTACAAGTCGCCGGCCCAGGCCGACATGCGGCTGACCGGCACGATCGAGGACTACCGCAGCCACGGGGCCACCCAGTCGGCGGCCACGGTGGGCGGTCAGGAGGGCACGATGCTCGTCGGCGGCTCGGCCGGGTACAACATCCCGACGCTGGTCGTCGCGTCCGATCAGCGCACCGTCGCCGTCAGCATGCTGCCGACCGTGGTGGCCGCGAACAAGCGCGGGCCAGCCATGGTGAAGGTGGCCGCGCTGGCCCTGGACCGGACGGCGCCGTAATCAGATCGAGTCGCCGATGCCGGTCTGGGGAGCCGGCATTCGCCAGCGGCGCGGCATGTAGGCCCGGCTGCCTGCGTAGAAGCCGAGCGACCACGGACCTTCGCGCACGTTGTCCAGCCGCTGCACGGCCAGCGCGCGGATGCGCCGCCCGGTCAGGTACCACTCGACGACGATCACGACGAGCAGCGCGATGACCGCGATGTTCAGGAACGGGATGAAGTAGCCGACGATCATCAGCGGGAACAGGATCAGCAGGTAGTTCGAGATCATCCGGTGCGAGTCGACCCAGTCGCGGGCCAGCCGGCGGGCCGGGCCCCGATCGCGCTTGGGCAGCGCGTCCGGGTCGCCGCGGCGCAGCGCCTCGCGATGGGCCTGGGCGCTGACCCGCTTGTCGGGCAGGGCGCCGTTGCGGGTGCTGCGCGCCTGCTGGCGTTGCCACTGGACGGCTTCCTTGCGCGTCTTGGGCGCGGTCATGGGGCCGCGCTGGGGTGAGGTGTCGCGCCGCTTCGGGGTCGGGCGTCCCTTACCGGCGACCACATCCGGGGTGGGTTCCTCGGGGACGACTTCGGCTTCGGGGGCGGCCGGACGCCGGCGCAACAGCTTCACGCCACCCGAGGGTAGTGCCCAGCTGGGCCGAAGCGGGCATCTGATCGCGCACGATCCGCGCACCGGGGCCCGGCGTGGCTCGCCGTCCGGTGAACTGGACGCCGCCAATCTACGTACTGCATATCCGTACGTGCTCCACTGTGGCGGAACCCGGACCGTAGAGAGGAACCCGGTTGTCCACGTCCCGATACACGCAGGGCCACTGGGTGCTGCTGCCGCTCCGGGTGTTTCTCGCCGTGGTGTTCCTCTACGCCGGCGTCTCCAAGATCGCCGACCGGCACTTCCTGGACGGGACGTCGCCCACCTCGATCCACGCCCAGGTGCTGGCCGTCAAGCAGGCCAGTCCGATCGGCTGGCTGCTCGGCCCGGTGGGCGACCACAGCTACGCGTTCGGACTGCTCATCGCGTTCGGCGAGATCGCGGTCGGCCTCGGCGTGCTGTTCGGGCTGTTCACCCGGATCGCGGCGGCCGGCGGCATGGTGCTGTCGCTGTCGTTGTGGCTAACGGTCAGTTGGCAGGCCGAGCCGTGGTTCACCAGCGCGGACGTCGTCTACCTGTTCGCGCTCACCCCGCTGCTGATCGGCGGGGCGCCGATCCTGTCGCTGGACGCCTGGCTGGCCCGGGCGCGCGAGCAGCATCCGGGCGCGTCCGAGGACCACACCCGCCGGGCGCTGCTCGCCGGGGGAGCCGCCGTGGTGGTCGCCGTGCTGGCCGGGGGCGCAGCGCTGTTCCGGCGCTCGCCGGCCGCTGATCAGGCGGCGAGGGCGGCTGGACCGGCCGACCAACCGCTGGCCAAGGCGTCCGACGTCCCGGTCGGCGGGGGCACCCAGGTCCGCGACCCGTCCACCGGGCACACCGACTGGGTGCTGCAGTTGCAACCCGGGCAGTTCACCGCGTTCGACGCGACCTGCCCGCACCAGGGCTGCACGGTCAACTTCGACTCGGCGTCGAGCGGCTTCACCTGCCCGTGCCACGGGTCACGCTTCGACACCGCCGGAAAGCTGCTCGGCGGGCCGGCCACGACTGGGCTCACGGCCGTCCCGGTGCAGGTCGTCGGCGGCGAGATTCGGGCCACTTGACCGGCCGCGGCGGGTCCCGCGAGTACGATCGGGAATAGCTTCCTGGCCCGTCCAGGTTGCGTCCGAGTACCAGAACGCCCGTCTACGACCGGGGAGCCTGATGACCACCGACACCACTGCGATCGAGCTGACCAGCGCGCCCGCCGAAGCGCCCGCCACCAGCGTGACGCTGACCGAAACGGCTGCCGTCAAGGTCCGTGCTCTGCTCGACCAGGAGGGCCGTGACGACTTGCGCCTGCGGGTGGCCGTACAGCCGGGTGGCTGCTCGGGCCTGCAGTACCAGCTGTTCTTCGACGAGCGCGCGCTTGACGGAGACATCGACATCGATGCGCACGGCGTGCCGATCGTCGTCGACCGCATGAGCGCCCCCTACCTGGGCGGCGCCACCATCGACTTCACCGACACGATCGAGCAGCAGGGCTTCACGATCGACAACCCGAACGCCACGGGCGGCTGCGCCTGTGGCAACTCGTTCTGCGGCTGAATCCACCGGAAACGGCCGGTCCGGAACTCCCGGGCCGGCCGTTTTTCCGTTCCCGCAGCCGCGTTGGGTAGCGTGCAGCATCGTGCCCATCCTCGTCAGCGGTTCGATCGCGACCGATCACCTCATGCACTTCCCCGGCAAGTTCAGCGCACAGCTGCTCGCCGAGCACCTGCACAAGATCTCGCTGTCCTTCCTGGTCGACGACCTGGTGGTGCGGCGTGGCGGGGTCGCCCCGAACATCGCGTTCGGCATGGCCGTGCTGGGTGGCCGGCCGGTGCTGATCGGCGCGGCCGGGCACGACTTCGCCGACTACCGGTCCTGGCTCGAGCGGCACGGGGTCGACTGCGATTCGGTGCACATCTCGCCCGATCACCACACCGCCCGGTTCGTCTGCACGACCGACGAGGAGATGTGCCAGATCGCCTCGTTCTATGCCGGCGCGATGAGCCAGGCCCGCAACATCGAGCTGCGGCCGGCCGTCGAGCGCACCGGCGCCGACCTCGTGCTGATCAGCGCCGACGACCCGGCCGCGATGGTCCGGCACAGCACCGAGTGCCGCGACCGGGGCTACCGCTTCGCCGCCGACCCCTCGCAGCAGATCGCCCGGATGAGCGGCGACGAGCTCAAGGAGCTGATCGACGGGGCCAGTCTGCTGTTCACCAACGACTACGAGAAGAGCCTGCTGGAGTCCAAGACCGGCTACTCCGAGGCCGACGTGCTGGAGCGCGTCGAGGTGCAGGTGACCACGCTCGGCTCGAAGGGCGTCGAGATCCGTGGCCGCGACCTGCCGACGGTGCACGTGCCGGTGGCTCGCGAGCGGGCCAAGGTCGACCCGACCGGTGTCGGCGACGGCTTCCGGGCCGGCTTCCTCACCGCCCGGAGCTGGGGGCTGTCCTGGGAGCGTTCGGCCCAGGTCGGCAGCCTGCTCGCCACCCTCGTCCTCGAGACCGACGGCGGCCAGGAGTACGAGGTGACCAAGGCCGGCTTCACCGCGCGGCTGGCCGAGTCGTACGGCGACGACGCGGCGGCCGAGGTGCTGCCGCACCTGGCCGCCGTCGCCTGATCCGTCGGGTCGGCGCTCAGCCGACCGTGAACGTCGACATCAGGGTCGCCGCCGAGCTGTTCCCGACGTAGACCTCGATCGCGCCCGGCTCCACCTGGAAGTCGGCGTTGTTGTCGTAGAAGCCGACGTCGTCGGTGGTGAGCGTGAACGACACGTCCTGCGACGCGCCGGCCTTGAGGGTCACCCGCTGGAAGCCGCGCAGGCGGCGTACCGGCTGGACGATCGAGGCCACCGGGTCGTGCAAGTACAGCTGCACGACCTCGTCGCCGTCGCGTGATCCGGTGTTGGCCACGTTCACCGTGACCTTGATGCTGCCCTTCTTGGTCAGCCGGGTCGCCGACAGCCGCAGCTGGGAGATGCGGAACGTCGTGTACGACAGGCCGAACCCGAACTCGTAGAGCGGGCCGATTGGCAGGTCCAGGTACTTCGACGTGTACTTGTTGTTCGGGTCCGGCGGCCGACCGGTGTTCTCGTGGTTGTAGTAGATCGGGATCTGGCCGACGGCCCGCGGGAACGTGACCGGCAGCTTGCCGCCCGGGTTGACCGTGCCGAACAGCACGTCGGCGATGGCGTTTCCGCCCTCCAGCCCGGGCGCCCACGCCTCCAGGATCGCCGGCGCGTTGTCGTGCAGGTAGGGGATGGTCAGCGGCCGGCCGTTGACCAGCACCACCACGAACGGCCGGCCCGTCTCGACGATGGCCGCGACCAGGTCCTGCTGCACGCCCGGCAGGTCGATGACGCTGCGGGCCGAGGCCTCACCGCTCATGTCCGCCGTCTCGCCGACCACCAGCACGGCGACGTCGGCCGCCTGCGCCGCGGCCTGCGCGGCCGCGAAGCCGCTGGTGTCGGCGCTGTTGACGTCGCAGCCCTGCGTGAACGTGACGGTGGCGCCCGGCGCGGCCGCCTTGATGCCGTCGACGACGGTGATCGGGGGAGTGGTGCTCGACCCCTTGCCCAGCCCGGTCCAGGTGCCGTTCAGGTCGTAGGTGGCCTGACCCAGCGGGCCGATCACCGCGATCTTGCCGGTGGACGTCTTCAGTGGCAGCAGGTTGCCGTCGTTCTTGAGCAGCACCAGGCACTTGCCGGCCAGCCGCCGGGCGGTGGCGCGAGTTGCGGCGGTCGGGGCGGTGGTCTCGCCCGAGGCGTCGACGTAGGGGTGCTCGAACAGGCCCAGCTGGAACTTGACCAGCAGGATGCGGCGCACCGCGTCGTCGATCTCGTCCATGGTGATCTGGTGCTGGGCCAGCAGCTGGGCGCCGTAGGTCGTGTAGTTGGTGCTCACCATCTCCATGTCGACGCCCGCGGTCAGCCCGGCGACGGCTGCCCCGGCCCCGTCGGCCACCAGGCCGTGGGCGATCAGCTCCTGGATGCCGGTGTAGTCGCTGACCACGAAGCCGGCGAAGCCGTACCGGCCCTTGAGTACGTCGCGCAGCGTGTAGCTGTTGCCGTGCGCCGGCACACCGCTGATCGCGTTGAAGCTGGCCATCACCGTCGACACGCCGGCCTCGACCGCGGCCTTGAACGGCGGCAGGTAGAAGTCGTGCAGCCGGTGCAGCGACATGTCGGTGGTGTTGTAGTCGCGCCCGCCCTCGGGCTGGCCGTAGGCCACGTAGTGTTTGGCGCAGGCGGCCAGCCGGTCGGCCGCCGCGATGCTGTCGCCCTGGAACCCGCGCGTCTTGGCCGCCGCGAACTGGCTGACCAGGTACGGGTCCTCGCCGTTACCCTCGGCGATGCGGCCCCATCGCGGCTCGTGGCTGACGTCCATCATCGGCGCGTACGTCCAGTGGATGCCGCTCGGCCGGGCCTCGGCGGCACCCGTCTGGGCATCGTCGTGGGCCACCGTCGGGTCGAAGCTCGCGCCCTGGGCCAGCGGGATCGGGAAGTTCGTCGTGTAGCCGTGGATGACGTCCAGCCCGAAGATGAGCGGGATGCCCAGCCGGGTTTGCTCGACGGCCTGGTGCTGCAGGTCGTTCAGCGTGGCTGCGCCGACCACCGAGAAGATTCCGCCCAGCTGGCCCTTGGCCAGGAACGGGGCCGCCGCCTCGGGCGTGTTGATCAGTTGCAGCTGCCCCAGCTTCTCGGCCACCGTCATCTTGCGCAGTAGCGCCTCGACGCGCGGATCGCGGTGAGCGCTCCCGTTGGGCCCCGCCGGCGCGGCCGACGCCGAGGGGGCCAGCACCCCGCTCGAGGCCACGCCCCCGAGCGCCACAGCACCGCCGATGCCGGCGAGCATGCTGCGGCGGGAGACTCCAGATGGTTCGTTGCGGTTTGCAGTCGCCGTCACGACTCACCCCGTTCTGACAGGCCCCCGCGCGCCCAGTGAGCCACGTTCCGCGACGGATGTCCAGACTCAGTCCCAGTCGTGCAGCTTCCTGACGGCGGCGGCAACGTCGTCGAACCGGGCCCGGTCCAGGCCGGCCCCCTCGCGGCGCACGGCGCCGGGCTCGACCTGCAGGATGCGGTCCAGGCGCACCTCGCTCGGCCGGCGCCGGGCGTCCCAGTCGCCGGCGCCGATGTCGAACCAGTGCCGGCCGTGCCGGGCCTCGTCCCGGGCGTCGCGGTCGTGATCCTTGCTGGTCAGCGTCAGGGCGAGCAGAAGCGGCCCATGATGGCCGATGACCAGCACCGGGCGGTCCTTGCCCTGCTGGGGGTCGTCCTCGTACGGCACCCAGGTCCACACGACCTCGCCGGGGTCGGCGTGCCCGTCCGGATGGGGTGCGTACTCCAGGGTGGCGACGCCTTTGAAGTCGGAGTAGTCGCCGTCGTGCTTGTTCACAGCCGTACTGGATAGACCGGCTCGGGGATCTGCGGCGTGATCCGCTGCTCTACGAAGATGCCGTGCCAGATCATGAAGACGAGCAGCGTCCAGATCTTGCGCGAGTAGTCGGCCTTGCCGTCGCGGTGCGCGTCGAGCAGGCGCAGCGCGGCGCTGCGATCGATCAGGGCGTCGGCCTGCGACTCGGTGATGATCACCCGGGCCCAGTCGTACATCTCGTCCTTGAGCCAGTGCCGGATCGGCACCGGGAAGCCGAGCTTGGCCCGGTTGAGCACGTGCGGCGGGATGACTTCGGCCAGGGCCCGCCGCAGGGCGTACTTCGTCGTCTCCTTGGTCAGTTTCTCGCTGGTCGGCACCGACGACGCGACGCGGAACACCTCGACGTCCAGGAACGGCACGCGCAGTTCGAGTGAGTTGGCCATCGTCATCTTGTCGGCCTTGACGAGGATGTCGCCGCGCAGCCAGGTGAACAGGTCGACGTACTGCATCCGGGTCGAGTCGTCCAGATGCCGGGTGGCCGCGTAGTGCGGAGCGGTCACGTCCATGTAGGACACGGACGGGTCGAACGCCCGAAGGCCGGCCATCTCGACGAGCTCATCAGCCCGGAAGATGCGCGCGTTGCCGTAGTAGCGCTCCTCGATGTCGATGGACCCCCGGCGCAGCAGATCCTTGCCGCGCACGCCGTTCGGCAGCGCCGCGCCGACCCGGCCCAGACCCCGGCGTACGGGGCGAGGCAGGCGCTCGAGCGGGCGCAACGAGAGCGGCTCGCGGTAGATGGTGTAGCCGCCGAACAGCTCGTCGGCTCCCTCGCCGGACAGCACGGCCTTCACGCGCTTGCGGGCCTCGCGGGCGATGAAGTACAGCGGCACCAGCGCGGGATCAGCAACCGGATCGTCGAGGTACCAGACGACCAGCGGCAGGATGTCCATCATCTCCTGCGGGCTGACCACCTTGGTGATGTGCTCGACGCCGATGGCCGCGGCCGACTCGGCGGCCACGTCGATCTCGGAGTAACCCTCGCGCTCGAACCCGGTGGTGAACGTCAGCAGATCGGGCTTGTGCCGCTTGGCCAGCGCGGCGACGGCCGTCGAGTCGATGCCGCCGGACAGGAACGAGCCGACGGTGATGTCAGGGTCGGCGCGCATATGCTTCTCGACCGAGTCCTCGAGCACCGCGGTGATCTCGTGATAGAGCTTCTCGGGCTCGGGCACGGCGCGGATGGCGAAGTCCGGGTGGAAGTAGCGGCGGAACGTCGGCTGCTCTCCCGGGCGCATCGTGAAGTAGGTGCCCGACTCGACGCGCCGGATCGGGACCTGCATCGACGCGGGCTCGGGGACGTACTGCAGGGTCAGGTAGTGCTGCAGACCGGTGGTGTCGACATCGGCTCGGCCGGCCATGTGCAGCAGCGACTTCTTCTCGCTGGCGAAGAACGCGCCGCGGTCGTCGAAGTAGCTGTACATCGGCTTGATGCCGAACCAGTCGCGGGCGCCGAACAGCACCCGCTCCTGGGCGTCCCAGATCAGAAACGCGAACATGCCGCGCAGTTCGCGGACGATGTCGGCGCCGAGGTAGTGGTAGCCGGCGACGATCGCCTCGCCGTCGCCGTCCGTTTCGAACTGAGCGCCGTGCTCGCGGCCCAGGCGCTCGCGCAACTCGACGTAGTTGTAGATCTCGCCGTTGAAGATGAGGTGGTAGCGGCCGTTCAGGTACGGCAGCGGCTGATGGGACAGGTCGATGTCGATGAACGCCAGGCGGCGGAAACCGATCGCGGCGTCGTCGTCGTTCCACACGCCGCCTTCGTCGGGGCCGCGGTGGCGCATGCAGACCAGCGACTCCTCGATGTCCGCCTTGACGCTCGCGGCGTCGCCCGATGCCGACAGGAACCCGATCAGTCCACACACGCGGGCCAGTATCCCTTAACGCGAGCGGCGGCCCGTGCCGGCCGTGGCCCCACGGTTCGCCGGCCCCCGGGCCCGGCCCGGGCCCCGGCGAACCCGACGAGACGGTGCAACCGCGCACCGGCCCCGATCGGGCCAACGCGGTGCGGGTCGACACCGCATCACGGCGACCCCAACACGGCACCCCTTCGGGGGAGCGATCAGGCCGGTCCAGTACGCTCCGATCGGTCGTTTGGTAAGGCGCGATCAGGCTCGACAGGGCTCGGAGAGAGGCGGTAACCGGTGCAGCGCAGGCGATGGACTCGCGTCATTCGTCTCAGCGCGCTCGTGGGCTTCGCCGCCCTGACGCTCTCGGCCTGCTCGTCCAGCGACGTCGAGAAGAAGCTGCGCTTCGGCTGGCCCACCGGCGTCACCAAGCAGGCCGAGAAGATGCGCGTGCTGTGGACGTGGTCCTCGGTCACCGCGCTGATCGTCGGCGTCATCGTGTGGGGCCTGATCTTCTGGGCGTGTGGCCGATACCACAAGAAGAACGACGAGCTGCCCAAGCAGACGAAGTACAACCTGCCGCTGGAGTGGGCGTACACGATCACGCCGTTCCTGATCATCGCCGGGCTCTTCTACTTCACGGTCGTCACCGAGAACTACGTCAACAAGACGACCAAGAACAACGACGTCACCGTCGAGGTCGACGCCTTCAAGTGGAACTGGCAGTTCGAGTACCTCAACCACCTCGACGCCGCCGGCAACCGCGTTGTCGACAGCTATCCCGGCGCGACCACCCCCGACGGCAAGCCGCAGCCGTTGTCGACGGTCGGGTCGTCCAACGAGATCCCGATCCTGGTGATCCCGCGGGGCAAGACGGTGCGCTTCATCGAGCACTCCGAGGACGTCATCCACGCGTTCTGGGTCCCGGAGTTCCTGTTCAAGCGCGACGTCATCCCCTACGGCACGAGCAGCACCGACCGGGACAACCAGTTCCAGATCACGGCAACCTCGGACGGCCACTTCGTCGGTCGCTGCGCCGAGCTGTGCGGCACGTACCACTCGCAGATGAACTTCGAAGTCCGCGTCGTAGAGCCGAACGTCTACCTGAAGTACCTCGATGCGCTCAAGCAGCTCGGTCCCGCCGACCCGGCCCGCCAGTTCAGGGCGTTGCAGGCCATCGGTGAGGCGCCGTGCGCCACGACGACGCATCCGTTCAACACCAACCGGGCAGCCCGGGCCGCCTCGGAAGGGGTCAGCTGCTCATGAAGGTCGAGGCCCGCGTCTTCCTGGCCATCGCGGCGTTCTGCTGGGTCATCGCGGTCGTCTACGGCATCTGGTCGGACAAGACCGACGGACACGTCGAGGTCGCCGGCCTGGCCGCCCTGATCCTCTCCGGCGGACTGCTGTTCATCGCCGGGTCGTTCTTCTGGTTCGTCTCGCGCCGCATCGATCCCCGTCCCGAGGATCGGGCCGACGCCGAGATCGCCGAGGGCGCCGGCGAGCTCGGATTCTTCAGCCCGGGCAGCTACTGGCCGTTCGCCCTGGCTCTGGCCGCCACCCTGGCCGGCACCGGGCTGGCGTTCTTCCAGATCTGGCTGGTGTTCGTCGCAATCATCGGCCTGCTCGGCGCGATCGGCGGGCTGCTGTTCGAGTACTACACCGGCGGCCGTCGCCCGCTCTGACGCGGCTTCTTGCCAGCCCGCCCGGGCGTGGCCCTGCGCTGGTCCCGGGGGCGTGGACCTGCGGTGGTCCCGCCGGGCCTGGACCTGTGCTAGTCGCGTTGGGCGTGGCCCTGCGTGGCGCGCAACCAGGCCCGGATCGGGGCAACGCCCTCTGTGGCCGGATCCACCACGGTCGTCCCGTTACGCAGCCGCCCGGACGCCGCCCCGCTGACGACGAGCACCGGCCCGGGATGGCGCTGGGCCAGTAGCCCGAAGTCGCCGTCGCCGGTGATCAGCAGCAGTGGGTCGGACGACGGGGTGTACGCCTCGGCCAGGCTGGCGTCGGCGCGCTGCCAGCCGGCGCTCGCGATCAGCTCGGCCCCGTCGGGCCAGCGCAGTCGGTCCAGGGCGGCCGGGCGGCCGCTAGCGGTGATGCTGACCGGCGCGCCGAGGTCGGCCAGCAGGTCGAGCACGGGTTGCAGTCGCGGGGGAGCGACGTTGTCGGCGTCGACCAGCACGCGTAGCACGCCGGGCAGCCTACGTACTCGCGCTGTGCCGAGCCGTTCGGGACTCGGGCCCCCTTTGGGCGACGCTGGCGGGTTTGTGCCCGGACAGCATGCTGAGCGGTCCGCAGAGGGTGCGCTCGAGGGCGACGGCCACCGGAACCAGGGTCCGGCAGTTGGCGATCGCACCAGACCCCCGAGAGCGCCCGCAACGACACCGGACGCGACAACGCCCCGTCCACTGGGACGGGGCGTCGGTCGGACGGCTCAGTCGGTGAGTTCGACCTCGCGATCGGCTGATTCGGTGTGTTCGGCGTCTTCGGCGGCTTCGATGGCGTCGAGCTTTTCGGCCAGTTCGGGCTTTTCTTTGACCGGGTAGAAGAATCCGCGGGCGTGGGCCAGTCGGCCCTTGCCGAGTTTGTTCATCCGTTTGGGTACCGCGGCGCCGGCGTAGGACAGCTGGCCGTGGCCGTGGTCGTCGACCG
>DATBER010000006.1:0-6881 GCA_036558905.1 Jatrophihabitantaceae bacterium | reverse complement strand
TCTGCCAGGGAAGAAGCGGCACACCATCATGCTGCTCCGGCGCTTCATCGCCCGGGAGTAGGGTCCAATCGGTAGCCCAGTCAGGTGTTTTCAGCAGGAGGTCAACGCGATGCCACTGTTCCGTCCGACTGTCACGGCGTACGCGCACTGCGATCTGCCGTGCGGCGTCTACGACCCGGCGCAGGCCCGGATCGAGGCCGAGTCGGTGAAGGCGATCTGCGACAAACTGCAAGGCAACTCCGACCCGGACTTCCGCACCCGCGCGCTCATCATCAAGGAGCAGCGCTCCGAGCTCGTCAAGCACCACCTGTGGGTGCTGTGGACCGACTACTTCAAGCCCCCGCACTTCGAGAAGTACCCCGACCTGCACGACCTGTTCAACCGGGCCGCCAAGGCCGCCGGCGCCGCCGGAGCCAAGGGCGCCGTCGACCCGGCCGAGGGCCAGAAACTGCTCGACCTCATCGCCGAGATCGACAAGATCTTCTGGGAGACCAAGAAGGCGTGACGACACGATCAGGGGCCGGCTCCGCGCAGGAGCCGGCCTTCGTCGTCCCGGGTCCGGTCCCGGACGACACCGAGCTGTGGCTGATCCGGCACGGCGAGACCGAGTGGAGCAAGTCAGGCCAGCACACCGGCCGCACCGACCTGCCGTTGACCGAGACCGGCGAGCGGCAGGCCGCCGCGCTGGGCGCGATGCTCGCCGACGTGCAGCCCGTTCTCGTCCTGTCCAGTCCCAGGCAGCGGGCGTTGCGGACGGCTGAGCTGGCCGGGCTGAAGGTCGACGACATCGACCCCGACCTGTCGGAGTGGGATTACGGCGACTACGAGGGGCGGACCACCGCCCAGATCCGCGAGCGCGTCCCCGGCTGGTCGCTGTGGACCGATCCGGTACCGAACGGCGAGACCCCGCACGACGTGGCCGTCCGGGCCGACCGCGTGCTGCGCCGGGCGCTGCCGCATCTGGCCGAAGGCCCGGTCTTCTTCATCGCGCACGGGCACATCAGCCGGGTGATCGGCGCCCGCTGGATCGGCCTCGACGTGCTCGACGCCGGCCGGCTCATGCTGGGCACTGCCGCCCCGTCCGTGCTCGGCGCGGAGCACGGCTCGCCGGCCATCAAGCACTGGAACGTGCCCAACCCCGCAGCCGATTAGGAGGGATCGTGAGGGACGAGGTGCAGCTGCGGTTCCCGGCCGACGGCGCGTACGTGTCGATACTGCGGACGGTCACCGCCGGTGTCGCGGCCCGCAGCCAGCTGACCGTCGACGAGATCGAGGACCTGCGCATCGCCGTCGACGAAGCGTGCGCGCTGCTGCTCCCCCACGCCCGCCCCGTCGCGGCCCTGACCGCGACGTTCACCCTGGAAATCGGACGGATCACGTTCGTGGCCGACGTGACCGCCGAGCCCGGAGCCGAACCCGACCGAGGCGGCTTCGCCTGGACGGTACTGCGCGCCCTGGCCGACGACGTGACCGTCTCCACCGACGACGACGTGCTCTCGATCGCGCTGACCAAGCAGCGTGCGGCCTTGACCCAGTGAATCCCGACAGCTCACCCGACCCGGACACCGAGGACCCGGCCCTGCTCCGCGCCCGCGCGACCCGCCTGCTGCAGGATCTGCACGAGCTGCCCGAGTTCGACGCGCGCCGCCGGGCGATTCGCGACCAGTTGGTCGAGCTGCACCTGCCGCTCGTGGAGTACCTGGCCCGCCGCTTCACCGGCCGCAACGAGCCGCTGCCCGACCTGGTGCAGGTCGGCGTCATCGGCTTGTTGAAGTCGATCGACCGGTTCGACCCGGACCGTGGCCTGGAGTTCTCCACCTACGCGACGCCCACCGTCCTGGGCGAGATCAAGCGCCACTTCCGCGACGCCGGCTGGCTGCTGCACGTGCCGCGCCGGGCCCAGGAGCTGCAGGCGTCACTGACCCGGGCCCGCGACGACCTGAGCCAGGGCCTGCACCGGGCGCCGACCGTCGCCGAGCTGGCCGACCGGCTGGGCGTGCCCGAGGACGAGGTGATCGAGGCGCTGGAAGTCGCCCGCTCCTACGCCGGCGTGCCCCTCGACGCGCTGACCGGACGGGACGGGATGGCGATCGAGAGTTCGGTGCTGTCCGAGGTGGACCAGCAGCTCGAACGGGTCGAACAACGGGCCCTGCTGCGCCCGGCCATCAGCGCGCTGACCGATCGGGAACGCGAGGTATTGCTGCTGCGCTTCATCGCGGGCAAGTCGCAGACCGAGATCGCCGAAATCGTCGGGGTATCGCAGATGCAGGTGTCGCGCCTCGTGGCCCGCAGCCTGGCCCGGCTCCGGGCCGAACTGTCGGCGGAGAAGGCTAGTCGCCCCGCTCGTGGTCGAGCGCGGCGCGAGCCGGCGGAGTGAACAGCAGGTAGAGCACGATCAGCGCGCTGACCAGGATCGGGGCGCCGTACCCCAGTAGCCCGGCCTGGAAGCCCAGGCTGTAGCCCACCGGCAGGGCCAGCAGCTCCAGCACGACCACTGGGGTGCGTGCGGCCCAACGCAGGGCCAACAGTCCGCGGGCGCACACCAGCAGCACCGTCATGCCGATCAGCGCCATGGCCGCGCCGAGCAGGGCCCGGGCGATGCTGTCCGGGTGGCCGGCGATCGTCTTGACGATCAGCACCGCGGCCGCGGCGAACAGGGCGGCGGCCTGGACGAAGACGACGCCGGCCGCGGCCCGAACCTGTAGGGGCGTCGGCGCGTCTCCGGAGTGCGCAATCATCCGGACCAGACTAGAGCGTGTCTGGTGACCCCCGCTCGTCGCGAGCGGCGGTCAGTGCGCAGCAGAGCATGGGATTGCCGGACACGCTCTACCCCGCCGGTACGCTGCGTTACGTGCGTGTGCTCGTCGTCGTCAACCCTCGGGCCACTGCCATGTCCGAGCGCCAACGCGACGTGCTGGCCCACTCGCTGGGCCACGCGGCCGAGCTACAGATCGAGCAGACGGCCAACCGCGGGCACGCCGCCGCGCTCGCCTGCCGGGCCATGCGCGACGGAGTCGACGTAGTGATCGCCCTGGGCGGCGACGGCACCGTCAACGAGGTCGTCAACGGGCTGCTGACCGACGGCGTGCATCCGGGCATCCCGGCACTAGGCGTCGTCCCGGCCGGATCGACCAACGTGTTCGCCCGAGCGCTCGGCCTGCCCAACGACCCGATCGAGGCGACCGGCGACCTGCTCGACGCGCTGCGCCACGGACGGCGCCGCCCGATCAGCCTGGGCCGGCTGGAGGATCGCTGGTTCACGTTCACCGCCGGGATCGGCTTCGACGCCGCGATCGTCGCCGGCGTGGAGAAGCGGCGGGCGCGAGGCAAGCGCTCGACACACGCCCTCTACGCCCGGGTCGGACTGCGCGAGTTCCTGCGCACCGACCGTCGCCACCCGAGCCTGCACCTCGAACTGCCCGACGGCAGCACCGTCGACAACCTGTTCTACGCGGTGGTGGCCAACTGCGACCCGTGGACGTTCGTCGGCAACCGCCCGCTGCGGCCCACCCCGGAAGCGTCGTTCGACGCCGGCCTGGACGTCTACGCCCGGACCCGGATGGGGGCCGTCAGCGCCGGCTACGGCGTCCTGTCGATGATGCGTCGCAAGCCCCGGACCAAGAGCGGTTGGGGCGTGCTGCTCGAGCACGACCTGCCGGGATTCGTGCTGCACGCGGATGAGCCGTTCCCGGTTCAGGTCGACGGCGACCTGCTCGAACCCCGGGAGAAGATGCAGTTCTGGTCTATCGGCGAGGCACTTCGCGTCGTAATCTAGTCCCGTATGCCCGACTATGTCGGGTTGTTTGTAGGGATCGCAAAAGTTGCCGCAGGTCTTCGCTTGCCGGCTGGCCCGGATTGGGCAAGGCTGGTCGGAGGCCTGGTAGTCCAGGAGGGCCTGCTTGCGCCATTCACACGGTGGACGTGACCTGGCCCGCACGGTCAACACAGACCTTGAACTGTGACCGAGCTCGTGAAAGAATTCACAAGCGCGGCGACGGCAGCGAAGCCCCGCCGTAGCGTGAGGTAGAGGAGAGATAGACCGATGGATTGGCGTCACCGCGCGATTTGCCGTGACGAGGACCCGGAGCTGTTCTTCCCGATCGGCAACACCGGTCCCGCACTACTGCAGATCGAGCAGGCCAAGACCGTGTGCCATCGCTGCCCGGTGATCCAGGATTGTCTCGCCTGGGCCCTGGAAAGCGGCCAGGACGCGGGGGTCTGGGGTGGTCTCTCCGAGGATGAACGCAGGGCGCTCAAGCGGCGTCGTGCCCGTGCGCGTGCTCGGACGGCCTGACCCCGCCCGTACCCGATCGACAGTTGGCCCGTCACTCGGCAGAAGCCGGAGGGCGGGCCAACGAAACTGTCACCTCAGCCAGGGCCCCCAGCCCTTGGTCGCGGGCGCGCAGATCCAGCGCACCGCGCAATTCGGCCGACACCAGGGTGCGCACGATCTGCAGCCCCAACCGGTCGCTCTTGTCCGGAGCGAACCCCGCCGGTAGCCCCACCCCGTCGTCGCTGACCGTCACGGTCAGCCGCCCGCGCGAGCGACGCGCCGCCACCTCCACCGTGCCGCCCTCGTGGCCGCGCTCGCCGGCCGGGAACGCGTGCTCGACGGCGTTTTGCACCAGCTCGGTCAGCACGAGCACGAGCGCGGTCGCGATCTCGGCCGGGATCTCGCCGAACGTCCCGGTGCGCCGCAGCCGCAGCCGGCCGGCCGACCCGGTCACGTCGGCCAGCATGTCCAGCAGCCGATCCACGATCTCGTCGAACGGCACCGCCTCGTCCACCGACACCGACAACGTGTCGTGCACCAGGGCGATCGAGTCGATCCGCTGCATCGACTCCTGCAGGGCGGCCCGCGCCTCGGGCTGAGCCACCCGGCGGGCCTGCAGGCGCAGCAGCGCGGCCACCGTCTGCAGGTTGTTCTTGACCCGATGGTGGATCTCGCGGATCGTCGCGTCCTTGCTCATGATCTGCCGGTCGCGGCGTCGCACCTCGGTGACGTCGTGCATGAGGATCAGCGCGCCCAGTACCTCGCCGCGCGGATGCAACGGCAACGCCCGGAACGCCACCGTCGCTCCCCCGCCGTCGACCTCCAACCCGGTCGGATGGCCGCCGTCGACGGCTTCCTGCACGGCGGCGGCCAGGTCGCTGGAGTCGAAGGGGTCGTCGGCGATGGTGCTGGTCAGTGTGTCGATCGGCTCGCCCAGCACGTTGCCGGTGACGCCGAGCCGGCGAAACGCCGAGAGCGCGTTGGGGCTGGCGTAGAGGACCGTGCCGTCCGGCTCGACGCGCAGCAGCCCGTCGCCGACGCGCGGCCCGGCGCCCTCTTCGGGGCCGCTCTCCGGACCGGGGAAGGTGCCGTCGGCGATCATGGCGGCCAGGTCCGCGGCGCTTTGCAGATAGGCCAGTTCGAGCTGGCTCGGGCTGCGCACACTGGCCAGGTTGCTGTCCCGGCCGAGGACGCCGATCACCTCGCCGTTGTGCCGGATCGGGACGGCCTCGCGGCGGATGGGCAGGTCGCCCTCCCAGTCCGGGTCGGCCTCGCGGTAGATCCGTCCCTCGGCGAGCGCGATCCGCATCGGAGTGGCCCGTCCGCCCCGGATCACGGCGCCGACCTCGTCGTTCAGGTAGGCCGTCGGGCCGGTGGTGGGCCGGCACTGCGCGACGCACAAGAACGACTCGTCGGGCATCGGGATCCACAGCAGCAGATCCGAGAAGGACAGGTCGGCCAGCAGCTGCCACTCGCCGACCAGGTGCTGGATGTGGTTGACCTCGTGGTCGTCGAGCGACGTACGGGCGGAGAGCAGATCGGAGAGCGCAGACATCACGCTCAGCCTAGGGCGGCCGCGATCGGGGTGCAGTCCGGCGGGAACGTGGCGGCAATTCGGATCCGCCCAGTGCTCAACTAAATATTCCGAACGGAGTCGTTCGGGGTCTAAGGTCGATCCGCGGTATCCAGCTGTGAGCTGAGCCATAGCCAGCGACTCGGAGGCCCAGTTGTCGAACTCTCGCCCGGCACCCCTTCCGATGTGGGTGCGCATCGCCGTCGCCGCCCTGCTGATCATGCCGATCGTGGCCCTGGTCGCAGTGCCCACGTACTCGAACGCCGACCCGGAGCTGTGGGGATTCCCCTTCTTCTACTGGTACTCGCTGCTCTGGATGTTCATCGAGACGGCGATGTGCTCCGTCGCCTACGTCCTGGTCACACGCGCGCGACGTAACGGGGGTTCGCGATGATGCCGCAGGCGGCCGGCCCGGGTGTGGACGGCGTCGCGCTGGGCGTACTGGTGTTCTTCTTCGCCGTCGTGACGGTCGGCGGATTCATCGCCGCGCGGTGGAAGCGTCCCGATTCGATGCACAGCCTGGACGAATGGGGCCTGGGCGGGCGCGGCTTCGGCACGATGACGACGTGGTTCCTGCTCGGCGGTGACCTCTACACCGCGTACACGTTCGTGGCCGTCCCGGCCGCGATGTTCGCGACCGGCGCGGTGTCCGGCTGGTTCGCCGTGCCGTACACGATCCTCGTCTACCCGCTGATCTTCGTGTTCATGCCGCGGATGTGGTCGGTGGCCCACGCCCGCGGGTACGTCACGCCGGCGGACTTCGTGAAGGGCCGCTACGGCAGTCGCGGCTTGTCGCTGGCCGTGGCCCTGACCGGCATCCTGGCCACGATGCCCTACATTGCCCTGCAACTGGTGGGCATCCAGGCTGTGGTCGACACGGTCGGACTCGGCGGATCGAGCAACGCGTTCGTCAAGGACCTGCCGCTGATCATCGCCTTCATCGTGCTCGCCGGCTACACCTGGCTGTCCGGGCTGCGCGCGCCGGCGCTGATCGCCTTCATCAAGGACACCCTGATCTACGTGATGATCATCGTG
>DATBER010000005.1:0-13914 GCA_036558905.1 Jatrophihabitantaceae bacterium | reverse complement strand
ACGGCAGCACGCGCGAGGTGCTGATCGACGACAGCGACTGGTCGCCCGAGCAGGGACCCACCACCGCCAAGGGCATCACCTACGCCCAGGAACTGGTCTGGCAGCTGTTCGGCAACTACGCGCTGGCCGCCGCGCTGCTGGACATCGACGCCGACTACGCCGCCACGATCGCCGACCTGCAGAACCGGCTGTACCTGCCGGTGGTCAGCCCGACGACCGGTTGGCTCGAGGAGTGGATGACGCCGGACAACCTCGGCGACCCCGCCCACCGACACCTGTCCCCGCTGATCGGCTTCTTCCCGGGGGATCGCATCAACGTCGATACGAGCCCGGCCGAGTTGATCGACGGCGTGCGCAACCTGCTGACCGCTCGCGGCATGGACAGCTTCGGCTGGGGGCTGGCCTGGCGCGGGGCCTGCTGGGCGCGACTCAAGGACGCCGACAAGGCCTATCTGGCCGTGACGAAGGTGATGCGGCCGTCGGTCGACTTCAGCAACGGCTCAGCCATCAACTACTTCGACATGTACAGCTTCGGGGACAGTTCGACGTTCCAGATCGACGCCAACTTCGGCACGCCCAGCGCAATGGTCGAGATGCTGATCTACTCGCGGCCCGACGTCATCGAGCTGCTGCCCGCGTTGCCGAGCGCCTGGGCCGAGTCCGGGCAGGTCACCGGCGTCGGCGCCCGGGGTGGCTTCGTCGTCGACTTCACGTGGACGCGGGGCCGGGTGACCAAGGCGACGGTCCACAGCGTGGGCGGCCGGTCCACAACGCTGCGGGCCGGCTCGTGGAGCAAGGCCATCACGGTCCAACCGGGCCGGTCCCTCACTGTGGTTCCGGGACGGTGAGCCAGATGTCCATACGCCGCCGTACGGTCTTGTTCGCCCTGGTCGCGGCGACCGCACTCGTTCCGCTCAACGCGACCGCGGCGACGCCCGACGCCGCGGTACGGCTCAGCGCCTGGTCGCCGAGCATGACCACCGCCGGCCCGGCATTCGACGACCAGACCATCCGCATGGTCGTACACAGCAGCATCGCCGGGTCGGACCCGCGCATCACGCTGTCCAACCGGTTCAGCGACACACCGCTCGACGTCGACGCGGTCGACATCGCAGTGCAGGCCGCCGGCGTCGCCGCTGTTCCCGGAACATCCCGGGCGGTGACGTTCGGGCCGGCCGGCAGCGTGACGATTCCGGCCGGCGGGCAACTGACCAGCGACGCCGTACCGATGTCCGTCGCGACCGGCGAGAACCTGTTGGTCAGCCTGTACGTGCCGGCTGCGACCGGCGCGTCGACCTGGCACTCCGACGCGTTCGACCGCACCTACATCGCGGCCGGCAACCATACGGGCGACGACGGGGCCGGCGCGTTCACGACCAGCACCACATCCTGGTACTACCTGGCCGGCTTCGACCTGCAGTCGCACACCGCGCAGGGCACGGTCGTCGCGTTCGGCGACTCGATCACCGACGGGTACGCCTCGTCCACCAGCACGTATCAGCGCTGGCCCGACGACCTGGCCCGCCGCCTGGACGCCCAGCCCGGCCCGCAACGGCTCGGCGTCGTCGACGCGGGCATCGGCGGCAACCGCGTGCTGACCGACGTGCCGAACCTGTGGCAGGGCATCAGTGCGCTCAAGCGGTTCGAGCACGACGCCCTCGACCAGCCCGGCGTCAAGGACATCGTCCTGCTCGAGGGCATCAACGACATCGGCAACAACGCCGGCCCGAACGGCCAGCCGCTGACCGCCGCTGACCTCGTCAACGGCTACCTGGACCTGATCAACCAGGCCCACGCGCGCGGCGTCAAGATCATCGGCGGCACGTTGATGCCGGACGAGGGCAACGGGTACTACACCCCCGCGGCGGAGGCGATCCGCCAGGACGTCAACCAGTGGATCCGCACGAGCGGCGCGTTCGACGGAGTCGTCGACTTCGACGCCGCAATGCGCTCGGCGACCGACTCCTCGGCGTTGAACCCCAGCTACGACGCAGGCGATCACATCCACCCCAACGACGCCGGCATGCAGGTGATGGCGAACGCGGTCGACCTGACGCTTCTCAGCTACTGACGGGCGGGCGATGCTGATGGTCCGACAACTGTGGAGGACCAGCATGGACATTGCCGCCCTGGCTGAGCTGCTGCACGAGACGGCCGATCACCACGACCCCTACGAGAAGTCGCATCCGCCGCACAACTGGTGGGATTGGTACGCCGCCTTCCTGGACGCCCGCCAGCACGGGAGCACAGCCGACGAAGCGTCCACGGCCGCCGACCAGTACATGGAGGGACTCCTGGACCACGTTCCGGGCCGGGCGAACGAGAACGTCGCGGCGCTCGCCGAGTTGCTGCACGAGACGTCCATACGGCACGGTGCGTTCGAGGCGATCACCCCGCCGCACAACTGGTGGGACTGGTACGCGGCTTACCTGCACGCCCGGCAGGACGGGGCAGACCCGGATCCGGCCGCCGCGGCGGCCGATCGGTACATGGCCGAGGTCAAACACGTCGTGCCGAAGACCTGATCGGGCTCAGTAGGCGGCCCAGTCGCGTCCGAACCAGCGCCGTATCCGGCTCGATCCGAACTCGGACTTGTCGGCCGCGAGCTGCTCGGACGGGGCGTCGAACTCCCCGGTCGGCGGCCGCCCGGCCCGGAACGTGACGTCGACCCGGGCGACCTGCCCGCCGCCGAACTCGAGGTAGCAGATGCCGCGACCGTCGTAGGCCGCCGATGCGCCGCCCCGCGCGCGGGCGATGATCGCGTCGGCCACGACGGCCGCCTGCCGCTCGGCGAACACGCCGGCCTTGGGGGTGCCGACGCTCGTCACGTCGCCCACGGCGTAGACGTCCGGGAACGGCGTCTGCAGGGTCAGCGGGTCGACCGGGACCCACCCGTCGACGCACATGCCGGACTCCTGCACGACCCGCGGGGCGCGGTGCACGGGAACGCCGAGGAACAGGTCGAACGGCAGCTCCTCGCCGTCGGCCATCACGGCCACCCGCCGCTCAGCGTCGAGGCGGCGCACGATCCGGTCGGGATACCACGCGATTCCGCGCTCGGCGAAGGCATCCAGCAGGGCGGCCGACGCGGCCGGCGACGGTGGGATCGGTTGGCCGAGCGGCATCACCAGGGCGATCTCGCTGCCGTCGCGCAGCCCGCGCCCGCTCAGGTACTCGTGTACTAGCAGGGCGGTCTCGCTCGGCGCCGGCGGGCACTTGAACGGCGTCGACGTCACGCCGACGACGACCCGCCCGCCCGTGAATCCGTCCAGCACGTCGCGCACGGCGAAGGCGCCCGGCTCGGTGTAGAACTCGTGCCCGGCCGTCGTCAGACCCGGTGTCGCCGCCGGGTCGAGATCGGCGCCGAGCGCGACCACCAGCACGTCGCCCTCGAACGGCCCGTCGTCGGTCTCGACGCGCAGCCGCGTCGGGTCGATCGAGCGGATCACCGACCGCACGAACCGCACACCCGGTTTGACCACGTCGCGATAGGGGTGCGCGACCGCGGCGGCCGTCGTCCGGCCGAACATCACGTCGAGCTTGGAGAAGCCGAACACGAACGTGTCGGTCTGGTCGATGAGCACGACGTCGGCGTCGTCGCCGAGCTCCCCGGACAACCTCGACGTGAGCTCGAGCCCACCGAACCCAGCCCCCAGCACGAGAACCCGCATGCCGCCCCCCGGTCCGCATAGTCGGACCCGGAGTATCCCGACGGCGCCGACCTGGCCGCAACCACGCCGCCCCGGCGACGCCGACGCGGAGGGGGCGACAGCGCCGCGAGGCGGCCGAAGAGATCGGGCTCAGGTCCCGTCATCCGGCCCGCCATCGAGTGCCTTGACCGCGCCGAGCAGGTTGCGCAGGCCGACCTCCTCCCGCTCGGCGTCGGTCGGATCGAACAGCCACTCGGACGCGGGCTGGGCGAGCACCTCCGCTGAGCGGCTCGACTCGACCATGAACAGGTCCGCCTCGACCTCGAGCTCGAGCTCCTGCCGGAACCGGCGTTCGTCGTTGCTCGACCTGGCCACGTCAGTTGGCCGGGCGGGCGACCGGGTACTTGGCCGCCTGGCCCTTCCAGTCGGCGTAGCGGATCTGGCCCAGGATGGCCTCGCCGGCCGGCACCAGGGAGCCCTCGGTGAGCTCGGTCCCGAAGTACTGGGCGTGCTCGTCGGTGACCACCTCGCGCGGATCGTCGGCGGCGGCCAGCGCCGTGCGGAAGAACTCGTCCATCCGGAACTGCTCGGGCCCGGCGATCTCGACCTGCCCCTTGAGCGGTGCGTCGACGGCGACCCGGCCGACCAGCTGCGCCACGTCGTCGCCCGCGATGGGCTGGAAGAGTACCGGCGCGATCCGGACCTGGTTGCCCTCGGTCGCCCCGTCGGCGATGCCGGCGACGAACTCGAAGAACTGCGTCGCGTGCACCAGCGAGTACGGGACCGGCGAGTCCTCGATCAGCTTCTCCTGCGCGACCTTCGCCCGCAGGTAACCACTGTCGGGCAGCCGCTCGGTGCCCACCACCGACAGCGCGACGTGATGTCCGACGCCGGCCGCGGCCTCGGCCGCCACCAGGTTGCCGGTGGACGTCTGGAAGAACTCCATCACCGCGTCGTCCTCCCACGACGGCGAGTTCGACACGTCGATGACGACCGACGCCCCGGCCAGCGCGTCGGCCAGCCCTTCGCCGGTCAGGGTGTTGACGCCGGTGTTCGGCGCCGCTGCCACCGCCTCGTGGCCCTGCTCGCCCAGCTGGGTGACGAGCTTCGAGCCGATCAAACCGGTGCCGCCGATGACCACGATCTTCATGGGAGGTGTTCCTCTCTTCTCTGTCCGCCGGGCGGCTTGTGCCACCGTCGCCAGCTAGGACCGGACAGCCTCGCCGTCCGTGACAACTCGCGCGGATTTGTTTCCGGGACGTGGACACGCTCGGCCGGCCGCATTGGTCAGTCGCGGTGCCAGGCGCGCAGCTTGTCCGGGTTCAGCACGATCCACACGGCGGTGACCTCGGACCCGACGACACTCAGGCTGACCACCCCGACGGCCCGGCCGGCCCGCCGTACGACGAGGCCGGTGCGGCCGTTGACCGCCTCGGCGGTGAGCACCGCGCCGCACTGCCGGATCAGTAGCGCGGCGACGAACGGGGCAACCACCTCGGCGCCGTGCAGCGGGCGCTGGGCGGCCGGCACCCGGCCACCGCCGTCGCACACGACCACCGCGTCAGCGGCGAGAAGTTCGCGTAACGCTTCGACGTCCCCGGCCGCGCCGGCGGTCGCGAACCGGCGCACGATCCGGCCGTGGCGATCCGGCAGCCGCGCGACCGGGCCGCGGCCCACCGACCTCGCCGTCATCGCCGCCTCCTGCTCGCGTGTCGGCAGCTAAGACCGGGCCGGGTCGCGGGTTGTGACGGTGACGATCAGGCCGCGCGCACGGCGGTGAGCTTGGCCGGATTCATCACCCACAACAGCTGGTCGATGCCGTCGTCCGACGCGGTGAGCGTGAACATCGCGAACACCTGGCCGTCCTGGCTCAGCAGCGCCGACATCTGCCCGTTCACGCTGGCCAGCCGCACGGCCACGCCGGCCCAGAAGCGGCTGGCGAACGCCCGGTAGTACTTGGCCACCGTCGTCGCGCCGACCACCGGGATCTTCGACGCCCGGACGGCGCCGCCCCCGTCGGACACGCTGGTCACGTCGGCGGCGAACATGCCCTCCAGCGCGGCGAAGTCGCCGGCGCGGGCCGCGGCCACGAACGCCGTCAGCAGCTTGCGCTGCTCGGCCTCGGCGACCGGCGCCCGCCGCTCGGCCGCCACGTGCTTGCGGGCCCGGCTGACCAGCTGCCGGACGGCGGGCTCGCTCAACTGCAGGATGTCGGCGATCTGCCCGTACGGGTAGTCGAACGCCTCGCGCAGCACGTACGCGGCCCGCTCGTTGGGCGTCAGTCGCTCCATCAGCAGCAGGACGGCGAACTCGAGCGCCTCGGCCCGCTCGGCGCCCAGGTGCGGGTCGGCGCTGGTGTCGACCGGCTCGGGCAGCCACGGGCCGACGTAGGTCTCCCGGCGGGCCCGGGCCGACTGGGTGGCGTTGATCGCCAACCGAGTGGTGGTCGTCGCCAGGAAGGCGGCCGGATTGAGCACCGAACTGCGGTCGGCGCCCTGCCAGCGCAGCCAGACGTCTTGCACCAGGTCCTCGGCCTCGGTGACGCTGCCGAGCATCCGATAGGCGATGCCGAACAGGCGCGGACGCAGCTCGGCGAAGACGGCCACCGCCTGCTCGAGGTCGTTCGGATCGGTCTGCCCGGAATCGGTCATCGTCACCGCCATCTGCTCTCCGCCCCGCTCCCGCACCCAGTCTTCCGGGCGGCCGGGCGGCCGATCCAGCCAGGGCGGCCCGCTACGGCGTGAGCGGTGGCCCGAGGATCTCGATGCCGTGCGAGCGGGCGATGGCCGCCAGAGTGGCCGGGTCCGGCGGCGGCTCGTCCGGCGGCGCATCGACCGACGGGGCTCGGGTGCCGGCGTCGAGCACGAAGTCGTCGAACCCGGCGGGCACGTGCAGCGTGAGCCAGCGCGCCTGTCGGCTGGTGACGACGAACCCGTGCGGCAACCGGCGCGGCAGGAACGCGACCGCTCCGGCGCCGGCCGCTCGCGTCTGCCCGTCGACCTCGACCCGCACTTCGCCGTCGAGAACGAAGAACGTCTCCTCATCCGCGTCGTGCCGGTGCAGCGGGCTGCCGTGCCCACGCTCGCCCTGATGGTCCAGGACGGCGAACCGGCCTCCGGTCGCCGTCCCGCCGAGGCGAAAGCGGACCAGCGCGCCGAGGAACCAGACGGCTTGCTGGACGTCCGGCGTCAAGATCGCGGGCGTGCCCGCACTCAGATCGGTCATGCCTCGATGAGACAGTGCTGCACCTATGACTGTCCAAGACCAGTTCGCTTACTTAACATAGCCAATGTGCATACTTCGGAGGCCGTCGGCGCCGGTGTGGAACTGCGGCTGCTGAACGCCCTCGTGGCCGTGGCCGACGAGTCCAGCGTCAGCGCGGCCGCGGCTCGGCTGCGGATCGCTCAGCCGTCGCTGAGCCGGCAACTGCGGTTGCTCGAACGCCGCCTCGGCCTCCCGCTGTTCGAACGAGCCGGGCGGCGGCTGCGGATCAGCCCGGCGGCCGAGCCGGTGGTCGACGCCGCGCGGGCGGCCATCGCGACCGCCGACGGCGTCGTGCGGGCCGCCCAGCGGGCCGCCGACGGGCGGACCGGACGGCTGGCCATCGCGGTCCAGCCCGGCTGCTCCCCGTTGCTGTTCACGAACGCGCTGAGTGCGTTCCGCAGCCGTCACCCCGAGGTGGAGACGAGCATGGTCGAGCTCACCGACGACGAGCAGCGCCGCGGACTGCACGAGGGACGCCTCGACCTCGCCCTGACGCGACTCGCGCCACCCGGGCCGGGCCTGCCGCATCGGGTACTCGTCCGCGAGCCGCTCAGCCTCGTCGTGCCGACCGGGCACCGGCTGGCCGGGGCGGAGCGGGTCCGGCTCGACGATCTGGCCGCTGACGCCGTGGTGTTCTACCCCCGGGCGGCACAGCCGGTCGCGCACCAGTGGCTGACCGAGCAGCTGCGGGCGGCCGGCCGGCCCGCCACGCTGCAGGAGGCGAGCCTTACCAGCATCTTCGCCACGGTGGCAGCCGGGCTCGCGGTCTCGGTGCTGGTCAGCTCCTACCAGGCCGTCCTGCGCCCACCCGGGGTGCGGTTCGTCCCGCTCGACGGGCTCGCCGTCGACCTGATCATGACCTGGCGCTCCGGACCCGAGTCGGCGACCCTGCAGGCGTTCCGCCGAGAGCTCACGGGCGGGTTGGCGAGGTGAGCGCGGACCGGGATCATCGCCGCATACCGTCAGGGGTGCGCGCTCACCCAGTCGTCGACCCGGCTCCACTGGCCGTTGAGCCAGTTCTCGGCGTCGTCCGGGTGGTCGGGCGGTGTGACGCACCACCAGCCGACCCGCATCGGGCGATCGCGCAACGGAATCGCGCGCCAGATCTCCCCGGGGTTGACCAGCATGTCCAGCCCGCTGTGGACGGCAATCACGACATGCGCGTCCGGGCGGGCGGCCAGGCAGGCCAGCGTGCCGGCCGGACGGGGCGGCAGCACGTGCGGCATGCGATCGGCCTGCCGGGCCGCCCGGCGCCGACCGACCCGCCACAGGTGGCGGACCGCGCGCCGTTGCCGCCGCGGCGTCCAGTTGCCGCCCTCCGGGAACATGAGCAACGCGTCGTACCGGCCGAGGCCGCCGGCCATCTCGGACAGCTGATCCACGACGTCCTCGCCGGCCCCGCTGGGTGAGGGCAGGAAGCAGCCGGAGAGCCGGTTCAGCACGACGTCGACGCCCGGATCCCACTGCAGCGCGGCCTTGACGACGATCCGCGGTCGCCGGCGGTACCGCGTCAGCACGAGGCGGACCAGTGCGAACGAGTCGCCCGGACCGGCGTGCCGGGCGAGCACGATCACCGGACCGGGTGGCGGCTGATCGATCCGGGGGTCCTCGACCTTGATCTCGAAGCCCACCCACCGGCGGGCGGCGTTCTGCAGACGGTCCAACGCCCAGCGCAACAGCCGGCAGTGGGCGTCGTCCCAGCTCGCCCGCTCCGGCCGCACCCATAACCCGAAGCAGCCGAGCAGCAGGGCCACATCGAGGGCGAGGTAGGTAAGACCGAACATCGCCAGCCGGAGCAGCCGGCGACGCGGGGTCAGCGGCGCCGCGAGCGCGGCGAGCAGCGCGACGACCGCAAGCCCGGCCGCGACAAGTGCGGCCACGAGAGGCCACAACGGGTCGATGATCATCCGCCGCACTCGGCGCGGCGGCAGGTACGCGCTCACCGCGGGGCCTGGGCCCGATCCAGGAACTGCCGGCTGGCCTCATAGGCCGCGTCGATGCGCGCGCCGACGCGGCGCGTGTCGTTGTAGCGCACCCGTACCAGTGGCGCCCAGGGATCACCGGCCGGAAGCACGTGCACGCGATGCTCGTCGGACAGGCTGTTCATCGCCTCGACGAACCGGTGCCGGCGGGCGATCTCGAACGCCACCAGGCCGACCTCCCACGGCCAGCGCGGTACCCGCAGCGGGCGCTCGACCCGTCCCACGTGCAGCACGTAGATCTCGCGCGCACCGAGTTGCATCGCCCTACCCACCGGTATGGAGTCGACCAGCCCGCCGTCGAAGAAGTGCTCGCCGTCGACCTTGGCGGGCGGCAGCAGTCCCGGCACCGCACACGACGCGGGCACGGCGTCGGTGATCGGCCCGTTGGTGAACCAGTGCGCGCCGGCCCGTTCGATGCTGGCCGCGACGCACTGGAACGGCACCGTCAGCTCCTCGATGCGGCGGACCGGCAAGTTGGCCCGCAGTAGGGCGTGCAGCGGTTCGGCCGGATGCAGATGAGTGCCGTGCCGAGCCAGGCTCATCGCCCGGCTGAACAACGAGCCGGCGAACACCCCGGAGCGCGACAAGGACGCCCACAGTTCGGCCAGCCGCTCGACGGCGGCCGGTCCCGGATCGGCCGCCACGAAGACGCCGTTCACCGCGCCGACGCTCGTGCCCAGCACGAGGTCGGGACGGATGCCGTCCTCGAACAGCGCCCGCAGCATGCCGACCTGCGACGCGCCGAGCAGGCCGCCGCCGCCGAGGACGAACGCGGTGCCGGGCGGCCTCGTCACCGGCGTACGGCCCGGCCGATGGCGATGATCACGATCTGCTTCGGAGTCATACCGATCGTCCTTCCCTCCTTCGCCGGGCGGCATCCGGGCCGAGCGCGGTCAGCCGGTCAGCTGTCGACGACGATGACGTCAGCAGCTTCCGAGCCGAGGAACCGGACCCCCGGCGCGTCTGCCATTCCAGGGCGATCGGTTGCAGGTCGTCGACACTGATCGGCCGGTCGCGAAGGTCGGCGACGGTGGCGGGTATCCAGCGATCGAGCAGCTCGAGGGCGGCCGCGCCGTCCTCGGTGTGGACCGTGACCGGGCGCGCCCGCCGTCGTTACCGGCACGCGCGCGCGGTTCGTGGCGGGGCGGCGCCGCGCCCGCAATCGTCGGCACCATGTCCACTCCCATCCAAAAGTGCGCACAGTGGAACGACTGACCCCCGGGGCGTACCCGCGACGAACCGTCGCCAAACCGGCTGGCCGCCGCGTTTGCCCGACCCGGGTGGCCGGGCATGCCTCGGAGTGAGGGAAGGAGTGCGTCATGCCGCAGCAAGCCTGGAGCGCCAAGCGCGAACGCCAATACCAGGACATCAAGAAGAGCCTGCGCGATCAGGGCCGATCCGAGGGCCTGGCCGAGGAGATCGCGGCGCGCACCGTGAACAAGGAACGTGCTCGGGCCGGTGAGTCCCGGCAGGCCAGCCGCACGTCGACTAAGGACATGTCGTCGTCACGGCGCGGTGGGCAGCGCTCGCACTCCGGCTCGGGTGGCCGGACGAAGGAACAGCTGTACCAGGAGGCCAAGAACAAGAACATCAAGGGTCGCTCGTCGATGAGCAAGGCTCAGCTCGAACGCGCCGTCGGCCGCTGACCGCGACGGCCATGGCCCGACGGGAACGGCTTTCCGAGTACCGGCGCAAGCGCGACTTCGGCCAGACCGCCGAGCCGCGGGCTCGACGGGGCCGGTCACGGCGGAAGCCGCACTTCGTCGCGCAGCACCATGCCGCCACCAGCGACCACTACGACTTCCGGTTGGAGATCGACGGTGTGCTCGTTTCCTGGGCGGTACCCAAGGGACCGTCGACCGATCCGCGGGACAAGCGGATGGCCCGCCGCACGGAGGATCACCCGCTCGACTACGAGAAGTTCGAGGGCGTCATCCCGGAAGGCGAGTACGGGGCCGGGCCGGTGATCGTGTGGGACCGCGGCACGTTCGAGAACGGCGGCGACCGCCCGCTCGACGAGGCGCTCCAACGCGGTCACCTCTCGGTCGAGCTGGACGGCGAGAAGCTGCACGGCGGATACGCGTTGACCCGGATGCGGTCGGGCCGGGGCGAGACGTGGCTGCTGGTCAAGCGCTCCGACAGCGACGCCGAGGCCCGGCGCCGTCCGGTCCGCAGCCAACCCGAGTCGGTGCTGTCCGGTCGCACGCTGGACGAGCTCGAGTGACGATCGACCGCCTGCCGGCCGAGCTGCGCGCGGCCGCCCGGCACGAGAACGTGCCGACGTGGCGTGACCCGACGCTCGCCACGCTGACCGGCGATCGGTTCTCCGACCCGAACTGGATCTTCGAGCGCAAGCTCGACGGGGTGCGGTGCCTGGCGTTCCGCGACGGGCGTGACATTCGCTTGCTGTCGCGGAACAAGCAGCCGATGAACGGCACCTATCCCGAGCTCGTCGAGGCGCTGGCCGCCCAGGACACGCGTCGATTCGTCGTCGACGGCGAGGTGGTCGCCTTCGAGGGCCGCCGCACCAGCTTCGCCCGCCTGCAGGGACGTCTGGGCCTGACCGATCCGGACGCGGCCCGCGCCACCGGGATCCCGATCTTCTACTACGTCTTCGATCTGCTGCACCTCGACGGCCACTCGACGGTCGACCTCCCGCTGACCTGGCGCAAGCGGCTGCTCCGGGGTGCCCTGCGGTTCGGCGATCCGCTGCGCTTCACCACGCACCGGGTCCGGGCCGGCGAGGAGGCCTACCGCCGGGCCTGCGGGCGGGGCGACGAGGGCGTGATCGCCAAGCGGGCCGCTTCGAAGTACGAGGGGCGCCGCTCGGCGAACTGGCTCAAGTTCAAGTGCGTGCGTGACCAGGAGTTCGTCATCGGTGGTTACACGACGCCCAAGGGCAGCCGCGTCGGGCTGGGCGCGCTGCTCGTCGGGTACCACGACGGCGGCGATCTCGTGTACGCCGGCAAGGTCGGCACCGGATTCGACGAGGCGACGCTGCGCCGGCTGCACGATCGGCTGGCCGCCGCCGAGCAGGACACCCCGCCGTTCACCCGCGGCCGGGTGCGCGAGCCGGAGGCCCGCTGGGTGCGCCCGACGCTCGTCGCGCAGATCGGGTTCAGCGAGTGGACGCGCGAGGGCAAGCTGCGCCATCCCCGCTACCAGGGCTTGCGAACCGACAAGCCGGCCGACCAGGTCGTTCGGGAGACCCGCTGATGCCGCGCATTGACGTCGAGATCACCCATGCCGATCGGGTGCTGTTCCCGGACGACGGCATCACCAAGGGCGACGTCGTCGCGTACTACTCCGCCGTGGCGTCGGCGATGCTTCCGCATCTGAAGGGCCGCCCGCTCATGCTGCAGCGCTTCCCGCGCGGCATCGACGAGGCCGGCTTCGTGCAGAAGGACTTCGAGGACAACCTGCCCGGCTGGATGAGCTGGGCCGAGGTGCCCAAGCAGGACGGCACGGTGGTGCACGCGCTGGCCGAGCGGCCCGAGGCGCTCACCTGGCTGGCCAACCAGGACAGCATCGTGATTCACACGTGGCTGTCGCGACAGGGCAGCCTGGACAAACCCGATCGCCTGGTGTTCGACCTCGACCCGTCCGGCGCCGACGACTTCGGCCTGGTCCGCGCGACGGCCCGGGCGCTGGCCGGTCTGCTCGACGATCTCGGGCTCTCGTGCTACCTCAAGACGACCGGCTCGCGCGGCCTGCATGTGGTCGTGCCGCTACAGGTCGAGGCCGACTTCGACACGGCCCGCGAGTTCGCCCGCGACGTGGCCGAGCTGGTCGTCGCCGACGATCCCGACCACCGCACCGTGCAGGCCCGCAAGGACAAGCGCGGCGAGCGCCTCTACCTCGACGTCATGCGTAACGCCTACGCGCAGACAGCGGTCGCGCCGTACTCGATACGCCCGCGGCGAGGTGCGCCGGTCGCCACCCCGCTGCAGTGGGACGAGCTGGACGGCCGGGGCCTGCGCCCGGACGGGTTCACGATCAAGGACGTGCCCGGGCGGTTGGCGGACCAGGGCGATCCGTGGGCCGACATGCGCCGCCACGCCCGCTCGTTGCACCGGCCCCGCGAACGTCTGGACCGTAGTCGTGCCTGAGCTGCCCGACGTCGAGGGCTTCCGTCGCGACCTGGCCCGCGTACTGCCCGGCCGGCGGGTGCGCCACGTCGAGGTGCGCGACCCCGGCGTGCTGCGCAACAGCACCGCCCAGGGCCTGGGCCGGCAGCTGAGCGGCCACTGCTTCGAGAAGCCGCGCCGGCACGGCAAGTGGCTGATCCTGCCCACGGACGGCCCGGCCCTGCTCGTGCACAGCTGCGCGGTGTGTGGATCGCCGCGGACGACGACGCCGTCGCCGACATCGTCGGCGACCAGGGTCCGGACGCGCTGACGGTCGATGCTCAGACGTTCGCCGACCGGCTGTCGCGACGGCGCGGGGCGCTCAAGCCGGCACTGATGGACCAGGCGGTGATCGCCGGGCTG
Source organism: Jatrophihabitantaceae bacterium (assembly GCA_036558905.1). Classification (GTDB taxonomy): domain Bacteria; phylum Actinomycetota; class Actinomycetes; order Mycobacteriales; family Jatrophihabitantaceae; genus DASXRA01. The sequence goes on along the minus strand of DATBER010000005.1, from coordinate 528 downwards.
GGCAACCTGCTCAGCGACGAGATCTGCTGGCAGGCCCGCATCACGCCGACGCGCCGGCTCACGGATCTCGAGCCGGACGAGGTCCGGCGCCTGCACACGACGATGCGCCGCGTGCTGCGAACCTCAGTGCGGCACGAGCGAGTACCGGGGCTGCCCCGCTGGCTCACCGGGGTGCGCGACGATCCGGACCCGCATTGCCCGCGCTGTGGCACGGCGTTGCGGCGGGGCCACAGCAGCGGGCGCACCACGCTGTGGTGCCCGAATTGCCAACGGCGGTGAACCGTTTCGAACCACGCCGCGGGCGGGAAGCCCCCACCTATTGACCAGCCACGAAGGGAGAAGACAGTGCAGATCATTCGCCCGACTATTACGGCCCACGCGCACTGTGACTTGCCGTGCGGCGTCTACGACCCGGCCCAGGCCCGGATCGAGGCCGAGTCGGTCAAGGCGATCATGGAGAAGTACCAGGGCAACGACGACCCGGTGTTCCGCACCCGCGCACTGATCATCAAGGAACAGCGGGCCGAA
>DATBER010000004.1:0-42058 GCA_036558905.1 Jatrophihabitantaceae bacterium | reverse complement strand
ACTTCGCTGATCGTCTTGCCCTTGTAGTGCACCTCGAGCGTCTCGCGGTTGTACCGGGCGCCCCTGCACACCTCGCACGGCACGTAGACGTCGGGCAGGAAGTTCATCTCGATCTTGATGGTGCCGTCGCCGGCGCAGTTCTCGCAGCGTCCGCCCTTGACGTTGAACGAGAACCGGCCCTGCGTGTAGCCGCGGATCTTCGCCTCGGTCGTCTCGCTGAACAACTTGCGGATGTGGTCGAACACGCCGGTGTACGTCGCCGGGTTCGACCGCGGGGTGCGCCCGATCGGCGACTGGTCGACGCCGACGACCTTGTCGAGCAGTTCGACGTTGCGGACCCGCTTGTGCCGTCCCGGGGGCAGCTTGGCCCCGTTGATCTTGTTCGCCAGCGACGCGTAGAGGATGTCGTTGACCAGCGTCGACTTGCCCGAACCGCTCACCCCCGTGATGCCGACGAAGCAGCCGAGCGGGAACGCCACGTCGATGTTGCGCAGGTTGTGCTCGCGCGCTCCCTCGACCACGATCTCGCGCCCCTTCTGGCGGGGCCGGCGGATCATCGGCACCGGGATCGACCGTCGTCCGGACAGGTACGCCCCGGTGATCGACTCGTCGCTGGCCAGCAGGTCGTCGACCGTGCCCTCGACGACGATGCGCCCGCCGTGCTCGCCGGCCCGCGGGCCGATGTCGACGACCCAGTCGGCGGTGCGGATGGTGTCCTCGTCGTGCTCGACGACGATCAGCGTGTTGCCCAGCTTCTTCAGCCGGACGAGCGTCTCGATCAGCCGGTGGTTGTCGCGCTGGTGCAGGCCGATCGACGGCTCGTCCAGCACGTACAGCACGCCGACCAGCCCGGACCCGATCTGGGTGGCGAGCCGGATGCGCTGCGCCTCTCCCCCGGCCAGTGTGGCGGCCGCCCGGTCGAGAGAGAGGTACTCGAGGCCCACGTCGACCAGGAAGCCCAGCCGCGCGTGGACCTCCTTGAGCACCCGCTCGCCGATGAACCGCTCACGGTCACTGAGCTCGAGCGAATGCAGCCACTCCGACGCCTCGCCGATCGACAGCGCCGACAGCTCGGCGATCGAGCGGCCGGTGATCGTGACGGCCAGGATCTCGGGCTTGAGGCGCGTGCCCTGGCAGGTCGGGCAGGGCACCTCGCGCATGTAGCCCTCGTACTTCTCGCGCGAGTAGTCGCTGTCGGTCTCGGCGTAGCGGCGCTCGATCCACGGCACCACGCCCTCGTAGTTGGCGTAGTAGGAGCGGTCGCGTCCGTACCGGTTGCGGTAATGGACGTGCACCTGCTCGGGCAGCCCGTGCAGCACCGCCTTCTGGGCCCGGGCGGTGAGCCTCTCCCACGGCGTGTCGAGGTCGAAGCCCTCGACGTCGGCCACGCCCTGCAGCAGCCGCTCGAAGTACTCGCTGGTCTGCCCGTTGGCCCACGGCGCGATCGCGCCCTCGGCGAGCGAGCGCTCCGGGTCGGGGACGACCAGCTCGGGATCGACCTCCTTGCGGGTGCCCAGGCCGGTGCACTCGGGGCAGGCGCCGAACGGCGAGTTGAACGAGAACGAGCGCGGCTCAAGTTCGTCGATGGCCAGCGGGTGATCGTTCGGGCAGGCCAGCCGCTCGGAGTAGCGCCGCTCGCGGTGCGGGTCGTCGTCGGGCAGGTCGACGAAGTCGAGGATGACCAGCCCCCCGGCCAGGCCCAGCGCCGTCTCGACCGAGTCGGTGATGCGCTGCTTGCTGCCGGCCTTGGCGGTGAGCCGGTCGACGACCGCCTCGATCGTGTGCTTCTCCTGCTTCTTCAGTGTCGGTGGGTCGGTCAGCGAGTGGACCACTCCGTCGACGCGCACCCGGGCGTAGCCCTTGGTCTGCAGGTCGGCGAACAGGTCGACGTACTCGCCCTTGCGCTCCCGGATCACCGGTGCGAGCACCTGGAACCGGGTGCCCTCGGGCATCTCGAGGATCCGGTCGACGATCTGCTGCGGGGTCTGCTTGGTGATCAGCTCGCCACAGATCGGGCAGTGCGGCTTGCCGATTCGGGCATAGAGCAGCCGCAGGTAGTCGTAGACCTCGGTGATCGTGCCGACCGTGCTTCGCGGGTTGCGCGACGTCGACTTCTGGTCGATCGACACGGCCGGCGACAGTCCCTCGATGAAGTCGACGTCGGGCTTGTCCATCTGGCCCAGGAACTGCCGCGCGTACGCCGACAGCGACTCGACGTAACGGCGCTGCCCCTCGGCGAAGATCGTGTCGAACGCCAGGCTCGACTTGCCCGAGCCGGACAGTCCGGTGAACACGATCAGGGCGTCGCGAGGGAGCTCGACATGGACGTCCTTGAGGTTGTGCTCACGGGCGCCACGAACGATGAGGCGATCGGCCACAGGTCAACTTTCCGGTCGAATCGGACGGTCGTCGACGCGCGGCGACATGGCCCGCGGCGTCCCCTCCGAGAGTAGTGACTCGATCCGACAACGCACCTCGTCGGCGTTTGCTTCCCGGCCCGCGGCCCACCGAGGTCAGCTGAGCGGGGCGAGTGCGGCGGCCGCCGGTTCCAGGATCGTCGGCTCGGCGTCCAGGGGCAGGTTGACGATGACCAGGTCCGCGCCGGCGTCGCGGTAGGCGGAGGCCTGGTCGACCATCGCCTGCAGGCCGGCGTCGAGACCGGTCTCGACCTCGAGCCGGACGTTGACCGAGCACTCGATCTCGTCGATGTCGCGGCCGATGTCGGCACAGTGCCCGCGCAGGATGTCCTTGAGCTCGAGCCACTGCTCAGCGCTGGACGTGATCGCATGCCAGCCCTGGGCCCAGCGCGCGGCCGCGCGCAGTGTCCGCTTCGGGCCGCGCCCGCCGATGACGATTGGCGGATGCGGCTGCTGCACCGGTTTGGGCTCGCAGCGGGCGTCGGTCAGCCGCACGTACCGGCCCTCGAACGTCGAGGTCGGCCGGGTGAGCAGCGAGACGATCGCCTGGACGCCTTCGTCGAAGCGGTCGAACCGTTCCCGCAGTGGCGGCAGCTCGATGCCGTAGGCGTCGCACTCCATCTGGTTCCAGCCGGCGCCGACGCCGAGCTCGAGCCGCCCGCCGGAGATGATGTCGACCATCGCCGCCATGTTGGCCAGCACCGCCGGGTGGCGGTAGATCATGCCGGTGACCTGGCAGCCGACCCGGATGCGACGAGTCGCCTGGGCCAGCGCGGCCAGGGTCGTCCAACCCTCGAGGTTGGGCCCGGCCATGTCACCGGTCAGCGGGTAGAAGTGGTCCCAGTTCCACGCCGAGTCGAACAGCTCGATCTCGTCGGCGGCGACCCAGACGTCGCGCATCTTCTGCCACAGGGTGTGTTCGGGCCTGGTCTTGATCGCGAATCGCACCAGCCGATCGTAGGGGTGCGGCATGATCGGGCCATGCCGCGCACCATCGCCACCAACACGTCCGTCGACCGCAACGCGATGCTGGACTTCGTCCGCCCGCGCCACCACCTGATCGTGATCACCACCCGCGCCGACGGCACGCCGCAGGCCTCGCCGGTCACCGGCGGGGTCGACCCCGAAGGTCGCATCGTCGTCGCGAGTTACCCCGAGCGGGCCAAGGTGCACAACCTGCGTCGCAACTCCCGATGCAGCGTGCTGGTGCTGTCCGACGAGTTCAACGGCCCGTGGCTGCAACTCGACGGCGAGGGTGAGGTGCTCGATCTGCCCGACGCGCTCGAGCCGCTCGTCGATTACTTCCGGGTCATCTCGGGCGAGCACCCGGACTGGGACGAGTACCGGTCCGCGATGGCCGAGCAGGGCAAGGTGCTGCTGCGGATCACGCCGACGCGGTGGGGGCCGGTGGCCACCGGCGGCTTCCCGGCCCGACTGGCCGACGACTGACGGCTAGGGCAGCTTCCAGTCGACCGGCCCGGCGCCCTGCTGGGCCAGCAGCTCGTTGGCCCGGCTGAACGGGCGCGAGCCGAAGAAGCCCCGGTCGGCCGACATGGGGCTGGGGTGGGCCGACTCGATGCACGGCGTGGCGCCCAGCATCGGCCGTAACGTCTGCGCGTCGCGGCCCCACAAGATCGCGACCAGGGGCTTGTCGCGGGCGACCAGCGCGCGGATCGCCTGCTCGGTCACCGCCTCCCAGCCCTTGCCGCGGTGCGACGCCGGCTGGCCGGGCGCGACGGTCAGCACCCGGTTGAGCAGCAGGATGCCGTGCTGCGTCCAGGGCGAGAGGTCGCCGTTGGACGGTTGCGGATAACCCAGGTCGGACGACAGCTCGCGGAAGATGTTCTGCAAACTGCGGGGCAGTCCCACCCCGGGCGCCACCGAGAACGACAGCCCGACCGGATGGCCCGGCGTCGGGTACGGGTCCTGGCCGACGATCAACACCCGGACGTCGTCGAAGGGCTGGGTGAACGCCCGCAGCACGTTGGTGCCGGCCGGCAGGTAGCTGCGCCCGGCCGCCACCTCGGCCCGCAGGAAGTCGCCCATCGCGGCGATGTTGGCGGCCACCGGTTCGAGGGCGCGGGCCCAGCCGGCGTCGAGGATTTCGTTCAGCGGGCGTCCCGGCACCCGGGCAGGCTAGCGAATGCCGACACCGGCCGTCAGCAGGTGTCCAGCATGCTCGACAGCGCGCTCTTCTCGGCGCTCGTGATGTGCAGCGCGAAGACGTACTTCACCTGGATCCAGTTGCGCGCGTAGAAGCACCACTCCGCCCCGCTGTACCAGCTGCCACTGGTCGGGTAGCCGTTCGAGCCGGTCGCGACGCCGGTGCCGTCGCGCTGGGCGATCCAGTGCGGGAACTTGTCCCGGCTGTAGCCCGACATCGATCCGGGCGCCGAGACGACCAACGTGCCCAGGTGGGTCCGCGAGGTAGCCGCGTCAGGCGGATCGCGGTCCTCCGACGAAACGGTGACCTCAGCCTGATCCGGATTCGTAACGATGTACAGAACAACCGGCATAGGTGTTCATGACACTTTGATGGGATTCGGCGTCGGTCGGGTGACCGGGCCGCAAGAGTGGCTGACGCGCCCGGTGTAGATTTCGCGACGCCGCAGTGGGATGCGTAGCAGGAGGTAATCGGTTGTGCCGCCGGATCGCCGGGTGCATCCTGGGCGCCGGTTCGGTACGCGAGCGGAGGAGGTGGTTCCCGTGGTTGACATCGTCCGGGTACCCGCCCCCGCTCCAGTTCGATTCACGCGCTGACGCCGGCTCTTCGGCGAGGCGCGCCGCGTACGTCTAGGAGACCGACCACCGTGTCAGTGCACGACCACGACCTCGACGAGCCGACGCTCTCCACGTGGACCGCGGCCACACACGGCCCGGAACCCATCCCGGACTGGCTCGTCACCGATTCCTCATCCACCGATGCCGAGCTCGGCCTGCTCAAGACAGGCAAGGAGGCCGACGTCCACCTCGTGCGGCGCACCGCGCCGGACCGGCGATCGACCCTGCTCGCAGCCAAGCGCTACCGCCCGGCCGAGCGGCGCATGTTCCACCGCGACGCCGCCTACCAGGAAGGCCGCCGGGTCCGGAGCAGCCGCAAGACCCGGGCCATGGTCCGGCGCACCGAGTTCGGGCGTGACCTGCTGTCCGCGCGGTGGGCGGCCGCCGAGTTCGCCGCGCTCTCGACGCTGTGGCAGGCCGGCGCGCCCGTGCCGTACCCGGTGCAGCTGGCCGGTACCGAGATCATGCTCGAGTTCATCGGCGAGAAGGACGGCCGGCCCGCGCCCCGGCTGGCTCGCTGCCGCCCGTCGCCGACCGAGCTGGCCGATCTGTTCGAGCAGTGCCGCGCCGCGATGCGCCAGCTGGCCCACATCGGCTACGCCCATGGCGACCTGTCCCCCTACAACATCCTCGTGCACCGCGGCCGGCTGGTGCTGATCGACCTGCCTCAGGTGGTCGACCTGGTCGCCAACCCGCAGGGCCGCGAGTACCTGCGCCGCGACTGCTTCAACGTGTGCCGGTGGTTCCGCGCCCGGGGCTTGAACACCGTCGAGTACGACTACCTCATGGACGACGTGCTGGCCGCGGCCGTCGGGCGCGTCTAGCCGATCGTCAGCCGGATAGCCTGCGGGGCGTGTCCCACAGCGACCGCTACGACCACTACGACCTGGCGATCGTCGGCACCGGGTCGGGCAACTCGATCGTCACGCCCGACTTCGACGGCTGGCGTATCGCGCTCATCGAGGAGGGCACGTTCGGCGGGACGTGCATCAACGTCGGCTGCATCCCGACGAAGATGTACGTCTACGCCGCCGACGTGGCCGACACCGTCCGCGACTCGTCGCGGTACGGCGTCGACGCGACCCTGGACGGTGTGCGCTGGCGCGACGTACGCGACCGAATCTACGGGCGCATCGACCCGATCTCGGTCGGCGGTCGCGCCTATCGCGCCGACGGCGCCAACACCACGCTGTACGAGGCGCACGCCGAGTTCGTGTCGCCGGGCCGGCTGCGCCTGTCGACGGGCGAGCAGATCACCGCCGACCGGATCGTGATCGCGGCCGGCTCGCGGCCGATCATCCCGGACGAGGTGGCCGACGCCGACTTTCACACGTCGGGCACGATCATGCGAGTCGACGAGGTGCCGCGCCGGCTGGCCATCCTGGGCGGCGGGTTCATCGCCGCCGAGTTCGCGCATGTGTTCTCGGCGTTCGGCACCGAGGTCACCATCATGACCCACAGCCATCCACTGCTGCCGCACCTCGACTACGAGATCGCCACCCGGTTCACCGAGCTCGCGGCCAAGCGATGGGACGTGCGCCTGGACGTGACGGTGTCCACAGTGGACGGTTCGCGGATCACGCTCAGCGACGGCTCGGTCGTCGACACCGACCTGTTGCTGGTGGCCACCGGGCGCCGCCCCAACTCGGACCACCTCAACCTCGACGCCGCCGGGGTGGCTGTCCACGACGACGGCCGCATCGTGGTGGACGACTACCAGCGCACCACCGCCGAGGGCATCTGGGCGCTCGGCGACGTGTGTTCGCCCCATCAGCTCAAGCACGTGTCCAACCACGAGGCGCGGGTCGTATCGCACAACCTGGCCCACCCGGACGACCTGATGGTCGCCGACCACCGCAACGTGCCGTCGGCGGTGTTCACGCATCCGCAGCTGGCCACGGTCGGACTGACCGAGGAGCAGGTGCGCGAGCAGGGCATCGACTACGTCAGCGCGATCCAGCCGTTCGGCGACGTGGCCTACGGCTGGGCGATGGAGGACACCACCGGCGTGGCCAAGCTGCTGGCCGAGCGGACGACCGGGCGCCTGCTGGGCGCGCATCTGCTGGGCCCGCACTCGTCGTCGCTGATCCAGCCGCTGATCCAGGCGATGACCTTCGGCCAGCCGGCCCACGAGCTCGCCCGCGGCCAGTACTGGATCCACCCGGCACTGGCCGAGGTCGTCGAGAACGCGCTGCTCAAGCTCCCGGCGGGATAGCGGCGATCGCCTCGATCTCGAGCAGCCAGCCGCCGTCGAAGATCTCGGCCACGATCACACTCAGGGCCGGGCGGTGCGTGCCGAGCAGCTCGCGGCGCACCTCGCTGTTGATGTCGGCGTACTTGCGGTCGCTCAGGAACGTCGTGACCTTCACCAGGTTCTCGACGCGCAGGTCGGCGGCTCGCAGCACCGTCACGACGTTGCGCCAGGCCTGTCGGCACTGGGCCTCGAACCCGAACGGCGTCGCGCCGTCGCCGTCGACCGGCACCTGACCGCTGATGAACAGCGTCCCGTGGCCGGGTGGCACGACGTATCCCTGCGCGTAACTCCCCACCGCTTTCGGACCCTCGGCCGGATCGAGCGGGCCCAACCGCTTCGTGGCCGCGCTCATGCCGCCGCCACGTGCGTGTGCAGGGCCTCCAGCGTTCGGCGCCACGCGTCGGCGGCGGCGTCGGCATCGTACGTCTCGGGCCGGTCGGGGCAGGCGAACCCGTGCGCCGCCTCCGGGTAGGTGACCAGCTCGTGCTTGACGCCCGCCCCGGTCAGCCGTTGGCCGATCGCCTGCCACTCGTCGGGCGGCACGATCGTGTCCTGCCCGCCGACGAAGCCCAGTACGAACCCGCGGATCGCCTCCGCCTCGTCCAGCGGCGCCGGCTCGGCCAGCGGGATTCCGCCGCGCAACGTCCAGCCGCCGTAGAACGTCACGGCCAGGTCGATCGGCAACCTCGTCGCGGCCAGCACGGCGATGTGCCCGACCAGGCTCAGCCCGACGACCGCGCTGCCGCCCCGACCGGCGCGGGCCCGCGCCTCGGCGAGCGCCGCCGCCACGTCGGCCAGCACCTCGTCGCGGCGCAGACCCGTCATCAGCCGTCGCCCCTCGGCCCGCCCGGCATCGTCGTAACCCAGCTCGATCCGGGGCGTGTCCCGCCAGTAGAGGTCGGGCGACACGACGGCGTACCCGGCCCGGGCCAGCCGCTCGCAGACGTCCCGCGCGTGCTCGGTCGACCCGAACATCTCCGCCCCGGCGACAACCGCTCCGACGGGATGCGTGTCTCGCGGCGCGGCCAGGTAGGCGTCCGGCCCCCCGTCGAGCTCGATCCACTCCGTCGTGATCTGCTCGTCCATGCCGGTAAACCTACTGGGCCGGGCGCCGACTGTGACACCGCCGTCACGTAACGGAATGACGGCACTCATACGATGAGCATCGATGGGCAACTACACGCTGACGACACTCGGCGCGGCCACCGAGTTGCTCGACCTTCCGTTCGAGACACCACTGGCCGACTGGACCGACCGCCGGCTCGTCCAGGTGCCGCGGGGCATCTCACGGCACGTCGTCCGGTTCGTGCGCATCCAGAACCAGATCTTCGCGCTCAAGGAGGCGAACGAACGCTACGTGCTGCGCGAGCACCGGCTGCTGCACGACCTCGACGAGCGCTCGGTCCCGGTGGTCGACGCGTTCGGAACTGTCGTCGACCGGTGTGACTCCGACGGTGGTCCGCTGCCGGCGTTGCTGATCACCAAGCACCTGCCGTTCTCGCTGCCCTACCGGTCGCTGTTCACCGGCCGCGGACTGCCGGACCTGCGCAGCCGGTTGCTGGACTCGCTGGCCGAGCTGTTCGTCCGCATCCACCTGGCCGGCTTCTACTGGGGCGACTGCTCGTTGTCCAACACGCTGTTCCGTCGCGACGCCGGGGCGCTGGCCGCGTACCTGGTCGACGCCGAGACGGGCGAGCTGCACGCGCAACTGTCCCCCGGCCAGCGCGCCCACGACCTCGACATCGCTACCGAGAACATCGCCGGCGAACTCTTCGACCTGCAGGCGGCCAGCTACGCGGGCGACATCGACCCGGTCGAGATGGCGATGGCGCTCACACCGCGGTACGAGCGGCTGTGGGCCGAGTTGGTCAGCGACGAGGTGATCGCCCGCGACGAGAGCTACCGGATCAACCAGCGCATCAAGCGGCTCAACGCGCTCGGCTTCGACGTCTCGGAGCTGGCCATCACGACCGAGGAGGACGGCCGCAAGCTGCGCTTCGGCACCCACGTCGTCGAGCCGGGACACCACCAGCGACGGCTGTTCGAGCTGACCGGCCTGCGCGTGCAGGAGAACCAGGCCCGCGCCCTGCTCGCCGACCTGGCCCGGTTCCGGGCCAAGTGGATCGAAGGCGCCGGCCTCGATCCCAGCGACGTCCCCGAGGACCTGGCCGCCCGGCACTGGCTGGACGAGAAGTTCTACGGCACGCTCGCCCTCGTCCCGCCCGAGCTGCGGGCCAAGCTGCCCGACGCCGAGCTGTTCTTCGAGATCAGCGAGCACCGGTGGTTCCTGTCCGAGGCACAGGGCCACGACGTCGGTCGGGCGACGGCGGTCCAGTCCTATGTGGACACCGTGCTGCGGTACCTCCCCGACGCCAAGGTCGAGGTGCTCACCGGCCCGCCGACCGAGGAGTTCCCCGCGATCACCGGCTAGGTCGTGTCGCCTAAGTCCGCTCGTCGCGAGCGTCGCGCAGCAGAGCACGGGCTTGGGAGGCACGAACGGGCGCTGTCCTAGGCTCTCACCGTGGCTGACTACACCGGCAAGGTCTCCGTCGGCGGTCCGTGGGACGTGCGGCGGCTGCCCGCGCTGACAATCGCCAAGCTCGCCGTCGGGCCCATGGACAACAACGCCTACCTGCTGCGCTGCACCGCCAGCGGCGAGGGCCTGCTCATCGACGCGGCCAACGAGGCCGACCGGCTGCACGAGCTGGTCCGCCTCGACGGTCCCCCGGTGTCGGCCATCCTCACCACGCACCGGCACGCCGACCACTGGCAGGCACTGGCCGAGACGGCCGACGACGCCGGCGCCGCGATCTACGCCGGCGACGCCGACGCCGACGAGCTGCCGGTGGCCGTCGACGAGCGCCTCGACCACGGCGACACGATCGACGTCGGCGAGCTGACCCTGGACATCATCGGTCTGCGCGGCCACACGCCCGGCTCGATCGCGGTGCTCTACCGCGACCCGGACGGCGTGCCGCACCTGTTCACCGGCGACTCGCTGTTCCCCGGCGGCGTGGGCAAGACCTGGTCGGCCGACGACTTCACCTCGCTGATCAACGACGTCCAGGCGCGCATCTTCGACCAGCTGCCCGACGACACGTGGTTCTACCCCGGGCACGGCAACGACTCGAGCCTGGGCGTCGAGCGACCGCACCTGGGCGAGTGGCGCGAACGCGGCTGGTGAGTCAGCCGACCAGGCGCGGGGCGTTCGGCAGGGCGTTGTCGACGACGACGCTCGCCCGTTGCCGCGGCGCGCAGGTGCGCAGGTAGTGCCGCTGCGCTTCGACGTAGCGGCGCAGGCTCGGACGGTCCGGGTCCGGGGGTGACCCGTCGCGCACCGCCATTCGCCGGGCGGTCACCTCGAACGGGACGTCGAGGAACACCGAGAAGGCCCAGACGCCGGCCAGCTCGTCGGCGAACACGGTCTTGCCCGAACCGTCGACGCCCTCGACACCCACGCGAACGCCGACGCCCAGCGGCGCCGACGCGGCCACCCGCCGTAGCAGCTCGGCTCGCGTCACGCCACGCGGTCGGCGAGGTCGACCAACTCGTCGACGATCTGACCCACCCGGCCGAGCCCGATCGACAGGTGCCCGTCCTCGGGCAGCAGGTGCGAGCGGGCATTCGAGACATGGGCGGCCAGCCACTCGCCGTGGGCGAACGGCACCATGCGGTCCTGCCCGCCCTGCCAGATCGCGACCGGGCGCTTGATCGCGGCCAGGTCGAATCCCCACGGGGCGAGGAACGCCAGGTCGTCGTCGCGCCAGCCGGCCACACCGGTGCTGACCGCCTTGCGCAACGAGGCCGCCCACCACTCGGCGTAGCCGCCGGTGAGCGCCTTCTTGTCGACGTCGGACACCAGGTCGCCCAGCACCGCGGCCACGTCGTCGGCGCTGACCTGGGCCATGTCCTCGGCCGCGTCGGCGAGCCACTCGGACAGCTCGTCCCCGCCGTGCAGCGCCGCGCCGAACTCCTCGACGTTCTCCTCGCCCTGGCCGTCCAGCCAGTCCAGGTCGGGCACGCCGTAGGGCGCCACCCCGGACACGGTGGCCGCCGCCAGGCAGCGGTCGGGCAGCAGCGCGGCGCAGGCCAGCGCGTGCGGTCCCCCGCCGGACCACCCGATCGTGACGAACCGGTCGGCGTCCAGCGCGTCCAGGATGGTGGCGACATCGGAGGCGGCCGCCGCCACCGAGCGGCCCGGGCACGGGTCGGACGTGGCGTATCCCGGGCGCGAGTACGTGACGAACCGCAGTCCACGGTCGACGGCCGCGTCGATCAACAACGGATACGCGACGGCGGCCACCGGCGTGCCCCCGTGGTGGACCAGTGGTCGGCCATCGGCCGGACCGGCGACCATGACCTCGAGCGCGCGCCCGTCAGGTGTGGCAATCCGCTGCCAGACCTCACCGCTGGGCACGGCACCCTCCTCGATCGCGTCTGCCGGGGCCGGACAAGAGTGCCACGGTTGCTCTCCGTGGTACACCCATGACAGCTGTCATGCCAGGTTGGCGACCGTTGACAGTGGGAAGTCCGCTTCGCGAATGGCACCGTGGTGACATGCAGACAATGCCCGCCGCCGGCCCTGGCCCGGCTTCGCTCGCGCTGCGCGATCCGCAGCACCGGGTGAGCCGGCGCGCCGTCTGGTTCTGGACGGTACGTGCACTCGCCGGGTGGATCGTCGTGCTGGCCATCGAGTACGTGATCCTGTGCGTGGGCGAGCACCACATCCAGGCCTGGCGCTACGTCGTGCTGATCGCCACCGGCGCGGTCGCGTTCGGGCACGTCGTGGTCATGCCGCAGTGGCGGTACCGGGTGCACCGGTGGGAGATCACCGAGCAGGCCGCCTACACGCAGGCCGGCTGGTTCAACCAGGAACGGCGCATCGCCCCGGTGTCGCGCATCCAGACCGTCGACCTGCACCGCGGCCCGCTCGAGCAGGTGTTCCGGCTGGCCAACGTCACGATCACGACGGCGTCCGCGGCCGGACCGCTCAAGATCCACGGCCTGGACCTGCGCACCGCCGAGCGCGTGGTCGATCAGCTGACCGCCCGGGTGCAGGCAGTCGGCGGCGACGCGACATGACGCTGCTGAGCGATCCGCCCGACCTAGCGCCCGTGGACGAGTGGCGGCGCCTCGATCCGCGGATGCTGATCATCCACCCGGTCGTCGAGCTGGTGCGCGCCCTGCCCGCGCTCGCCGGGTTGTTCCTGGCCGGTCAGGGCAGCGGACACGGTTCGCGCTGGAGCCTGATCGCGACGCTGCTCGTGGCCGGTGCCGGCACGTTGCGGTACTTCACGACGCGGTTCCGGATCACGCCGGCGCAGATCCAGCTGCGGCACGGGTTGTTCCGCCGGCGCACCACCGCCGCGCCGCTGGACCGGGTGCGGACGGTCGACGTGACCGCGCACGCGTTGCACCGGGTGCTGGGCCTGGCCCGCGTGGTGATCGGCACCGGGACGTCCGACCGCAAGGGCCGGCCGGCGCTCACCCTCGACGGGCTGCGCATCGCCGACGCGTCCCGCCTGCGCGACGAACTGCTGCACCGCACACCGGTAGCACTGTCCACTGTGGACACTGCCGTTGCCGCCCCGGACGACGAGCTGTTCCGGCTGCCCCGCTCGTGGGTGCGGTACGCGCCGTTCACGCTGTCCGGGGCGATCACCGCGGCGGCCCTGGCCGGGTTCGTGTGGCGACTGATCAGCGAGGCGCACATCGATCCGGACCGGTTCGGCCCGCTGCGGGCGCTGATCGACCACCTGACCTCGGCGCCGCTGGGCGAGGTCGTGCCCGAGGTGATGGCCGCCCTCGTCGTGTTCATCGCCCTGGCCTCCACCGTCGGATACGTCATGGCGTTCTGGAACTTCCGGCTCAGCCGCAACCGCGGCGGCACCCTGCACGTGAGTCGCGGGCTGATCACCTCGCGGGCGACGAGCATCGAGGAGCGCCGGCTGCGCGGCGCCGAGCTCAGCGAGCCGTTACTGCTGCGCGCGGCGGGCGGGGCCCGGACCATGGCGATCACCACCGGCCTGCGCGTCGGGCGCGGCGCCGAGCGCGGCGGAACCATGCTGATGCCGCCCGGGCCGCGGGCGGCCGCCGTGCGCATCGCCGCGGCGGTGGTCGGCCGGGCCGAACCGTTCACGATGCCGCTGGTCGACCACGGTCCCCGCGCCCACCGGCGCCGCTACGTCCGGGCGGTCGGGGCCAGCGGGGCGATCGTTGCGGTGGCCGGGCTGGTCTGGCTGGTGGCCGGGCTGTCCGGGTGGGCCTGGCTCGTCGCCGCCGTGTTGGTGCCGCTGAGCGTGCCGCTGGCCGCCGACCGGGCGCGCAGCCTGGGCCACGCGGTCACCGGCGACTACCTGGTCGCGCGGCGGGGTTCGCTGGTACGGCGCCGGGCGGTTCTCTCGCGCGACGGCGTGATCGGCGTCAACCTGCGCAGCAGCGTCTTCCAGCGCCGGGCCGGGCTGGCCACGCTGATCGCGACCACCGCCGCCGGACGTCAGGGCTACCACGTGCCGGACGTCGCCGAAGCGGACGCAGTGGCGCTCGCCGACACGCTGCTGCCCGGACTGCTCGACGAGTTCCGCGGCTGACCCTGTAGGAAGATCGCATGGCAGCCGAGCGGGTACCCGTGCTGGAGGTGGGCGGCACGCATGTCAGTGCCGCGTTGATCGATGTCGCGGATTGGTCGATCGTGGCCGGGACGTTGAGCCGGCACGGGCTGGACGGTCAGGCCTCGGCCGCGCAGTTGTTGGGCGCGTTCGTGGCCGCGGCCGACACCCTGGACGCCGCGGAGGCGGCTCGTTGGGGGGTGGCCTTGCCCGGACCGTTCGACTACGCCCGGGGCATCGCGCTGTTCGAGAACGTCGGCAAGTTCGACAGCCTGCGCGGGGTCGACGTGCGGGCCGCGCTGTGCCAGGACATCTCACCGCGGCCGGAGTCGGTCAGCTTCCTCAACGACGCCGACGCGTTCGTGCTCGGCGAGTGGCTGCACGGCGCGGCCACCGGCTACCGGCGCTGCGCGGCGCTCACGCTGGGCACCGGGGTCGGGTCAGGCTTTCTGGCCGACGGCCAGATCGTGGGCAGCGGGCCGGACGTGCCCCCGGACGGGCGGGCCCACCGGGTGCTCATCGACGGGCAGCCGCTGGAGGACCGGGTCTCACGCCGGGCCATCCGGGCGGCCTACCGCGCGGCCACCGGCGACGCCGGGGCCGACGTGCGCGAGATCGCCGAACGGGCACGCGGCGGCGAGGCCACCGCCCGGGCCGTCATCGACACCGCGATGACCACGCTCGGCACCGCGCTCGCCCCCTACTTCGACCGCTTCGGCGCCCAGGTGGTGGTCATCGGCGGGTCCATGTCAGCCTCCTGGGACCTGTTCGGCCCGGCCTTCGTGGCCCGCCTGCCCGACCCGATCGACGTGGTCGTGGCGCACAACCCCGAACACGCCCCGCTACTGGGCGCGGCCCGCTACGCGCTCATGACGTCCCGATCAGAATGCGCGGACGCGCCGACGGGCTCAACCACCGCATGATCGACACCAGGCTGGCCTCGGGAATGGACACGCAGCCGGCCGTCGCCTCGCCGTTCGTCACGTGCAGGAAGAACGCGCTGCCGGCGCCGGCGTGCACCGGGAAGCGGTTGTAGTCGATCACGAGCGCGTAGGTGTACACGAAGCCGGCGTCGAGCAGATTCTCGCCGGCGCTCGTGTCGAACGGGCACGACGCGCTGCACCGGTAGTGGGTGTTGTACAGGTCGGAGTTGGCGTCGCTGACCCACCAGTCGCTGGCATCGGTGCGGAAGTAGGGCACCTTCGTCCCGGGATTGGCCGCGCTGCCGAAGGCCTGGGTCAGCGTGAAGCTGCCGATCGGGGTGGCCGACTTGGTCTCGCTGGGTTGGGTGCTCAGCCCGTCGGCGCCGACGTGGGCCGGTACGGCCGACCCGACGCGTGTCCAGCCGTTGGCCGACTTGTTCCAGGCTTGCACGGTGGCGGTGGTGCTCGACGTCGACGGCGCCACGACGGTGATCACCTGCCGGGCCGAACCGGTCGAGTCGCGCAGCGGCAGGTTGCTGCGGATCGGGTGCTCGGCCGGTGGGCGATGCGTCGTCGTCGTTCTCGGTGTGGGTCGCTTCGGCGCCGGCTTCGCAGCGGTCGAGGTCGTCGGCGCCGACGTCTTCGGCCCGGAGGACGGTGGCGCTGACGTCGTCGGGGGCGGCGTGCCGGTCGAGCGCGCCGCCCGGTGGGTCGTCGCACTACACCCGACCACGGCGACTGCGGCGATCACGGCGGGGACGAGCAGGCGGAGCGGGGGCGGCACCCGCCCAGCCTCTCACGCGACGCCGATAAGGATCCGGGGGTGGGTGCCCGGCGTCAGCCAGCGCATGAGCGAGACCAGCCGGTTCTGCGGGATCGCCACGCAGCCGGCCGTAGCCTGCCCGTTCGTCACGTGCAGGAAGAACGCACTGCCGTTGCCTTCCACCGCTGGGAACCGGTTGTAGTCGATGACCACGGCATAGTTGTAGACCGAGCCGGCGTCGAGCAGGTTCTCGCCGGCTCCGGTGTTGAACGGGCACGAGCCGGCGCTGCACCGGTAGTGCTGGTTGTAGTACCTCGAGTTCGAGTCGCTGACCCACCAGTCGCGGCTGTCGGTCTGGAAGTACGGCAGCCCGGTGCCCGGATTGCCCATCGCGCCGAAGGCCTGGGTCAGCGTGAAGCTGCCGATCGGGGTAGCCGAGAGGCGCTCGCTCGGGTGCGTGGTCAGCCCCTGCGAGCCGACGTGCGCGGTCACCGCCGAGCCGTAGGCCAGCCATCCTCCGCCCGACGCGTTCGTCCAAGCCTGCAGCCTGGCTGTAGTGCTGCCGGTGGACGACGCGACCACGGTGATGACCCGGGTGGCATTGCCGGTGAAGTATCCGAGCGGCAGCGATTGCCCGCGCGGCGCTGCCGGATGGCTGGCCGGGCCGGACGTCGGCTTGGGCACGGGCTTGCGCGTGGGCGTGGGCGTCGCCTTCGGCCGGGGTGGGGCCGGGGTGCTGGCCGGCGTCGTCACCGGCGGATGCTTCTGGGCAGTCGGCGAGGTCGGGGCTACGGACCGGCTCGGCGCCGCCGACGGGACGACCGGCTCGGCCAGCTCGGTGGGGGTCGGCGCTGACGTCGTCGGGGACGGTGTCGCCGCGACGTCGCGTTCGTCACGGGACTCGGTCGAGGCCAGCGCCACCACCGTGATGGCACAGGCACCGATGGCGACCACGACCGCGGTCGTCGACAGCGCCCGCCAGACACGCATGTGACCAGTGTGACAGATGTGACTCACGTTGCGTAGTCGGCGCGAATCGCCGTCTGGCAGGCTGCCGGGCATGGTTCTCGAAGTGGCACTCATCGATGTCCGGCCCGGTCACGAGGACGACTTCGCCGCCGCCTACCTCAGCGTGCGCGACGTCCTCACCACCACCGCGGGCTGCCGCTCGGTGCGGATGACCCGAGGCGTCGAGTCGCCGTCCCGGTGCGTCCTGCTCGTCGAGTGGGACAGCGTCGACGCGCACGAGAACAACTTCCGGGCGACGGAGCGATTCGCCAAATGGCGCGGCGCGATCGGCCCGTACTTCGTCCACCCGCCGCAGGTGGAGCACTTCACCGACGTCCACTGATCCGCCGGCAGTTGACCGCTTCCCCTCCCGTCCGACCAGATTTCGGGTGGATTTCTGGTCGGAGTGGAGGGGAAGCGGTTCTCAGCCGAGCTGCTACTCGTCGAGGGCGGCCTCGACCAGATTGCCGTCCGGGTCGGCGACGACGGCGCCGAAGTAGCCGGCCCGGTAGATCTCCCAGCGCCGGGGGGCCTGCCGGCTGGTGCCGCCCGCCGCCAGCGCGGCCGCGTGGAACGCCTCGACCTCGGCCCGCGAACTCGCGGCGAAGGCGGCGTGACTCCCCCGGGTCGGTTCGCCGCCGCTCACCAGCCAGAACTGCGGCGCCTGGTCGGACGGCCCGTAGCCGGCCGCCTCGAGCTCGGCGTCGTCCTCCTCCTCGTCGCCGAACTCCTGCACCCTGACCAGGCCGAGTGCGCCCAGAGCGGCGTCGTAGAAGGCCAAGCTCGTCTCGAACGAGCCGGCGCACAGCGTGATGTGGCGAAGACCGATGCGATCAGGCACCGGGCCATCATGCCGAGTGGCCGGACCTACCGCGGTACGGAGTCCAGCTGCCGATCGGTGGCGACCAGCTCGTCCAGCTCGTCGTCGAT
The DNA here is from genome assembly GCA_036558905.1 of Jatrophihabitantaceae bacterium. Lineage (GTDB taxonomy): Bacteria > Actinomycetota > Actinomycetes > Mycobacteriales > Jatrophihabitantaceae > DASXRA01. The sequence goes on along the minus strand of DATBER010000004.1, from coordinate 24,374 downwards.
GCTCGACGCGACACGCCGCTTGATCAGCACGACGCAGGCGACGGCGGCCACTACGCAGAACCCGGCGCCGACCAGCAGCGCGTTGTGCAGACCGTCGACGTACGAGGACGCCGAGCCGGTGCCCAGCGCCGCCTTGGCCGGGATGAGCGCGCCGAGCGCGGCCACCCCGACCGCGATGCCGGCCTGCCGAAACGTGTCGTTGACGCCGGCGGCCAGCCCGCTCTGCCCGACGCCCGCCTCGCGCAGCACGACCTCGCTCAGCGCCGGGTTGAACATTCCGGTGCCGATCAGGGCGACGATCTCGCCGGGCAGGATCAGCGCCCACGACGATGTCGGCGTGACCAGGACGATCAGGCTCATGCCGGCGGCCACGAGCAGCAGGCCGCCGACGATCAGCGACCGGGCCGACACCCGTCCGTGCAGGTTGGCCGTGCCGGCCGACACGAACAGCATGATCATCGTGCCGGGCAGGTAGACGAGCCCGGCCTCGACCGGCGACAGGTGCCGCACGTTCTGCAGGTACAGGGTCATGTAGATGAACACCGCGAAGAACGTCGACGAGATCGCGAACGCGGCCAGCTGGGCGCCCGTGAACGACGGGTTGCGGAACATGCGCAACGGCAGCATGGGTGTCTTGACGATCGCCTCGGCTACGACGAACGCGATCAGCAGGGCGCCGGCGACGCTCAGCTCGGCGACGATGCGGGTGCTGGTCCAGCCGTCCTCGTTGCCGCGCAGCAGCGCCAGGATCAGCAGGAACAGCCCGGCGCCGAGCAGCGCCTGGCCGACCAGATCGGGCTTGCGGGCAAAGGGATCCCGGGCTTCGGGCACCTTGATCGCGGCGACGATGCAGGCGATACCGATGGGCAGGTTGACGAAGAAGATCGACGGCCAGTTCAGCCAGCTGGTCAGCGCGCCGCCGACGAGCGGGCCGATCGCGAACGAGGCGCCAATGGTCGCGCCGTAGACGGCGAGCGCACCGGCCCGCTCCTTGGCCGACGGGAACGCGTCGCCGATCAGGGCCAGCGCCGTCGCGAACATGATCGCGGCGCCGACGCCCTGCACGGCCCGGGCGACGTCCAGGGCCAGGATGCTGCCGGCCAGCCCACACGCCAGCGACGAGGCGGTGAACAGCGTCAGGCCGGCGATGAAGCTGCGCTTGCGGCCGAACCGGTCGGCCAGCGAACCGGCGGTCAGCACGGCGGCGGCCAGGGTCAGCGTGTACGCGTCGATGACCCACTGGACACCGGACAGCCCGGCGTGCAGGTCCGTCGCGATCTTCGGGATCGCGGTGTTGATGACCGCGATGTCCAGCATGAGCATCGCGGTGGCGACGCAGGCGACCGCGAGGGTCCGGCGCTGCGCCGTCTGCGGAAACGACATGTCTTCCCCCTTGGACAGTTACGGGGGAAGGAGTGGTGGGCCGGTGGGCTGATACCCGGCGTCAGATAGGCCACACCTCGCGGCGCCAGGCGGCGTCCCAGAACATCCACTCGTACCGGGCAGTGGTGGCGAAATGCCGCCGGGCGCGGGTCTCGTCGGCCGGGCTCAGCGTCGAGCCGATCTCGTCGGTCAGCGCGAGCGCCTCGGCCACGATCGCCCGGTAGTCCTCGTCGGCGTACGTGTCGATCCAGCGCTGATACCGCGCGTCGGGCGATCCGCGCTTGACCAGTTCGGCGCCCACCTCGGCGTAGATCCAGTAGCAGGGCAGCACGGCGGCCACTCCCTCGGCGAATGTGCCGCCGTATGCGGTGGCCAGCAGGTAGCTCGTGTAGGCCCGCGTCGTCGGCGTCACCGGGACGTCGGCGGAGATCCCCAGCGACGGCAGCAGCGACTCGTGCAACGCCAGCTCGACCTCGACGGTGCCCGCCGCGTGCCGGGCGAACATCGCCACGCCGGCGTGCGTCGGCGCCTTGCTGCCGACGACGGCCAACGCCCGGGCGAAGTCGTTGAGGTAGTGGGCGTCCTGGGCGACGTAGTGCGCGAACGCGTCCGGGTCGAGGCTGCCGTCGGTCAGCCCGGCCAGGAACGGATGCTCGAGAATCGCCGCGTACGTGCCGGCTGCCTCGTCCCACAACTGTCCGGTCCACCCGTCGCGTGTCACGCCTGCGATGATTCCATCCCGATGATTCCCACAGCGTTGACCATTGCCGGCTCGGACTCCGGTGGGGGCGCCGGCATCCAGGCCGATCTCAAGACGTTCCTGGCCTGCCGGGTGCACGGCATGTCGGCGATCACCGCGGTGACCGTGCAGAACTCGCTGGGCGTCAGCGGCTTCTACGAGTTGCCGCCCAACGCGGTGGCCGAGCAGATCGAGGCCGTCACCACCGACATCGGCGTCGGCGCGGCCAAGACCGGCATGCTCGCTTCCGCTGCGATCATCGAGACCGTCGCGGAGACCGTCGAGCGACTGGCCATCACGCCGTTCGTGGTCGACCCGGTGGCCGCTTCGCAGCACGGCGACCCGCTGCTGCGCCCGGACGCCCTGCAGGCCCTGCGCGAGCGGATCATCCCGCTGGCCACCGTCGTCACCCCCAATCTGGGCGAGGCCAAGCTGCTGACCGGGGTCGAGGTGCGCGACCCGGCCGGTCAGCGCGATGCCGCGATGGCGATGCGCGACCTCGGTGCGCAGTGGGTGCTGATCAAGGGAGGGCACCTGCCCAGCGGCGACGCGGTGGACCTGCTCTACGACGGGACGTCGTTCGTCGAGCTGGCCGCGCCCCGCTTCGACACCCAGCACACGCACGGCTCGGGCGACACGCTGGCCGCAGCGATCTGCTCGGGCCTGGCCCGCGGGCTGGACGTCGAGGAGGCGGTGCGGTTCGGCAAGCGGTTCATCAGCGGAGCGGTCGAGCATTCCTTCCCGCTGGGCGCCGGCCTAGGCCCGGTCGGCCACTTCTGGCGCATCCGCGACCTGCCGTAGCCGCTCGGCGATCGCCCAGGCGGCGGCCGCCGGATCGTCGGCCTCGGTGATCGCCCGGACGACGACCACCCGCCGGGCCCCCCGCGCGATGACCTCGTCGAGACGCTCGGGCGACTCGATGCCGCCGATGCCGAACCACGGCCGGGTGGCGATCCGGGCAGCGTGCTCGATCAGCGACAGCCCGGCCGCCGGACGGCCCGGCTTGGTCGGCGTGGTCCAGGTCGGCCCGGCGCAGAAGTAGTCGACGCCGGGCTCCTTGTCGGCGGCGCCGGCCTGCACCGGGTCGTGCGTCGAGCGGCCGATGATCGGGGTGTCGCCGATGATGCGGCGGGCGATCTCGACGGGCAGGTCGTCCTGGCCCAGGTGCAGCATCGGCGCGCCGGCGGCCAGGGCGACGTCAGCCCGGTCGTTGACGGCGAACAGCTTGCCGTGCCGCTCGGCCGCGGTCGCGAACGTCTCGAGCAGGCGCAGCTCGTCCCGGGCCTCCAGCCCCTTCTCGCGCAGCTGGACGATGTCCACCCCGGCGCCGAGCACGGCGTCGAGGAACTCGGCCAGGTCGCCCTGCCGGGCGCGGGAGTCGGTGCACAGGTAGAGCCGGGCGTCGGCCAGGGCCGGACGGGGGTCGATCACGACAGCGACGGTACCGAGCGCGCGCCGTCAGGCTGACTCGCCCGGCGCCAGGTAGCGGAACTCGGCCGTCGTCTCCTCGGCCAGCCAGCCGCTGATCGAGTCGAGCCCGCGCTCGTTGAGCTGGCCGTCGTGGATGCCGAACGCCCGCGCCGGACCGATCGCGTTGACGAAGTCGATCGCCTCGCAGGTCTTCAGCCACGACCCCTGCATCGGCACGAACAGGGTCGCGACCGGCTCGTCCGGCAGGTGCAGCGCGTCGCCCGGGTGGTAGACCTCGCCGTCGACGAGGTAGCCGAGGTTGGCGCAGTCGGGCGAGCCGTCGACGATGAACGCGTGCCGGCCGCCGACGGCCCGCACCGGCCGGCCGGCCGCCGTGAACCCGTCGCCGGGGCGCACCCGGGTGACCCGCTCGTCCTCCAGTCCGGCCAGGTCGGCCCCGTCCGGCGCGAACACCGGCACGTCCAGCCCGGCCAGCCGCGACCCGTCGACGTGGTCGACATGCTCGTGGGTGAGCAGCACGGCGTCGGCGCCGTCCAGCGCGGCCGACTCGCTCCAGATGCCCGGATCGATCACCAGCACGCACCCCTCGGACTCGAGGCGGACGCACGCATGCCCGAACTTCGTGATTAGCACGACTGGCGACGGTACCGACCAGGTCAGGTTGGCGTATGGTCGGTGGTGCACGGGAGCCCGGTGGACCGGGCTGAGAGGGCTGGCTGGGAGCCGCCGACCGTTCGACCTGATCCGGGTAATGCCGGCGAAGGGAGTCACGGCCCCAGCCCTGTTCGGTGTCGGAAGGGGCTGTATGTCAAGCGACGTGATCATCGCCGGCGGTGGCGTCATCGGCCTCGGCATCGCCTGGCGCAGCGCTCAGCGCGGGGTGCGGGTCACCGTCGTCGACCCGAGCCCCGGAACCGCGGCGACCTGGACCGCGGCCGGCATGCTCACCCCGGCCACCGAGCTGCACTACGGCGAGCAGCCGCTGCTGATGCTCGGGCTGGAGTCCGCGCGCCGCTACCCCGACTTCGTCGCCGAGCTGGAGGACGCCGCCGGCGCGACCGTGGGCTACCGGCGCGACGGCACGATCGTCTCGGCCTGGGACACGGCCGATCTGGCCGGTCTGCGCGACCTGCAGGAGTTCGGCCGCACGCTCGGACTGACCACCGAGCTGCTCACCGGGCGGGAGCTGCGCCAGCTCGAACCGGCGCTGGCCAGCGGGCTGCCCGGCGGCCTGCACGCCGCCGACGACGGCCAGGTCGACACCCGGCGGCTGCGCGACGCGCTGCTCACCGCGATCGAGCGGGCCGGCGGGCACGTGGTTCGCCACCACGTCAGGTCGGTACGGGTCGAGGGCGACCGCGTCCGGGGCGTCACGCTCGGCCCGGGCGAGGAGCTCGACGCGGACACCGTCGTGGTGGCCGCCGGCGCCTGGTCGGGCCAGATCGTCGGCGTGCCGGCCGAGGCCGTCCCGGTGCACCCCGTCAAGGGCCAGACCCTGCGGCTGCACCTGCCCGACGGTGCGCCGCTGCAGCGGGTGGTCCGCGGCGTGGTGCGCGGCTCGCCTGTGTACCTGATTCCTCGGGCCAGCGGCGAGATCGTCGTCGGGGCGTCCAGCGAGGACGCCGGCTTCGACGTCACACCGCGGGCCGGCGCGATCTACGAGCTGCTACGCGACGCCCAGGCGCTGGTGCCGGTGCTGGGCGAGGCGATCTTCGACGAGGTCAGCACCAGCCTGCGGCCCGGCTCGCCCGACAACGCGCCGCTGATCGGGCCGACCACGATCGACGGGTTGATCGTCGCCACCGGCCACTACCGCAACGGCATCCTGCTGGCCCCGGTCACCGCCGACGGGGTCGCCGAACTGCTGGCCGGCGGCGCACTGCCCGAGGGGCTGCTGCCGTTCACCCCGTCCCGATTCGCCACCGAGGGAGCCCGTCCATGAAGCTCACGATCAACGGCGCGGCCCGCGAGCTGACCGACGGGTCGACGCTCGCCCAGCTGCTCGACGCCGAGCTGGCCAGCACCCGGGGGGTCGCCGCCGCCGTCGACGGCGAGGTGGTGCCGCGCGCCGGGTGGGCCGACTTCGCGCTCACCGACGGGCAGGACGTCGAGCTGCTCACCGCCGTCCAAGGAGGCTGACCATGGCTGATGATCCGTTCGTTGTCGCCGACGTCGAGCTGAGCTCGCGGCTGATCATGGGCACCGGCGGGGCGCCGAGCATGCAGGTCGTCGACGAGGTGGTGGCCGCGTCGGGCACGGCGATGTGCACGGTCGCCATGCGGCGCGTCTCCCCCGGCACGACCGGCTCGATCCTCGACGTGCTGGGCCGGCGCGGGGTGCGTCTGCTGCCCAACACGGCCGGCTGCCGTACCGCGCAGGAGGCGGTGCGCACCGCGCAGCTGGCCCGCGAGGCGTTGGAGACCGACTGGATCAAGCTCGAGGTGGTCGCCGACGAGCACACCCTGCTGCCGGACGGCGTCGAGCTGCTCGACGCGGCGGAAACCCTGGTCGCGCAAGGGTTCACGGTGCTGCCCTACACGAACGACGACCCGGTGCTGGCGCGGCGGCTGCAGCAGGCCGGCTGCGCCGCGGTCATGCCGTTGGGCTCGCCGATCGGCACGGGCCTGGGCATCTGCAACCCGCACAACATCGAGCTGATCGTCGCCGAGGCGCGCGTGCCGGTGATCCTCGACGCCGGAGTCGGCACCGCCTCGGACGCCGCGCTGGCCATGGAGCTCGGCTGCGACGGCGTCCTGCTCGCGACCTCGGTCACCCGGGCCCAGCAGCCGGCGACCATGGCGGCCGCGATGGCCGCCGCTGTCAACGCCGGCCGGCTGGCGCACCGGGCCGGCCGCATCCCCAAGCGTCACCACGCCCAGGCGTCGTCGCCGACCGAGGGCATGGCCGTGCTGTAGGTCCCATCCACCCATCCGCGGGAGCTCGGGCCTGAGCCGGGCTGAGAGGGCGCCACACCAGCGGCGCCGACCGCCGAACCTGCTCCGGGTAATGCCGGCGAAGGGAGCGTCATGACCACTGTTGCCGACCGCGTAGAGCCCGCCGAAGTCGGGGCGACACTGGCCGACCCGGTTCCCCGAACCTTGCGCACGGTCGACGTGGCCGCGCTGTGGGGCAACCTCGGGGTGAGCCTGCTCGGGTTCACCGCCGCCTTGTTCGTGCTCGTACCGGTGAGCACACCGATGTCGCTGGCCGCGGCCGCCACGGCGCTGGTGGTCGGCACAGTGCTCGGCACGCTCGGCGTGGCCGCGGCCGGCCATCCGGGCGCGGTCACCGGGTCGCCGTCGATGGTTCTGCTGCGCGGGCTGTTCGGCACCCGGCCGTCGTACCTGCCGACGCTGCTCAACGTCGTGCAGCTGATCGGCTGGACGACGTTCGAGCTCGTCACCATCGGCACCGCGCTGCACCAGGTGGCCGGCGACGTGCCACGCTGGGCGTACGTGCTGGGCGGTGGTGTCATCACCACTGTGCTGGCCCTGCGCCCGCTCGGCTGGATCCGGGTACTGCGCAAGTACGTCACCGTCGCCGTGCTGGTCGCGCTGGTGTACCTGTTCGTGCAGCTGGCCCGGCACCCGATGCCCGCCTTCGGGCACGGGTCGTGGAGCGGTTTCTGGATCGCCGTCGACACGGTCATCGGCGTATCCGTGTCGTGGGTGCCGCTGGTCGCCGACTACTCGCGGCACGCCCGCTCGCCGCGGGCCGCGTTCGCCGGCACGTTCGTCGGCTACTCGATCACGCAGATCGCCTGCTACGCCCTGGGTCTGGTCGCGCTGGTCACGGTCGCGCACAGCGACTCGAACCAGATCTTCGGCTCGTTCATGGCGATCCCGCTCGGCACCCTCGCGTTCGCGATCCTCGCCGTGCGCGAGCTGGACCAGTCCTTCGCCGACACCTACTCGACAGCGGTGTCGATCCAGAACCTCCGCCCCCGATGGGACCGGCGGGTGCTCGCGCTGGGCGTCGGCACCGTGGCCACCGTCTGTGCCCTGGCCCTGAACATCAACGACTTCGAGAACTTCCTGCTGCTCATCGGCTCGATCTTCGTGCCGCTGTTGGGCGTACTGGTCGTCGACTACTTCGTGATCCGCCGCGGCCGGTGGGACCTCGGCGAGAACACCCCGGCCCGGTGGGCCACCCTCGTGCCCTGGGCGCTCGGCTTCGCCGCCTACCAGCTGGTCAACCCCGGGTCGCTGTCGTGGTGGACGCGCTGGTGGGGGCACGTGCAGTCGTGGCTGCACTTCACCCCGCAGACCTGGATGAGCGCTTCGCTGCTGTCGTTCCTGGTCGCAGCGCTCGCCACTGGGGCGATCGGTCTACTGCGCAGGGGGTGATTCGCTGCACAGAGTGCTCACGCAGAATGCGCATGTGCGGATTCAGCCGGAGGTCGCCGATGCCCTGTCCTCCGGCCGTGCCGTCGTGGCGCTGGAGAGCACGATCATCAGCCACGGCCTGCCCCGACCGCAGAACCTGCAGGTGGCCCGGGACATCGAGGCCGACGTGCGGGCCGCCGGGGCGGTGCCGGCCACCGTCGCCGTCCTGGCCGGCGAGCCGCACGTCGGGCTGGACGACGACGCGCTGACCCGGATCGCCACCGACGAGGGCGTCGTCAAGGCCAGCCTGCGCGACCTGGCCACCGTCGTGGCGAAGGGCGGCTCGGCCGCCACCACCGTGGCGGCGACCGCGCACCTGGCCGCTCGGGCCGGCATCGCCGTCTTCGCGACGGGCGGGCTGGGCGGCGTGCATCGCGAGGCCCGCGACTCCTGGGACGAATCGGCTGACCTGTACACCCTGTCCCGAACGCGCATCCTCGTGGTGTGCTCGGGCGTCAAGTCCATCCTGGACGTACCGGCCACCCTGGAGCGGCTCGAGACGCTCAACGTCGGCGTGCTCGGCTATCGCACCGACCGCTTCCCCGGCTTCTACCTGGTCGACTCCGGATATCCGCTCGACCGGCAGGTCGACTCGCCGGCCGAGGTGGCGGCCGTGGTGCGGGCCCGGTGCGAGCTCGGCACCGACGGATACGGCCTGGTGCTCGCCAACCCGATCGCCGCGGCCGACCAGCTCGATCCCGACCTCCACCAGCGGGTGCTGGCCTCGGCGCTGGCCGCGGCCGAGACGGCCGGCGTACGGGGCAAGGACGTCACCCCATTCCTGCTCGACCACTTCCACCGCGAGACCCACGGCGCCTCGCTGGAGGCCAACATCGCGCTGGTGCGGGCGAACGCCCGGCTGGCCGGCCAGATCGCCGGCGAGATCAGCCCGGCGCGATGCTCAACCGGCGAGATCAGCACGGCGCGACACTCAGCGGGCGAGATCAACACGGCGCGCCGCTCGGCTGACAAGGTCATCGCGGACGAGCCGCGATGACGCGGGTTATCTGCATCGGCGACATCATGACCGATATCGTCGCGCGACTGCCCAGCCCGCTCGCATACGGCTCGGACACGCCTACCGGCGTCTCGTTCCTGGGCGGCGGCTCGGCGGCCAACACGGCGTGCTGGCTGGCCGCGGCCGGGGTGCCGTCGGTTATCGTCGGACGGGTCGGCGAAGACGAGCGGGGCCGGGTGGCCCGGCAGCTGTTGCGCGACGCCGGCGTCCAGCTCGCCATCAGCGTCGACCGCTATCGCCCCACCGGCGCGTGCGTCGTGCTGATCAACGACCTCGGCGAGCGGACGATGGTGCCCGACGCGGGCGCGAACGCCTCGCTGCAGTCGATCGACCTGCCCACCGATATGTTCGTGGCCGGGTCGCACCTGCACGTGTCCGGCTACGCCCTGTTCAGCGACTCGGTGCGCCCGGCCGCCCTGGCCGCTCTGGCGCTGGCCCGCGAGCGGGGGCTCACCATCTCGGTCGACGCCGCGTCGTCGGCGCTGATCCGGTCGGTCGGGTCCAGCCAGTTCCTGTCCTGGATCGGCCGGCCCACCCCGCTGTTCGCCAACGCCGACGAGGCCCAGGTGCTCAGCGGGCACATCAGCACCACGGACGCGGCCCGGGCCCTGTCCTTCCACTGTGGACAGGCGGTGGTGAAGCTCGGCCCGGACGGCGCGCTGTGGGCCGAGGACGGCCAGGCCAGCGCGGTGCCGACGACGCCGCTGAACGTGGTCGACAGCACGGGCGCCGGCGACGCCTTCGCGGCCGGGTTCCTGGCCGCCCGGATCGGGGGAATCGCGCCGCTGCTGGCCACCCGGCTGGCCCACACCTACGCCGCCCAGGCGGTGATGCAGGTCGGCGGGCGTCCGCAGCGCCAGCTCAGCCACCCGGGATCGCTGCTCCGCCCGTAGGCGCGGGCCGCTCAGGAGCGCGCCGCCCGCCCGTCCGCGCGGGCCGCTCAGGAGCGCGCCGCCCGCCCGTCCGCGCGGGCGGTGACCGACGCGTCAGCGGTGCTTCGCGGTCAGGGTGGTGCCGTAGTCGAACGCGTCGGCCACCAGCTGGTGCCACCGCTTGGGGTCGATCGCGGCCACGCTGACCCATTCGCGCATCGCCCGGCCCGGACGTGGTTCGAACGGGGTGCCCGAGCCGGCGGCGACGAGCTCGGCCGCCTCGGTCGCGGGCACCTTCACGACCAGCTGGCCCTGCACGACCATGGCGAAGATCTTGTCATTGATCTTGAGCCCGTCGTTGTGCCAGATCCGCCCGTAGGCGACGCCGGGCCGGCCCAGGTAGTCGGCGGCGATGTCCGAGAACACCTCGTCCGCGGTCACGCCGCCGGCCCGGCTCATTGCACGCCGGCCATGTCCATGCCGCGCAGCTCCTTCTTCAGCTCATGAATCTCGTCGCGCAGCCGGGCCGCCACCTCGAACTGCAGTTCGCGGGCGGCGCCGAGCATCTGCTCGTTCAGCTGCTGGATCAGGTCGGCCAGCTGGGCCCGCGGCATCGCCGTCAGGTCGAGCTTGCCGTCGGCGTGCGCGCCCACCCCGACCACGCCGGCCGAACCGCGCCCGCCCCGGCCCGGCACCGCCGACTTGCCGCGCGACTGCGAGCGGCCCGACCCGCCGATCGGCACCGCTCCCTCGCCGAGCAGCGACTCGGTGTCGGCCGCCTCGCGGGCCAGCCGGTCGGTGATATCGGCGATCCGCTTGCGCAGCGGCTGCGGGTCGAGGCCCCGCTCCTTGTTGTAGGCGATCTGCTTGGCCCGCCGGCGATTCGTCTCGTCGATGGCGTTCTGCATCGACGGGGTGATCGTGTCGGCGTACATGTGTACCTGGCCGGACACGTTACGGGCGGCGCGGCCGATCGTCTGGATCAGCGAGGTACCCGAACGCAGGAAGCCTTCCTTGTCGGCGTCGAGGATCGACACCAGCGACACCTCGGGCAGGTCGAGGCCCTCGCGCAGCAGGTTGATGCCGACCAGCACGTCGAACTCGCCGGAACGCAGCTCGCGCAGCAGCTCGACCCGGCGCAGGGTGTCGACCTCGGAGTGCAGGTATCGCACCCGGATTCCCTGCTCGAGCAGGTAGTCGGTGAGATCCTCGGCCATCTTCTTGGTGAGCGTGGTGACCAGCACCCGCTCGTCGCGCTCGGCCCGTTCGCGGATCTCGTGCAGCAGGTCGTCGATCTGCCCCTTGGTCGGCTTGACGACTACCTCGGGGTCGACCAGCCCGGTCGGGCGGATCACCTGCTCGACGAACTCGCCCTTCGTCCGGCCCAGTTCGTACGAGCCGGGCGTCGCCGACAGGTACACGGTCTGCCCGATCCGGTCGAGGAACTCGTCGAACTTGAGCGGGCGGTTGTCCATCGCCGACGGCAGCCGGAACCCGTGGTCGACGAGCGTGCGCTTGCGCGACATGTCGCCCTCGTACATGCCGCCGGTCTGCGGCACGGTCACGTGTGACTCGTCGATGACCAGCAGGAAGTCGTCGGGGAAGTAGTCGAGCAGGCAGCTCGGCGCACTGCCGGCCTCGCGCCCGTCGATGTGCCGCGAGTAGTTCTCGATGCCCGAGCAGAACCCGACCTGGCGCATCATCTCGATGTCGTAGGCGGTGCGCATGCGCAGCCGCTGGGCCTCGAGCAGCTTGTTCTGCTTCTCCAGCTCGGCCAGCCGCTCCTCGAGCTCCTTCTCGATGCCACGGATGGCCCGTTCCATACGCTCGGGACCGGCGGCGTAGTGCGTGGCCGGGAAGACGAACACCTCGTCGACCTCGCGGATGACCTCACCGGTCAGCGGGTGCAGGTAGTAGAGCCGCTCGATCTCGTCGCCGAACATCTCGACCCGGATGGCGAGCTCCTCGTACATCGGGAAGATCTCGATGGTGTCGCCGCGCACCCGGAAGGTGCCGCGCGTGAATGACAGGTCGTTGCGGGCGTACTGCACCTCGACCAGGTGTCGCAGCACCTTCTCGCGCTCGATCTCGTCGCCCAGGCCCAGCCGCAGCGCCTGGTCGAGGTACTCCTCGGGCGTGCCCAGGCCGTAGATGCACGACACGGTAGCCACCACCACGACGTCGCGCCGGGTGAACAGCGCACTGGTCGCCGAGTGGCGCAGCCGCTCGACCTCGGAGTTGACCGACGAGTCCTTCTCGATGTAGGTGTCGGTCTGCGGGACGTAGGCCTCCGGCTGGTAGTAGTCGTAGTAGCTGACGAAGTACTCGACCGCGTTGTCAGGCAGCATCTCGCGCAGCTCGTTGGCCAGCTGGGCGGCCAGGGTCTTGTTCGGCGCCATGACCAGGGTCGGCCGCTGCACCCGTTCGATCAGCCAGGCCGTGGTGGCCGACTTGCCGGTGCCGGTCGCGCCGAGCAGCACGATGTCCTTCTCGCCGGCCTTGACCCGCCGCTCCAGGTCGTCGATCGCGGCCGGTTGGTCGCCGGAGGGCTCGAAGTCGGAGACGACCTTGAACACACCCGTGCTCGGGACGATGTCGCTGGCCTTGCGCATGCCCTTCACGGTACGAGCCCGGTCCGACAAGAAGCCACGGGGCAGGTCGCGCGGGCGGCGGCTGTGGCTTGCCGAGGAGGTCGCCGTCGCCGCGGAACTTCCCAGGTCGGCCACCTACCGTGACAGCACCGCCGACCAGGAGACCAGCATGACCAGCCCGGACGACCCTCAGCGCAACGCCGAATCGCCCGCCGAGACACCGGCCGAAGCCGCCACACCCGCTGAGGCACCGACCGTTCGACAGCCGCCGGTGGCCCCACCGCCTCCACCCCAGCCGCCACCGGCACTGCCGGCCGCGGCGTACCCGGCGCCTGACCCGTTCGCGCCGATACCGCGCCCGCCGAGGACGCCGTGGATCGCCCCGCAGCGCAAGGGCGCCGTCATCGCGATCTCGATCGTGGCCGCCCTAGCGCTGCTCGGAGCCGGCGTGGGCATCGGCGCGGCTGCGTTCGGTGCCACCGACAACCACGGTCCGGTCCGCTTCGAACGCCCCGGGCCGTACGGCGGACAGGGCTTCCCGGGGTTCCCGAACGGTCCACGCCACCGCACACCGGCACCCCGGCCGACGACCCCGACACCGAGCCCCTCACCCAGCACCAGCGGCTGAGCATCAACCGATCGGTTGATGCCGGCGTCCACCGCGGCGCCGGCCAGGTCGACCCCGTCGGCCGATTCGGTCGAATGCGGATTTCTCGATGCTGGGTGTATGCCAGTCATCGAAGTCACCAATCTGCGCAAGAGCTATCGCGGTAACGAGGCAGTCCGCGATGTGACGTTCAGTGTCGAGCCGGGCGAGATCTTCGGCATCCTGGGGCCGAACGGCGCCGGCAAGACCACCACCGTCGAGTGCCTGGCCGGGCTGCGCCGCCCCGACGGCGGCCACATCCAGGTGCTCGGACTCGACCCCCAGCACGACCGTGCGCAGCTGCGCCAGGCGCTCGGCATCCAGCTGCAGGAGAGCGAGCTGCCGGCCAACATCCAGGTCGACGAGGCCCTCGAGCTCTACAGCTCCTTCTACGCCGACCCGGCCGACTGGCACTCGCTGCGGGACACCCTCGGGCTGGCCGCCAAGCGGACCAGCCGGTACGGCAAGCTGTCCGGCGGCCAGAAGCAGCGGCTGTCGATCGCGCTCGCCCTGGTCGGCAACCCGCAGATCGCCGTCCTGGACGAGCTGACCACCGGCCTGGACCCGGTCGCCCGCCGCGAGACGTGGGACCTCATCGAGAACGTCCGCGAAAGCGGCGTGACGATCGTGCTCGTCACCCACTTCATGCAGGAGGCCGAGCACCTGTGTGACCGGGTCGCGGTGATCGACTCGGGACGGGTCGTGGCCGTCGACTCGCCCGGCGGCCTGGTCAACCGGGTCAACGCCGAGCAACGGCTGCGCTTCTACCCGTCGGCCGAGCTCGACGACCGGCTGCTGACCGACCTGGCCCAGGTCACCGCCGTCACTCGGCACGACCGGCAGGTGCTCGTCACCGGGACCGGTGACGTCCTCGGCGCGGTCACCTCCGTGCTCGCCCGCGCCGGCATCGTCGCCGAGCAGCTGCGCATCGAGCAGGCCAGCCTCGACGACGCCTTCATCGCACTGACCGGACAGGAGACCTCATGAGCAGCACCACCGTGGCCGTCGGCTCGCCGTTGCGGGCCCTGACCCGTACCGAGACCCGGCTGATGCTGCGGGAACGGGCCGGGCTGATCTGGGGGGTCGGCTTCCCGCCGGTGCTGCTGATCATCCTGGGCGCGCTCGGCGGCAAGAAGCCGGACAAGGACCTGGACGGGCTGAGCCTCGCGGCCACCTACGTGCCGATCGTGATCGCCTTCTCGCTGGCCATGCTGGCGCTGAACGTCATGCCGGTGCTGCTGGCCACCTACCGCGAACGCGGGGTACTGCGCCGCATGTCGACCACTCCGGTGCCGCCGAGCCGGCTGCTCGCCGCGCAGCTGCTGATCAACCTGGCCATCGCGGTCATCACCACGGTGATCGTGCTGATCATCGCCCGGGCCGCCTTCGACGTGGGCCTGCCCCGCCAGGTCGGCGGGTTCCTGCTCGCGTTCGTGCTGGGCGCCGCGGGGCTGTTCTCGATCGGGCTGACCATCGCGTCGCTGGCCCCGAGCGGCAAGGTGGCCAACGCCGCCGGCGCGCTGACCTTCTTTCCGATGATGTTCTTCGCCGGACTGTGGGTGCCGCGGGCGGTCATGCCGGACGCCCTGCGCCACGTCAGCGACTACACCCCGATGGGTGCGGCGGTGCAGGCCCTGCAGGACTCGGCCCGTGACCAATTCCCCGGCGCGCTGCACCTGGCCGTGCTGGCCGTCTACGCGGTCGGCTTCGCAATCGCCGCGATCCGCCTGTTCCGTTGGGAATGAGAGAATTTTCTCCATGCCGGTCACGACGCGTAGGCCCGGCGATGTGCTGGACGAACAACTCCGGCGCCTCGACCGGGTCCTGCCGTTCCCCATGCTGGCGGTGTCGACCGGCGTGGTCGCCGTGGCCACCGCCACCGGGTACAAGACCTGGGCCCGGTTCGAGTTCGGGCTGATCTTCGTCGGCCTCGCCGCGCTGTGGATGTTGTTCTTCGTGACGCTGCATCCCGAGTGGGACGAGCGCCGCGACATCATGACCGGCTACTACGTCGGGCGCACGCTCATCGGCGCGGTCCTGGTCGGCGTCAACCCCTGGTTCGCGCTGTTCGCGTTCGTCGGCTACGTCGAGGTGCGCTGGCTGCCCGACCGGTGGGCGTTCGCCGGCATCGGAGCCACCGCCCTGCAGATGGCCGCCGCGCAGGAGGGTGGCTACCCGCCGCCCAAGCTCGTCAACATCGCGATCTACCTGGCGCTGACCGCCATCAACTTCGGGCTGGCCGCGACGTTCGGCTACGTCAGCAGCCGGGTCGTGGAGCAGAACGACGAGCGGGGCGACATGATCGAGCAGCTGGCCGAGACGAACCGCCAGCTCGAAGCCGCCCTGGCCGAGAACACCGGCCTGCACGCCCAGCTGCTGGCGCAGGCCCGTGAGGCCGGCATCCTGGACGAGCGACAGCGGATGGCCGGCGAGATACACGACACTCTGGCCCAGGGGCTGACCGGCATCGTGACCCAGCTCGAGGCGGCCGAGCAGGCACTGGCCAATCAGCATGCTCCCGACGAGTGGCAGCGGCACATCGACCTGGCCCGCGCGCTCGCCCGCGAGAGCCTGACCGAGGCCCGCCGGTCGGTGCGGGCGCTGCGCCCCGAGCAGCTCGACGGCGCCCCTCTGCCCGACGCGATCGCCGGCCTGGCCCATGACTGGTCGCAGCGCAGCGCGGTCGCGGTGCACGTCGACACCACCGGCGACTGCCGCCGGCTGGCGCCCGACACCGAGGCCACCCTGTTCCGGGTCGCCCAGGAGTCGCTGACCAACGTGGCCAAGCACGCGCAGGCGTCGAAGGTCTGGCTCACCCTGTCCTACCTGGACGACGTCGCGCTGCTCGACATCCGCGACGACGGCGTCGGGTTCGACCCGGACGCCCGCCGCCCGGACGGCTATGGCATCGACGGCATGCGCCGCCGGTTGCAGCGCGTCGCGGGATCGCTCGAGGTCGAGAGCGCGCCGGGCGAGGGCACCGCGATCAACGCCAGCGTGCCGGTGGGCGCCGCGTGATGCCGATCCGGTTGCTCATCGTCGACGACCACCCGATCGTGCGCGACGGGCTGCGCGGCGTCTTCAGCGGCGACCCCGAGTTCGAGGTGGTCGGCGAGGCCGGCGACGGGCTGGAGGCGATCGCCCGGGCCACCGCCCTCGACGTCGACGTCGTGCTGATGGACCTGCGCATGCCGAGGATGGGCGGCGTCGAGGCGATCACCGAGCTGCGCAAGGCCGACGAGTCGGTGCGGGTGCTCGTGCTGACCACCTACGACACCGACCGCGACGTACTGCCCGCGATCGAGGCCGGCGCCACCGGATACCTGCTCAAGGATTCGCCCCGCGAGGAACTGCTGCGTGGCGTGCGGGCGGCGTTCCGGGGCGAGCCGGTGCTGTCGCCGTCAGTGGCCGGCCGGCTGATGGGTACCGTGCGCACCGCCGGCAAGCCGCCCGCCGAGGAGCTCAGCCAGCGCGAGTTACAAGTGCTGCGCCTGGTCGCCAGCGGGGCGACCAACCGCGAGGCGGCCCGCCAGCTGTTCATCAGCGAGGCGACCGTCAAGACCCATCTGCTGCACCTGTACGAGAAGCTCGGGGTGCGCGACCGGGCCGCTGCGGTGGCCGAGGCCTATCGCCGCGAGCTGCTCAGCTGATCGCGCTCGGCGCCGCGGTTGTCACGGCGCGACTTGACCAGGCTGGCCACCACGGTGATCGACAGGATGCCGACGATAACCACCAGTGACAGCCAGATCGGCACGTCGGGCGCGCTGTGGACCGGCTCACCGCCGTTGATGAACGGCAGCTCGTTCTCGTGCAGGGCGTGCAGGATGAGCTTGACGCCGATGAACCCGAGCAGCACCGACAGACCCAGGCTCAGGTAGACCAGCCGCTCGAGCAGGCCGCCGATGAGGAAGTACAGCTGGCGCAAGCCCATCAGCGCGAACAGGTTGGCGGTCAGCACCAGGTACGGCTCCTGGGTGATGCCGTAGATCGCCGGGATCGAGTCGAGCGCGAACAGCACGTCCGTCGTGCCGAGCGCGACGATCACGATCATCATCGGGGTGGCCAGCCGCCGGCCGCCCTGCCGGGTGGTCAGGTGCGCGCCGCGGTACTCGGTGGTCGACGGCACCCGCCGCCGGATCCAGCGCACTGCCCGGCTCTCGGTGTACTCGTCCGAGTCGCTGTCGTCGCCGCGGGCCAGCCGCGCCGCCGTGTACACCAGGAACGCGCCGAACAGGTAGAACACCCAGCTGAACGCGTTGATCGCCGCGGCACCGGCCGCGATGAACAAGCCGCGCAGCACAAGCGCCAGCACGATACCGACCAGCAGCGCCGACTGCTGCAGCTGCCGCGGTACCCGCAGCTTGGTCATGATGATCAGGAAGACGAACAGGTTGTCGACCGACAACGAGTACTCCGTCAGCCAGCCGCCGACGAACTGCGCGCCGTAGGTGCTGCCGCTGATGACGAACACCCCGATGGCGAACACCGCCGCACCGCCGATGAAGAACGCCAGGTGCCGGGCCGACTCGCCCATGGTCGGCTCGTGCGGCGACCGGCCGATGTAGAAGACGTCGAAAACGAGGAACGCGACGGCAAGACCTAGCGTCAGGCCCCAGACCCACGGCTCGACATGCATGCTTCCTCCGGCGCGCTCGTGGCGTACCCCCGAAATACGGCGATACACGTGTGTGCTGCCGGAGGTCTCACCCACCCATCGTTGGGCCGGCTCCCCGGGGCTGTACGAACGTCGCCCGTGATGACGAGGAAACCGCGGCGGGGTTACTCCCCTCCAGGCCGTCCACTCTACCGGGTGCCCGAACCGGCGCGAATCAGGTCAGGTCAGCAATTGGGGCCGCACTGCCGTTGCACGACGGCGTCGAGGAACACGCTGCGGATGGTGGTCGGGTCCTTGACCACGTAGCCCTTGCCGCCGGTGGCCTGGGAGATCTTGTGCAGCCCGGCGGCGTCGGCGTCCGGCCCGATGGCGATGGTGAACACCGGGATGGGCAGCGGCGAGTTCTCCGCCTTCAGCGTGGAGATCAGCTTGTCCAGGGTGAGCGAGCTGGCGTTGTCGTTCTGGCCGTCGGTCATGAAGATGACCGTGTTGACCTTGGACGGGTCGTAGTTCTTGCGGACGTCGCGCACCGAGGCCAGCAGCGTGTCGTACAGCCCGGTGTTGCCGTGCACCTGCGAGGGCAGCGAGTTGGCGGCGTCGATCAGCGCCTGCCGCTGCGATTTGCCGCCGACCTGGTTGTCCATCTCGCCGATCGGGACGAGCTGGCGATAGTCGGTCGTGGCCGTCTGCTGGGTCGAGAACACCCACATGCCGACATTGGACGTGTCGGGATAGAAGTTGATGGCGGCCCGGGCCGCCTCGGACGTCAGGTCGATCTTGGACTTGCCGTTTCCGCCGGCCTCGGCCATCGAGCCGGACACGTCGATGACCAGCAGCGAGTTCACGTCGTCGGTGATGGCTTCCCACAACCGCAGCGTGTCGACGCCCTGCCCGGTCGTCGGCTTGGTCAGCTGCCGGATCGGCGCGGCGACCACGCCCTCGGCCGCGCCAACCCCGGGCACCGACGCCCCGGACGGGTCGCGGAAGCCGGCGTCGGCGAGGTAGGTGCGTGCGGCCGGCGCGCGCAGTTGCTGCTCGAAGTCGTCCAGCGCGGCGGTCAGCGCCGGGTCGTCGCCGGACCGGACCAGGCGCACCACCGGGTAGTCGAGGCTGAGCGTGCCCTCGTCCGGGTAGATCGCCGCGGCGAACAGCGACTGCTTGGCCCGGTTGGCCTGGATGACCGCCTGCTCGGGCGCGGTGAACACCGGCGCGTGCGACGGGTCGGCGGCCAGCTGGGCGAACCCGGCGTTGGCGTCGGGCAGAGTCGAGTGGCTCAGCCGCAGCATCAGGTTGGCCAGCTGCGGGTCGGGACCGTTGGCCTTCGAGCCGACCAGCGAGTTCATGATCTGCAGGCTCAGCAGCCCGTCCGTGTTGGACACCGGGTCCGGGACGGTCAGCGGGAAGGCGCCGGCCAGCGCGTTCTTCCAGTCCGGTTTGGAGATGAACTTCGACACGACCGACGGTGAGCTCACGAACACCAGCGGCGACACCGCGATCGGGGCGTGCACCTCGACCTGCGAGGTCCGCCCGGCGCCGGTGATGTCGTCGGTCAGCCGGGTGGCCCACGTGCTCGAGTCGGGGATCCACATCGACGCGGTCTCGCCGTTGCCGTTGCCGCCGGCGGCCAGGATCTGTTCCTCGTTGCTGGACTGCAGGGCGGTGACATTGATGTCGATGCACTTGCCCTCGGCGTTGGGATTGGTTGCCAGCCACCGGTTGGCGATGGTCTGCACCGGCTCGGCGATACTCGGCGCGGCGTCGACGACGACGCTGACCTTGCCGCTGCAGTTGCCCGCCGCGTCGTGGCCCGACCCGCCGCTGCGATTGAGGTAAACAACCAGCCCGGCCGCGCACGCGGCAGCCAGCAATAAAGCTCCCACAATCACGGGAAGCGACACCCCTCGACGGCCCGAGGAGGGTTTCGAATGCCGGCCGGCCATACCTTCTCAGTTGAGGTCTCTAGTTGGTCAGGGTGCTCTTCGTGGATGGGCTCTGCGAGGACCTGAGGAATGATAGGGCCTGTTCATGGATGGGAATACCGCCTGTCACTAGCGATAACTCGGCGTTCTCGATCCGACACATCCAGTGCTCTACAAAACGCGTGAACAGCACGAAACTCGGAGCCATCCGATCCGGCGCCTGTCGCGCACCTCGCGCGGGCGCATGGGAAGCTCTGGACGGGGAGGCAAACGGACGCTTAGCAGCGCGACGACGGGAGCACGCATGCAGGTCTGGCCGGGCAGCGCCTACCCCCTGGGGGCGACCTACGACGGCTCGGGCACCAACTTCGCCCTGTACAGCGAGGTCGCCGAGCGCGTCGAGCTGTGCCTGTTCGACGCCGACGGTGCCGAGACGCGGATCGACCTACCGGAGATGGACGGCTTCGTATGGCACGCCTTCCTGCCCGGCATCGAGCCCGGGCAGCGCTACGGCTACCGCGTCCATGGGCCGCACGAGCCCGCGCAGGGGCTGCGGTGCAACCCGTCCAAGCTGCTGCTCGACCCGTACGCGAAGGCGATCGACGGGCGCATCGACTGGCATCCGTCGCTGTTCGACTACGAGCTGGGTAACCCCGACACGTTCAATACCGACGACTCGGCCGCCCACATGCCCAAGTCGGTGGTGATCAACCCGTTCTTCGACTGGGGCGTCGACCGCCCGCCCCGGCACCAGTACGCCAACAGCGTGATCTACGAGGCGCACGTCAAGGGGCTGACCGAGCGGCATCCGGAGGTTCCCGAGGAGCTGCGCGGCACCTACGCCGGCATCGGCCACCCGGTGCTGATCGACCACCTCACCCGGCTCGGGGTCACGGCCGTCGAACTGATGCCGGTGCACCACTTCGTCAACGACTCCACACTGGTCGAGCGCGGGCTGACGAACTACTGGGGCTACAACACGATCGGCTACTTCGCTCCGGACACGCGCTACTCCTCGTCGGGCACCACCGGCGGGCAGGCGCAGGAGTTCAAGGCGATGGTGCGCGCGCTGCACGAGGCCGACATCGAGGTGATCCTCGACGTCGTCTACAACCACACGGCCGAAGGCAACCACCTGGGACCGACGCTGTGTTTCCGGGGTATCGACAATCGCGCCTATTACCGGCTTGTCGACGACGACCCGCAGTACTACATGGATTACACAGGTACGGGTAACAGCCTGAATGTACGGAATCCACATTCATTGCAACTACTCATGGACTCCCTGCGGTATTGGGTGCTCGAGATGCACGTTGACGGATTCCGATTCGATCTGGCCTCGGCGTTGGCCCGCGAGTTCTACGATGTCGACCGGT
This sequence comes from Jatrophihabitantaceae bacterium, assembly GCA_036558905.1. GTDB lineage: Bacteria > Actinomycetota > Actinomycetes > Mycobacteriales > Jatrophihabitantaceae > DASXRA01. Next base: position 3,399 of record DATBER010000004.1, on the reverse strand, counting down.
TGTCGAGCTTCTTCGAACTCGTGCAGCAGGACCCGGTGGTCAGCCAGGTCAAGCTGATCGCCGAGCCGTGGGACGTCGGGCCGGGCGGCTACCAGGTCGGCAACTTCCCGCCGCAGTGGACCGAGTGGAACGGCAAGTACCGCGACACGGTGCGTGACTTCTGGCGGGGTGAGCCGTCGACGATCGGCGAGTTCGCCGCCCGGCTGACCGGCTCGGCCGACCTGTACGAACACTCCGGCCGCCGCCCGGTTGCGTCGATCAACTTCGTCACCGTCCACGACGGGTTCACCCTGCTCGACCTCGTCTCCTACGACGAGAAGCACAACGAGGCCAACGGCGAGGACAACAAGGACGGCGAGAACTACAACCGCTCGTGGAACTGCGGCGTCGAGGGGCCGACCGACGACCCGACGGTTCTCGAGCTGCGGGCTCAGCAGCGCCGCAATTTCCTGGCCACCCTGTTCCTGTCGCAGGGCGTGCCGATGATCGGGCACGGCGACGAGCTCGGGCGCACCCAGCTGGGCAACAACAACGGTTACTGCCAGGACAGCGAGCTGACCTGGGTCGACTGGGGCAAGGTCGACGTCGATCTGCTGGCGTTCACCCGGCAACTCGCCGAGTTGCGCCGCCAGCACCCGGTGTTCCGCCGGCGGCGATTCTTCGACGGCCGGCCGGTCCGCCGCCGGGGCGCCGACGCGCTGCCGGACATCGCGTGGTTCGCGCCGGACGGCGCGGAGATGACCGAGGAGGACTGGGAGGCGCCGTTCGGGCGGGCGGTGGCCGTCTACCTCAACGGCGAAGGCATCCCCGACCGCGACTCCCGGGGCGACCGGGTGGTCGACGACTCGTTCCTGCTGTGTTTCTCGGCGCACGACCAGCCGATCGACTTCCGGATGCCGAGCGCCGAGTACGGCGGTGCCTGGCACGTCGTGTTCGACACCGGCCGCCCCGATCTCGACGACGGCACCGTCGTGCCGGCCGACGGCGTCGTGCCGGTCGGTCCGCGAGCCTTGGCGGTGCTGCGAAGGGCCGACTGATGATCGTGCCGTTGTCTACAGCTCGGCTGCAGATCACGCCGTCGTTCGACTTGTACGCCGCTGCCGAGCTGTGCTCCTACCTGCGCGACCTGGGCGTCGCCGCCGTGTACGTCTCGCCGATCCTGCGGGCGGCGGCGGGGTCGCAGCACGGCTACGACGTGGTCGACTTCTCGCGCATCGACCCGGCCCGGGGCGGGCGGGCCGGGTGGCAGGCCCTCGTCGACGCCGCGGCCGAGCACGGCCTGCAGTTGCTGGTGGACATCGTGCCTAACCACGCCGGCGTGGCCGAGGCGTCGGAGAACGCCGCCTGGTGGGACGTGCTGCGGCTCGGGCCGGCCTCGCCGTACGCGCACTGGTTCGACATCGACTGGTCGTCGGGCCGGCTGCGGCTGCCCGTGCTGGGCGACGACTTCGACGCGTCCCGCGACCTGGCCGTCGTCGGCGACGAGCTGCGCTACTTCGAGCACCGGTTCCCGATCGCCCCGGGTACGGGCGGCGGTACCGCCGCCGAGGTGCACGTTCGCCAGCACTACGAGCTGGTGGGCTATCGCCGAGCCGATGCCGAGCAGAACTACCGCCGGTTCTTCGCGGTCACCACGCTGGCCGGGGTGCGGGTCGAGGATCCGGACGTGTTCGCGGCGACGCATCGCGAGGTGCTGCGGTGGGTGCGCGACGACGACGTGGCCGGCATCCGGATCGACCACCCGGACGGCCTGGTCGACCCGCTCGGCTACCTGCGCCGGCTGCGCGCCGAGACGCCGGAAAGCTGGCTGCTCGTCGAGAAGATCCTCGAGCCGGGCGAGTCGCTGCCGGCGTCCTGGCCGGTGGCCGGCACGACCGGTTACGACGCACTGGCCGAGCACAGCGGCGTGCTGATCGACCCGTCCGCGGAGGGCGGCCTGGACGCGGCCTACCGCGAACTCACCGGCGACCAGCACTCGTTCGCCGAGCACGCGGCCGCCGGCAAGCGGCTGGTCGCCACCACGATCCTGCGGGCCGAGGTGCTGCGGCTGGCCCGGCTGGCCGATGTTCCCGACGCGGCCGAGGCGCTGACCGAACTGCTCGTCGCGTTCCCCGTGTACCGCTCGTACCTGCCCGACGGCGCCGAGCACCTGCGCGCGGCGCTGGCCCGGGCCCGCGAGCGCCGGCCCGACCTGGCCGCGACGGTCGACGCGCTGGCCCCGCGGCTGGCCGACCCGGACGACGAGCTGTGCACCCGGTTCCAGCAGGCGTCGGGCGCCGTCATGGCCAAGGGCGTCGAGGACACCGCCTACTACCGCTACAACCGGCTCGTCGCGCTGAACGAGGTGGGCGGGGCGCCCGACCGGTTCGGGCGGTCCGTCGCCGACTACCACATCGCGCAGGCCGCCCGGGCCGGGTCTGCGCCGCGCTCTATGACGACCCTGTCCACTCACGACACCAAGCGCGGCGAGGACGTGCGGGCCCGGCTGGCCGTGCTCGCCGAGTTGCCGGCCGAGTGGGCCGCCCTGGCCGGCCGGCTGCTGCGGCAGGCACCCGTGCCCAACGCGGCGTTCGGCTACCTGCTCTGGCAGACGTTCGCGGGCGCGGGGTTCATCGCCCCTGAGCGGATGCACGCGCACGCCGAGAAGGCGATGCGCGAGGCCGCCGACGGCACCGGCTGGCGCGAACCGGACCCGGCGTTCGAGGCGGCGGTGCACGCGGCCGTCGACGCCGGGTACGACAGTGCCGAACTGCGCGCGTTCGTCGAGCGGATCACGCCCTACGGCTGGAGCAACTCGCTGGCCCAGAAGCTGCTGCAGCTGACCGCGCCGGGCGTGCCGGACGTGTACCAGGGCACGGAGCTGTGGGACGACTCGCTGGTCGACCCGGACAACCGGCGGCCGGTCGACTGGGCCGCGCGGCGCAAGATGCTGGCGTCGCTGACCGCTCCCCCGGCGGTCGACGCCACAGGTACAGCCAAGCTGTGGGTCGTGTCGCGGGCGCTGCGTCTGCGCCGCGACCGTCCCGACCTGTTCACGAGCTACGCGCCGGTGCCGGTACACGGCCCAGCCGCCGAGCACGCCGTCGCGTTCGACCGGGGCGGCGCGATCACCGTCGCGACGCGGTTGCCGGTCGGCCTCGAACGAGCCGGCGGCTGGCCGGACACCTACGTCGAGCTGCCGCCCGCCGTCGACGTGCTGACCGGCCGGCCGCACCGGGGCGACGTGGGGCTGGCGGAGCTGCTCGGTCGCCTGCCGGTGGCGTTGCTGGTGCCCTAGGCCGTGTCTGGCAATTCCATGCTCTGCTGCGCGGCTCGCGACGAGCGGGAATTGCCAGACACGGCCTAGTCGGGCGGCAGCCCGAACCACGGCAGCACGTTGCTCTCGAACCGGGTCAGCGC
>DATBER010000003.1:0-4604 GCA_036558905.1 Jatrophihabitantaceae bacterium | reverse complement strand
CGGCCGCGAGCGGCAGCCGGGCGAACCGGCCGTCCTCGCCGATCGCGTCGAAGTGCGTGGAGTAAGCGCGGTAGCCGCGCTCGTCGAGAATCCGCTGGATGGCCAGCTGCATGCGGGCGTGATCGTCGCGCTCCTCGTCCGACAGCCGCTCGTCGATCTCGAACCGGTCGTCCTCGGACGAGCGCAGCTTGGCGACGTCCTCGGGCGGCACCACCTGCATCTCGCGGAACAGGTCGCCGGGCGCGAGAAAGTCGATCTGCGGGCCGAGCGAGCGCACCAGGGCGTTCTCGTCCACCCGGATGTCGCCCATCTGGTTCATCGCGTAGCCGAACACCGCGATCTTCAGCGACCGCCAGGCGGTGACGGCGCGGGCCGCGCGGGCCCAGCGGGCGACGTCCTCGCGGAAACGGTCGCTCTTCCAGTCGTCGGTGAGCACGGCGAAGCGGCGCCCGGCCCGGACCATGGCGTTGGCGGTGTCCTGCGCGCCGTGGATCCCCTGGTTGTAGGTCATGTCGGCCATGTGCCAGGCGGCGGTCACGTTCGGCTCGGGCTGGATGTTGGCCAGCAGAACGGGCAGCCGGGTCTCGCTCAGCAGCCGCGCCACGCGCATGGCCGGACCGTAGGTGAGCATCGTGACGAGCACGCCGTCCAGGTCGTCGGTCTGGAACTTACGCATGGTCCGCTCGGCGTCCGCCCGGTCACGCACGGGATCGCCGACCACGAAGTCGGCGACGTCGGCGAGCCGGTTGGCGACCGCGTGCGCGTAGCGGTCCTGGTGCTCGGTGATGCCCGGGATCATGTCGTCGTAGAGCTCCTGCATGATCCCGAGCAACCCGATCCTCGGTTTGGTCATGGCGTGCCCCTCTGGCCGTAGACGGTCTGGTAGCGGTCGAAGAGCCGGTCGACGGACTCGGCCGGGATGGGCACTGTCTCGCCGAGTTGCCGGGCGGCGTGCACGGTGCGGGCGACGTCCTCGCACATCACCGCGGCCTTGACCGCAGCGCGTGCGTCGCGCCCGATCGCGAACACCCCGTGGTTGCGCATCAGCACGGCCGGCGAGCGGTGGTCGCGCAGGGTGTCGACGATGCCGCGTCCGATCGAGTCGTCGCCGATGATCGCGAACGGCCCGACCGGAACGGCCCCGCCGAACTCGTCGGCCATCGCGGTGAGCACGCACGGGATGGGTTCGCCCCGGGCCGCCCAGGCGCTGGCGTACGTCGAGTGGGTGTGCACCACGCCCCCGACGTGCGGCAGGTGCCGGTACACATAGGCGTGCGCGGCCGTGTCGGACGAGGGGGCGAGCTCGCCGTCGACGACGTTGCCGTCGAGGTCGCACACGATCATCGAGTCGGCGGTCAGCTGCTCGTAGGGCACACCCGACGGCTTGATGACGAAGACGCCGCCCACCGCCCGGGCCGACACGTTGCCGACCGTCCACACGACCAGGCCGTAGCGCACGAGTTCCTGGTGCAGCGCAACCAGCTCGGCGCGCGCCTGCGCGATCGCCGTGGACACGGTGGCAGTCATCGCGCTGCCTCGTTCCGGATGCGGCGCAGCCGGTGCAGCACGTCGTTGCCGCCGGCGCCTTCGCCGCGGCCGAAGTAGTCGTGCAGCGTGACGTACTCGCGGTACAGGGCGTCGTAGGCGCGTTGCCGCTCGGCGCCGGGCCGGTACGCGCCCGGGCGCACGCGGCCCATCGCCTTGGCCGCGGTCGGCACGTCGGCGTACGCCCCGCCTGCCACCGCGGCGTGAATCGCCGAGCCCAGCGCCGATCCGTGCTCGGCCTCGGCGATGCTCAGCGTCCGGCCCGTCACGTCGGCGTAGATCTGCATGAGGAGCGGGTTCTTGATCAGCCCGCCGGCCACGATCAGTTCGTCGACGGCCACGCCCGACGTCTCGAACGCCTCGATGATGCGCCGGGTGCCGAACGCCGTCGCCTCGAGCAGGGCGCGATACACCTCCTCGGGGCGAGTGGCCAGGGTCAGCCCGACGATCACGCCGGACAGCTCGTGGTCGACCAGCACCGACCGGTTGCCGTTCCACCAGTCCAGGGCGATCAGGCCGTTCGCGCCGACCGGGGCGTCGGCCGCCAGCGCGCTGAGGTACGCATGCACGTCGCCGTGCGCCGCCTCGACGTACGCCGGCGGTACGGCGTGGTCGACCCACCAGGAGAAGATGTCGCCCACTCCGCTCTGACCGGCCTCGTATCCGTACCGCCCGGCGACGATGCCGCCGTAGACCACGCCACACATGCCGGGCACCTCGGCCAGCACGTCGGAAGACATGACGTGGCACGTCGACGTGCCCATCACGGCGAGCATCTGCCCGGGCTCGACCGCCTGCGCGGCCGGCGCGGTGACGTGCGCGTCGACGTTGCCCACCGCCACGGTGATACCGGCCGGCAACCCGGTCAAGCGCGCCGCCGCCTCGGTCAGCGTCCCGGCCGGCGTGCCCAGTTGCGCGAGCGGATGGGCCAGCCGGGTCGCGACGAAGTCGGCGAACGCCGGGTCGAGCGCGGCCAGGTACTCAGCACTCGGATAGTGACCGTCCTGGTGGATGCCCTTGTAGCCGGCCGTGCAGGCGTTTCGCGTCTCGTGGCCGGTGAGCTGCCAGACGATCCAGTCGGCCGCCTCGATCCAGCGCAGCGTGGCGGCGTAGACCTCGGGGTCCTCCTCGAGCAGTTGCAGCGCCTTGGCGAACTGCCACTCCGACGAGATCCGCCCGCCGTAGCGGGCGATCCACGGTTCCTGCCGCTCGTGGGCCAGCGACGTGATCCGGTCGGCGTGCGGCTGCGCCGCGTGGTGCTTCCACAGCTTGGGCCACGCGTGCGGACGCGCGCGCCACTGGTCCTGCAGGCAGAGCGGCGTGCCGTCGGACGTCGTCGGCAGCACCGTGCACGCGGTGAAGTCGGTGCCGATGCCGACGATGCGGCCCGGGTTCACCCCGCTCTCGCGCACCGCAGCCGGGACGGCGGAGCCGAGCACGGCGATCCAGTCGGCCGGGTCCTGCACGGCCCAGTCGGCCGGCAGGTCGCGGTCGACGCCCGGCAGCCGGGCGTCGATCACGCCGTTGGCGTAGTCGTGGACGGCGCTGCCGAGCACCTCGCCGTCCTCGACCCGGGCCACCACGGCGCGCCCCGAGAGGGTGCCGAAGTCGACTCCGATCACGTACCGCAACACCGCTCCTTTCCGGTCGGGCAACCCCGTGGGGCATGACGCCGCACGAGGTTGCCCGGCTGCCTTGCTGCGACGGTCATAGCCCGCTGCACTGCCCGCTGCTCGGTCCGCTCACCGTGTTCGCGTCGCCGAGGTTGGCCGGCGGCGGCGCGTTGCCCGAGCAGGCGAGCGGTCCACCGATGGTGTTCGCGGCGACGACCGTCGAGCCCGTGTCGCCGCTCACGCTCACCGGACCGCTCACCTGCGCCCCGGCCACCGCGACCGTGCCGCCCGAACCGCTGATCGTCACCGGGCCGTTGACCGAGCTCCCGTCGTCGATCGTCACCGCGCCGGTCGTGCCGCTGATCGTCACCGGGCCGCTGATCGAGGTGTTGCCGATCAGGACGTCGGCGGCGCCGTTGGCCGATACCGGGCCGCGGATCGTCGAGCCGCCCGCCACGAGCGTGCCGCCCGGCCGGACCGTGACCGGGCCGGAGACCGTGGCGTCAGCCAGGCAGGTCACACCGGTCACGGTGAGCGGGCCGTTCTGCGTCCCGGTCAGCGTGCTGCTGCAAGCCCGCGGTGGCGTGCTGAACGCCTGGATCTCCTTGACGCCCACGGCGAATCCGGTCGGCCTGGTCATGACCACTCGCAGCTGTCTCGTCACGACCGGGCTGAACGTCACGTCGTTGAGGTTCGGCGCCGGCGCGCTCGGCGACTGTTGCTGGCTCGGCACGTCGACCCAATCCGTGCCGTTGTTGTACTGCACGGTGTAGAACGCCGGTTGCCGGTACGTGTTGCCGCCGGAGCCGAACGCCTTGTTGTTGTAGAAGTACAGCTTCACGTCACTTACCCGGGTCGGTTTCCCGAGGTCGACGGCCAGCCAGTCCTGGGCATTGGGCGAACCCACGTCACCCCAGATCGGGTTGGTGCCGACGTAGCGGCCGGACGTGACCGGCAAGCCGCTGATCGTGAAGCCGTCGACGGCGTTGGCCGGGCTGGTCGCCTGCGACGCCGGGCTGGTCGTGGTGAAGGAGGCGGTCGCCGTCTTGCCCTGGGCGACGTTGCGGTCCAGGCCGGGCGGCGTGGTCAGGTCGACGCCGGCCTTGCTGAAGCTGTCGACCACGCGGGCGTTGTCGGACAGGCTCACCTGGTCGGCGGCGAGCAGCTTGACGGCGGCGTGCGCCGTCGTGTGCGTGCTGCTGCCGTCGAGGACCTTGACGGCACCGGTGTCCGAGTTCCACGACACGTGCGCCAGGTCGTCGACCGTGAACGCCCGCTGCGCGTTGACGTAGAGCGAGTAGCCCATCGGGGCGGACGGGTAGTACCGGGTGCCGCCCGGCCGCTGCCACACGATCGTGACGTTGCTGCCGTGGTAGCTCATGTTGTTCACGGTGAAGTGGTCCAGGCCCATGTCGATCGGCCACAACTCGACCTGGTTGTCCAGCC
>DATBER010000002.1:0-3732 GCA_036558905.1 Jatrophihabitantaceae bacterium | reverse complement strand
CCAGCAGCGCGGCGGCCAGCGCGTAGTTGCCGAACAGCTGCCAGACCAGTTCCTGGGCGTAGGTGATGCCCTTGGCGGTGGTGGGTCCCTGCTCGGGCGACCAGTCGCTGTCGTCGATCAGCACCTCGCGCGTGCTGCCGTCCGGGTCGGTCACCGTCGTGGTGATCAGCCGGGCCTCCCAGAACTGGCAGGCCCCTTTCAGCATCGGGTAGATCTTGCGGACGAACGCGACGTCCTGGGTATACGCGTAGTGGTCGTACAGCGAGTTGCACAGCCAGGCGTTGCCGGCCGGATGCCACCACCAACCCAGGCCGCCGAAGATGTTCGTCGAGATCGCGGTGGTCCAGCCCGCGACCTGCCCGGAACTGTTGTGGAACCAGTTGCGCGAGTCGTTGAACACCTTCTGGGTCTGCTCGGTCCAGCACGGCAACTGGGCCAGTATGTAGTCGGCGTAGGCGTCGTAGCAGTCGCCGAGGCCGGCCCGGTCGGACAGCCAGTAGTTCATCTGCACGTTGATGTCGGTGTGGTAGTCGGCCATCCAGGCCGGGTCGTTGCGGTCGAGCCACAGCCCCTGCAGGTTCAGCGGCACGCCGGTGCGCGAACCCGTGATCATCAGGTAGCGCCCGAACTGCAGGTAGCTCGCCTCGAGCTCGGGATCGGCCAACGCGCCGGTAGCCCCGCGCGCGGCCAGCCGGGACGGGGTGTCCAGCGCGCGCTGGGCCTTCGACGAGCGGCCCAGGTCGACGGTGAACCGGTCGTACAGCGAGTGGTAGTCGGCGACGTGCGTACGCCGCAGTATGTCGGGATCCACCGCGGCGGCCGCGAGGGCCTTGGTCTGCGCCCTGGCCGTCGGGTCGAGCGCCGGGTCCATGAACCCGGTCGACGCGTCGGCGGTGTAGTTCGTGCCGCCACAGACGACCACCAGCACCTCGCGACAACCGGTGAACGTCACGTCGCTGCCGTCGGCAGCCACTGCACCGCCGACCGCCGTGACGGTGGCGACCGCGCCGTAGGCCAGCCCGTTCGGCAACGTGCCGCTGAACGCCGCGACCGGGCCCGATGCCTGGGGGGTCTCGCCATGTGTACCGGCCAGCACGACTCGCCCGGTGTAGCTGCCGCCGGTCTGCGTCAGCCGCAGGACGGTGACGTCGTCAGGGTGGCTGCAGTACAGCTCGCGGCGGTATTGCGCCGAGCCGATCCGGTACGTCGCCGCCACGACGCCGTTGGCCAGGTCGAGCTCACGGCGGTAGTCACTGACGCCGGTGTGGTCGGGCAGTTGCAGGTACGCCTTGGCCAGCAGCGATAACGTGCCGAAGTTCTCGGCGTCGTAGGGGAACTGGCCATCCGAGCCGAGCGCGGCGTTGAGGCCGCCGGTCCACAGCGTCGAGTCGACGACGTACAGGGCGTCGTGCGCGGGATCGCCGGTGGCCAGCGCGCCGAGCCGGCCGTTGCCGATCGGCAGGCCCTCCTCGATGATCTTCGCCTCCGCGCCGGGCACCCGATACCACAACGTGTTCGGCGTGGCGGTGGGTGCGGTTGCCGGGCGGGCGATCGCGGCCGGTGGCCGGAACTCGGGCAACGCGCCGAGGGCGAGCAGGGCCCCGCCGGCGCCGAGAAACGCACGCCGGGAAGGGAACCGGAATGATCGGTCCGAATCGGACATGAGGCCTCCATCCTGCTGGGTGATCCGATGGATTGTTGGTGCTCGCATCGGACAGGCTGGGCGATACCGATTAATTAACGAGTGAAAGTATTAAATACATCCGAGGTCTGCGCAAGGCCCGCGTCCACTTCCATGGCATCCCGGTCTCGCTATCCTCAGGCGTGACCGAACCTCAGGATCTGCCCGGATTCGCGGACCTCGGGCTGGATTCGCGGGTTCTTCGGACTCTCACCGACCTCGGATACGAGACGCCGTCCCCCATCCAGGCCGAGACCATTCCGCTGTTGCTCGAGGGCCGCGACGTCGCGGGTCTCGCGCAGACCGGAACCGGCAAGACCGCCGCCTTCGCGCTGCCGATCGTGTCCCGGATCGACGTGCGGGCGGCGGTGACCCAGGCACTCGTGCTGGCGCCGACCCGTGAGCTCGTGCTGCAGGTGGCCGAGGCGTTCGGCCGTTACGGCGAGCGCATCAAGGACCTGCGCGTGCTGGCCGTCTACGGCGGACAGGCGTACGGCCCGCAGCTGACCGGCCTGCGCCGGGGCGCGCACGTCGTGGTCGGCACGCCCGGTCGGGTGATCGACCACCTCGACCGGGGCACGCTCGACCTGAGCGGTCTGCGGCAGCTCGTGCTGGACGAGGCCGACGAGATGCTGCGGATGGGCTTCCAGGACGACGTCGAACGCATCCTGAAGGACACGCCGGACGAGAAGCAGGTGGCGCTGTTCTCGGCGACGATGCCGGCCCCGATCAAGCGGATCTCGCGGCGCTACCTGCACGATCCCGCCGACATCAAGATCAAGGCGAAGACGGCCACGGTCGCCAACACCCGGCAGCGCCACCTGATCGTGAACGGGCCGCAGAAGATGGATGCGCTCACCCGCATCCTCGAGGTCGAGCCCTACGACGCGATGATCATTTTCGTGCGCACCAAGTCGGCCACCGACGAGCTGGCGCAACGTCTGCGCAGCCGGGGATTCGCCGCCCAGGCGATCAACGGCGACCTCAACCAGGCTCAGCGCGAACGCGTGATCGCCCAGCTGCGCAGGGGTGATCTCGACCTGCTGGTGGCCACCGACGTGGCCGCCCGGGGCCTGGACGTCGACCGCATCTCGCACGTCGTCAACTTCGACATCCCCACCGACACCGAGTCCTACATCCACCGGGTCGGGCGCACCGGCCGGGCCGGGCGGCAGGGCGAGGCGCTGCTGTTCGTCACGCCGCGCGAGCGTGGACTGCTGCGCGCGATCGAGAAGGCCACCCGGCAGCCGCTGACCGAGCGCGACCTGCCCAGCGTGGCCGACGTCAACGCCCGGCGCGTCAGCCGGTTCTACGAGCAGATCACTGAGGCGCTCGGCAACCCGGCCCAGTCGGCGCTGAAGGGCCTGGTGCTCGACTACGCCCGCGAGTACGAGGTGCCCATGGCTGATGTCGCCGCGGCACTCGCCGTGCTGAGCCGTGCCGACCCGGATCTGTTGCTGCCGACCGAGCCCGGGCCGCCGGCGGAGGAGAAGCCGCCCACCCGGCGGGCGACCTACCGCATGAGCGTGGGCCGCCGGCACCGCGTCAACCCGAGCCAGATCGTCGGCGCGCTCATCAACGAGGGCGGCCTCAGCCGGGACGAGATCGGCAAGATCGACATCCGCGCCGACCATACCGTCGTCGAGCTGCCCGCCCGGCTGCCCGAGCGCGTTACCGAGGCGCTGTCCACCACCCGGATCGGCCGGCAGCCCATCGAGTTGCGCCCCGAACGGCGCCCGCCGCGCCGCCGCGGCTGAGCGCTGCTGGCGAGTTCGCGTCAACGGCGCGATCACGCCGTTCACGGCTCTTGCCCCGCTCTGGCCGGGAGCCAGATAGTGAGCGGGCCGCTGCCGGATCGGCGGCATGTCGCCTGGAGGCCCCGTTGCGCCGGTTAGGTCGTGTCTGGCAATTCCCGCTCGTCGCGAGCGGCGTCCGAGCACGCGAGCCGCAAGGCGGAGGAGGAGGCCGATACCGCTGTTGTATCGGCGACGACGACAACAACGCAGCAGATCGCGTGCTCGGGCGTCGCGCAGCAGAGCATGGAATTGCCC
>DATBER010000001.1:0-17486 GCA_036558905.1 Jatrophihabitantaceae bacterium | reverse complement strand
CGACATGCAGGTGCTCTTCGACGGCATCGACCTGGCCGCGGTCACCACCTCGATGACGATCAGCGGCCCGGCCGTGCCGGTCTTCTGCATGTACCTGGTCGCCGCCGAGCGGCAGGGCGCCGATCTGTCCACACTGGACGGCACGCTGCAGACGGACATCTTCAAGGAGTACATCGCGCAGAAGGAGTGGCTGTTCGAGCCCGAGCCGCACCTGCGCCTGATCGGCGACCTGTTCGAGTTCTGCGCCGCCGAGGTGCCCAAGTACCACCCGGTGTCGGTGTCGGGCTACCACATCCGCGAGGCCGGGGCGACCGCCGCGCAGGAGCTCGCGTTCACGCTGGCCGACGGGTTCGGCTACGTCGAGCTGGGCCTGTCACGCGGCCTGGACATCGAGCAGTTCGCGCCGGGGCTGTCGTTCTTCTTCGACGCGCACGTCGACTTCTTCGAGGAGATCGCCAAGTTCCGGGCGGCCCGGCGCATCTGGGCGCGCTGGCTGCGCGACGAGTACGGGGCGAAGACCGAGAAGGCGCAGTGGCTGCGCTTCCACACCCAGACGGCCGGCGTCTCGCTGACCGCCCAGCAGCCGGACAACAACATCGTCCGCACCGCTGTCGAGGCCATGGCCGCCGTGCTGGGCGGCACGAACTCGCTGCACACCAACGCCCTGGACGAGGTGCTGGCCCTGCCCAGCGCCAAGGCGGCCCAGATCGCGCTGCGTACTCAGCAGGTGATCGCCGAGGAGACCGGGGTGCTCAACGTCGCCGACCCGCTGGGCGGTTCCTGGTACGTCGAGGCGCTGACCGACCGGATCGAGGCCGAGGCCGAGAAGATCTTCGCGCGCATCCGCGACCTGGGCGGCGACGGCACCATGACGGCCGGCCTGCTGCGCGGCATCGAGGACGGGTGGTTCATCACCGAGATCGCCGATTCGGCGTTCGTCTACCAGCAGAAGCTGGAGAAGGGCGAGAAGCGCGTGGTCGGCGTCAACACGCTCACCGGTGACGTCGGCGACGAGCTCGAGATCCTGCGCGTGTCGCACGAGGTCGAGCTCGAGCAGCGCTCGCTGGTGGCCGCCCGCCGAGCCGCCCGTGACCAGTCCGCCGTCGACGCGGCCCTGGCCCGGATGGTCGCGGCGGCCAAGAACGACGAGAACACGGTGCCGCCGATGCTGGAGGCGGTGCGCGCCGAGGCGACGCTCGGCGAGATCTGCGACGCGTTCCGCCCGCTGTGGGGGGAGTACCGCGAGCCCGTGAAGTTCTAGGGCCCGGCGCGCGATTAGTTTCGCGCGGCCGGCCGGTCAGTACAGGTGTAGCTCCGATTCGAGGAGGACCTGTGCCGACCAACGACGGGCGGTGGACAACGGCGCAGCGGTGGACGCTGGCGTTGGCGTCGATCGCCGCCTTGATGATCACCCTGGACGCGCTGGTGGTGTCCACCGCGCTCAACACGATTCGCACCGACCTGGGCGCCTCGCTCGAGTCGCTCGAGTGGACGGTCAACGCCTACGGGCTCAGCTACGCCGTCCTGATGATGACGGGCGCGGCCCTGGGCGACCGGCTGGGCCGCCGTCGGGTGCTGCTGGTCGGCCTGACCGGATTCACCGCCGCATCGGCCGCCTGCGCGCTGGCCCCGAGCATCGGCTGGCTGATCGCCGCCCGCACGGTGCAGGGCGCCGGCGGGGCGCTGATCATGCCACTGGCCATGGCCCTGGTGAGCGCCGCCTTCCCGCCGGCGCAACGTGCGCGGGCGATGGGCCTGTTCGTCGGGCTGCTCGGCCTGGGCGTGGTCGGCGGCCCGGTGGTCGGCGGCGCGGTGGCCGAGGCGCTGTCCTGGCAGTGGATCTTCTGGTTGAACGTGCCGATCGGCGTGGTGCTGATCCCGCTGATCCGGATGCGCATCGCCGAGACGCCCCGCGGCTCGGCCCGCCTGGACGGACCGGGCGTGGGGCTGGCCACCGGCGCGGCGTTCGGGCTGGTGTGGGGCCTGGTGCGCGGCAACGCGGCCGGTTGGGGCAGCGCCGAGGTCGTGGCCGCGCTGGCCGGCGGCGCGCTGCTGACCGTCGCGTTCGTGCGGTGGGAGCTCCGCGCGCCCGCGCCGATGCTGCCGATGCGGCTGTTCGCCGAGCGGACGTTCGCCGTCTCCAACGCCTGCGGGCTGCTGCTGTTCGCGTCGAACTACGGCTCGGTGTTCCTGATCGCCCAGTACCTGCAAGCCAATCGGGGCTACTCGCCGCTGGGCGCCGGGGTGCGGATGCTGCCCTGGACGGTGACGATCCTGGCCGTCGCGCCGCTGGCCGGCACGCTGGCCGCGCGGTACGGGGTGCGCCGCCTGGTCGCCGGCGGGCTGGCCCTGCAGGCGATCGGGGTGGGCCTGGTCGCCGTGCTGGCTGACACCGGGGCGTCGTACCCGGTGCTCGTCGCGCCGCTGGTGCTGGCCGGCAGCGGCATCTCGGTCGCGATGCCCAGCTCGCAGAACGCCGTGGTCAGCGCCGTACCGCCGGCCGCGATCGGGCAGGCATCCGGCACGTACAACACGCTGCGCCAGCTCGGCGGGGCATTCGGGGTGGCCGTGGTGGTGGCGGTGTTCTCGGCGGCCGGCAGCTACGCCAGCCCGCAGGCGTTCGGCGACGGGTTCGTGGTGGCACTCGGCGTAGCGGCGATCATCGCCGCGGTGGGCGCCGGGGCCGCACTCGGCCTGCCGCGACCGCAGGCCGCCGCACCCGAACCGGCCCGCGCGGCAGTGCCGCAATTGGCGGAGGTGTGATGTCTAGGGTCGAAGCCATGACGGCCACCGACGACTTCGTCCGGCAGGCCGACACCTACCGCCCGGAGTTGCTGGCCCACTGTTACCGCATGCTCGGCTCGGTGCACGACGCCGAGGACCTCGTCCAGGAGACCTACCTGCGGGCCTGGCGCTCGATCGAGCGGTTCGAGGGCCGCTCGTCGGTGCGCACCTGGCTCTACCGGATCGCGACGAACGCCTGCCTGACCGCGCTCGAGCAGAAGGGCCGCCGGCCGTTGCCGTCCGGGCTGGGCCCGCCGGAACGCGACGCCCGGCAGCCATTGGCCGCCCGGCAGCCGGAGGTGCCCTGGCTGGAGCCACTGCCCGACGCGCTGATCGCGCCCGACCCGGGCGCGGTGATCGTCTCGCGTAACACGGTGCGGCTGGCGTTCGTCGCCGCATTGCAGCACCTGCCGCCCCGGCAGCGGGCGGTGCTGATCCTGCGCGACGTGCTGGCCTGGTCGGCCGCCGAGGTGGCCGCCCTGCTCGAGACGAGCACCGCCGCGGTGAACAGCGCCCTGCAGCGGGCCCGGGCGCAGATCGCCGACGTGATGCCGGCCGAGGACACCACGGTCGAGCCGTCCGACGCCGACCGCCGGGCCCTGCTCACCCGGCTCGTCACCACGCTCGAGGCCGGCGACGTGACCTCGTTCGTGCATCTGCTGCGCGAGGACGCCGCCCTGGAGATGCCGCCGGTGCCGACCTGGTTCGCCGGCCGCGATGCCGTCGCCCGCTTCTACGCCGACCACTTGCTCGACGACCCGTCGGTGTGGCGGTTCACGCCCACCGGCGCGAACGGCCAGCCGGCGATCGCGATGTATCGCGACGAGGGCGACGGCGTCTACCGGGCGCACAACCTGCAGGTGCTGACCCTCGTCGGTGACCGGATCGCCGGCGTCGTGGCGTTCCGCATCCCCGAGCTGTTCGCGGCGTTCGGACTGCCTAGTGCTTATCCGAGCGCGGGCGCTGCAGGGTGACCGTCTCGAACACCGACAGATCGCCGTGCGGCTTGTTGACGTTGTAGTACGTGACGTTCAGCCGGGTCAGGTCGCCGGGGTGGCGGCCTGCGGCGAAACGTAGGGCACCGGGTGAACACGAGCTGGACGGGACGAGACGGGCAGATGGCTCCCTACTCGAACTTGCCGCCCCGTCCGGCACCCGCGACAAACCGCCCGGCCTCGGTGCCGGCGGCCAGGGTGGCCTGGCCCAGCTCGAACTCGCGGGCCAGCGCGTCGCGTTCGTCGACCGCCGAGTAGACCGAGTGCCGGTCCGAGCGCACGCACGCCTGCGGAAACGCGGCGATCTGCGCGGCCATCTCCTCGGCGGCCGCGCGCGCTTGCCCGGGCGGTACCACCCGGTTGACCAGGCCCATCGCCAGCGCCTCGGCGGCGCCGACCGGCCGGCCGGTGAGGATCAGGTCCAGCGCCCGGCCCAGCCCGACGATGCGGGGGAGACGCACGGTGCCCCCGTCGATCAGCGGCACGCCCCAGCGCCGGCAGAACACGCCCAGCACGGCGTCGGCCTCGACGACGCGCAGGTCGCACCACAACGCCAGCTCCAACCCGCCGGCGACGGCGTGCCCGCTGATCGCCGCGATCACCGGCTTGCTCAGCACCATCCGGGACGGGCCCATCGGGGCATCGGCGGTCAGGTCGGGGTCGAGCGCGTTGTCCAGGACGCGCAGGTCGGCGCCCGCGCAGAAGGTCCCGCCGGCACCCCAGAGCACCGCGACGTGGGCTGCGGGGTCGGCCTCGAACGACCGGAACGCGTCGGCCAGCGCGGTGGCGGTGGCCCGGTCGACGGCGTTGCGCACCTCGGGGCGGTGGAGCACGACCGTCCACACCGGGCCGTTTCGCGCTACGTGAACGGACATCGGGCAACCCTATTTGCAAGACTGGGGGTATGCGTCCCGGAAGACCAGCGCAACAGCCCAGCTCGGGCCAGTCCGCCGCCCAGTCCGCCGCCCTGTCCGCCGCCCTGTCGGGGGCCGTCGACCTGGCCGCCGTCAAGGCCCGGTCCGAGGCGGCCGCGCGCGCCGCCGAGGCACCGTCCCCGACGTCGGGCGAGTACGTCATCGACGTCACCGAGGCCACGTTCCAGGCGGCGGTGATCGACCGGTCGTTCCAGGTGCCGGTGCTCATCGACCTGTGGGCCGACTGGTGCCAGCCCTGCAAGCAGCTCTCGCCCATCCTCGAACGGCTGGCCGACGAGGCGGGCGGGTCGTGGGTCCTGGCCAAGATCGACACCGAGGCCAACCCGCGCATCGCCCAGGCCCTGCAGGTGCAGAGCATCCCGACCGTCTATGCGGTGATCGGCGGCCAGCTCGTGCCGGGCTTCCAGGGCGCGCTGCCCGAGGCACAGGTGCGCGAGTTCGTCGGCGCCGTGCTGCAGGCGGCCCAGCAGGCCAATCTCAGCGGACCGGCCCCCGACGGCGCCGCGCCGGTGGTCGCCGAGGCGCCGCTCGATCCGCGCTTCGACGCCGCCGAGCAGGCGCTGGCCGACGGCGACTACGACACAGCGGCCAAGGGCTACCAGGCCATCCTCGACGCCGAGCCGAGCAACACCGAGGCGGCACTCGCCCTGCGCCAGCTCGGCCTGTTGCAGCGGGTCGACCAGCTCGACGCCGGCGTCGTGAGCCGGGCCGACGGCGCGCCCGACGACGTGACGGCGCAGCTCGCGGCGGCCGACTACGCACTGTCCGGCGGCGACGTCGACGGCGCCCTGGAGCGCCTGCTGGCCACGCTGCGCCGGGTCAGCGGCGACGACCGCGACGCGGTGCGCGACCGGCTGGTCGAGTACTTCGACATCCTCGGCCCGGACGACCCGCGGGTCGGCCCGGCCCGGCGATCGCTGGCCAACGCGCTGTTCTAGGTCGTGCCTGGCCCACGCGCTTACGACTTGGCCGAGTCGCTCGTCCGCGCGAAGGCTCGCTTCGCGACAGTCGCCGTGGCCAGGAACGCGAAGAAGGCGACCGCCACCGCCGACGGGATACGCGTCGAGTTGCCGTCGTTGCTCACGGCGACGATGTCGCCGCCGTAGATGCCATCGAAGAGCACCGCGAGCCACATGAGGCTTATAGCGAGCGTTCCCCACATCTCCGGCACCAGCAGCCGGTCCGACCACGGTTTGCGGCCTAGTTGCATCGTTTGCGGCTGGTCCGCAAGTGACGTCATGACGCCACCCCCCTTCCCGGGATGCCCCGGGGATGCCCCGATGCCCGTGCATCGGGGTCTGCCGATGCTCAGCATCTTCCGGCGCGCAGCCGGCGGGCTAGAGGCCAAGGTCGGGCCCGCTAGGGCATTCCGTCATGCGACGGGTCGAGCGTCACCCAGCGCCCACGTCGACGTCTTCGGTACGTACGGCTGGGGCGAGCGATGGCCAGCTCGTCGCGCGGCGGGGTTGGCGCCTCGATCAGGGTGACGAACCAGGCCAGCACGGCCGTCCCGCGTATGCGGGGGGCCAAGCTGACATGATCCGGGGCATGAGCGAACTGAATGTCTGCGTGGCCGGCGCGACCGGCTGGACGGGCGACGCCGTGGCCCGTGGGGTGCGCGACACCGCGGACCTGCGGCTGGTGTCGGGCGTGTCCCGGTCGGCGGCCGGAACCGAGCACCTGGGCGTGCCCGTGTACGCCACCGTGGCCGAGGCACTGGATGTCGGCGGGGTCGACGTGCTGGTCGACTACACCTCGCACGCGTCCGTCGGCGGCCATGTCCGCGAGGCGATCGCCCGCGGGGTGCACGTCGTGGTCGGCTCGTCCGGGCTGTCCGGCGACGACTACGCGCAGCTCGACGAGCTGGCCACCCATCGCGGCGTGGGGGTGGTCGCGTCGGGCAACTTCTCGCTCACCGCCGCCATGGCCCAGGCGGCGGCCAAGCTGGCGGCCCGGCACCTGCCGCACTGGGAGATCATCGACTACGCCTCGGCGCAGAAGCCGGACGCCCCGAGCGGCACGGCTCGCGAGCTGGCCGAGCAGCTGGCCGCGATCCGGCGTCCCGAGTACGCGATCGCGCCCGAGCAGACGGCCGGGCACCCGGAGGCGCGTGGCGCGGCGATCTCCGACGTACGGGTGCACTCGCTGCGGCTACCGGGCTTCGTCGTCTCGGTCGAGGCGATCTTCGGACTGCCTGACGAGCGGCTGACCATCCGCCACGACGCCGGCAGCTCGGCCACCCCGTACGTCGCCGGCACGCTGCTGGCCATCCACGCGGCGGCCCGGCGGGTCGGCCTGGTCCGCGGGCTGGACACCCTGCTGGTCGAGGGTTAACCGCCCAGCTGCTCGACGACCGGCTTGGTGTCCTGGAAGACGAACAGGCCGGCCCTCGTCCACTGGATCCGCACCGTGTTGGGCGCTCCGAACCTGTGCTCGCCCGACTCGAGCACGTGCGCCGCGCCGCCCGGTTCGGCGACCAGATCGACGCTCGCGTGCGGTATCGGCGTGCTGAACGCCAGCGCGTGCCCCGAGGGGGCCCAGCCCGGATAGAGCGCGACCGCGCCCTTGGTCACCGGCTGGGCGTCGCTGCCGTCCGCGCGGTAGACGCGGGCACTGGACCGCGGGCAGCACGAGAACTGGCCATAGGGCGCGAAGCTGTCGACGAGCAGGTAGGTGCCGTCGGGCGAGAAGCTGAGCAGCGACTGGTCGCCCTGGACCGGCTGGTCGGACAGCGCCTTGCCCGGATCGCCGAGCGGGCCGACGTACACCGTCGACTTGCTCCAGCCCGAGTCCGCCCCTTGGCTCCAGGCCATCGTCTTGGCGTCGGGCGCGAAGCTTAGCCCGGCCAGCTCGATCAGCCGCCCGGGCAGCGTGCCCAGCCGAGAGACCTGGCCGCCGCTGACCGGCACGGAGTCGATGTCGATGGTCGGGCCCGCGTAGTCGCCGGCCTGCCGGGCGAAGCGGACGGACTTGCTGTCCGGCGACCAGCGCGGCAGCAGGTCGTAGTTCGCCTTCGGATCCTTGTGTCCGAGATCGACCTTGGCGACCCCGTCGTCGGTGAGGTCGGTGACCTGGCCGGTCGCGGCGTCGAGCACCCAGATGTCGGGGTCCCAGAACATCCGGTAGAAGTCGTCGGTGAACGCGACGTGGGTGCCGTCCGGTGACCAGACGGCCCGGCTGACGTCGACCGAGACCTCTTTGCCGGCGCAGACGTCGTTACTGCCGTCGACGTCGAAGACACAGGGCGTGGCGCCCTTCGTGCCGAACACCCGCCGCCCGTCCGGCGAGATCAGCAACGTCCCGGCCATTGACGCGGGCGGCGACACCGTGACGGTGCCGGTGATCTTGGCGTTGGCGACGTCGATCGCCTGCTCGCCGCTGCCTCTGGTCGATGTGCTGCACGCCGCGATCAGCAACGCAGCAGTGGCAAGAAGCGGGGCAATCCGGTTGACTCGCACCCGCGCGAGTCAACCAGATCACCCCGCGTTGACGATCACTGCCCGGTGTGCGGCATCAGGGCGTTCTCGGGGATGACGCCGAGCTTGCCGGCCCGGAAGTCGTCGATCGCCTGCTGCAGTTCCTCGACCGTGTTCATGACGAACGGACCGTAGTGCGCGACCGGTTCGCGGATCGGCTGGCCGCCGAGCAGCAACACCTCGAGCGCCGGCCGGTTGGAGTCCTGCGTGGCGCCGGCGCTCACCGTGAGGCGATCCCCTGGGCCGCCCACGCCT
Source organism: Jatrophihabitantaceae bacterium (assembly GCA_036558905.1). Classification (GTDB taxonomy): domain Bacteria; phylum Actinomycetota; class Actinomycetes; order Mycobacteriales; family Jatrophihabitantaceae; genus DASXRA01. The sequence continues at coordinate 9,041 of DATBER010000001.1, read as the reverse complement.
GCTTTTCGGCTGTCGCCGAACAGGGCGAGCTGGCCGGTGCGGATCGGGCGCTGCTCGGCGCCCACCGTGCCGTTGCCGCTCAGCACGTAGACGAGCGCGTTGAAGTCGGCCCGCCACGGCACCGACAGCCGCGCGCCCGGGGCGATCGTCGCGTGGGCGTAGGTGATCGGCGTGTGCGTGCTGCCCGGACCGTGGAACTCACCGATGTCGCCGGCGATGATCCGGACCAGGGCGCCGCCGTCGTCGGACGCGATCAGCTTGGCCTGCTGGCCCTCGATGCTCTGGTAGCGCGGCGGCGTGAACTTGTCCTTGGCCGGGAGGTTCACCCATAGCTGCACGCCGTGGAACAGGCCGCCGGACGTGACCAGTTCCTCAGGCGGCGTCTCGATGTGCAGGATGCCCGCGCCGGCGGTCATCCACTGGGTGGCACCGTTCTCGATCGTGCCGCCACCGCCGTGCGAGTCCTGGTGCACGAAGGTGCCGTCGATCATGTAGGTGACGGTCTCGAACCCGCGGTGCGGATGCCACGGCGTGCCCTTCGGCTCGCCCGGCGCGTAGTCGACCTCGCCCATCTGGTCCATGTGGATGAACGGGTCGAGCTCCTGGGTGGACACTCCGGCGAAGGCGCGCACGACCGGGAAGCCCTCGCCCTCGTAGCCCCGCGGGCCGGTGGTGATCGACTTGACGGAGCGTTCGGTATCGCCGAGCTGAGGCCCGGTCAGTCGCGGCAGGGCCAGCGTGTCGGCGGTGATGGCGGGCATCGCATCCTCCGTGTTGTTGCGAGCGCAACTGTACGGCCTGATCAACCAGGTGCCCGCTCCGGACATTCCCCGGTGCGGGCATCAGTCGGCGTAGCGCAGCCAGAGGGCGCCGAGTGGGGGAACGCGCAGCCGCACCGATGCGGGCAGCCCGTGCGACTCCTCATCGACCGCCGTGACGCTGCCGAAGTTGCCCACCCCGGAGCCGAAGTACGCGTCGGCGTCGGTGTTGACCACCTCGTCCCAGCGGCCGGCCCGCGGCAACCCGAGCTTGTACTGCTCGTGCGGGACGGCGGCGAAGTTGGCCACGCACGCGAGCATCGAGCCGTCGGTGCCGTAGCGGACGAAGGAGAACACGTTGCCGGACACGTCGTCGGCGTCGATCCAGCCGAAGCCGGCCGGGTCGTGGTCCTGCGACCAGAGGGCCGCCGTCTCGCGGTACACGCGGTTGAGGTCGCCGATGAGCCGGACGACACCCCGATGGTCGGGGCTGTCGAGCAGCCACCAGTCCACCGAGCGCGACTCGCTCCACTCACCGCCCTGGGCGATCTCCTGTCCCATGAACAGCAGCTGCTTGCCCGGATGCGCCCACATGTAGGCGTACAGCGTGCGCAGCGTGGCCATCTGCTGCCAACGATCACCCGGGATCTTGTTCAGCAGCGATGCCTTGCCGTGCACCACCTCGTCGTGCGAGATCGGCAGCACGTAGTTCTCGGAGTACGCGTACATCATCGAGAACGTCATCTCGTGGTGGTGGTACTGCCGGTAGATCGGCTCGTGGCTGATGTAGCCGAGGGTGTCGTGCATCCAGCCCATGTTCCATTTGAAGCCGAAGCCCAGCCCGCCCAGATGGGTCGGCCGGGTGACGCCGGGCCAGGCCGTCGATTCCTCGGCCACCGTCACCACCCCCGGCACGCGCTTGTAGACGGTGGCGTTGACCTCTTGCAGGAACGACACCGCGTCGAGGTTCTCGCGGCCGCCGTAGATGTTCGGCAGCCACTCGCCCTCCTTGCGCGAGTAGTCGAGGTAGAGCATGGACGCGACGGCGTCGACGCGCAGGCCGTCGATGTGGAACTCCTCCAGCCAGTACAGGGCGTTCGCGACGAGGAAGTTGCGTACCTCGCGTCGCCCGAAGTCGAACACGAATGTGCCCCAGTCGGGCTGCTCGCCCCGGCGCGGGTCGGCGTGCTCGTACAGCGGCGTACCGTCGAAGCGGCCGAGGGCCCAGGCGTCCTTGGGGAAGTGGGCCGGCACCCAGTCGACAATGACGCCGACGCCGGCCTGGTGCAGCCGGTCGACGAGGTAGCGGAAGTCGTCGGGGTTTCCGAACCGGGCCGACGGCGCGTAGTACGACGACACCTGGTAGCCCCACGAGCCGCCGAAGGGGTGCTCGGCCACCGGCAGGAACTCGACGTGGGTGAAGCCGGTCTCGCGCAGGTGCTCGATCAGCTCTTCAGCCAGCTGGCGATAGGACAGCCCTTGCCGCCACGAGCCGATGTGCACCTCGTAGATCGACATCGGGGCGGCCCGCCAGTCGGTCTTGGCCCGCGAGGCCAGCCAGTCCGCGTCACCCCACTCGTGGCCCGGCGTGAAAACCATCGACGCAGTGGCCGGCGGCACCTCGGTGGCGAACGCCATCGGGTCGGCCTTCTCGCGCCAGGTGCCGTCGGCGCCGAGGATCTGGAACTTGTACCGGCAGCCGTCGCCGACTCCGGGCACGAACAGCTCCCAGATGCCCGACGATCCGAGCGAGCGCATCGGGAACGCCCGCCCGGACCAGTAGTCGAAGTCGCCGGCGATGCGCACGCCGCGCGAGTTCGGGGCCCATACGGCGAACGACGCACCGGTGACCGCGCCGCCCGGGGTGTCGTAGTTGCGCACGTGCGCGCCGAGCACCCGCCAGAGGTTCTCGTGCCGGCCCTCGCTGATCAGGTGCAGGTCGATGTCGCCCAGCGTGGGCAGCCACCGGTACGGGTCGTCGACCACGAACGTCTCGTCGCCGTAGCGCACCTCGAGCCGGTAGTCGGTCGGCGCGCCCTCGACGATTCCGCCGAACACGCCGTCGTGCAGGCGCTGCAGGGGCGCGCGCTCGTCGCCGATGATCGCCGTGACGGCGCTGGCCTCGGGGCGCAGCGTGCGGATGACGGTGCGCCCGTCGGCGGTCGGGTGCGAGCCGAGGATGCTGTGCGGGTCGTGGTGCACACCGCCCACCAGGCGTTCGAGTTCGCGCCGCTCGACCGTTGCGGCGACGGTCATGCGGCATCCCCGGTGCTGAGCTTGGCCAGCGACGCCAGCGGGATAGGCAGCCAGGCTGGACGATTGCGCGACTCGTACACCGCCTCGTACACCGCCTTGTCCGCCTCGAAGCCGCGGATCACGGCCTCGTCGTCGTCCAGGTCGTGGCCCGCTGCCTCGGCGTATCCGGCACAGAACGCCGCCCGGTTGCGCTGCGCCCACTCGTCGGCCCGGTACTCGAGCTGGGCGCTGTGCGGGGTGTCGACGAGCTGGTGGCGGGCGGCGTAGTCGAACGAGCGCAGCATGCTGGCGATGTCGCGCAACGGCGAGTCGAACGCCTGCCGGGCGGCGAGGGTGGCGGCCGGCTCGCCCTCGAAGTCGAGCACGACGAAGCGGTGCACGGTGCGTAGCACCTGGCCCAGGTGCAGGTCGCCGTGGATGCGCTGGGCGACGAGCACGGTCGACTGGCGGGCCGACTCGCTGAAGGCGTCGAACGCCGAGCGCAGCCCGTCCTCGACCTCGGCCAGCTGCGGCACCACGGCCAGCGCCGCGTCCAGGCGGGCGTGCATGGCGGTGGCCCGGGCGGCCAGCGCGTCGCCGGGCAGCACGGACGTGCCGAACGCCTCGGCCAGGTCGGCGTGCACCTCGGCCGCGGCGACACCCAGCCGCTCGGCTTCGCCGGCGAAGTCGCCGCCGGCCTCGTCGGCGTGCAGGTCGCCCTCGGCCATCAGGTCACGCACGCTGGTCTTCGCCAGTTCCCACGCGTCGGTGGCGGTGACCATGAACTCCTGCAGCATCGCCACGCTGGTCGGCTGCCCGTCGATGTCGGCGGTGACGCTGCCCAGCAGCCGGGCGACGTGCCGGGCGCCGAGCTCGGTCAGGGCCTTGTGCACCTCGATGTCGGGGTTGATGCCCGGCTCGAGGCGGCGGAACACCTTCAGGATCGCCCGGTCGCCGTACACCAGCGAGGTGTTGGACTGCTCGGCGGTCATGACCAGGCTGGACTGCCCGACCGGGATGTCGTCGGGCTCGCCGAGCCGGGCGAAGCGCAGTGGTCCGAGCGTGGCCTCGTCGCGGATGCCGGTCAGCCAGGCCTGGGTGACGTCCTTGTCGTGCAGTGCGTCGTAGATCCAGTGAGTCTCGCCCTCGATCAGCACCGAGCCGATCAGGACGTGCTCCAGGTTCTGGACGAGCTCGTTGCGCAGGACGAGCGGCAGCTGATAGGTCTCCGACGTGCCGTCGTCGTAGTGGACGGTGGCGAGCCAGACGGACAGCTCAGGCGGACCGGCCGCGAGCACTTCGAGGCGGCGCAGCTCGACGGCGTGGGACGTCCTGCCCTTGCCGGCGAACCACCGCTGGGCCGGCAGCCATTGGAGCACCAGGGGCTGCAGGTCATGCTCGGACAGTGTCACGCCAGTACCTCGGTTTCTTCGGTCGGCTGCCGACTTTCCAGGGGACGGGGAATGCGAAGCCAGTAGAAACCGTGGCCGCTCAGCGTGAGCAGGTACGGCAGCTCGCCGATCGCCGGGAACTGGGCACCGCCGATCAGCTCGATCGGCTGCGACCCCTCCCAGGGCCGCAGGTCGAGCTCGACCGGTTGCGCGAACCGCGACAGGTTGTTCACGCAGAGCACGATGTCGTCGCCGAACTCGCGGACGAAGCTGAGCACACTCGGGTTACTACCCCCGATGTCGGCGAACGAACCCAGGCCGAACGCAGGATTCGCCTTACGAACCTGGATCATTCTCCGCGTCCAGTGCAGCAACGACGAGGTGTTGCGGGTCTGCGCCTCGACGTTGGTGACCTGGAAACCGTAGATGGAGTCCATGTTCAGCGGCAGATACAGCCGGCCGGGGTCGCTGGTGGAGAACCCGGCGTTGCGGTCGGGCGTCCACTGCATCGGCGTACGCACGCCGTCGCGGTCGCCCAGCCAGATGTTGTCGCCCATGCCGATCTCGTCGCCGTAGTAGAGGACGGGAGAGCCGGGCAGTGACAGCAGCAGCGCGGTGAACAGCTCGATCTGGTTGATGTCGTTTTCGAGCAGTGGGGCCAGCCGGCGGCGGATGCCGATGTTGGCCTTCATGCGCGGGTCCTTGGCGTACTCGGCCCACATGTAGTCGCGTTCCTCGTCGCTGACCATCTCGAGGGTGAGTTCGTCGTGGTTGCGCAGGAAGATGCCCCACTGGCAGTTGTCGGGGATGTGCGGGGTTTGCGCCATGATCTCAGAGATCGGGTAACGAGACTCGCGGCGCACGGCCATGAATATGCGCGGCATCACCGGGAAGTGGAAGGCCATGTGGCACTCGTCGCCGCCGCCGGACGGGTCGCCGAAGTACTCGACCACGTCGCCCGGCCACTGGTTGGCCTCGCACAGCAGGATGCGATCGGGGTAATCGCGGTCGATCTCCTTGCGCAGCCGCTTGAGGAAGTCGTGCGTCTCGGGCAGGTTCTCGCCGTTCGTGCCGTCGCGGACGAACAGGTACGGCACGGCGTCCAGCCGGAACCCGTCGATGCCGAGCTCGAGCCAGAACCGCAGCGCGTCGATCATGGCCTGCTGCACGGCCGGCTCGTCGAAGTTCAGGTCGGGCTGGTGGCTGAAGAAGCGGTGCCAGAAGTACTGCTTGCGGATCGGGTCGAACGTCCAGTTGGACGGCTCGGTGTCGACGAAGATGATCCGGGCGTCGGGGTAGCGGGTGTCGTCGTCCTCCCAGTGGTAGAAGTTGCCGTACGGGCCGTCCGGGTCGCTGCGCGAGGCCTGGAACCACGGGTGCTGGTCGGACGTGTGGTTCATGACCACGTCGATGATCACCCGGATGCCCCGCTGGTGGGCCGCGTCGAGGAAGGCCCGGAAGTCGTCGATGGTGCCGAACTCGGGCAGCACGTCGGTGTAGTTGCTGACGTCGTAGCCGCCGTCGCGCAGCGGCGACGGGTAGAACGGCGGCAGCCAGAGGCAGTCGATGCCGAGCCACTGCAGGTAGTCGAGCCGGTCGATCAGTCCCCGTATGTCGCCCGTGCCGTCACCGTTCGAATCGCTGAATCCCCGAACCAGCACCTCGTAGAACACGGCACGCTTGAACCACTGCGGATCCGACTCGGCCTTCTGCCAATTGTCGGCGCTGGGCTGGACGGTCAACGATGCCTCTCTCGATGGTCAGGGGGCCGTACGGGCCACGTTACGTCCCGAGGCAAGCCCTCTGGGACGGATGGTGCGGATATGTGGACGACATCGTGGCGGATGGTGATCCGGATGCCGTGGCGCGACGCGCCAGTGATCACCAGCGGCTGGGGTGCACCGTGAAGACGTGCGCCGGGTGGTCGTGCGGGTCGAGGCGCACGTAGTTGTACTGGCCCCACCGGTAGCTGTCGCCGCTGAGCAGGTCGTGCACGATGAACTCGTCGGCCCAGTCGATGCCCAGGGCCGGCAGGTCCAGCGACGTCCAGCCCTCGCGGACGTTGTGCGGGTCGGTGGTGCAGAAGACGAGCACCGTGTCGCCGGTGGCCGGATCGCGCTTGCTGTACGCCATGATCGCGTCGTTGTCGATGTGGTGGATGTGCAGGTTGCGCAGCCAGTGCAGGGCGGAGTGCTCTCGGCGGATGGTGTTGAGCGTGGTCAGCAGCGGAGCCAGCGACCGGCCGTCGGCGAGCGCTCCGGCGAAGTCACGGGGGCGCAGCTGGTACTTCTCCGAGTCGAGGTACTCCTCGCTGCCCGGCCGCACGGGCAGGTGCTCGTACAGCTCGAAGCCGGAGTAGACGCCCCAGGTCGGCGACAGCGTCGCGGCCAGGACGGCTCGGATCCGGAACGCGGCCGGTCCGCCGTGCTGCAGGTACTCGTTGAGGATGTCCGGAGTGTTGACGAAGAAGTTGGGCCGCATGTGGTCGGCGCCGGCGGCCAGCTCGGCCGCGTACTCGGACAGCTCATCCTTGGAGTTGCGCCAGGTGAAGTAGGTGTAGCTCTGGGTGAAGCCGAGTTCGGCCAGCGCGCGCATCATCGCCGGCCGGGTGAACGCCTCGGCCAGGAAGATCACGTCCGGGTGCTTCTTCTTCACCGACGTGATCAGCCAGTGCCAGAAGTCCAGCGGCTTGGTGTGCGGGTTGTCGACCCGGAAGATCTTGACGCCCACGTCGATCCAGTGCATGAGCACGCGCAGGCACTCGGCGTACAGGCCGTCCGGATCGTTGTCGAAGTTGAGCGGGTAGATGTCCTGGTACTTCTTCGGCGGGTTCTCGGCGTACGCGATGGTGCCGTCGGGCTTGGTGGTGAACCACTCCGGATGCGTCGTGACCCAGGGATGGTCGGGCGCGCACTGCAGCGCGTAGTCCATCGCCACCTCGAGCCCCAACTGCTTGGCCCGCTTCACCAGCGCCTTGAAGTCGGCCATCGTGCCGAGCTGGGGGTGGATGGCGTCGTGGCCGCCGTCCTTGGACCCGATCGCCCACGGCGAGCCCACGTCCCAGGACGAGGCGACGAGCGAGTTGTTCGGACCCTTGCGGTTGACCTCGCCGATGGGGTGGATGGGTGGGAGGTACACCACGTCGAAGCCCATACCGGCGGCGTAGTCGAGGTGCTCGATGGCGTCCTTCAGGGTGCCGTGCCGAGCGGGGCGGGCCGGGGCCTGCGGATCTTGGGCCAGCTGGGCGCCGATCGAGCGCGGGAAGAACTCGTACCACGACCCGTACAGCGCGCGCGGCCGGTCGACCCAGATCGCGTGGCGCGGCGACTTGGTCACCAGCTCGCGCACCGGGTGGGCGTGCGCCAGGTCCTGCAGGTACGCGTCGAGCGCCGGACCGACCCGGTGGGCTACGTCGAGCGTCGTGTCGCGCAGCGTCTTGGCCGCCGCGGCGGCGCGCGGGCGCTCGGGCTTGGGCAGCGACCTGGCCAGCTTGTCGAACAGCCGCGCACCGATCTCCAGGTCGTTGGCCAGATCCTCGGCGCCCTGCCCGGCCTCGATCTTGACCGTGACGTTGTGCTCCCAGGTGGCCATGGGGTCGCTCCACGCCTCGACGGCGTACGTCCAGGCGCCCGGCTTGTCCAGGGCGATCGACGCGTGCCACCGGTCGGTGCCGGGCGCGCCGGGAGTCATCCGCACGAACGAGATGCGCGCACCACCGGGTCCGCGCAGCGCGACGTTCGCCGCGACCGCGTCGTGCCCCTCGCGGAACACGACGGCGGACACGTCGACGTATTCGCCCACGACCGCTTTCACCGGCAGCGTGCCGCCGGCGACGATTGGGCTGACCGAGGTGAGACCGAGGCGTCCGACCACGTTTGTCAACGTTACCCAGGTCGCGACCGGGTCGAAACGACGGAGTGATCAGCTCACGGGTTGCGGTGCGGCGACCGGGCTGCGATGGCCGTCGCGGTCGACGGCGCGCACCCCGAACTGCACGTTGTCCTTCGAGAGGTCGATCGTGGCGGTCGTGACGTCGCCGACCGGGATGACGTGCGTCCAGTCCGGCTCGGTCGTCTCGCGCCACACGATCTCGTACCCGGCCAGGTCGGCGTCGGTGCCGCGCTGCCACATCAGCGTGCTCGCGTTCGTCAGCTGGGTGGTATCGATGCCGGCGCTCTTCGGCGTGCCCGGCCCCTGCGCCAGCGACCAGAGCGTCGCGGCGTTCACCTTGGTCACGCGCGCGATGTAGTCGAAGTCGCAGAACTCGATCAGGTCGCCGAACTGCACCCCGTTCTCGACGCGCACGTCCTGGTGCTCGTGATCGAAGTTCTCCCGGGGCTCGGTGAACCGCGCGGCCGGGTAGCCCTGCAGGATGAACGACACGTGGTCGCTGCTGCGCAGGTAGCGGTCGCGCCGCCAGATGACCCGAACGTTCATGCCCGTGTCGCGGTTGTCGGCGACATCGGCCACGAACCGGCCCAGCTGCCGGGACGCCCCGTCGTTCTCGCCGCCGACCGACTGGCGGATCGCCGCCTGCTGCGGCGTCTCGGAGGTCGGCACGCCCTCGGCGAAGAGGCGGAGCGTGTGGCGGTCGCGCAGGCCGTCGTCCGCCGTGCTGCTGCCGACGATGTCGTTGGAGAACATCCCCTGGATGTCG